>NZ_CATZBU010000003.1:0-632416 GCF_958405935.1 Ralstonia psammae
CAGCCAGCAGCACGATGGTGTAGACCGCCATGATCACGGCGGTGACGCGCTGCGCGAGGAAATCCTTCAGGCCGTAGTGCGCGCCGACAACGAGGCGCTTGGGACCGATTGAGTGCTGTGCCATGTTATGAGGCTGCTCCAAACAGTTTGAATACCGCGATCGCCGTCAGTGCCAACGACACCGCGAACACCGCGATGGCTGACCGGCGACTGCTCTGCCTTGCCGTCGCGTTGTGATCCACGTCCATCCACAGGAAGCGAATGCCGGCGCAGAAATGATGCAAGTAAGCCCAGCTGAGTCCAAGGATGACAAGCCTTGCCGGAACAGTTGCCAGTGCCTGCTTGACGCCATCGAAAGACCGCTCAGAAGCCAAGCTCTGGCCTAAGAGATGCAGCAGGAAAGGAATGAACAGGAACAGGAGTGCGCCGCTGACCCGATGAAGGATCGACACCCGCGCCGCCAGAGGCATGCGGTACTTGGTCGTGATATCGCTGAACCCGATGTTCCTGTAGACGGCCGTTCCTCTTTTTGAATGGATTGCCACGTTGTTCTCCAGACAGACTCCAGACAGACATTGAATGGGGCAAACACGTGCAGAAGCGCTTGGCGCCACGGTACGTTGGTCTCTAGCGATCAGCCGGCGCCTGCAAAGCCGGCAAGCACAAGCGACGCAGCCGCGACGGAGGTCAGCAGGCTACGCAACCCGAAATACCAAGCCGGAATCGCTCTACGGGCCCAAAAAACCGCATCGACCACCCAGCAGGCCGCCAGCACAAGCGCCATCCTGACGAGAGCCGCGCGCGGCTCGCTGCTGATCGTCACGGCCCATGCTGCGAGCGATGGCACAACGCTCCAGGCAAGCTGAAGAACATGCTTGCGCGTTGCGTCGGCTTCGCGCAGCACTAGACCCCAGTGCACCGCGCCCACGAATGCGGCGATGGATGCGGCGTACATCAACAGCGAATGCTGGTATTCGCGGCTGCCCGCTGCGTTCCGCGCCGAAAGGCATGCCAGGACGACAAACGGTATAAGCCCACCGATGCCGAGCACTACAGCAAAGACGCGCACGTCTGCAGCCCGGCGCCCGCTCATGATTTCGGTGGCACGAGCAACCTACCGTGGCCGCCATCCACGTTGATCTGCTGGCCCGTGACCCAGGAGGCGGCGGGGCCAAGCAGGAATTCTGCAAGCGCCGCGGTATCGTCACCATGCCCTAGCCGGCCCAGCGGGTTAGCCTTTGCAAGTCGCTCTGCAACCGCCGGGGAACCCGTCAGGCGGGCTGACATGGCCGATGTTGTGAGCCCCGGATGAATGCAGTTCACACGGATACCACGGTCCGCGTACGTCGCAGCCGCTGACTGCGCAAGTTCGCCGACCGCTGCCTTGGCGCTGGCAATGGCTTCATGATTTGGAAAACCAACTGTCGCGGCGACGGAGCCGATCAACACCGCGCTTGCGCGCGCCTTGTGCGCGATAGCCTGCTGCACGAACAGGCGCAGCACATTCCACGCGGAGAAGAAATTGGTGTCGAGTGCCTGCTTGAGTTCGTCGTCCGATGTCAGGTGAAGCGGCTTGATGATGATGGAACCGACGCAGTGCGCCAGACCCGCCGGTGCACCGAATCGCGCGACACCGGCCTCGATGGCAAGTTGGGCGCCATTCCTCTCAATCACATCGGCGGGGCATACCAATACCTCTGGTGACACGAGCGACGCAGCGAGCGCCTCCAGCTTGTCCCGATCCCGCGCCGTGAGGACCAGCGGAATGCCCGCGCGGTTCAATCGTCGCGCGAGCGCGCTGCCGACAGCGCCGCTGGCCCCAGTAATCCAAACAAATCCCATTGTCACGTCCTAACGTGTTCTGACCTCGAAACGACAGGCAGCCGGCAATGACGCATGGCGCCCCCGGCTCCTTCAAATGGCACGCAAAAGCTCGCGGTTCATCAACCCTTCCTGACGCACAATTTCCGCAAGGGCGGTCTCAAGCAGTTGCACCGCGCGATTCGCGACGTTGCCAAGACGGCGGTGCAACAGGGCATCGCCTGGTGATCGCGATGTGCATTCATCGCTGTAGCGTTGAAACGCGCTGAGCTGCAGTACAAGCTCGGCAAGGTGCCGAGGGCATTCACATCGAATTGCCGATGCGATGCCTGCGAGAGAGGCAAGCGTTCTGTCGTCGAACCGGCGCATCGCGCGCGGCCCTGTGCCGACATTCAACCGGTCTGCCTGACGGTGTGCCATCGCCCAATCGGCAAGTTCTGCGATGAGGTGTGCGGGCTTGGCCTGCGTGTCGACTCGACGCACAACGCGTACGCCAGCGAGGCCCGCGAGTTCAGTTGCACGACTGCTGCCAAACCCGTAGACGACGCTAACCGCCTTTGCGTGCAAAGCATCTGACAGCGCGACGATGCGCGCGAATGTCTCGTCACGCAGTGAAGGGACTGAGACAAGCAATGCATCTGCCTCTACCCCGGCATGGGCATATTCAAAGGCGTCCTCGAGCGAGCGGGCATGCGCGCAGAGGCGCACGTTGCCGAACGCCGATGCGGTGCTCGGCATGTCCACATGGCCGACGACCAGCAGCGAGAATGTCTCCGGCAGTTCCGGCTGCGTGTCGTCCGGCGGCGGCATCAGCGCCGTCAATGCATCCCAGTCCAAGCCGGCGATTGCGCTGATGGGGTGACCTTGATTCACCAGGGTCTTGATCAACCGTAGCCGCCGCACGTCTTCATCTGAGTAGCGACGCTGACCCGAAGCAGTCTTTGGGGGTGAGACGACTGCATATCGACGTTCCCAGATCCGCAACGTGGCGGCAGGCATCCGCGCCAGACGGGCCGCTTCACCGCTTCGATAGCGACGTGGCTCTATTGAGGTGTCGTGCTTTCCCACAATCTCTCCTGATCACGCCATCAGGCTAGCGGCACACTGCATCAGAAGACAAAGCCTTTTGGGTACCTTGAAACGTGAGGTCGATGCATGAGTTAGAACTGCGTTGATATTCGTTGCCGAAGCGGCCAGAAGCAGCGCGCAGCGAACCCTTTACGTCCCTATACTCCCCACCAAGTTCATAGCAATGCCGAAGGTTGATGACGTCGGCCAAGTTCGTTTCATGAATCAAAAATATGCGTCAGCCAGTGTTGTCGTCCTTGGGGGCGGCATTGCCGGGCTCGCCTGCGCGTATGTGTTGTCGCAGAGTGGACATCGGGTCACCGTGTTCGAGAAGAGCCGGGGTGTCGGCGGCCGCATGAGTACCCGCCGCGGCGATGGTTGGCAATGCGACCACGGCGCGCCTTACTTTCTGGCGCGCGATCCCAGCTTTGCTTCAGAGGTGGCTCGCTGGATGGCAGCGGGCGCGGTCGCGCCATGGCACGCGCGCGTGGTGTCGATTGCACCGCATGCGCCCCCTGAGGCCCTCCCGCCTGTGACGCGATACGTGGGGGTGCCGGGTATGACCATGCCGGCTCGGCTGTTGTCCAAGGGGATCAACACGGTCACGAGCGCAACCATCAACGAGCTGGTTCGCGAAGGTGGCAGCTGGCGACTGTCATCTACCGAGAGTGGCCTGATCGATGAACGGTTCGACGTTGTTGTCGTCGGCGTTCCCTCGCCGCAGGCTGTGCCGCTGCTTGACTGCGCAGCGCCTGAGCTGGCACGTGCGGCTGCGCGCGCCCGGATGCGCCCGGTTTGGGTCGTGATGGCGCAGTGCGAAGCCGATCCAGCCCTGGGCTTCGACGCGGCGGTCGTCAACGAAGGGCCGTTGGGCTGGATTGCAAACGACAACAGCAAGCCCGGCCGTGCCGGCCACGGAACGTGGGCGCTGCACGCGTCGTCTACCTGGACCGAAGCGCATCTGGAGGACGAGCCCGCAGATGTCGTGCACGCGCTGGTTGCAGCATTTCGCGAGCTGGGCGGACCAGCCGTGAGGACGGCGATCGCGCATCGCTGGCGTTACGCGCATCCGCTTGAGACGAAGGGTGAAGGCGCACCGGGCTACATGTGGCGCGCGCAGGACGGAGTCGGTGTCTGCGGCGATTGGCTGGCGGGCGGTGGTGTCGAGGGGGCATGGCTGAGCGGTAATCGTCTGGGTGCCGCGATCCAGCAATCATGGACGGACCCTGCATGCGCAAATCGGGCCGAGACAGTTTTGGCAAGGCAGTACAGCTGACAGGACAGAAGGTGAGCACAATGCAAGGCGAACGCGCTGCTCGGTGGGTACTCCAAACACTCAAACGCATATGGCATGTGTTGTGCACGCTAAAGCGCCCCCTCATGCCCCAAGGCGTAACGCAAGTCCGTCGATGGCGACTGCAATTGCTGGTGCTCACGGTTGCGGGCGGTGCCTTGATGGCTGGCTGCGCTCCAACGAGTCCTCCGCAAGGCATCGCTCCGGTTTCACCGTTCGATCTCCAGCGCTACCAGGGCCGATGGTACGAGCAGGCGCGACTGGATCACGCATTCGAGCGCGGCTTGACGGATGTCTCGGCGACGTACCAGCCGCAGTCTGACGGAACCGTCCGCGTCGTGAACCGCGGCTTCGATCCGGCTACGGGAATGTGGCGGGAGGCAATCGGCAAGGCCATGTTCACGGGCGCCCCCAATACCGGCTCCTTGAAGGTCTCGTTTTTCGGGCCGTTCTACGGCGGCTATCACGTGGCCGCGCTCGATGCCGATTACCGCTGGGCGCTGGTCGTGGGGCCGGATCGCAGCTATTGCTGGATCCTGACGCGCGCGAAGCATCTCGACGCGATGCTGCGCGAGTCCATCGTTGCGCGCGCACGCGCGCTCGGCATCGACACCGCGGCACTGATCTGGGTGTCGCATGAGCGGCAGGACCCTGCCCGATAAGGGGATGTGCGCCGATGACGTTCACCGTGGTCTGGTTCAAGCGCGACCTGCGGGTGCATGACCATGCTCCGCTGTTCCATGCCGCCCGGCAGGGGCCGGTGCTTTGCCTTTACGTGGTTGAGCCGAGCTACTGGGCGCAACCAGACGCAGCATTGCAGCACTACCTGTTTTTGCAGGAGTGTCTGCACGACCTGAAACAGCAACTGCACGCGTGTGGGGCTGCGCTGCAGGTTGCCGTCGGCGAGGTCACGCAGGTGCTCGCACGCCTGCATGCTGCGACGCCATTCACTCGGCTGGTGTCTCACGAGGAAACCGGGAACGGTCATACATTTGAGCGAGATCGGTCTGTAGCGCGTTGGTGTCGGGACCATGGCGTGACGTGGCGGGAATGGCCCCAGCACGGGGTCGTACGACGACTGCGTACACGAGATGTCTGGCACGCGCGCTGGCGCGCTCACATGCACGCGCCTTGCCTGCCCGCGCCACAGGCCGGCAGCCTGCGCGGCGCTGTGTTGCCGTGGGCGACCCAGGTACTGCCGGCAGGCCCAGGGCTCGGACTGACAGCCGACGCGCCACGGCATCGTCAGCGCGGCGGGCGTGCCGTCGGCGGGGCGTTGCTGCAGGACTTCCTGTTCGAGCGCAGCCAGCGTTACCGTGGCGGAATCTCTTCACCGCTCACGGCCCCCAGCGCATGTTCGCGTCTGTCGCCATACCTGGCACTGGGGTGCCTGAGCATGCGCGAGGTTGTGCACGCCACGGAGCTGCGCTTGCTGCAATTGAAAGAGAGCGCCGATCCTGCTGCAGTCTGGCAGTGCAAGGGGCTGGCAGCATTCATCAGCCGCCTGCACTGGCACTGCCACTTCATCCAGAAGCTGGAGTCCGAGCCTGCGCTGGAGTTTCGAAATCTGCACCGGGGCTACGACGGACTGCGCGAGCAGGAATGGAACGAGGCCCACTTTGCCGCACTCGTGAATGGGCGCACCGGCTGGCCAATGGTGGATGCCTGCGTGGCCATGTTGCGGGAGACCGGCTGGATCAACTTCCGTATGCGGGCCATGCTGGTTTCGGTGGCGTCGTACCCGCTGTGGCTGCATTGGCGGCCGGTGGGCCTCTGGCTGGCAAGGCAGTTCATCGACTACGAGCCGGGCATCCACTGGAGCCAGATGCAGATGCAGGCGGGCACAACGGGAATCAACACCACGCGCGTCTACAACCCGATCAAGCAGGCGCAAGACCACGACCCGCAAGGCCGCTTTGTGCGGCACTGGCTGCCGGCGCTGCGTCGTGTGCCAGATACATGGCTGCTGCAGCCCTGGCGTATGCCGCCCGATGTGCAGGCGCGCTGTGGCGTGCGCGTGGGCGTGGACATCCCCGAGCCGGTTGTCGATCTGGAAGCGGCAACCCGCCAAGCCAAGGCTCGCATCCACGCACTGCGGGCGCGCACCGATGTGCGAGCTGCCAATGCCGCCATCGTGCAGAAGCACGGCTCGCGCTTGCGGCGCGACAGCGTTGATCGGCCTCACCGGGGTGCGGCCATGCCCCAGCAGCAGAGTCTCGATTTCTGACCTCACACATGCACAAGAAGCAGAACCTGCCGAGCAAACCCTGCCCACAGTGCGGGTTGTCCTTTGTCTGGCGCAAGAAATGGGCAAAGACCTGGGACGAGGTCAAGTACTGCTCCGCGCGTTGTCGTCAGGCCCGCAAGCGGGCCCCTGGCGCAGAGGGGGCAGCTTGAGTACGGTGCTGTTCTGGTTTCGCAACGACCTGCGCTTGCACGATCAGCCCGCATTGCGTACGGCATGTGCGAGTGGCGCCCGGTACGTCGTGCCGGTGTACTGCCACGCAGACTACGACGAGCCGACCCCATGGGGCTTTTCTCGTGTCGGCCGTCATCGGCGCGCCGTGTTGTCGGCGGCCCTGCGCGATGTCGACCGTCAGCTTGCCAATATGGGAAGCCGTTTGCTCGAGTGCAGGGGGCCGGCCAGCACCGCGCTGCCTGCGCTGGCACGCGCCGTGGGTGCCACCGCCGTGGTATGCGAGGAGATCGCCGCCCCGCAGGAGCAGGCCGAGGTCGAGGCACTGCGCAACGCTGGCCTACAGGTCCACACCCTGTGGCAGAGCAGCCTGCTTGAGCCAGGCGACTTGCCGTGGGCCGTGCACGCCTTGCCTCGCACCTTCACGCGCTTCCGGCAGGCGGTGGAGCGTGCACAGGTCAACCCTCCCGTTCCGCTCAAGCCGCCGGTAAGAGTACCTCCGTGGCCTCCCGGCATCGACATCCCTCCCGGCCTGTATTGCGTGCCCGCATCAAGCAGCGTCGAACACGCGGCCCCGGATGCGCGCGCGTCGTTTCCTTATGACAGGCCCGCGTTCGATGGTGGCGAGACGGCGGGCCTGGCCCATCTGGCGCAGTATCTGGCGCGCAAGCTCCCGCACACCTACAAGCGCACCCGGAACGGTTTGGCTGGAGTGGACTATTCGAGCAAATGGTCACCATGGCTCGCCACGGGTGCCTTGTCCGCTCGCAGGATCGTGGCCGAACTCCGTCAGTTCGAGGCAACACACGGGGGCAACGAAGGCAGCTACTGGTTGTGGTTCGAGCTGCTCTGGCGAGACTACTTTCGATTCCTGCATCTGCAGCATGGGCGTCGGCTGTACCGTGCCCGGGGGCTTTCGCAGCAACCACCGGCTCAACACAATGCGCAAGGGTTCGAGCGCTGGTGCGAGGCGCGCACGGGCGAACCGCTGGTGGACGCCGCCATGCACGAACTGCAGACGACCGGATACCTGAGCAATCGGCTGAGGCAGGTGGTTGCCAGCTATCTGGTGTACGAGTTACGAGCCGACTGGCGCGCTGGCGCGGCCTGGTTCGAAGCGCAACTGCTGGACTATGACGTCTACAGCAACCAGGGCAACTGGCTCTACATCGCGGGTCGCGGGACCGACCCACAGGGGGGCCGGCGCTTCAATATCCAAAAGCAGCTTTCACAATATGACGCAGAAGGTCAGTACCTTCGCCTCTGGGGAATGCCATGACGAAGAGCGCCAAGACGGTGCGGCTGGTGCTTGGCGACCAGCTCAACCCACTGCACGCGTGGTTCGCAGAGGCCGATCGTGATGTGGTCTACGTGCTGATGGAGGTGCGTCAGGAAACGGACTACGTACTGCACCATGCGCAAAAGATCCTCGCTATCTTTGCGGCCATGCGCGACTTTGCGCGCGACCTCCGGACTCAAGGTCATCGGGTGCACTACCTGTCTATCGATGACGCGAGCAACACCCAGTCGGTGACGGAGAATCTGGCCGCGCTGGCACGGGGGTACGGCGCCGAGCGCGTGGAATGGCAGTCCCCGGACGAATGGAGGCTGCACGCGCAACTGCGCGCTTGGGCGGAGAAACAGTCCTTGACCACGCACGAGGCCGACACAGGCCACTTCATGACTGGCCGACATGACTTGGCAGCCATGTTTGCGGGCCGCAAACAGTGGCTCATGGAACGGTTCTATCGAGACATGCGTCGGCGCCATCATGTCTTGCTGGACGACAAGGGCGATCCGGAAGGGGGGCAATGGAACTTCGACCACGACAATCGCAAGCCCTGGCGAGGCACGCCGCGCGAGCCCGCCGATGCACGCCCCGTCCATGACCACCGCGATCTGTGGGCCGCGCTGGAGCGCAGTGGCGTGAAGAGCTTCGGCGACCCGCAGGCGGCACAGTTCCGCTGGCCCTTGAATCGCGCGGAGGCACTGGCTTGCCTGGAGGCGTTTGTCAGTCAGGCGCTGCCGCACTTCGGCGATTTTGAAGATGCAATGAGCAGCACCAGCCCGAGGTTGTTCCACTCGCTCCTGTCGTTCGCCTTGAACGTGAAGATGCTCAGTCCGCGCGAGGTGATCGCCCGGGTGGAAGCGGCTTACCGTGAGGGCAGGGCACCGCTGCCTGCTGTGGAGGGTTTCATCCGTCAGATTCTTGGATGGCGCGAATACGTGCGTGGCATCTATTGGGCGCACATGCCGGGGTATGACGCGCGTAACGCGCTCGGCCACCACACGCCGTTGCCATCCTGGTTCTGGAACGGGCATACGCAGATGCGTTGCCTGCAGCACGCCATCGGACAGTCCTTGCAGACTGCCCATGCGCATCACATCCAGCGGCTCATGGTGATCGGCAACTTTGCACTGCTGGCAGGGCTCGATCCCGGAGAACTTCACCGCTGGTACCTTGGGGTGTACATCGACGCCTTCGAATGGGTGGAACTGCCCAATACCCTTGGCATGAGCCAGTGGGCCGACGGCGGCCTCATTGCGACCAAGCCCTATGTCAGCAGCGCAGCCTATCTCGGCCGCATGAGTGACTACTGCAAGGGCTGCCGCTACGACAGCAAGCAGCGGATCGGGGAGGGCGCTTGTCCGTATAACGCGTTGTACTGGGATTTTTTTGATCGCCACGCCGATGTGTTCAGCCGCAATCCTCGTCTTGGCATGGTGTATCGGCAGCTGGCCAACATGCAGGAGGGGGAACGCGATGCCCTGCGTACGCAGGCCACCTGGCTGCGCGCCCGGCTCGATAAGCTATGAAGGGGAACATGTGGCAGCTCGTGGAAGACGTTGGCCAGCGGCTGGCTCTGCGCGCCAAGTGGCATCTTGAGCTCAACCATTCAGAGGACAAATTATCTTGCGCATTTTGCTGACTGGCGGCACGGGCCTGATCGGGCGAGCCCTTTGCCACCACTGGAAAGCCGAGGGCCACGACATCGTTGTCTGGAGCCGCACACCGGACAGAGTGCCTACGCTGTGCGCGGGCGCACGCGGCGTCGCCGCACTGCAAGAGCTGGAGGACTCGGCTCCGCTGGACGCCGTGGTGAATCTGGCAGGTGCCCCGATTGCCGACCGCCCGTGGACCGCGCACAGACGCGAGGTCCTATGGCACAGCCGTATCGATTTGACCCGCAAACTGGTGGATTGGCTCGGCCAAGGCGTGCTGCGTCCTCGCGTGTTGCTCTCGGCTTCCGCTACCGGCTGGTATGGAGACCGCGGAAACGAGTGCCTCGATGAGGGCAGTTGCGCAGGCGAGGGGGATTTCGGCAGCCGGCTTTGCGTGGCGTGGGAGGAGGAAGCCAAGCGTGCCGAGCTGCTCGGCATCCGAGTCGTTCGGCTGCGAACAGCCCCGGTGCTGGCCCGTAGCGGCGGTATGCTGCCCAAGCTGCGACTGCCCTTCAGCATGGGGTTTGGCGGCCGCCTAGGGAATGGACGGCAATGGATGCCGTGGGTTCATCTCGACGACGTGGTTGGCCTGATCGATTTTTTGCTGCCGCGCGACGACTGCGAAGGGGTGTTCAATGCGTGCGCACCGCATCTCGTGTGCAATAAGGATTTTGCGCAGGCACTGGCGCGAGCGCTTCACCGCCCAATGCTCTTTTCCGTTCCCGCATGGGCGTTGCGCATAGCGCTGGGGGAAATGGCGGTCTTGTTGCTCGGAAGCCAGCATGTGGAGCCCAGGCGGGCCCTGGACGCTGGCTACCGGTTTCGCTTTTCGCGCCTGGAAGACGCATTGGCCAATTTGCTGACCGGAGCAAATGCTCCGGTCGATGCCATTACGCCTGCCTCAGGTTCCGAGATGTGACGGCAACCGTTGTCGGCGATTCAGCCAGCGGCACAAAGCGGCGCGTCTCACCGTCGAGCGCATCGATGCTCCCGGTTTCAATGTCATACACCCAGCCGTGCAGCGTCATTCGGCCTTGCTCAAGCGCAAGTGCCACCGACGGATGGGTGCGCAGGTTTGCAAGTTGTGCGATGACATTTTCACGCACGAGCCCGTCCAGTTTGGCCCGCGGCGAGTCAAATTCATGCGCGGAATTGATCGCCTTTGCAGCGTCGGAATGCCTGAGCCAGTTGGCCACGGCTGGCAGATGGTCAAGGCAGGTACAACGTGAAATGGCCCCCATTGCGCCACAGTCCGAATGGCCGCAGATGACGATGTCGTGGACACCCAACACCGCGACAGCGTATTCGACCGTCGCCGAAACCCCGCCTGGCTCCGGCCCATACGATGGCACGATGTTGCCGGCGTTGCGGATCACGAAAAGCTCCCCAGGTTCGCGTTGTGTAAGCAGTTCCGGCACGACGCGACTGTCCGAGCATGTCACGAACAATGCCTTGGGGCTCTGTGATGTTGCAAGCTGCTTGAATAGCTCCATCCGCTGTGGATAGATGTCGCGCTGGAAGCGCAGGAAACCGTCAATGATGTCGCGCATGGCGTTCTCCGAGTTAGAGGGGTAGGCGCCGGCGTGGCCGTTCAGAATGCCCCACGCCGACGCAGCCGCTATTGTCGTTGATATTTTCATGCGATGAACGGAACTGCGCTCAACCCCGGGATGAGGGCGAGCAAACACAGCAGTCTCGGCTCGCACGATATTCGATCCTAGCCAGCAGAGCCCGCTCGACACCGGCCAAAAATACGATGTACGCCAGCGCATTGTCACCGCAAGCTAATGGACGTTGGCAGATCGGTCGGGCCCATCATGCGCATACCTGAGTCTTGTCTCGACAAGGAGCGCATTCTCGAGATCCATCTGGACTCGGTGGCGTGGGGTGAGGGGGGGGGCTTCGGTGCACAAGCTACTGCGCCAACGTGCACGTCAACTTCACGCGCATGGCCACGGTGATCGCTAACCGCATGGGCCGGGGCACACCGCCGCAATGATCTGCTTCGCAATCTCGCGCAAGATTGCGCTTTGCGAGGCCGGTCGCAGGTTCCTGGGAAGTACAACGGTATTCCGCACTCCATTTCTGGGGGTGTCATTTCAACCGTTGATGCCGAGGTTATCATGCCCGTTCAGATCGATTCCCCACAACATCACCATGTGACGCGCCAGCCTTCCTGGAGTGAGGCCAGCGCCCAGCAACCGGATTCCTCGTCGTTCAACCACGCAGTGCAAAACGCGCTGCGCCTGCTTGAGAGCGTGTTGAGGGATCTGCAGGCCCGTCTCAGTACTGGCGGGGGCACCAGCGGTAGCCAAAGCGTGCCTTCTGTCGGCCGGACACAACATGGCGGCCATGCGGCGCATGCCGACCCCGCGGGCAGCACGCCGGCGGTATCCGCACACAACGCTGTGTCGGGTACATCGAGCGTGTCCGGGGGCGGCGCCGTCTCATACGGTGCGCAACCTCCCGCATCCAACGGAGTGGTGGATGTCAGCAAGCCGATCTACGTTCCCGCTGGGCAGACCTTCGACGGCGGCGGAAAGTACTTCCGCCCAACCAAGGCTCTGGGTGACGGTTCGCAGAATGAGCACCAGCAACCCGTGTTCATCTTGGGCCAGGGCGCGACGCTCAAGAACGTGCAGTATTCGGGTGCGGATGGCATTCATCTGCTGGGCAATGCCACGCTCGATCATGTCGTCAACCGTAAGGTGGGCGAAGACGCCGTTACGATCGACGGCGCGAAGAACCGCGCACACGACGCCAAGCTCGCCGGCATTGATCCTAATTCCATTCCTGGCGGACCGGCTCAGGTGAAGATCCTCGAGAGCGCGTTTTACGGCGGCAAAGACAAGATCGTGCAAGACAACGGTGATGCGGACGTGCAGATGAAGGGCGATTACGTCAACGGCGCAGGCAAAGTCTTCCGTACGAATGGCGGCCAGCCGCTGAACACGCACCTGAGCATTGCTGACTCGACCTTTACCAACGTGAAAGAGGCCATCTTCCGTACCGACTCAAGCACGTCAACCGCAGCGTTCTCGAACGTGAATTCAACCAACACGCCCACCGATGCGCTCGCCCCCAACAAAAACCAGGTCAGCGGCACCAACAGCGTCGGGTACAAGCCCTATACAGGCTGAGTACGCCTGAATTGGACCAGCTTTCTGAAGCGATAAGAAACAGCCGCCGAAACGGGGATGCTGGCATTGCAGGAATCGGCCATATGGCCATGGCCGCCCTGCAAATTCAGACGAAAATACCTCGACAATCGTTCACGCTTCGGTGGCCTGTGCGAGGGGCCGGCGTACTTCTTCCCCGATCTCGTAGAAGAGTTTGTGAACGGTCTCGTTGAAAGGCGCCTCTTTCAACCGGGTTTGAATCATCTTATGCAGTGCGTGGCCGCTTGTGTCGTTCTGCACCGCCGCTTGCAACAGACTGCGCAGATAGGCCTCTAGCTCCCGTGCCCGGCTGTATGGGAGCGGGCTGCGCGGCTCCTGAAGGAAGGCCACCAGATCGCGCACGCCGACATCGAGCAGCCGGTCCATGCCCCAACCGGTCTTGTTCTCCTCGCTCAATACCGAGAACGGATTACCCTCGTATGGCGATATGGCGCGCAGACCGAGTTCTGTGGCGATCATCGCGGCGACGAGCGGTGCCATGAGTACGCCGTTGCGATACGTGCCGGTGGCGATATACAGATTGTCAATGCGCGTCTTGCCGACGAGCGGTCGTTTGAATGCGGCAATCGGTCGAAAGCCGACGCGAATCTGCTCGATGCGGCTCGTGCGGATGTCGGTGTTGATCTGATGGATGGCCTCGTCGATCAGGCCGTGCAGCTCCCCAGGCTGAATCTTGACCTCGGCGTCCTCGTCGGTGCCCGTGAAGTTGGTTGCGCCAACGTACAGGCAGCCGCTTTCAGGCCGCGGCACCACATGGATGCCGCATGCGAACGTGCGATTCGGCGTGCGCATCGTGTGCGCGACGGCTGGCATACCGCTGACGAGTAACGAAACGCCTTTGCCGAAGCTCACCGCAGGTAGCGCTGCGTCTTTGACGAGCGACGGGTCGAGACACTGGAGCGAGCGCGATCCGTTCGCCAGCACAACAGCGTCGGCTGCAACCGTGCTCCCGTCCGCGAGCGCGGCGGTCCACGACTGGCCTTCGGGCCGAGCCTGCACCACCGACGTATCGAGGTGCTGGTAGTTCTCGCGCCGTGCAAGCACTTGGCTCATCGCGTCGAGCAACTCCCCGGAATGAACGGCGTGCTCGTTCTTGAGATACAGGCAGAGTGTCGGTGCATGGACGGGGCTCGGCTTGAGTCCGGGTACGTCGCCAGGCTCGATCCACTCTGCGGGTTCGCCGCGCTGCGCCGCTTCCTGCTGCATCCGGCGAATGCCATCGCGATCGCGCGCCCCTTGATTGTTTGCGACGATGACCGTGCCTTCGACTTGCGATACGCGCGCACCCGACAGTTCACGAAGCCGCGCAAGCCACGATGGGTAATAACGCTGTGCCGCCAGCCGAAATTCGAACTCCGCCATCTCTTCGGGACCATCGTCGGCAGACAGCTCCCCAAACGCCCCAAGCATGGCGCCCGCAGCGCGTGAAGCCGAGAGCGTATCGCCGCTACGCGGAAACGCATTGATCACATTCACGCCGCTCTCGCTCAGTTCGAGCGCGATCGCGAGGCCGACCACGCCTCCGCCGATGACCATGATGTTCTTCATTGCCTTACTCCTGAAATGCCGCCGTTTCGGCTTGAGAGGTGTGCTTGCGGTATTCGAAGACGCCGTCGAAGCTCTGGATGAGGTGGGCGCCCATCGTCGTGGGTGCGTAGGATGCTGGCGTCGTCGCCGTAACGAAGGCCGGCAACGGCTCGATCTCGCAGTCGTAGTCCGGATCGAAAAAGAAATTAAGCGAGTGACGCACCTGTCCCGAGACGTTCAGTACGCGGTGTGGGGTGGCACGCCAGTAGTCGTTCGTCCACATGCCTGTCACATTGCCGAGCAGGCAGGTGAACGTGCCCGGAATGCGTGGCGCCCGAATCCAATTCCCTGCCGGGTCGCACACCTCCAGCCCCTCGGCGTCGATTTGCCAGATCACCGTGACGATCCCGTAATCGGTGTGGGCGCCGCAGCCAATCGCGCCGCCCGTATCGCCTGGTGGCTGCTGCGGATAGCGAGCGGCACGCAGTTGCGCGAGCGGCTTCAGGGTGCGCTCGGCGAAATAGCTGTTTGGCAGGCCCAGAGCAAGCGCAAACAGCTCGCTGATGTTCCCGCACATCGTCAGCCATTCGCGGTACAGCCACGACAGGGTGGGCCGCAACAGTGGCTGTGCGGCGGGCCACGCATTCGGGCCGTGGAAGAATTTGCCCGCGCGAACGTCAGGATCGTCCAGCCCCAGTTCAAGCGCCATGTCAAACGCTTCCTTGATGTCCTTGATCGTGCTGCCGTAGGCCGTTTCCTCGCCCGCCGGCACGTAGCCGCGATGGAATGGGGACTTGGCAATGTTGATGGCCATCTTGTGGGCAAGCGGCAGGTCGAAGAATTCGTGCACGGCCGCGGCCGCCGCCGTCAGCACGTCTTCGGACACCCCGTGATGCTCAACGTAGAAATAGCCGTTTTCCCGGCAGACTTTGCCGAGCGCTTGGGCGAGTTCCCGCTTGCGCAATTCGTCACGCGTGCGAAACGCTGCCAGGCTGACGATCGGTATGCGCTGATCGCCGGCGTGGTATCTGATATACGGACTGTAATCTGAAGTGCGACTCACACTATCTCCTGTTCGTTTTTCATTGTGCTGCTGAAAATTCGAATTGAAAAAACTGCCGGCCGATTTGATCGATATGAAAAATATTCAAAAGGCTTGCCTTTCGAAAGCTTTTGTAGAAAAGCGATTTTTTACTTCGCCGCGTAATATTTTCAAGAACCATGAAACGGCGTCTTTATATAAGGTCGGAATAATATTTTCTTCGTTGCGCAAAAACTCTCAACTTTTCTCATGCAAGGCGCAGCGACAGGCCGACGGCACCTTGATGCCGCCTCTCAATTTGATTTTCAAATAGGATTTTTTCTTCCTGACCAAGACGCTGACCCTGTCTTGGTCCGAGCGGCATGCTGCCGCGCGTCACTTAGCGACGGCCAAAGTGCCGCCGTAATGTGCCGGCCAACGACGAAATACACCGCGCCGCCGATCAAGTCATGGGCGGATTAATGGGAAGGGTTCAAATCAGGGGGGGCGCCATCAGACGAGGCGCGAGGAAGGTGATGTTTTGCCGATCAGCGGCCCGAACGCAAAAGAGAATCCTTCCCGTTGAGTGCGCCACGTGCATTGGCATCGGGCTTCTTGCGTGGCGCGAGCACACCGGCCGCCAGAGAAGTGCCCAGCAGGATCACCGCGCAGCCAATCGCCATGTTGACGCTCAACCGTTCGCCCAGGAATAGGATGCCCCACAACACGCCGAACACCGGGATCAGGAAGCTGACCGACGCCGCACGGGTTGGCCCCACATTCGCAACGAGCCGGAAAAACAAGATGTACGCGATGCCAGTGCAGGCGGTGCCTAAACCGATGACATGCAGCCACACGCTGCCGGCGGGCGTCTGTGTGGGCCACAGCCAGAAGGCCAGCGGTGCAAGCACGATGGTGGCTGCCAACAGGCTGCCGGTGGCCACTGCCAGTGGCGATACGCCGGTGAGGAACCGCTTGGTGTAGCTGTTCGCGACGCCGTACAACACTGTGGCCAATAGCGCCGCCACCACCGCCACACCGCCTTGCCTGGCGTCGATGAGCGATGACCCGCCCACCAGCACGATCACGCCGATGAAGCCGATGACGATCCCCAGCACGCGCAGAGACGACATTCGGTCACCCAGCCAAACGAACGCCACGATGGAAGCGAACAGCGGTGCCGCTGCGTTGAGCACCGAGGTGAAGCCTGCCGTCAGGGTTAGTTCAGCATATGCAAACAGGCAGAGGGGGATAGCCGCATTCAGCACGCCCAATACCAGCAGGTGCGGCCAGTGCAGGCGCAGCGCACCGAGTTTGCCGCGCATGGCCAGCAACGGCACAAGGAAGCACGAAGCGATCGCCAAGCGCAGCGCGATCAGTACGACCGGGCCGAACGGCGGCGCGGCCACGCGTATGAACAGAAAAGAAGCACCCCATAGGGCAGCTAGCGTCAGGAGTTCCAGGAAATCGGCGCGACGCATCGGTGTATCTCGTGGGAAGGTCAATTGTCTGTTGTCTGGCTTGTACTTGGCGACCCAAGCCGCCTAGAAGGCGAGTCTACGCAATCCAAAATGTCGCCCGCGCGGAGGCTGAAAACTCAAGATTTTTCGATCATATCCGGACTGTCGATTAAAGCGGTTCGCCTCGGGACGGTGGCTAATTGCGATGAATAACCTGTGGCTCACTCCGCTTGCGGTGCACACCATTATTGGCCCGGAAGGATCTCACGAATACGCGACGTCAAGTTAATCCGCTGGATGTTACGTAAAGGATGCTCTCCCGATAATGCGGCCTGTGAAGGTTTCTTTGGGGGGGCTCAAGACCGAGCGCCCATGCAGATAGCTCCCGGCAACGAGCGTATCCCCCTGGACGAGGCGTGCGCTCAAACCAGTGGTGTTATTCGAAGCTATCGTCGCCACTCGGGGATCGTCACGCGGCAAGTCAGAGATTCCACGTCAATCGCATGCTGGCGGTTCGCCCTGTCAAAATCGGGATGAAGATGCTGGATCGAGTCTCACCATAGGCGCGCGAGTTGAAGAGGTTTCGCACCGTGAAATCCAGCCGCCAGCGCTTGCGGTTGAGGAATATGTTGGTGTCCGCCAGCAGGTGCCCTGGGATGCGAGGTCCGTTGACGCCGTAAGCGGTCGAGGCAGTTCTGCCGTGTAGGCCCAGGCCGAAGCCAGCACCATCGGCGAGTCCGCCGTGGACAGTGTAGTTGGTCCATGTGCTGACACGCAGCGTGGGGGCCGGGGCCGATGATTGCCCCTGGATGACTGCCGACACGCGCGTATAAGTGACAGCCATGGATGTTTCAACGGCGTTGCACAGTGCACCATGCAACGACAGTTCGGCGCCCTGACTGGTCTGAGAGTCGACCTGAACGTATGCGCCGGGATGCTGTTCATCGAACACACTGACATTGCGCGCATTGGTCCGGAACAATGCGGCCTGGGCCAGCAATTTCTTGCTCACATCGCTCCAGCGGACTCCCATCTCCCACTCGCCACCGCGTTCTGGCGCTATTGGCATGCCATTGTCAGTGTAGGTTGGGTTGATCTGGAAGCTGCGTCCGTAGCCACCAAACACAGCGGTTTGCGGCGTCAGCTTGTAGAGCATGTTGAAGGCGGGGGCCCAGGCTAAGCCCGCGTCTTGTGAGAACGGAAGCTTCGCGACGTAGTCATTGGCGCGCACAGAAGCTAACAGTTCCCATCGCTCGCCGATTGACACCTGATCCTGCAAACGAAAAACCGATTGTCGGACACTTTGCGAGACATTGAAGCTCGGCATGAACACCGCGGGTGGCAACGGCTGCGGTGCCAACAGGTTCTGCATGACAACGGGGTAGTCGACTGGCGAGAGGATGTCACGGCGCCATTGGTACTCATCCCAGCCCAACGTCAGTGCGTGCGTCAGCGCCCCCTGACGCACGGTGCCAGTGAGTTCGTTCGACACGCTCCAACCTTGATCCGGAATCTGGTAGGCCACGTTAATTTCTGCCACTTGAGTGGCCGTCTGGGTATCCGGCGCCGACGCCCATAGCACCGACAACGTCGTCAGTTGCTGGTACTGAGCACGTGAGTGCCAAGTCCATTCTTCCGTCAACGCCCGAGAAACATCGAAGTACAGACGCGAACCACGCGCGTCGGTCCGGTCGGATGCGTTGCCGAGCGGCATCGTCGACGGAATGCGCAGCGGGCTGCCATTCAACGCCACGGTCGAAGGCACCACGGGTTGGCGACTCGATACTGTTTCGGTCCCGGCCGTGATTTGGGTAGTGCCGTCATGCCAGCCGAGCGCGAGCATGCCGTAGCCGAGCCGGTGGCCCGCATAACCGCCTGGACTGTTGGCTGCGGTGTCGTGGACACCGATCACGCGGTAGCTCAGTCCATGCTCGCCCAATGGCCCCCCGAGGTCAGCCACTGCTTTACGCTCCCCGTAGGAGCCGACTTCTGCGGCGACGCTGTGCCGCCCCGTCGCCAGGGGAGATTTGAGATCCACGCTGACCGCACCGCCTGGCGGAGCTAGGCCAACTACGCCACTGCTCGGGCCCTTGACGATTGCGAGGCTTTCCACGGCATCAATCGGTCGCAAGTTGGACAGGCGATCCCGGTCTCCATTTATATAGGTTGTGTTCGAGGTAAATCCGCGCAAATCGAACTGCGTCACGTACGCAGGATCCGCAGTGATAGGCGCAGCGCCAGCATCGCGCAAAGCATCTGCGACGGAGCCAGGACGTTCATTGATCAACTGCGTGTTTGAGACTGTGGTGACGAACTGTGGCGCACTCATGATCGGCGTTTCGGTCCCCGTCACGGCAGTGCTGCTAAATACCGCGAATCCACGATCCAATACGCCGCGCACTTCGGTAGGCGCTAGCATGAGGGCATTCTCCGACGGCGGTACAGCCGCCTTGGCAGGCACCACGGTCAACGTGCCGTCGGGCAGTTCGGCGAGCGTTAAGTTTGTCTCCGATAACGCCTGCCGGACCGCCGCCGCCAGGGACATGACACCCACCACCGGTCCAACAAGGCGGTTCTCAATCGCATCGGATGGCATAGAGATGGGCCGGCCCGCCAGCTGCGCAATCTCCAACAGCACGTGTTCGAGCGATGCGCGTTCGATGCGAAAGTCATGGACATCGTCGATGGCCGAAGCGTAAGTCAATTGCGGAACGACTAGGGCGGCCGCCACTAGCATCACGGGCGCAACCCAATGCGGGCGGATTCTCAGGATTTCTTTGGACGGAGTCGCGAACATTGGTCACGCGGTTCAATAAAGTAGAGCGCAGTTACGCAAGGGGTGCGCGTCCATTACATGAACCGCAGGGCATTTCAACAGGGCGCCTGTGCCCGGCAGCAAAGACACCTGACGCGCCGATTGCCAGAAATACCAAGGCGTGCAGGCGTCAAGCCGCCAGCATGCGTTGCGACGGCTCGACGTTGCGCGACGGCTCGCTTATCTGCTGGACGGTCAACTGATAGCCGAGCGAGTAGATCGTCTTGAGCTCGACTCCGGTCGCGTCTCCGAGGCCCAGCTTCTTGCGCAGCTTGTAGATGTGTTGCTCGATCGAGCGCTCTGCAAGACTGGCCTCCGTTCCCCATACTGCGGAAGCAATCTGTTGGCGTGAGACGAACGCTCCCGGCGAGGAGAACAGGAGCCAGGCCGTGGCAAATTCCCGTGCGGTCAAGCGAATGGGCGTGCCGCGCAACATCGCCGTGCGGGTGAGCCGGCACAAGCGGTAAGGGCCCACCGCGATACGGGTGCCGGCGTCGGCGTCTTGCGTCTTTCGTTCAGCACTGCGCAGGATGCGGTGCACACGGGCGCACAGCTCATCGGCGGTGAAGTGGCCGGCGACGAAATCGTCGATACCGGCGTCGAAGATGTTCCGTATTGCCTCCCGTTCCACAAAGTGGCCGAACACCAACGTTGGCCAGTGCATATCGGCATTGCACTCGCGCCAGGACAACACCAGTCGGCCGGCGTTGCTGAATAGCTGCGCATCAATCAACAGGACATCGAAGACCTCAGTGCGCCGGGCGCGCAGCAGGGCCAATGCATCGTCGAACCGTACGCATGTAACGTCTTGCGGTGACAGGCACGCGGCCACGTACTCGAAACTGGCTGAATTGCTGGTGAGTATGGCGAATTTCATGGCAAGCCCTCGCTGATGCGGTGCCAATACGCTGGCCCCGCCTATTTCCTCCATAACAAGCATAGCGCTCACAATTGCCTCATATATCACCCCAAAGAGTGATCTTCCGGTGCAAACGCGATTCATCTGCGAATCGACACAGTTGTCATCGAAATGACATCAAACTGGCGTAGTTGGGCGCTGATCGCAAAATGCGTTCACGGGACGATGCCTTCACTTTTC
Organism: Ralstonia psammae; assembly: GCF_958405935.1. Taxonomy (NCBI): domain Bacteria; kingdom Pseudomonadati; phylum Pseudomonadota; class Betaproteobacteria; order Burkholderiales; family Burkholderiaceae; genus Ralstonia; species Ralstonia psammae. The sequence continues at coordinate 20,644 of NZ_CATZBU010000003.1, forward strand.
CCTTCAACGGTCGGATGACAACGTTCTCCGGTGCGAGTTTGCGCATCGACGCGGACACGCGAGTGGTCTCCACGTTGCTCGTCGTGGCGGGGGGGCAGCATTCATGGAGCGCCGCCGACGGGTTGCGAAAGCGTGAGGGGCGGCATCGCCGGGCAGTGGCGCCTGCCACGGGAAATCTGCGTCGTCATGGCCGGCAACGGCCAGGAGGCGACGCAGGCGTGGTTCCTCACATGAGTCGCGTGGTCCTGCGGGCATGCAAAGCGGCGCACGGCGAGCACGCACTGCATATGGCATACCCACGCGAAGCCCATACGGCAAGAAGAGAACGCCAGCTTGTTTCACGTTTGAATCAGTTTTGGCGTTTTTCTTGAAGACCGGCCATACCCAAGGCCCTCAGGCGTAGCACGTTCGAGCCTTTAGCTGAATTGGCTCGATTTTTGCGCGATTCTCCAGCCGATGCTGCGCGCATAGTTGCCGAGAAGTCCGCCATGACGCGGGAAATACCAGACGACCCCCAACCCTGTCACGAACGCCGTTGTGATGGTGCCGCCGGCCGTTCTGCGCGCTGCGGCCGACAACATCGGCTATTCCATCGAAGCAATGCCATGGCGCAACGTCCTGCTGCGCTACGCCACCTTCGTCAACGCGACGCTACAACTCCGACACGATCCCACTTCCTCCCTGGAAGTGGCGGAGCTGGCGCATACATGCTGCCTCAACGCCATCCGCCATTGACTTAGCGCGGCGGGTAGCGTGGTCGACCAGCGGCATTGAGAGGGAAGGGCACGAGGGCCGTCGAATCTCATTCTTGCAGCGGTGTTTGGAAAACCGGGACGAGCGCTTCTCCACGATGAGAGAGACGCGTTTGATCAAGGGGAAAGATCATGGCATCCAAACATTACGCGCCAGCGTGGGCATGGACAGCCTTGCTGGCCGCCGTTGTCGGGCTTGTAGGGACGACAGGGGCGGCGGGGCCAACGGGCGCGGCCACCAATACCAACACGAACCCATCACCGCATATGCAGAACGGCAAGGTGGTTCCACCGCCGCGTCCTAGTGTGCCGACGGTGATCGTGCCCGGCATGCCGCGTTCACTCATGCGTGAAGCGGAGCACGGCCATAGCACGGGTGGGACGATCGTCTCTCCGAGTTCGGTGCATCGTCAGAACGGCAATGTCTGGGTCGACTAAGGGGCGCGATCATGAAAAAAGTCATCTTGGCGTGTTTGCTCGCGCTCAGTCTCCTCATCGTGTATCGGCCGATCACGATGCCAACGGCGCAGGCCGCAACCACCTTGAAGGTACTCGTGCTGTATGACGCACCGGCAAACGACCCGTACAGCAATCTGGGCTTTGCCTACGCAATCATGCTGCGCAACTTGCTCGGGCATTGGAACACCACGGTCAGTCTGGTACCGATCCAGAACTACACCGCAGGCTCGGTGCAGGCCAACCAGGCTACGTTCTATCTGGGCGACTACTACAACAACACGATTCCTCCGGCGTTCCTCAAGGACGTCATGTCGACCACCTCCACCGTGGTCTGGTTCAAGTACAACCTGTGGGAGCTGGCTTGGGACACGGTTGACTACACCAATCCCACGTTCACCCAGAAATTCGGCATAGCCTTCAACGAGGTGTACGGCTTCAACGGCAATGTCTATCCGTCGTCCAGCAACCCGAATCCCGGTTTCTTCGATACCGTGACTTACAAGGGCATGTCGATGTTGAAGTACTACAACTTCAACGCAACGACGGGCGTCGTCAGCGCCGACCCGGACATCGGCATCACGCAAGTCACGGATGCAACGAAGGCGAAGGTCCTGGTCAACATCACGGACAGCCAGACCGGGGCCGTAGCGCCCTACGTGGTCCGCTCCGGCAACTTCTGGTATTTCGCCGATCAGCCGTTTTCGTACATCGGCCCACGTGATCGCTACCTGGCGTTCTGCGATCTGCTACACGACATTTTGGGTGACAGCCCGTCAACGGTGTACACACACCGAGCCATGGTGCGCTTCGAAGACATGAACGCTTACACCAGCACCAGTTCGATGAAGAAGCTGACGGATTATCTCTATAACAAGCACATCCCGTTTTCGATGGCGACCATTCCCGTGTACACGGACCCGAACGGGTATTACAACAACGGTGTGCCAGAGACCATCACGCTGGCCAACGCAACCGGGTTGAAATCGGCGCTCAACTACGCGCTCAAGCGCGGGGGCAGGGTGATGATGCATGGCTACACACATCAATACGAAAACATTCCCAACATCGACAACGCAGTGAGCGGTAATGATTTCGAGTTCTGGTATGCGACGGCCAATACTCCGACCGACGACGACTCGCTCCAATGGGCTGGAGGGCGCCTGGATGCGGGCTTGCAACAGTTCACCAGCAACGGCTATACGCCATTCGCATGGGAAGCCCCGCACTACGAATCGTCGCCGCTTTCGATCGCTGCAGTACCACCGCGCTTCAACTCAACGTACCAGCGCGTGGTGTACTTCGCCTGCACCAACAACACCACAAGCAGCGTCACCAACACCAATACCATCTGCAGCAACAGTGACCTGTACACCCTCAACTCAACGGCCAACAACCATGCATTCGCGGTCGGGCAGTTCTTTCCGTACGTAATCAATTCCGACTATTACGGCCAACGCATCATTCCGGAGAATTTGGGCAACATCGAATACAACATCTGCAGCATCGATCCGTTCTCGTGCCTCACCTACACGTGGCAAGACCTTTACCTGAACGCGCAATACGCGTGGGTGGTGCGAGACGGCTTTGCCTCGTTCTTCTTCCATCCGTTCTGGCTGGATTCCGATATGGCGGGAACGGCCGCTTCCAACGCATTCCAGGACTTCCAGAATTTGGTGAGTGGCATCTCTCGCTTGGGGTACCAATGGGCGGACGCGAGCACGCTCAAATAGGTGGTCTTAGATGAAACGGGAAGGCGGCGGGCAACCACACCGTCGCCTCGTGCTCGTGGGTGGGATCAAAAAGCGGCGAATTTCGACCCATGTTTGCGTTGGAGCGGTCATCCCAAGTACGACTTTAGAAAAAATCCCTAACATCTATATCTCGCATAATTTGTGTTATGTTAAATATAAAGATTGTCTCCAAACAGCGCTTCGGCCGGCACGGCCATCCAGCACTTTCGACAAGAAAACCTATCCGCTATAGATTGCATTGAATTGCATGCCGTGCTGCCACCCACTCCTCGTTTGTCGGCTCTACCGCCACGCGAATCCGGCTGGCTGAACTGGAAATGATCGCTGCATGCGCTTTGTTGGCCTCGCCATCCAGGTCGGCACCCAAATAGTCAAGTGCGCCCACAACGCGTTCGCGCAGTACGGCGTTGTGTTCGCCAATACCCGCCGTGAAGACCAAACAATCCAGGCCACCGAGCACCGCCACCAGGGCGCCGATTTCGCGCACGATGCGGCGCACGTAGAGCGCCAGCGCTGCCTGCGCACGCGGGTTATCGGCCTCGTGCGAAATCAACTCGCGCGGGTCGGAAGACAGCCCTGACACGCCAAGCAGACCCGATTCGTGATACAGCACGTGCCCGACTTGTGCGGGGGAAAGATGCTCCGTCTCCATCATGTAGAGCACCGCACCCGGATCAAGCGAGCCACATCGCGTCCCCATCATCAGGCCATCAAGCGCGGAAAATCCCATCGTTGTGGCCACGCTCTTCAGCCCGTGCATTGCGCACAGGCTGGCGCCGCTGCCCAGGTGCGCAACGATGGTGCGCCCCAGGGCCAGATCGCCATGTCGTTCTGGCAAAGCGATCGACATGTACTCGTACGACAACCCATGAAAGCCATAACGCCGCAGACCGCGCTCCCATGCCGTGTAGGGCAACGGCAGCATCGTCTCGACCTGAGGCAGCGTGCGGTGGAACGCGGTATCGAAGCATGCGACTTGCGGCACTTCAGGCAAATCCGACAGAAGCGCCTCAATGGCCTCCAGTGCAAACGGTTGATGCAGCGGCGCCAGCGGAATGTAGCTGCGCAGGTCGGAAAGCACCTGCGCATTCACACGTACTGGCGCAAAGTACTTGGAGCCGCCATGCACGACCCGATGCGCCACGGCCATCAGCCGGCGGCCGTCCAGCCTTTGCTCGACACGCTGGCGAATGTGCATGAGCGCAGCGTGATACGGCTTCGCACCATCAAGTTCTAGCGCCCGTGGCGGCATACCGGCCTCTGTCACCGTGGGGTGGTCAGTGCCGATCCCCTCCACTTTCCCGCTCCACACGGGTGTACGCGGCAATGGAGGCTCGGTGGCATCGAACAACGCAAACTTGATGCTCGACGACCCGCAGTTCAGTACGGCGATGTAATCGTTCATGGGGGAAAGTTGCGGTAGCGGTGGGCCAGCAACGTGGCAATAGCGCACGACGCGATGCGCGATTCGCGCGAGTCGGCGCGGCTGGTCAAAACAATCGGCACGCGGGCGCCGAGCACAATGCCCGCGCTGGCAGCCCCACCCAGGTACTCCAACTGCTTGGCGAGCATGTTGCCGCTTTCCAGATCGGGCACCACCAGCACATCGGCCTGACCTGCCACTTCCGAAACAATGCCTTTGATGCGCGCGGCGGCGGCAGATACCGCGTTATCGAAAGCCAGTGGCCCGTCTAGCACACCACCCTCAATCTGGCCGCGGTCTGCCATCTTGCACAGCGCGGCGGCATCGAGCGTGGCGGGCATGCGTGGGTTCACGGTCTCGATCGCCGCAAGGATCGCCACCCGAGGCCGTTCCACGCCAATCGCATGGGCCAGATCGATGGCGTTGCGGATGATGTCCGCCTTTTGTTCCAGGGTCGGTGCGATATTGATGGCCGCATCCGTCACGATAAACGGGCGCGGATACGCTGGCGACTGCATCAGGAAGCAATGGCTGATCCGACGTTTGGTACGCAGCCCTCCATCCGCGCGCACCACCGCCGCCATCAACTCGTCGGTATGCAGGCTGCCCTTCATGAGCGCTTCTGCCCTGCCCTGCGTTACAAGCTCCACTGCGCGGGTGGCAGCGGCGCTGCTGTGCGGCACGTCTTCGATCTCTATGCCGCTGAGGTCAAGACCGGCCTCGGTGGCGACGCGCATCAGCTTGGCACGCGGCGCGACGAGGCAAGGCACGATGAGGCCCTCAGCGTACGCGTCCATCACAGCGGACAGGCTCAGCGCATCGCATGGGTGGACGACGGCCATGCGGATCGCGCCAAGAGGCCGTAGATGATCGAGCAGCCGGTGGATACCGTCACCGCCGGTGGTGATACGCACATCCGGCAGCGTGGTACGCGGACGCTCGATCCGCTCGGTGGGCGCGATGACCTCGGCTTCCCCCGTGATGGCGACCGTGCCGCTGTCGTTTGTGCACGTGCATGCCAGCTTGAGCCGCTTGGTTTCCTCCTCCTTGCTGACCACCGTCACGCGGATGGTCAAGGTGTCGCCAACACGCACCGGAGCGAGGAATCGCAGCGTCTGTCCCAGGTAGATCGTGCCTGGCCCCGGCAAACGGGTCCCAAGCAAAGCAGAAATCAGCGCGCCGCCCAGCATGCCGTGGGCAATCACGCCATGAAAGCGCGTGGATGCCGCGAACTCCGGGTCAAGATGCTGCGGGTTGACGTCCCCCGACAGCACGGCAAAGAGCTGGATATCTTCCGCTGTCAGCGTACGCAGGATGGCGGCCGTGTCGCCAATGGCAATCTCGTCAAAGGTGCGGTTGCGCACCACGCTCAGATCGCTGGCCGGCAGCAACGCCGGCGGTGCAGGTAGATGATCGAGGCCCATACGTGTTCGTCAGGAAGCGTTGTGGGGTTGACCGTTGCCCTTACCGGGCGCTGGCACGGGGTTTGGCCGTACGGTTGCGGAGCGGATGAATGCATCGTGCGGCGCGCCCAACGCCGACAGCATGCCCTGCAGCGCCGTGTGGATCGGCATCGCGTTGCCGGCCGTGCTCAACGCCCGTACGGAAGCCTGCTGCCATTCCAGCATGATGCGCTGGTAATCCGCCGCCAAGCCCGATTGGTTCGAGATGGCCGTCTGCAACACACCCTGCAGCACATGCACGGCGCGCTGGCTGGTCTGCCAGAATGCGTTGGGCAGCAGTGCTGCAAACGCGTTCCAGTCCTCCACGCTTCGCAGATCGGCCAACGCAGACTCCGTACGGGCAACGTCTTCGGCCAGCAGATCGGCGCCCAGCTCATACCAGCGCTGACGCGTTGCCTTGAGCAGACCCAATGTTTGCAGTCCGAATGCAACCTGCGCCTTTTGGAGCGCGAGAGGAAGGTTGGCGTGTGTCTCCATGTTGGCTCCTTATGCCATCTGGCTGATGGTTTGGCGAAAGCGCGTCAATGATGCGATAAACAGCACGGCGCCGATTACACAGATGGCCAGACACTGCGGCCACACGACCCCCAGGCCCGCGCCCCGATAGAGAATGGCTTGCGACGCCGAGACAAAATGCGTGGTCGGCGCGGCGAGCATGATGTCCTGCACCACACCGGGCATGCTCTCGCGCGGGGTGGTACCGCCCGAGAGCAACTGCAGCGGTAGCAGCACCAGAACCAACAGCATGCCGAACTGCGGCATGGACCGCGCCACTGTCGCAAGAAAGATCCCCATGGAGGTCGTGGCAAACAGATGCAGCATGGCCACCAGCATGAACAGCAGGATCGAGCCTTCGATCGGTACGTGCAATGCGCCCTGCACCACGCACACCAGTGCCACCAGCGCGGCCAGCACCACCACGAGCCCCATCGACCAGACCTTGGACATCATGATCTCGAACGGCGTGACAGGCATCACCAGCAGGTGCTCGATCGTGCCGTGCTCGCGTTCACGGATCAGTGCGGCGCCGGTCAGGATGATCGAGAGCATGGTCACGTTGTTGATGATTTCCATCAACGAGCCGAACCACGTCTGTTCCAGGTTGGGGTTGAAGCGCGCGCGCAATACCAGGTCGACCGGCGTGGCGGGCGCGGCGCGGTGGCGCTGCAGGAACGCGTTCACCTCGCCCGAGACGATCTGCTGGATGTAGCCGTTGCCGGTAAAAGCCTGGCTCATGCGCGTGGCGTCGATGTTGAGCTGGATTGACGGTGTGCGCCCAGCCAGCACGTCACGCTGGAAGTTGGGCGGGATGTCGAGCACAAATGTGTAGCGGCCGCTGTCCATGCCGGGGTCGACCTCGGTGAGCGTAATGACCGCCGGCGAGCGGAAATGCGGTGGATAGAAGCTGGAGACAATGCGCGCCGACAGCTGCGAGCTGTCTTCATCGACGATGGCGATCGAGGCGTTGTGCAGGCTCTCCGGCATGGCGGTGGCCGCCACGTAGATCGATAGCGTGAAGGTGTAGGCGATCAGCACCAGCATCATCGGGTCGCGCGCCAAGCTTCGCAACTCCTTGATACCAAGGCGGAAGATGTTGCTCAGGCGGGCCGAGCGGCGATCTGTCGGAAGGCCGGGCATGGTGTGGCTCTCCTACCGATCCTGCTTGCGCAGCATCAGCAACGTGGCACCCAGGATGCACGGCACCGCTGCCAGGAGCGGCCAGAATGCGCTGCCCAGGGCGCCCACATCCAGCGCCTTGCTGAACACGCCCCGGCTGATGGTCAGGAAATGCGTGGCCGGATACATGCGTCCGATCACGGCCCCCGCCCCTTCCAGCGACGAGACTGGATTAAACAGCCCTGCAAATTGCACGCACGGAATGATTGTGCCGATCATGGTGACGAACATGGCCGCGATCTGGCTTTGCGTGAAGGTGGACGCAAACAGCCCAAAACCCGTCGAACACGTCACGAAGATCAGCGCCCCCAACGCGAGCGTCGCAAAGCTGCCCTTGATCGGCACACTGAACACCGTCACCGCCAGCAGCGCCAGCAGGAGGAAGTTCAGCATGGCCAGCACGATGTACGGCGCTTGCTTGCCCAGCACGAATTCCGCACGGGTGACCGGCGTCACGTAGAAGTTGATGATGGACCCCAGCTCCTTTTCCCGCACGACCGACAATGCCGCCAGCATGGCGGGAATCATCATGAGCAGCATTGGAATCACGGCGGGCACCATGGCGGGCAGGCTTTTCACGTCGGGGTTGTAGCGATAGCGCGTTTCGATGGTGCTGGGCGTCGCAAGCCGCACCCCCAGCCGGTGCACGGCCGCATCCGCCAGCCAGAGTTGGTGGATGGCCTGCACATAACCACGCACGGTTTCCGCGCGGGTGGGCATGGCACCGTCCACCCAGGCGCCGATCTGCACGGCCGTGCCGCGTTCCACGTCGCGTGCAAAGCCTGGCGGGATCTCAATCGCCAGCGACAACTCGCCGTTGCGCATGCGGCGGTCCAACTCAGCGTAGTCGCGAATCGGGGGTTTTTCGATGAAATAACGCGAGCCCGCCAGATTGAGCGCGTAGTCGCGCGAGAGCATGGTCTGGTCGCGGTCGAGCACGGCGTAGGTCAGGTTCTCCACATCCAGGCTGATTCCGTATCCGATGATGAACATCAGGATGGCCGTGCCCAGCAGAGCCAGCGTGGCGCGCACGCGGTCGCGGCGCAGTTCCAGCGCCTCACGCTGCGAATAGCTCAATGCACGCGCAAGACTGAAGCGGCGGCGGGCGGATATGCCGGTAGGCGCGTTGGCTTGCGCTGGGCGCACCGGCAGCGGCGCGGCAACCTCGTCGGCACCCGCAGCTGCTTCGGCCGCCTCCCGCAGATAGGCAATGAACGCCTGCTCCAGCGTGTGTGTGCCGCGAGCGCGCACCAGCCCCGCGGGCGAATCGCTCACCAGCACGCGCCCGGCATGCATGAGCGAGATGCGGTCGCATCGTTCCGCCTCGTTCATGAAGTGCGTGGAGATGAAGATGGTCACGCGATCCCGCCGGGCGAGGTCGATCATCAGGCGCCAGAACATGTCGCGCGCGACTGGGTCCACGCCGGAGGTCGGCTCGTCCAGGATCAGCAGCTCGGGCTTGTGCACCATCGCCACGGCGAGCGACAAGCGCTGCCGCATGCCCAGCGGCAAACTTTGGGGCAGGCTGTCAGACACCTCCTGGAGCCCAAAGCGGGTCAGCATCTCAGCCGCACGCGACTGCACCTCGGGTTCGGGCACCTGGAACAGGCGTGCATGCAGCACGAGGTTCTGGCGCACGGTCAGTTCGCCATACAGCGAGAACGCCTGCGACATGTAGCCCACGCGCCGGCGTGTGTCGATGTCTTTCGGGTCGACCGGATGGCCGAACAACCACGCCTGACCTTCGCTGGTGGGCAGCAGGCCGGTGAGCATCTTCATGGTGGTTGATTTGCCGCAGCCGTTGGAGCCGAGAAAGCCGAAGATTTCTCCCCGACGGATACGGAAGTCCACGTGATCGACCGCCACAAAATCGCCGAAACGCATGGTCAGGCCGTTCGCTTGCACGGCCACATCGTCTTCCGCGCCGGCCATTAGAGGTGGCACCACCACGGGCCGATGCCCCTGCCGGCGCGTCGCCGGCAGCAGCGCAATGAAAGCGGCCTCAAGCGAATCGGTACCCGCGCGGCCGCGCAGCCCGGCCGGCGTGCCGGTAGCGAGCACCTTCCCCCCGTCGATGGCGATCAGCCAGTCAAAGCGTTCGGCCTCCTCCATGTAGGCGGTGGCCACGATCACGCTCATGCCCGGGCGCGCGGCGCAAATACTGGCAATCAAATCCCAGAACTGCCTGCGCGAGAGCGGGTCGACACCCGTGGTCGGTTCATCCAGGATCAACAGATCCGGGTCGTGGATCAGCGCGCAGCACAACGCCAGCTTCTGTTTCATGCCGCCCGACAGCTTGCCCGCAGGCCGGGAGAGAAACGCCCGCAGACCGGTGCTGGCCGTGAGGGCATCAATGCGGCGACGGCGCTCCGCTGCATCGTGGCCGAACAGGCGCCCGAAGAATTGCAGGTTTTCCTCGATCGACAGCGTGGGGTACAGGTTGCGCCCCAACCCTTGCGGCATGTATGCGATGCGTGGGCCGACCGTGGCGCGCGCACGGCGGTCGGCCATGTCGCTGCCCAGCACATGCACGGCACCGTCCTGCAGGGCCCGCGCGCCGGCCACCAACGACAGCAGACTGGACTTGCCCACGCCGTCAGGACCGATCAGCCCCACCATGCAGCCGGCAGGCATGTCGAGCGTGAGGTCATCCAGCGCCAGCGTCTTGCGGTAGCGCAGACTCACGCCGGCAAGGCTGACCACCGGCGGCACCAGACGCGGGTCATGCAAGGTGGATGGGTCGGCAAACCGGGTCACTGCGGCACCTTGATCGCCAGGTTGGCCGGCCATTCGGCCTGCGCGTCGAGCTTGAGCCACGCCATGCCGGGCAGGCCCGTCTTCACCAGCTTCAGGTGCTTGCGCAGCAGATCGCGATCGATCTGCGCCTTGACGCGGAACATCAGCTTCTGGCGCTCGCTGGCCGTCTCCACGGTCTTAGGGGTGAATTGCGCGGTGCTGGCCACAAACGACACGCGCGCCGGAATCACATATTGCGGCGCCGCGTCGAGCACGATCCGCACCTCGCTGCCCATGGCGATGCGGCCAGCGTCCGCCTCCGGCACGAAGAAGGTCATGTAGACGTCGGACAGATCCACCAGGTTGAGCAGCCGCCCGCCGCCGGCCAGTACCTCCCCGGGCTGGGCAATGCGGTATTGCACACGGGCGTCGCGCGGGGCCGCCAAGGCGCTGTCATCGATATCGGCCTTGATGCGCAGTACGGTGGCGTCTGCCGCCTTGACGGTGGCGCCGGCACCCGCCACCTGTGTACGGGCTGCCGATACCGCCGCCTGCGCCGCCTCGGCTTGCGCGCGCGCCGCCACCAGCGCGGCCTTGGCGCCGCGCACGCGGGCGCGGTCGTCATCCAGCTCCTGCATCGACGATGCGCCTTCGTGCGACAGCGTTTCGGAACGCGCTAGCCGGCGCTGCGCGGCATCCAGGTCGCTCTCGCGCAGGGCGATCTGCGCCAGAGCAGCCTGCCGATCCGCCTCACGTACGGCCACCTGGGCCTGTGCACTCGCCACCGCAGAGACGGATTGCTGCTGGCGTGCCTGGGCCTCGTCGCGCTGCGCTTCCAGGGCCTGAATCTGCATGTGCGCAAGCGGCTGGCCGGCCGTTACGAAGTCGCCCTCGTCCACCAGGATGTCCTGCACGCGGCCGGGAAGCTTGGTGGCCACATCGATTTCGGTTGCCTCGATGCGGCCATTGCCGCTTGCAAAGCCCTTGCCGGGACCGTCTTGCCGCAAGGCCTTCCACGCAAAAGCCCCACCGGCCACCACCAGGGCAGCCGCCAGCAAGGCAATCCATCGTTGTTGGGGAGTCGTGATCATGGTGTTGTTCGGCCCGATGTTCCGCCCGATACGCGCGGGGGCGGCGTCAGGCTCAGATGGGGTTGCGGATCGGATGCGGATTCGACGGCCTGCGCGCCGCCGCCCAACGCCGCATACAAACCAACGCGGCTAGAGAGAAGCGCGCGGCGCACCTGCACCAGTTGCTGCTGCGCGGCCAGCAGATCGCGCTGGGCGTCGAGCACCTCCAGGAACGTCGACGCTCCGGCGTCGAAGCGCAGTTGCGACAACCGAGCACGTTCGGTCTGCGCTGCCAGTGCGGCCTGAGCGATGCCCAGCTGTTCGGCCAGCCACTTGCGTGCGGAGAGCGCGTCGGACACGTCGCGAAAAGCGCTCTGCACGGTCTTCTCGTAGCCGGCGACGGCAAGGTCTCGGCGGGCTTCTGCCAGGTCGAGGTTGCTGCGCAGCTTGCCGCCCTCAAACAGCGGGAGGCTGATGCTCGGCGCAAAAACCCAGGCGCGCGTGCCGGGTGCAAACAGATTGCCCAGTTCCGGGCCGATCGTGCCGTAAGCGCCGGTCAGCGCCACGCGGGGGAAGAACGCCGCACGTGCCGCGCCAATGCTGGCGTGCGCGGCACGCAGCCGGTGCTCTGCGGCAGCAATGTCCGGGCGCTGCGTCAGCAGATCGGAAGGCAGGCCTGCGCGCAGCTCGGCCAGCATGCGGTGCTCGTCAAGCGGCTCGGCTACCCGTGGCAGGTCGATGGGCTTACCGACGAGCAACGCCAGGCCGTGCGCCTGTGCGTCGCGTGCCTGCTGCAATTGCGTCAGCAGTGCCTGCGCCTGGGTCAGCAGCGTCTCGACCTGTGTTTGAGTCAATCGTGAAGTCGCCCCCACCGCCACACGGCGCGAGAAGATGCGCAGTGTCTCGGTGCGGCTGTCCACGGTCTGCTGTGCCAGCACGATGCGCTCGTCCAGTTCACGCAGCACCAGGTAGCTGTCAGCCGCCTGCGCGATCAGCCCAAGCGCCACCGCACGGCGCGCGGCGTCGGAAGCCACGTAGCTTTCCAGCGCGGCGTCGTTGAGGTTGCGCACACGCCCCCAAAAGTCGATCTCCCAACTGGAGACACCGGCACCCACCTGGTACTGACTTACACGCATCGGCATGCCGAAGGGGCTCAGATCTGCCGGAATGCTCAGCCGGTTGATGCCGGCCTGTGCATTGAGATGTGGAAATGTCTCCGCCCGCTGGATGCCAAACGCAGCACGCGCTTCTTCCACACGCAGCACGGCAGTGCGGAGGTCGCGGTTGTTCTCCAGCGCCTGCGCAATCAACGCCTGCAGGCGCTTGTCGGTAAAGTACGCCCGCCAGCCGGTGGCGGAGGCTGACAGGCCATCGCGGCCATCGTCGCCGTCGTAGTGCTGGGCCACGGGCAGCGCGGGTGCCTCGTAAGGCGGCGCCATCGAGATGCAACCCGACAGCGCCAGCGCAGTGGCGGTGGCTGCCATGGCGGCCATACGCGCGCCGGCGTACCCGCCACACGCCCGGAGTTGCTTCAGCACACCCATCTATGCCTCCAGCACGTAGGTGCCGGGCGCATCGGCCAGTGGCGGCAGTCCGGGGGGCCCCATCTTCGGCGGTTCAACCAGTGTCGAGCCCGATGCATGCGCAACCAGCCATGCATGCCATGACGGCCACCACGAACCATCGGTGGTGGGTGCCGATGCCAGCCAGTCATCGGGCGCCGCCGATGTCTCGCCAACGTGGCGTGTCTGCATCTGAAACCGCCGATGCGAGTTGGCCGGCGGGCTGACGATGCCTGCGTTATGGCCGCCGCTTGTCAACACGAACGTCAGCTCCGCCTCGGTCAGGTGATGCAGCTTGTAGACCGAGCGCCATGGCGCCACGTGGTCGGTCAACGTGCCCACCACGAAGATGGGCAGGTCGATATCGTTCAAGGCCACCGGCTTGCCGTTGACGGGGTAGCGGCCCTCACTCAGGTCGTCGTTCAGGAACAGGTGCCGCAGGTACTGGCTGTGCATGCGCGCGGGCATGCGCGTGGCATCGGCGTTCCAGGCCATCAGATCGTTCATGGGTGCACGATCGCCCAGCAGGTATTCCCCCACCACGCGCGACCACAGCAAGTCGTACGACCGAAGCATCTGGAAGGCTCCGGCCATCTGGCTGGCGCGCAAATAGCCGGTCTGCTCCATCTGCGCTTCAAGCAGACTGACCTGCGCCTCGTCGATGAACAGGCCCAGCTCGCCCGGCTCGCAGAAGTCTGTCTGCGCGGCAAAGAGCGTCATGGACGCCAGCCGTGCATCGCCATCGCGCGCCATGGCAGCAGCGGCAATGGCCAGCAACGTACCTCCGAGGCAGTAACCGGTAGCGTGTACGCGCTGGCCCGGCACGATGGCATTGACGGCATCGAGCGCGGCGAAAACACCGAGCTTGAGGTAGTCATCCATGTCGAGGTCGCGATCCGCCTCGTCCGGGTTCTTCCAGGAGATGCAGAACACGGTATGGCCCTGCTCTACCAGATAGCGGATCAGCGAGTTCTGCGGCGACAGATCCAGGATGTAGTACTTCATGATCCATGCCGGCACGATCAGGATGGGCTCGGCTTGAACCTTGCGCGTGGCCGGCGTGTACTGGATCAGCTCGATCAGGCGGTTGCGCAGGACCACCTTGCCGGGTGTTATGGCCACGTCACGGCCCACCATGAAGCGTTCGGTACCGGCAGCCGGCGCGCCGCTCATGGAGCGCTCCAGATCGTCAAGCGCATTGAGCGCGCCGCGCACGAGATTGCTGCCGTGCTGCTCGAAGGTCTGCCGCAGGACAATCGGGTTGGTTGCCAGTTGGTTGCCTGGCGACATCATGTCGAGCCATTGACGTGCAGCGAAGGCAACCACGTCCTCATGATGCTTGGCGACACCCCAAACGCCGTGCGTGGCCGCCTCCCACCACTGCTCGGTCAACAGGAAGGCTTGGTGCAGCACGTTGAACGGCCACAGGCGCCACTCCTCGGCCGAGAAACGACGGTCGTGGGCCGGCGGCTGGACGCAAAGACACACCTCCTGGGGGCCGGACGCCATGCAGCTGCGGATGTAACGCTCGAGTTGTTCGGCCTGCGTCAGCGCCAAGCGGCACAGATCCAGCCACTTGCCGGGCGAAACGGCCAAGTGCAGTGCCCAATCGAGCAACGCCAGTTCCATTGATGCAAGCGACAGCGAATTCGATGCGCGGGCAAGGGCGGCGTGAAACGGCAAATCAATCTGCTCTGCTGTCGGCGAAGACGGCACGGCGGCGGTGCGCATGGTCGGGGCGTCAAACGATTGCGAATGTGCAACCCATTAGATGCCAGCGGCCAGGGCATGGACTTGATACATCTCAAACCGAGACAAGAGTGCGGACTCTAGGCGGTTTCACAGAACCGACACCATCGGCTGCTCCCAAAAGGAATGCGGTGACCGGGCGGCGCGTCACGGACCTATAGGGGTGTGTTAGAGTCCGGCGGGGAAACCGTGGCGGCCTGCAACATCGGATACCTCTCCATCGCACCCAACGGTGCACCCACAAATCTGTTGCAACAACAGAATGCATGGGGCGCTCGGCGTGGACCCTGCCCGGTATGCGACATCGCGCATGAGGCTATCCCCTCGAGACGAGACGTAATCACCACCTGTTCGCCCCAAACCGAGTGTTTGCATGGTAAAAACGGCGCGAGCGTCTCATCGATCGATTCGCGCTGGCCTTGACTGACATGCCCCACACGCGTTCTTTTGGTTCACGGCTTGAGCGTCTCTGCTGGCCTGACCCGGCAAAATACGTCAGTTTCCGAATAAACAAGGGCAGCGCAATCCCCTACGAATGGCGCAGCAAGGCCATTTCCGGCTGAGGTATTGCATTGAGATCGACAGCGGCGCACTGCGCCCGATCAAGGGCGTGGCCCTGGACCACCTGCCTCGTCATCGAGGCGCAACAAAGAATCCATCAGAGAAAATCGTGTTCACTTGCATAAACCAGAGCTGCGGCACGCAGTGGGAACTGTCCGACGTTGTCATCAAGGATGAGGGCCAAGGGCCGCTGTTCCGCTGTGCGCTATGCGGCGCGCGCAACTATGTCGAACGCTTCGAGGCTGACGACGGCACCGTCGTCTACGAACAACTCGAAGGCAAGCCGAACAAGTGACTCAGCGCAACAACATGACCATCGAACCGACCAGCATGCCATTCAGCACCCTAGCGCTCGCCCCCGCCGTGCTCGCGAATCTTGCACAGCTCGGCTACACCGACATGACGCCGATCCAGGCTGCGAGCCTGCCTATCGCACTTGCGGGCCATGATCTGATCGCGCAGGCAAAAACGGGCAGCGGAAAGACCGCAGCGTTTGCGCTCGCCCTGCTCGCACAGCTCGATGCGCGCAGCTTCGACGTGCAGGCGATGGTGCTCTGCCCCACGCGCGAACTTGCCGACCAGGTCGCGCAGGAAATCCGCCGGCTGGCGCGCGCCGAAGAAAACGTGAAGGTGCTGACGCTCTGCGGCGGCACGCCGATGCGTCCGCAGGCGGCAAGCCTTGAGCACGGCGCGCATGTCATCGTCGGCACGCCGGGGCGCATCATGGACCATCTGGAGCGCGGCAATCTCGCGCTCGGTGCACTGAAGACGCTCGTACTCGACGAAGCCGACCGCATGCTCGACATGGGCTTCTTCGACGACATTGCGACGGTCGTGCGCCAGTGCCCGCCCGACCGGCAGACGCTGCTGTTCTCGGCGACGTACCCGGAAGGCATTGCGAAGCTGAGCCAGCGGATTCTGCGCAATCCAAAGGAAGTGAAGCTCGAAGAGCGCCACGACGACAGCAAGATCCGCCAGCGCTTCTACGAGGTGCCCGACAACAAGCGTCTGCATGCGGTCGGGCTGCTGCTCAAGCACTACCGGCCGGTCAGCACGCTCGCGTTCTGCAACACGAAGCAGCAATGCCGCGACCTGCTCGATGTGCTGCGCGCACAGGGAATCCACGCCCTCGCGCTGCATGGCGAACTCGAGCAGCGCGAGCGCGATCAGGTCTTGATCCAGTTCGCGAACCGCAGTTGCTCGGTGCTCGTCGCGACCGACGTTGCCGCGCGCGGGCTCGACATCGCACAGCTCGAAGCGGTGATCAACGTTGACGTGACGCCCGACCCCGAAGTGCACGTCCATCGGATTGGCCGCACGGGCCGCGCCGACGAGAACGGCTGGGCGCTGAGCCTCGCGAGCATGGACGAGATGGGGCGAGTCGGCAACATCGAGCAGGCGCTGGGCCGCGAGGTCGAATGGCATCCGCTCGACGAGCTTGATACCGGCAACGACGCACCGCTGCTGCCGCCCATGGAAACGCTGCAGATTCTCGGCGGACGCAAGGAGAAGATCCGCCCCGGCGATGTGCTCGGCGCGTTGACCGGCGATGCAGGCTTTCGCGGCGACCAGATCGGCAAGATCAACGTGACCGAATTCTCGACCTACGTCGCGGTCGAGCGCGGCGTCGCACGCGACGCGCTGCGCAAGCTCAACGCCGGCACGGTGAAAGGCAAGAAGGTCAGGGTTCGGCTGATGGACGAATGACGCCCCTGCCCTGATTCAAACCAGCACGGCGGCAACCATTCCCGCTGCCGCACAGAACGCCACCACAACCAGGGGTGGCGTTTTCCATCGCGTCAGCAGCAGGAACGCAATCGCAGCGACAGCAAAATCGCGCCATGACCGCACGGCGCTTGTCCAGACCGGCGTGTAAAGCGCAAACGCCAGCAACCCAACCACTGCCGCATTCACGCCAGCCAGCAACGCTGCCATGGAAGGCCGCGCGCGCAATGCCTGCCAGTAAGGCAGCGCCGCGATGACCAGCAGCAAGCCCGGTAGAAAAATGCCCACCGTTGCAAGCGCGGCGCCGGCCCAGTGATTGATCCCCGGGCCCATCGTCCAGCCGAGGAAAGCGGCGAAGGTGAATAGCGGCCCCGGCACGGCTTGCGCGGCACCATAGCCCGCCAGAAAATCGTTCGACGCGACCCAACCGGTCGCGACCGTCTGCTGTTCCAGCAACGGAAGCACGACGTGCCCGCCCCCGAAAACCAGCGCGCCCGAACGATAGAATGCGTCGAACACGCTCGCGGGCCTCCATGGATGGAGATCCGTCACAACCGGAAGCCCGAACAGCAGCGCGCAGAAGAGCACCAGGCTGACGATGCTGGCCACGTGAGACACGCGGAATGCGGCGCCGTGCCCTGCCCTCGGACCTCCGCCAGCCGGCCAGGATGATCGGCACAACGCCAGCCCCAGCAGGGCACCGAGCACAATCACGACGAGTTGCGCGTACACGGTCGTCAACGCGCTGAGCACGGCGACGCTGATCAACGCAATGGCTGCGCGCTGCCAGTCAGGACAAAGCTTGCGCGCCATGTCCCACACGGCCTGCGCCACCACTGCAACCGCAACCAGCTTCAAACCGTGGATCAAGCCACTGCCAAGCGGGCCGCCCAGGCCCGGCGCGACCATCGCAAAGGCCAGCAGCAGCGCAACCGAAGGCAGCGTAAAGCCACACCATGCCGCCAACCCACCGCGCCATCCGGCCCGAAGCAGACCGACGGAAAATCCGACCTGGCTGCTGGCAGGCCCCGGCAGAAACTGACACAGCCCAACGAGGTCGGTGAATGTTGCATCGTCCAGCCAGCGGCGGCGCTCCACAAATTCACGTCGGAAATAGCCGATATGTGCGACCGGCCCACCGAAGCTGGTCAGGCCCAGCTTGAGAAAGACCGCCAACACTTCCATGGCAGAGCCCGCCTGACGTATGCGGGACGGTGTGGCGGAGGCGGTCATTGGCAATGAGATATCGACGTTTGAGAGATTCGTATTAGAACATTGCCTCTGTGGCATCAAAACGGCCGTCCCTGATAGGGCCGAAATCTCACGATGGCACTGAAGATTGATTGGCCCCGTCTGCGAAGACACCATCGCAGCGGACGATCGGCGTCGATGGCGGCTAAAGTGGCACGATAGGCATCGCGGTCACCTCGCTGGCTTCCCACGCGTATCCCATCATGCACTTTGCTTACACCATTGGCGCACAGCGCCATGTATTCAACGATCTAAAAACGCTATTGGCCAAGGCCAGCCCCGCGCGATCGGGGGACTACCTGGCCGGCCTGGCCGCCGCCAGCGAAGCCGAACGCATGGCCGCGCGCATGGCGCTGGCGGATGTGCCGCTGTCAGTGTTCCTCAACGAAGCGCTGGTGCCGTATGAAGAGGATGAGATCACGCGCCTGATTCTCGATCGGCACGACGCCCAGGCCTTCGGGCCGATCGCCTCGCTCACCGTGGGCGAATTCCGCAACTGGCTGCTTCTGCATGAGACCGACAGCCAGACACTGGCAAGCGTCGCGCCCGGCATCACGCCCGAAATGGCGGCTGCGGTCAGCAAGCTGATGCGCAATCAGGATCTGATTGCCGTGGCCCGCAAGTGCCGCGTGGTCACACGCTTTCGCAACACCATCGGCTTGCCGGGCCGGTTGTCGGTCCGGTTGCAGCCCAACCATCCGACGGACGACCCCAAAGGCATTGCCGCGTCGATCATCGATGGCCTGCTTTACGGCTGCGGCGATGCGACCATCGGCGTCAACCCTGCCGGCGACAACCTCGGCGCCATCGTTTCCCTGCTGCAATTGATCGATGAGCTGCGCAATCGCTACGCCATTCCCACGCAGTCGTGCGTGCTGACCCACGTGACCAACACCGTGCGCGCCATCGACCAGGGCGCGCCGGTGGACTTGGTGTTCCAGTCCGTGGCGGGCAGCGAACAGGCCAATGCGGGATTCGGCATCAGCCTCGCCTTGCTGGACGAGGCGCATGATGCTGCGCAGAGCCTGGCGCGCGGTACGGTCGGCAACAACGTGATGTATTTCGAGACCGGCCAGGGCAGCGCGTTGTCGGCCAATGCGCATCACGGCGTCGATCAGCAAACCATGGAAGCACGTGCCTATGCGGTGGCGCGGGCGTTTTCGCCATTGCTGGTCAATACGGTGGTCGGTTTCATCGGCCCGGAGTACCTCTACGACGGCAAGCAGATCATCCGCGCCGGGTTGGAAGACCACTTCTGCGGCAAGCTGCTGGGCCTGCCAATGGGCTGCGACGTCTGCTACACCAACCACGCCGAAGCGGATCAGGACGACATGGATACCCTGCTCACGCTGTTTGGCGTGGCGGGCATCCATTTCATCATGGGCGTGCCGGGCGCCGACGACATCATGCTGAACTACCAGAGCACGTCGTTTCATGACGCGCTCTATCTGCGCGACACGCTCGGCCTGCGGCCTGCACCCGAGTTCGAGGCGTGGTTGCAGAGCATGGGCATTGTCGACCCCGCTGGCCGCCTGCAAGACCCCACGGCGCGGCAACCGTTGCTACAGCTGGCGCAGGCGCTATAAGCGCCGTCAGAAACCCGGACATGTCGAAACAGAACCTCGTTCAGCCGAACCCCTGGGCACATCTGCGCGCCTTTACCGACGCACGCATCGCGCTAGGCCGCGCCGGCAACAGTCAGACGACCGACGCCGTGCTCGCCTTTGGCGTGGCGCATGCCCAGGCGCGCGATGCCGTGCATTTGCCGCTAGACCGTGCAGCACTGGCCGAGGCGCTAGCGCAAAGCGGCTTCACTGCCCTCGCCGTGCACAGCGCGGCGGCAGACCGCACCCAGTATCTGCGCCGCCCCGATCTTGGGCGCCAGCTTGACGATGCCAGCCGGGCAACGCTCGCAGCCGCGCGGGCCATGCAGCCATTCGACGTGGTCTTCGTGATTGCCGATGGGCTGTCGGCGCTGGCCGCGCAGAGCCACGGTGTTCCGCTCCTGCATCGCGTGCGTGAGCGTCTGCCGAGGGATTGGTCAATCGGGCCCGTCGTCGTGGCCGAGCAATCCCGTGTGGCGTTGGGTGACGAGATCGGCGCGTTACTCGACGCGCGGCAGGTGGTGATGCTGATTGGCGAACGGCCCGGTTTAAGTTCGCCTGACAGCCTGGGCATCTACCTGACCCATGGGCCGCGCGTCGGCCGTACCGATGCAGAGCGCAACTGCATCTCGAATGTGCGCCCGGCTGGGCTGACCTATGACCAGGCAGCGACCAAGCTGGTGTTCCTGCTCAATGGCGCGCTGGCGCTTGGCCGCAGTGGCGTAGACCTGAAAGACGACACGCCAGCCGTTTCCCCCGAGTCAGCCCGACTTGCCGAACGTCACAACCCGTGACACACTCCCCTCCGCTGCCGACACCGGCAGCATGCAGGCGCGGCTGGCGCACCAACGACAGCTGCTACACGCCGCAGGAGAGACCGGGCTGAAATCTACGCCCGGCGCCGATGGAGCAACCACCCCGGAAACTCTCAGGCAAAAGGACTGTGGCGTCGACTGCGAATCTGGAGAGAGGCGTGCACGCGCGCGCCCACCGAAGGGGAAGGCGCCAGCGCTGCTGACGCCCAAGCTCTCAGGTCCCGAGACAGATGGGGTGAGCCGACCGGATCGTCCGGTCATGACATCACTCCATAGGGACCGCCATGACGCACATCGTCATCGTCGGCGCCGGTATCTCCGGCGTCACCACCGCTTACACGCTCTCGCAACTCGGCTATCAGGTCACGGTGCTCGACCGCCACCTGTATCCGGCCATGGAAACCTCGTTCGCCAACGGCGGGCAGCTTTCCGCCAGCAACGCTGAAGTCTGGAACAGCACCGGCACGCTGCTCAAAGGCATCAAATGGATGCTGCGCAACGACGCCCCTCTGCTGCTCAATCCCAAGCCGTCGTGGCATAAGTACTCATGGATCGGCGAGTTCGTGGCCAGCATCGCGCACTACCGCCGCAACACCATCGAAACCACGCGCATGGCCATCGAGGCACGCAAGCACCTGTTTGCGATGGCCGAACGGGAGCAGATCGATTTCGACCTGCAGAAACGCGGCATTCTGCACGTCTACCACGACAAGGCGAGCTTTGCGGCAGCAGGCAAGGCCAACGCGCTGCTCGTCGCCGGCGGGCTTGAGCGCCACGCCGTAAGCCCCGAAGACATTGCTGCCATTGAGCCGACACTGCGCGGCACCTACTACGGCGGTTACTTCACCGAATCCGACGCCACCGGCGACATCCACAAGTTCACGCGCGGCCTCGCACAGGCCTGCGCAAAGCGGGGCGTTCGCTTCATGCAAGGCGTGGATGTGCGGGATGTGGAAACCACTGAAGCCGGCGTTCGCCTCCGGCTGCAGACCACACTGGATGACCGCCTTTCCACCAAGGCGGCGAATGTCGTACAGGACCTTGCCGCCGACGCGATGGTCGTGTGCGCGGGCGTGGGCAGCCGGCAGATCGCGCAATTGGTGGGCGATCGCATCAACGTGTATCCGGTCAAGGGGTATTCGATTACCGTGCACCTGGACGACGACGCCAGCGTGCAAGGCGCGCCGTGGGTCAGCCTGCTCGATGAGAGCGCGAAGATCGTGACAAGCCGCCTGGGCACTGGCCGCTTCCGCGTGGCCGGCACGGCAGAGTTCAACGGCTACAACCGCGACATCCGTGCGGATCGCATCGAACCCCTGGTGGCCTGGACGCGCCGCAACTTTGCTATTGACACGTCGCGCGTGGTGCCATGGGCAGGCTTGCGCCCGATGATGCCGGACATGATGCCGCGCGTCGGCCGTGGGCGGCATGCACGCGTGTTCTACAACACGGGCCACGGGCACCTGGGCTGGACGCTGTCCGGCGCCACGGCCGCGATGGTGGGCGACGTGATCGCGCGCGACTGCCCGGTGCATTGATCGCAGCAAGAGAAAAAGCTCGCCAAGACTCTGGCGAGCTTTTTCATTGCGAGAACGACCAAAGCGGTCAGAACTTGTGCCGCACGCCCAGCATGACACCCAGGCGCGAGTTGTTGCCATACGTGTTGCCCGAGTTGCTGAACGTGGTCGCGCTGTTCAGCGCAATCCAGGCGCCCTGCAGGCGGGTGTAGTCAACTTCGGCGTAGACGTCGGTGCGCTTGCTGAAGGCGTAGTCGAGCATGCCGGCAGTGGTCAGGCGCTTGCCGCTCGCGTCGAGGTGCTTCATCCAGTCGTACTGCACGGTGCCGATGAAGCTCAGTGCGCCGGAGATCGGCACCTTCGCGCCCACATAAGCGGCCTGGTTCTTGTAGTCGGCCACGTCGAGACGGCTGTTCGTATAGCCCAGGTACCACGTGGCGATCGAGGTATCGAGCTTGCCACCAAAGCCCCAGACCGTCTGCTTGCTGGCCAGGGCTGCCGGCACTGCCCCGAAGAACGCCGATGACACATCGTGCGTGACCTGGTACACCGCGCCCACTTCCGCCGGTCCCATGCTGTAGACGATCGACCCCGCGCCGGCCGAACTCTTGCTGAAGCTGCCCGCGGCTTCGCCAAAGGTCCATGCGCCGGCAAGTTGCAGGCCGCCGAACGACTTGATGTATTTGAGCGTGTTGTCGTAGCGCAGGCCGGTGTAGTTACCACCCTGATAGCCGACAATGGAGTTGTTGGCAAACGCCATTGCCTCGTACGAAGACAAGACCTCGTGCGCCAGCGTGTACTGCCGGCCCAGGTAGAGCTTGCCGTAGTCGCCTTCCAGGCCGACCACCGCAGTGCGTCCGAACAGACGCCCGCCCTGCTGGCTACCGCCGGTATCGGGGAAGAAGCCCGATTCCAGAATAAACATGGCCTTGGTGCCGCCTCCCAGATCTTCCGTGCCGCGCAAGCCCCAGCGGCTGCCGGTCAGCACGCCGTCCATCATCTGCAGATTGCTGTTGCCGGCCGCGTTTTCGTGCGTGCTATAGCGGACGGTGGTGTCGATCAGCCCGTAGAGCGTGACACCGCCGGCGGTTTGCGCAGCCGCTGGCAGGCTCGTGGCTCCGAGCACCAGTGCGGCAATCATTGTCTTGTTCATGGCTCCCTTGTCTCCTCTTTGATGTGATGGGTATGGATGTGCGACGGCTGCCCGCGCAGCCGTGGTGTTGCGTGGATACCGCCCACGGCCGCACAACCGTGAGCGCCAAGGTTCTCGTGATTCAGTGGTCGGCCGTCGTGGTGCTGCTGCGGCTCAGTTGCGCCTGCACGGCCATGCGCACGGCAGCGTTTGCCGCGCCGTAGCCGAGGTAGCCGTTGCGCTGGACAAGCTCGAAGAAAAAGCGCTCGCGAAAGGGTTCGGTGTAGGTGTGCAGAAAATCGCCGTGCGGGTCGCGGTCGTAGAGCAGACCGTCGTCGTGCAGGCGGGTGAGCAGCGCATCGTCAAGCCCGAGCCGGGCTGCGACGTCGTCGTAGTAGTTCTCGGGCACGTGCTGCAGGTGGGCCGCGCCGCGGTCGATGGCTTCAACGGTTTCGAACAGCCGGTCAGTGCGAAATGCAATGTGATGCACGCCCGAGCCCGCATAGGCGGCGATGAACCGGCCGGTGGCCGTGCGCCCGCTTTCCGATACGTTGAGCGGAATCCGTACGTTGCGGTCGGGGCTCACCATTGCCCGGCTTTTCACCAGGCCGTACGGGTCGGCAATCTCCTGTACGGCTTCGGCTTGCATGCCGAAAATGGCCCGGTAGAACAGCACGAAGCTGTCGAGCCGGTGCGCGGGAAGCGCCTGCGCAACGTGGTCGATCGATGCCAGACCTGCTGCATCGTCTTGCACGCCAGGATGCAAAACGAAATCGCTTTCATAAATGCTGCGATCGGCCTGGCGATCATCGATCAGATAGAGCAGCGTGCCATCGGGGGCGCGCAGCGCGGGGATGCTGCGTTCGGCAGGCCCCACCGGCCCCCGCCACTCCTGCGCGCACAACATACGTGCGCGTGCCATGGCGCGCTCGGCATCGTCCACCTTCAGGCCGATCGCACAGACAGAGGGCCCGTGCAGCTCGAAATGCTCGGACGCCGCGCTGTCCTGCTCCATATTCAGGATCACGTTGACGCGGCCTTGCCGATACAGGTCAACCGCCTTGGAGCGGTGGTGCCCGGCCCAGGCAAAACCCAGCGCACGCAGGCGCGTTTCAAGCTCCCGCCCTGCCGCGGCATCCACGGCAAACTCCAGGAAATCCACGCCTTCAAATTGAGCGGCGGCGGGCAGTTCCGCACCGCCCGCTTCGGACTCCAGCCAGAGCAGCGAACGCATGCCGTCCAGCGCCGTCAGCCGCGCGGGCGCAGAGCGGAATTCATCATTGAAGACTTCCAGCGATAGCGGCCCGGCATAGCCAGCGGCAAGCAAATCGCGTGCAAAGTCCGTCACTGGCAGGTCGCCCTGCCCCGGAAAGTTACGGTGATGCCGGCTCCAGGACAGTACGTCCATCGACAACCTTGGCGCATCCGCAAACTGCACAAAGAAGAGCTTGTCCGCAGGTACCTCCTGGAGCCCCTGCAGCGAATCGCCCAGCGACAGCGTATGGAAGCTGTCGAGAATCAGCCCGAGCGCCGGATGGTCAGCCTGCTGCACGATCTGCCAGGCCTGGCGCCACGTCCGCGTGTGCCGCCCCCATGCAAGCGCCTCATAGCCGACGCGCAACCCGCGCCGCGCCCCTGCTTCTGCCATCTGGCGCAGATCGTCTGCCGCGCGCGCCGGGTCGTCGATGGCGATGTCCTGCACGTTGCTGCATACCAGCACCGTCTCGACACCCAACTCGGCCATCACGTCGAACTTGCGCTCGGCGCGCGCAAGGTTTCGGGCCAATGCCTCACGCGGCATGGATTCGAAATCGCGGAACGGCTGGTACAGCATGATCGCCAGCCCAAGGTCTGCCGCCATCTGCCGCACGCGGGCCGGCGAGCCGTCGAAGTTCAGCAGATCGTTTTCGAAGATCTCGATGCCATCAAAGCCGGCAGCGGCCGCCGCTTCCAGCTTTTCAGGCAGCGTGCCGGACAGGCACACGGTGGCAATGCATTTGGGATGGCGCGCTGCGCGGAGCGAATTCATGGCAATGCGTTGGTCTGACGATGCCCGCAGCGTAGGTGGGCACGCAGTGCATTCACAAGCGGCATTCGCGCAACAACGTGCGATGATCGTACAATCGTGCGCACATATCGCTCGTTTTTAGGGTTATCGCCATGACGAAGGAACCGCTGAACCGGCGCGACTGGATCGCCGGGCTGGAAAAAGGGCTCGCCATCCTGGAAGCGTTCGACCATGACCATCCGCGGCTAACCCCCACGCAGGCGGCCGAGTTGACCGGCCTCACCCGCACCGCCGCGCGCCGCTACCTGCTGACGCTTGAACACCTGGGCTACCTCACCAGCGAAGGCACGCTATTCAGCCTGACGCCGCGCGTGCTGAAGGTGGGCTGGTCGTACTTCGATTCGGCACGCCTGCCGCGCACGGTGCAGCCGTTCCTGCAGCAGGTCACGGCCGCAGTTGGCGAAGTGGCCTACCTCAGCGTGCTCGACGAGTGGGAGCTGGTGTTCATCTCGCGCACCAGCACGAGCCGCGTCATGAGCACCGGTTTCGTGCTGGGGGCGCGCGTTCCGGCGCCGCTCGCATCGGCGGGGGTGATGATGCTGGCCGCGCTGCCCGAACAGACCGTCCAGGCCTGGTTGGAGACCTGCGTGCTGACGCCCTATACGCCCTATACGATCCTGCAGCGCGACCGGCTGCTCGATGAGATCCGCAAGGCCAACCGGCAAGACTACGCCGTGGTCGAGCAGCAATTGCAGATTGGCGTCCGCGGGGTGGCGGTACCGCTGCGCGACCGTCATGGCAACGTGATCGCAGCGTTGAGCGTGAACATGCAAGTCGGCGCAGAAACGACCGAGCACGCCTTGCAGCGTGTGCTGCAGGTGCTGCAGGACACCGCACTTTCGATCATGCGTGTGCTGTAACTCGCCACGCACGTCCGTTGCACCAAGGCGTCATGCGTTGACACACCTACGGACTCGGAGAAACCCTTGAGTCGTTCGTTATTCGCACCATATTGTGCGATTATCGAACGCTTTCCAGCGACAGTCGCTTGTGCCCCGCCCTGGCGGCGGACTACGCTGCGTTGCGTGTACAGACGGCCCTTCATCGAACGCATTGCACGATAGGCCGCACAGATAAAACCGGAGACAACCATGACCGCAGCCCCTGCCCACGAGCCCCTGGGCAAGCACCAGTCGAAGAAAGCCGCCGCCAGCGGCTGGATCGGCTCGGCGCTCGAGTACTACGACTTCTTTATCTACGCCACCGCAGCGGCGCTGATCTTTCCGCAGATATTCTTCCCCAAGGGCGACCCGAAGACGGCGATCATCGCCTCGCTCGCCACCTATGGCGTGGGCTATGTCGCGCGGCCGATCGGCGCGTTCGTTCTGGGCCATCTCGGCGACACGCACGGGCGCAAGAACGTGCTGCTGTGGTGCATGTTCCTGATGGGCTTTTCGACCATCGGCGTGGGCCTGTTGCCGACGTATGACCAAGTCGGCCTGTGGGCGCCGACACTGCTGGTCATCATGCGCCTGATCCAGGGGTTTGCCGTGGCCGGTGAAATCTCGGGCGCCAGCTCGATGATCCTGGAGCACTCACCGTTTGGCCGGCGCGGCTTCTACGCGAGCTTTACGCTGCAAGGCGTGCAAGCCGGGCAGATTCTGGCGGCCGCCGTGTTCTTGCCGCTGGCGCACTACATGCCTGCCGACCAGTTCAACACCTGGGGCTGGCGCATTCCGTTCCTGCTGAGCTTCGTGGTCATCATTGCCGGCTACATCATCCGCCGCGAAGTGCACGAAACACCCGCGTTTACCGCTGAGCAACAGCAACAAGGCCGCCCGCGCTCGCCCGTGCTCGACGCTTTCAAATACAGCACGCCCGACATGCTGCGCGTGGTCTGCATGGCGCTGATGAACGTGATTCCGGTGGTGGCAACCATCTTCGGCGCGGCCTATGCGGTGCAGCCGGCTTACGGCATCGGCTTTGCCAAAGACATCTACCTGTGGATTCCGGTGGTGGGCAACATCGTTGCAGTGCTGGTCATTCCGTATGTTGGCGATCTGTCCGACCGCATTGGCCGCAAGCCGCCGATCGTGCTGGGCTCCCTGCTCGCCGGGGTGCTTGCCTTTGCCTACCTGTACGCCATCAGCATCAAGAACGTGCCGCTCGCGTTTGCCATGTCGATCCTGATGTGGGGTGTGGTCTACCAAGGCTACAACGCGGTGTTCCCGAGCTTCTATCCAGAGTTGTTCCCGACGCGCACCCGTGTGTCGGCCATGGCGATTTCGCAGAACATCGGTACTGCCATCACCGCCATGCTGCCAGCGCTCTTCACTGCCGTGGCGCCGCCGGGAGCCACCAACATCTGGTTGACCGTGGGCGCCATTGCCTTTGGCGTCACGGTGATTGCCGCCGTGGCCGCCATGAGCGCACGCGAGACCTACCGCATCCACATGGACGACCTGGGGCAGCCCACCGCCCAACCCGTCGACAAGGCTGAATATGCCCGCCAGCGGGCCGGAGCCTTGGCCGCCTGAAACACGCCTCTCCTGAACCATGATTTCTGGAAAAACCACCCTCATCGCCCACATCGGCTACCCGACCGAGACGTTCAAGTCGCCGATGATCTACAACCCCTGGTTCGAGCAAAAAGGCATCGATGCCGTTGTGGTGCCCATGGGGGTCAAGGCAGAGGATTACGCGCAGAGCCTCGAATCGATCTGCCGCTTCACCAACCTGCGCGGCGCGCTGATCACCATGCCACACAAGGTCACCACGGTGGATTTGGTCGATGAAGTCACGCCCGCCGTGCGCATTGCGGGCGCCTGCAATGCGGTGCTCAAGCGCGATGACGGCACCTTGCTGGGCGACCAATTCGACGGTGCCGGCTTTGTGCGCGGCGTGCTGCGCAAGGGGCGCCAGCTTGAAGGGGCGCGTGTGCTGCTTTCAGGAGCCGGCGGTGTCGGTTCGGCGATTGCCGCGTCGCTGGCGGCGGCCGGTGTGGGCGAGCTGGCCTTGTATGACACGCGCGCAGAATCCGCTGAATCGCTGGGGCGACGTCTGCGCGAGCACTACCCCGCGTTGCTCGTGCGCACCGGGTCGAATGATCCGGACGGCTTCGATGTCGTCGTCAACGCCACACCGGTGGGGATGAAGGAAGACGATCCGCTGCCCTTCGACGTGACGCGCATCGCGCCCAACTGCTTTGTGGGCGAAGTGGTCATGAAATCCGAGTACACGCCGCTGCTGCGCGCGGCGCTCGACAAGGGTTGCGACGTCCAGGTCGGTACCGACATGCTGTTCGAGATGATTCCCGCGTATCTGGAGTTCTTCGGTTTCGGCACCGCTTCCGCAGAGGAGCTGCGGCGCAGCGCAGCCATTGCATATTGAGCCGATGACGCGTCGCCCCCTGAGCTTTGCCCTGCTGCTGCCGTTGTTGCTGTCGGCACAGCCGGTTGCGACCGACAGTTACCTCCCCGCCCTGCCAGCCATTGCCCAGACGCTGGGATCGGCCAGCACGAGCCTCACGGTCTTCGCGCTGGCCTTTGGCATTGGGCAACTGCCGATGGGCAGCCTGGCCGATCGTTTTGGCCGCCGCCAGGTGCTGCTGATCGGGCTCGCATGCTACGCCATGGCTGCGCTGGCCGGCGCGCTGGCAACGACCGCTTCCATGCTGACCGCAGCGCGCGCCCTGCAGGGTTTCTCGATGGCCGCCATCCTGGTATGCACGCGCGCTGCCGTACGCGATCTGCACCCGGCACGCGATGGTCCGCACGTCATGGCGCGCGGTCTCACGGGGCTGGGCTTCGTGGCGTTGATGGCACCGATTCTCGGTGCCTTTGTCGCGCAACACGCAGGTTGGCGCTGGGTGCTGGCGGGCATGAGCTTCTATGCGATCGTGCTGTGGGCGATGTGCTGGTACGGCTTTGCCGAGACCCGGCAAGAGACGCACAACCAGGCAGGCAGCGTGCGTGAGATCTTTTCCAGTGCGGATTTTCGCCTCTGGGGGCTGCTGGCCGCCACAACCTACGCCGGCATCTTCTGCTTCCTGCTGCTTTCGCCGATGGTCTATATCGCGTACCTCGGCCTGTCACCCGAGCTTTACGGCTGGATACCGGCCGGCGGCTCGCTCGTCTATATCGTGAGTACAACCGGCTGCCGACGCCTGCTGCGTCGCCAAAGCCTCGTGCGGACGGTGCAGCAAGGCGCAACGCTCAGCCTGATCGGCGCCTGCATCCAGGGATTGGGCTGCTGGCTGCTTCCCGGGCATGCATGGCCGCTGCTGCTCGGGCACGGCGTCTATTGCATGGGCCACGGCATCCACCAGCCTTGCGGCCAGGCAGGCGCGGTGGGCGAGCTACCGCATCTTGCGGGGCGGGCGGTGTCATGGTCGGGCTTCATCATGATGCTGGCTGCCTTCTGCCTGGGGCAGACCGCGGCCGCCTTTGACAACCCATCGCACAGCCTCGGCGCCTGGCCCATGGTCGTGCCGATGATGCTTGCCGGCGCCGTGCTCGCGTGCATCGCCTTCCTTTGGCTACCAAAGCTGCAGAATCAGCCGGATCCACAAAGGGCTGCCGCATAACGACTGTTGGATGTGCATTGCCACGCGCGTGGTACACAATGCGGTGTCCTCATTCTTTGCTTCAGCCACAGGAGTTTGACCATGAGCCGCAACGCCGACCTGCCATTCAAGACCGCCGGCTTGGAGTTCATTGAGTTCGCCACCCAAGCGCCTGTCGCGCTCGGCCAGGTGTTCGTATCGCTCGGCTTCAAGGCCATTGCGCGGCACGTGAGCAAGGACGTCACGCTGTACCGGCAAGGCGACATGAACTTCCTTGTCAATGCCGAAGCCGATTCCTTCGCGCACCGCTGGGCAGAGGAATATGGCGTGGGCATCTGCGCCATCGGGATTCGCGTCGACGATGCACAGCGCGCCTATGACCGCACCGTTGAACTGGGCGCATGGCCGGCCGAGGCCGAGCCGATCGGCCCGAGCGAGCTGGTGATCCCGGCCATCCAGGGCGTGGGCGATACGCACCTGTATTTTGTCGACCGCTGGCGCGGCAAGCACGGCGCCAGGGGAGGCTTGGGCGATATTTCCATCTATGACATCGACTTCCGGCCGCTGGACACCGCGACCGCGCATGAGGACTGGCACCACGCCGGCGTTGGGCTGGCGCGGGTCGACCACCTGACGCAAACCGTCGGCCCCGGCCGCCTGCAGGATTGGATCGACTTCTACCGCAACCAGCTCGGCTTCAGTGAAATCCACGAACTGCATGCCAACTGGCACGTCGCGGCAGATTCCCGCGTGATGGTGTCATCGTGCGGCATGATCCGCATTCCCCTCTATGAAGAAGGCACGCACCGCGCGCACCTCATGCACGCCTACTTGCCCGACCACCCCGGCGAAGGCGTGCAACACATTGCGTTGGCCACCGACGACATCCTGCGCACAGCCACCGCGCTGGCCGCCAACGGCCTGACCTTCGTCGAGCCCCCTGCGCACTACTACGACACCGTCGACGCGCGCCTGCCCGGTCACGGGTTGGACCTGGAAGCACTGCGCCGGTACGGCATCCTGATCGACGGCGAGATCGTCGACGGCGTACCCAAACTGTTCCTGCAAACCTTCGTCAAACGCCACCCGGGCGAGATCTTCTTCGAGATCGTGCAGCGGCGCGGGCATCACGGCTTTGGCGAAGGCAATCTGCCGGTGTTGACGGCGCTGGCCTGATCGACCGTTTTCTGTGCCGCCCAAGAAAAAAGCCCGCATTTGCGGGCTTTTTCCATACTGCGGGTGCTGCAACGCCAATCAATAACCGGCTGCCAGCCCCGTGTTGCGACGCGGATCATTCGCGCCATAGAAGCGGTTGTTGCCGACCGGTTTGCCGCCCAGCGACGGCGCACCGACGATGATCGCCGCCAGGTGGTTGGCCGGCTGCGGCGCACCCAGGTTGTGGCCCATCGACGTCAGCATCTTGCGCGTATCTTCCGACAGCGCGTACGGCTCGACGTTGGTCACGTCCGGCAGCCATTGCTGGTGGAAGCGCGGCATATCGACGGCTTCCTGCACGTTCATGCCGTAGTCGATCGCGTTGATCATGGTCAGCATGACGGCCGTGATGATGCGGCTGCCGCCCGGCGTGCCCACCACCATGACGGGCTTGCCGTCCTTGGTGACGATGGTCGGGCTCATCGACGACAGCGGACGCTTGCCCGGGGCAATCGAGTTGGCCTCGCCCTGCACCAGGCCGTACAGGTTCGGCACGCCCACCTTGGCGGTGAAGTCGTCCATCTCGTCGTTCAGGATCACGCCCGTCTTGGCGGCCGTCACCTTTGCACCAAACCAGTCGTTGAGCGTATACGTGACGGACACTGCGTTGCCGTACTTGTCAGCAATCGAGTAGTGCGTCGTATTGCTGCCCTCGTGCGGCTCGACGCCCGGCTTGATGTCCTTCGACACACCGGCCTTCTTCGGGTCGATCACGGCACGGATCTTGGCCGCGTAGTCCTTGCTCAGCAGACGGTCCAGCGGGTTCTTGACGAAGTCCGGGTCGCCCAGGTAGCTGTTGCGGTCCACATAAGCGTGGCGCATGGCTTCGATCTGGTAGTGGGTGGCCTGCGCGGAATGCCAGCCCAGATCCTTGAGCGGATAGCCTTCCAGGATGTTCAGCATTTCGCAGATGATCACGCCGCCCGAGCTTGGGGGCGGTGCCGACACCACGTGATAGCCACGGTAGTCGCACTCGACCGGCGCCAGTTCGCGCGTTTTGTAGCTGACGAGATCCTCTTGCGTGATCAGGCCACCACCGGCCTTGCTCGACGCAGCAATGGCCTGCCCGACCCAGCCCTTGTAGAAGCCGTCGGTGCCCTTGCTGCTGATCTCGCGCAACGTCTTGGCCAGATCGCGTTGCACCAGCTTCTCACCCACCTGGAACGGCTGGCCCTTGTTCAGGAAGATCGCGCCGGATGCAGCGTCTTCCTGGAAGTCCTTGGTGGAGGTGTGCAGCATGTCGACATCGCCCTGATCGAGGACGAAGCCCTTGTCGGCCAGCGTGATAGCCGGCGCGATCAGTGCAGCGCGTTGCATGGTGCCGTACTTCTGGCGGGCGTATTCCATGCCCGACACGGTGCCCGGCACACCCACTGCCAGGTGGCCCTTGGTGGACGCGCCCTTGATGACGTTGCCGTCCTTGTCGAGGTACATGTTGGCGGTGGCGCCCTTCGGGGCGACTTCACGGAAGTCGAGGAAGGTCTTGCGGCCATCGGCCAGTTGGATGGTCATGAAACCACCGCCGCCCAGGTTGCCGGCAGCCGGATAGACCACCGCCAGTGCGTAGCCCACTGCCACTGCGGCATCCACCGCATTGCCACCGCGCTTGAGCACGTCGACACCGACCTTGCTGGCCAGATGCTGTGCTGCGACAACCATGCCGTTCTCCGCGGCCACGGGTGCGACGGATGCCGCGTGTGCGACGGTCGTGATGCTGATGGATGCGATTGCGGCGGTGATCCACCGCATGCCTGTTCTTGGATTCTGCATAGGAGCTCCTTTGGTACCTTCATGGACGCCGGTCGTGCCAGCGTACGTGTTATGGGCGCCCGAACCTTATCAAGCCGAGCGCTGGGGCACTATAGCCTCATCCCCGTATTGACGCTTTGGGCTGGCGGTGGAACGGCACGCAACGCTAGCCCAGCGGCACCTCGAGGCCGATCTTCACGCGGTTGAGCACCACGGCCGTGCGATACCACTTGATGTTGTCGTTGTCGTCGAACAGCCGACGCGCCAGGGCTTCGTACTCTGTCATCGTGGCCACGTTCAGGATCAGGACGAAATCGGCCTCGCCGGTCACGTAATAGCACTGCTGCACCTCGGGGCCGGAGAGCGCCTTCTTGAGCGCAGCCATCGCCGCGGTATTGGTGCGCTCGGCATGCACCTCAACGATGACGGTGATGGGTTTGCCCACCCGCTCTGGGTCCACCAGCGCCACGTTGCCGACGATGACGCCCGCCTCCTCCATCCGTTTGATGCGCCGCTGCACGGCCGCGGTCGATAGATTGACCTCCTCCCCGATCACGCGCAGCGGCGTGGTGTAGCACCGCTGCACAGCGTTGAGGATCGCGATGTCGAATGCGTCGAGTTCGAGCGATTTCTGTGGGGCCATAGCCGGCTCGGAGCGAGAAATTTTTGCGTCTGGCTGGGCAGAATAGCTGAAATTGCTCTGCGGACCTGACATAGGATTTCATGGTCCATTCGTTCGCAGAGGCCCGCCCCATGCATTGGCAATCCCAGCTCGTCAACCCGGAAACGCTTGCCCCTGGCGGCTTTCGGTCGTTGGTGACACCCGTCTACCGCGGTTCAACCGTGCTGTTCGACAATGCGGCGCAGGTCGTAGACGACTGGCGCCATGCGCAGCACGGCTATACCTACGGCTTGTACGGCACCCCGACCGCCATTGAACTCGGCGCGCGGATTGCGCAACTCGAACGCGCACGCCACAGCTTTATCGTCCCCGGCGGGCAGGCGGCCATCGCCCTCGTCTACCTGGCCTGCTGCGGCGCGGGCAGCCATGTGCTGGTGCCGTTCAGTGCCTACGGGCCCAACCGCAGCATGGCCGACGGCCTGCTCAAACGCATGGGCATCGAGGTCGAAACCTATGACCCGCTCATCGGTGCTGGCATCGGCGGCCTCATCCGCCCGAACACCACGCTCGTTTGGACCGAAAGCCCCGGCTCGGTCACGATGGAAGTGCAGGACGTGCCCGCAATCGTGGCAGCGGCGCATGCGCGCGGCGTGCCGGTGGCGCTCGACAACACGTACACGGCCGGCGTGTATTTCGATGCTTTTGCGCACGGCGTAGACATCAGCATGCAGGCGCTGACGAAGTACGTGGGCGGCCACAGCGATCTGTTGCTCGGGTCGGTCTCGGTCAACTCGGAAGCCATGTTCGAACGTGTGGGCAGCGCCTTCGCCGATCTGGGCATGGGCGCCTCGCCCGACGATTGCAGCCTGGCGCTACGTGGCTTGCAAACGTTGGGCCTGCGGCTCGAACGCCTGCAAGCCTCCACCTTGGCAGTGGCGCGCTGGCTGCATCTGCAGGATTGCGTTGCCAGGGTGCTGCATCCGGCGCTGCCGTCATGCCCTGGCCATGAACTCTGGAAGCGCGACTTTACCGGCGCAACCAGCGTGTTTTCGGTGGTGTTCCAGGAGAGCGTCTGCGCCGAACAGGTCAACGCCTTCATTGACGCGCTGCGCATGTTCAGGATTGGCATGAGCTGGGGCGGCACGAGCAGCCTGGTGATGCCATATCCGGCGCTGGCCCGACCGAATCGCCACTATCGCGGCCGCCTGGTGCGGCTCAATGTGGGGCTGGAGGCGCCGGAAGACCTGATTGCCGATCTGCGGCAAGCCATGGCCCGCGCAGCCATCCAGGAGCAGGCTGTCATCGCATAACCGCCGACACGTCAATCCGCCGGTGCAAGGGGCGGCGCACGCCGCTTCACCGGTTGGGTCTTGACGATGGCGGTATTGGTCTCGGCGTGATAAGCCACGCGATCAAGAATCTGGTCGAGCTGATCGATCGAGCGCACGTACAACCGGGCGATGAAGCAGTCTTCGCCCGTGACCTTGTCGCATTCGCCAATCTCGGGAATCTCTTCGATCAGCTTCTGCACGATATGCAGCTTGCCCGGCATCGGCCGCACCCGGACGATGGCCTGCAGCGTGTAGCCCAGCGCCGCGGGGTCAATCTCGACGGTGTAATGCCGGATCACGCCGCGCTCTTCCAGCCGGCGCAGGCGCTCCGACACGCTGGGGGACGACAGGCCCACCTGCTCAGCCAGTTGCTTGAGCGAGATGCGGGAATCGGTCAGCAGGACATCCAGAATGCGTTGATCCAGCGCGTCAATCGTGTTCACCATATCTCCCGTCGCCCATTCAGGCATTCTGCCTTATTTCATTAGAAAGAATGCTTATTTTGCCTTAGAAATGCAATGGAAGTCAGGCCATCCGCATGCGATCCTTATTGCATCCAAGGCTCAAGGTGATTCGCATGAACGATAAGACGCGCGGCACGGTGGAGATGACCACCGCCATGGTCATCTCGGGGACGATCGGCTGGTTTGTCGTCCGCTCAGGCCAGCCGGTGACCGACGTGGTGTTCTGGCGCTGCGTGTTCGGCGCGCTGACGCTGCTGGGCGTATGCGCCGGCTTGGGTTTGCTGCGCGGTGCGATCACGTGGCGTCGCGCCGGCATTGCCGCGCTGGGCGGCGTGGCCATCGTCATCAATTGGCTGCTGCTGTTTGCGGCGTATCCGCGCGCGTCCATCTCGATTGCCACGGCGGTCTACAACACCCAGCCATTCATGCTGGTGGGGCTGGGGGCACTGTTTCTGTCGGAAAAACTGACGGCGACCAAGCTCACATGGTTGGCCATCGCCTTCATCGGCGTCGTGCTGATCGTGCAGGTGGGGCCTGTGGCCAGCATGGGTACCGATTACCTGACGGGCATTGCGATGGCGCTGGGCGCGGCGTTTGCCTACGCGGTGGCCGCGCTCCTGATCAAGAAGCTGGCCGGTACGCCGCCGCATCTGATTGCACTCATCCAGGTGTGCGTGGGCGTACTGATGCTGGCACCGCTGGCCAACCTGTCGCATCCGCCGGCCGATGCGCATACGTGGGTGATTCTTGTCACGGTGGGCGTGGTGCATACGGGATTGATGTACATCCTGCTCTATGGCGCCATCCAGCGGCTGCCGACGCATCTGACGGGGTCGTTGTCGTTCGTCTATCCGATCGTTGCCATCGTGGTGGACATCATTGCGTTCGGGCATCGGCTGCAATTGGCGCAGTTTTTGGGCGCGGGGGCGATCCTGCTGGCGGCGGCAGGCATGAACCTGGGGTGGTCTCCCTATCGATGGTTGCGGGCGCAGGCCGATTCACCCGTTTCGAAATAACGCAATACGCGCAATAGGCCGCCGCGTTCGCAACACGAATGGGCGGCCCAACTGCTGTTATTCTTGTGCGTTTTCCGCTGGCGCCCGGCGCGCCCTGCGCCTGCCTCTCTCTCCCGTTGGCAGCCGGCGGACAGAAACCCCAAAAGCATACGTACAAGATGAAGGAAGGTCACCCGCCGGAGCTGGGTCGCGAAACCGCGATCGCCTGGATCCTGGAACAAATGCAAACCTACGACCTGTCTGTCGAAGATCTGCAGGCGCATGGCTGCTTTGACGCGCCTCCGCCACCGCCCGCGCCACCCGCACCCATCGGCCCGGTCTACATGAGCGCCGACGGCCAGCACTGGGACGGCTCGGGCGACATGCCCGACTGGCTGCAACGCGCCGTCAACGCCGGACAGAGCATCGAGCATTTCCGCGTGAGCTGAGGCGCTAGCAATGCAGGTACGCCGGTTGCGTGGTTGTTGGCGCAAGCGCTGCCGGTTTGCTGATCTGTGAGTTGATCCACTGCATTGCCGGCCGGCGCTCCAACTCAACGGAGGACGTCATCATGCCGGAACGCAAAACCGTAGAACGTGCGCGCGCCGACAAGCGCCACGGCAAGGCCGCCTCGACCCAGGCGAGCAACTTCGTGAAGGAAGAGATGGATCACATCCGCGAAGGCAAGCACGGTGCGAAAAACACCAAGCAGGCCATTGCGATTGGGCTATCCAAGGCACGCCGCTCTGGCGTTGCCGTCAAACCGCCGGGGGAAGGCAAGGCGTCGGCCGCCACGCGCAAGAAGGCGGAACAGGACGTCAAGGCCGGCAGCAAGAAAAGCAGCCACGCCAGTGCCAGTAACGAATCCACGGCCAAGCGCAGCAAGACCACAAACCGCACGCTGAAGAAGGAAGGCCATTCGGCGGCATCCAAGGCGTCGCTCTCCAAGCAAGCGCATAGCGCGGCCTCCAAGCGCTCGAGCAGTGAGCGCTCGGCGGCCGCCAAGAAGGGCGCCGCCACCAAGGGTGCGGCGGGCCGATCCGCTGCCGCCAAGAAGGCGGCGCGCACCCGCGCTGCGCACGCCAGGTAAATTTTTCCTGTTCAGCCTGAAGGCGACCCCATACGGGTCGCCTTTTTTATTGCCGGTTTGCCCCATAAAAAAAAAAGCTAAAAAAATTTCTGTTCTCCGTGTCAGGAACGGGCATGTGCGCCGACGAAGGTGCACGGAACACATCTGCGCGATGCCGCAATGCACCGTACGGCGAGGGATTCCACCCTGTCCGCCGTTCAACGACACCTGTTCACTCAAGGAGAACGCAAATGAAACAACACGCCATGATCGCCGCCGCTCTGGGTAGCCTGCTCGCACTGGGTGCACTGTCGACGCCAGTGCACGCCGCCGATGCCGCCGGCAAGGAAAAATGCTACGGCGTCGCCAAGGCCGGCCAGAACGACTGCGCCAGCCCCGGCAGCGCTCACGCCTGCGCCGGCCAGTCGAAGATCGACAAAGACCCGATGTCGTGGAAGTACGTACCCGCCGGCACCTGCGCGCAGATGGGCGGCATGATGCAGGCACCGTCCAAGTAACGCG
This sequence comes from Ralstonia psammae, assembly GCF_958405935.1. NCBI lineage: Bacteria > Pseudomonadati > Pseudomonadota > Betaproteobacteria > Burkholderiales > Burkholderiaceae > Ralstonia > Ralstonia psammae. The sequence continues at coordinate 58,430 of NZ_CATZBU010000003.1, forward strand.
CGACGCCGGGTGACCGCCATGCAGACCGCTCTGCCAACCTGCGCCGGCGCAGGCCTGCGCGCGCCGCACTTTCCAGCCCTGCTGCACGGGAAAGCCCGCTTCCCGTGGGTGGAAGTGCACAGCGAGAACTATCTGTATGGCGGCCCGGCCCGCGCGGCACTGCTGGCCGCGCGAGCGCACCAGCCCGTGAGCCTGCACGGCGTGGGCATGGGACTCGGCAATGCGGATGGGCTGGACCTCGACCACGTTCGCGCCATTGCCTCGCTGGCCGATGCAGTAGCACCCGCCGCCGTTTCCGAGCACCTGTGCTTTAACCGCAGCGGCGCGCAGGTCGTCAACGATCTGCTGCCGTTGCCCTATTCCCGCGAATCGCTCGATATCGTCTGCGCCAACGTCATGCGTGCACAGGACATCCTCAAGCGGCCGCTGCTGATCGAAAACATTGCCGCGTATATCGACTGCCGCACACTGGTCGACGCAGAAGAAGCCGTCTCCGAAGGCGCATTCTTGACCGCCCTCGCGCGACGTACGGGCTGCGGCATCTTGCTGGACCTGAACAACCTGTACGTGAACAGCGTCAATCATGGCGCGACCGTCGAATCGGTGCTCGCCGATATCGACCCTGCGCGCGTCGGCGAGATCCACCTGGCGGGCTTCAGCGTGGAAGACGGCATGCTGATCGACACGCATAGCGCGCCGGTTCATGCGCCCGTCTGGGCGCTGTACGAAGCATGGATCGCCAAGCACGGCGCACGCCCAACACTGATCGAATGGGATGCTGAGCTGCCGCCCGTGCAGGTGTTGCTGGAGGAAGCCGCGCGCGCCCAAGCGATGCTTGACCGCCATGCCGACGCCCCCATGCAGGAGCCAAGCCATGCGACTGCCTGAATGGGAAGCGCACGTGATCGGCGCCCTCACCAATCCCGCAAGCAACGAAGAAGCGCGCGGCATCGCCATCTACCGCAACGCGCGCCTGGCAATTCTGCGCAACGCGCTGGCGGGGGCATACCCGGTCTGCCGAGCGCTCGTCGGCGACGACTGCTTTGATGCGCTCGTGCGCGACACGCTGGCCGCGCAGGCGTCCACATCACCGAATCTGCATCGCTATGGGACCGCGCTGCCCGAAGTCGTTGCGCAATCCCCGTTGGCGCGCAGCCTGCCCTATCTGGCTGACGTGGCGCGACTGGAATGGTGCGTGCACTGGGCGCATTTCGCACCGGATACCCACGTCGAGCCGACGAGCCCCAGCCTGCTCGCACAGCCTGCACAGACCCTTCGCGCCGGGCTGGTCGAAGGCGCGCAGTGGATGGCATCTGCGTGGCCGGTGGTGTCGATCTGGCGGGCACATCAGCCCCACGCAGACATCGCGCTCAACGAAATCGACCTGGGTGCAGGGGAAGCCGCCGCGATTGCCGTGCGCGGGCATCGCGTTGCCGTGCTCGATCTGGATGCCGCCACGGCTGCGTTCCTCGCCGCTTGCGACGCTACGCCATCGCTTCAGGCAGCGCTCGAAACCACGCTGGCCCAGCGGCCGCATTTTGATTTGACCGCGTGCCTGTCTGGCCTCTATCGCTCGGGGCTGCTCGCGCTGTCTGCATGTCCAACAACACCGCCTACCGGAGACACGCCATGAACACCCTCACCCCGACCTTTGCCCCGCTCACGCGCATCCGCGCGTCGCTTGACCGGCTTGCCGGCCCGCAAAGCGCGCTCTGTTCGTTCATCCTCTTGATCGCACGCGCGTATCTCTTCTACGTGTTCTTCCGCTCGGGCTTGACCAAGCTGCACGACTGGGATACCACGCTGCTGCTCTTCACCGAGGAATACAAGGTGCCGCTGTTGCCGCCCGCGCTGGCAGCTGCGCTTGGCACGTTTGGCGAACTGGTCTTCCCCTCGCTGATGCTGGCCGGCATCGTGCCGCGGCTGGCGGCGGCGGGGTTGTTCTTCGTCAACGCGGTGGCGGCGGTGTCGTACTGGGCCAATCTGTCGGCATCGGCCATCGAGTTCCATTTTGTGTGGGGCGTGCTGATTGCGCTCGTGGCAACGGTGGGGCCCGGTTGGCTTGCGGCGCAGACCCTTTGGCAGCGCCGCACGCGCTAAGGGAATTGCGCGCGCGTCGGGCTTATGATGTGGACTTGTCGCCCTCTCTTCAGGAGCATCGATGCGCTTTCCTCAGTTGTCCTTCGCTGCCTCGGCCGGTGTGTTGGCTGCAATCGGCGCCGCAGCACTTCTTACGGCCTGCGCCTGGGGCGATAGCCTGAACACCACCGGCGCACGCATGCTCGACGACTCGCTGCTGTCGTACCAAGTCAAGGCGGCGTTGGATCAGGACACGGCGCTCAGCACGCGCCAGATCCGCATCCGCTCCACCCCAGACGGCAAGGTCACGCTGACAGGCTGGGTCGATACCCTGGAAATGGCCCGCCGGGCCGGCGACGACGTCAAACGCTTTGTTGACCCGGCCAAGCTCGACAACCAGTTACGCGTGCTCTCACGCATGCAGGTGCTCGGCGGCGGCCCCCTGATCCCGGCCGGCTTGCCGCCCGCCGCACCGGCCAGCGCCCCGGCCGCGCGCTAATCAAGCGCTTGATCGCTTAAACACTCAAGCCCAGCCGCCTGCGTGCCCGTACGCTCGGGCACGCGACCCACGGGCACCGATTGCAGCAGCCCGAAGCCGATTTCCGCGACAAGGAACGGCACCACCAGCAGCGTGGCGCCCCATGCCAGCGCATACGCCTGCCACGCCGCAAACAGGCTGCGTGCCACGGCGTCGTACCGGCCCAGCGCCACACTCGGCTGTCGGATCCGCAGCACCGACCACACGCACACCACTGAACCCATCAGGTTGGCCATCAGCAGATGCGCCGGCTCAAATGCCGGCAAGCTGCCGATGCCCAGCGCGTGCGCCAGTAGGCTGAGCCCCTGATGCAGCAATGCAAAGGTCCACGGCGTGGCAAACGGCAAGGTCACGATCAGGTCATACCAGGCGCTGGCGCGCACAAAACGTAGGAAAGTCGATTCGGAAACCATGGCGGAACTCCATGAGTGAAGTGGATGAGCCGTCACGGTAAAGCCTGGTGTACGCTCCAAGGTCAACCCCCCGCCACCCTTCTCTTTCGGAACCGCCATGCCCGCCGCCCTCCCCGCTCCCGACGCGGGCCCCCACGACCTTTCCATCGGCGAACTGGCCGCCGCCACCGGTGTCTCGCGAGATGCCCTGCGCTTTTACGAGGCACGCGGGCTAATCCGCGCGCGTCGCCGCGGCAACGGTTACCGCGCCTACCCGCCCGAAGTCGTGGAACTGGTGCACTACATGCGCACGGCGCAGCAACTGGGTTTCACGCTCGCCGAAATCGGCGAAGGGATGACACAGGTGTGGCAGCAACCCGACACCGATACAGCCGTTACCGCGTTGCTGCGCGAGAAGTTGGCCGCCATCGATGCCCGCATCGCGAGCCTGCAGGCCACGCGCGATGCACTTGCCACCCGCCTCGGCATGCCTTGCCCGCTTGCAACCGCCTGAGACGTCCGCCATGTCTTGTCATATAACTGTCGCAGACTGCCGCCGCAGGGCGGGTTTTTGCGCGTTTTTTCCGCGCCCTGACGGCTTGCTGAGTCGTGAAAGGCGCTTGAAAGTTCGCGTCGGTAAAAACGCTCCCGTCTCAAGGGGAGTCTGCTGCAGTGAAACATCGGGGTGCGTTCCATCCACGGGCAAGGGCCGTGTTGTGCGCGGTAGCCTGCCTGCCATTTGCCGCTGCCTGGGCAGCCACGCCGGCATCCGTGCCCGCTGCAGCCAGCATGCCGGTCGCAACCATGCCGCCGATCCAGCGTTCTGTGCCGGGCGTGACGGGCGCCGGCTTCAACCTGGTCGAACTGTTGCAAGAGCTCAAAGGCAACAACCCGCAGTTGCTCCAGGCGCGCCACAACTACCTGTCGGCCAAGTCGATACCGCCGCAGCTTGCCTCACCCAATAACCCGCAGCTCGGTTACATCTGGAACAGCATCCCGAAGGGGTTTCCGCTGGCGGTCAACCGCGCGGGCGGTAGCCAGTACAACCTGACTCAGCAGATCCCGTTTCCGGGCAAGAAAGCGCTGGCGGCCGAGATTGCCGATCGCCAGGCTGAATCGCTGAACTCGCAAAACGACGCGCTGTACCTGCAGCTCTACGCGCAGCTTTCCACCACGTACTACCAGGCGATCGCGCTGCAGAAACAGATCGATGTACAGAAGCTGACCATCACGCGCCTGGAGCAGGTCAAGCAGATTACGCGCGTGCGTTACGCCAACAACGCCGCTGCCTACGCCGACTTCCTTAACGCACAGGTCATGCAGAGCAGCGCGCAGAACGACCTGTTCGCCGCGCAACGCCAGTACGACAGCACGCTGCAGACACTGAACACGCTCATCGGCAAGGAGCCGAGCTTCCCGCTCGTGCTGCGGGCCGACGACGAGTCGGTACGCCTGCCCGAAGAACCGCTGCCGGAGCTGGAAAACCAGGCGCTGCGCGAGCACCCGTCGATCAAGGCATCAGCCGAGCTGATGGACGCCGCGCGCAAGAGCGTGACGCTGGCGCGCAAGGCTTACCTGCCCGACTTCCAGGTCATCGCCACCGTCACGACGGACAACCCCCCGTATGGCGTGCGCCCAAACAGCTACCAGATCGAACTGGACGTGATCATCCCGTTCTGGTTCCTGACCAAAGAGAAGTACGGCGTGAATCAGGCGGTGGAAAGCCAGATCGCCACCGAGGCGAATGACGTGTCGGTGCGCCAGCAGACGTTATTGGCCGTCGATACCGCCTACAACACGCTGCGCCAGACACTTGCGCAGCTCGACTTCAACAAGCAACGGCAACTGCCGCAGGCGCTGGCGGCCTATCGCGTGACGATGACCAACTACGCCAGCAACAACGCCGACTTCAACGACCTGCTCACCGCCCAGGGCGCCCTCAAGAACGCCGAACTGTCGGTCGCCCAGGCACAGGCCACGGCCCTGCAGGCCTATCACGCGCTGCTCGCGGCCACCGGCCGCTCGCCGGTTCAAGCTCAATAACATCATGAAGAAGTTCTCTCCCGTTGTTGCCGTGATCGCGTTGGCGGCAGCCCTCGCTGTTGGTGTGGTGGTCGGACGCAAGTGGCCTGCCACTGTGCCGGCCGAGAACGCAAAACCCACTGCCACCGCTGCCACCGCTGCATCGGCTCCGGCTGCCGCCGCGCGCCCGAAACCCGACTCTGTAGAAATTCCTGCCGGCGGCTTCGACCCGCAGCAGGTGAAGGTCGCGCAGGTCAGCCAGCTGTCGGTGCCGGTGGAGCTGTCCACGCCGGGCAAGCTTGCCTACAACGCCGAGCGCACCAAGCTTGCGTCGGCGCGCGTGGCTGGGCGGCTGGACCAGATCCTCCTGTTCGAAGGTGCGCCGGTGCGCGCGGGCCAGCCAATTGCGCAGTTGTACGCCCCGGACTTCATTTCCGCGCAGAAGGAATACCTGCTGGCGCTGAATACCGCCCGCCAGCTCAAGGGTTCCAGCATGAAGGATCTGCAGGACGACGCGGACGCTACCGTGCAATCCGCCGCAGGTCGCCTGCACGTGCTGGGCATGTCCGATGCCGATGTCGCGCAGATCGCCAAGCGCGGCACGCCCGCTGAACACCTCACGCTGCGCGCGCCCATCTCGGGCACGATCGTCAAGCGCAACATGGACCCTGGCGCCTTCCTGAACGTGGGCGACTCGTTCATGAGCATCGTCGATACGCGTGTGTTGTGGTTCACGGGCAATGTGTATGAGAACGACATCGCCAGCGTGCGCATCGGCCAGCCGATCTCGCTGCGCGCGTCGGCATATCCGGACCGCGAGTTCACCGGCCGCGTGAGCTTTATCGCCCCGAACATCGACCCGGCAACACACACGTTGACGGTGCGGTGCGACGTGCCCAACCCCGACGGCCTGCTGCGCCCCGAGATGTACGCCACGGCACGCATCCAGACGGGCAGCGGCCAAGCCACGGTGGTGCCGAAGTCCGCCCTGGTGAAAGACCACGGCAGCTACTACGTGATCGTGCAGAGCGATGCCACGCACTTCAAGCGCGTGGAAGTGCACGGCAAAGACACCGGTACCGATGGCAACTTTGCCGTGACGGCCGGGCTTGAGGCTTCGTCGCAGGTGGTGGTGCGCGGCGCCGCGCTGCTCAACGAGATGATCGTCAAGGCGGGAGCGTAGGCATGGGCTTCAACCCCATCGCGGGCATTCTCAAGCGGCGGCTGCTGATTGTCTTCCTGGCGATCGCGCTGCTGGTGGCCGGCGTGCTGTCGTTCCGCGAACTGCCGCTGCAGGCGTATCCCGGTGTGGCGCCGTTGTCGGTCCAGGCCATCACGCAATGGCCGGGCCGCAGCACGACCGAAGTCGAGCAGCAGATCACCATCCCGATTGAAAACGCACTGGCCGGTGTGCCCGATGTGCAGTCGTTCCGCTCGGTATCGCTGTTCGGGCTGTCGGTGGTGACGCTCAAGTTCAAGGAAGGCACCGACAGCTTCAAGGCGCGGCAGAACTTCTCGCAATACGTGGCCGCCGCCAACCTGCCGACCGGCGTGCAGCCGTCGCTGAGCCCCGACTCCGATGCCACCGGCGAGATCATGCGCTTTCGCCTGGTGGGCGACGGCGTAGACCTCACCACGCTCAAGAGCTATCAGGACTACGACATCACCAAAGAGCTGAAGCACGTGCAGGGTGTGGCGGATGTCAGCGCCTTCGGCGGCAAGGTGAAGGAGTACCACATCGTCCCGTCGCCAGCGAAGCTGCAGTCGTACGGCCTCACGCTGTCGCAGCTCATCACGGCCATCGGCAACGCCAACAACAACACCGGCGGCAACCTGCTGCGCGACGGCGAGCAGCAGTTCGTCGTGCGCGGCGTCGGCCTGCTGCAGACGGTGGACGACATCCGCAACGTGGTGGTCAACGCCAACAATGGCGTACCGGTGCGCGTGCGCGATATTGCAGAGGTGGAAGTCGGCAACGTGCAGCGTCTGGGACAGGTGCAATACAACGACCAGCCCGACGTGGTGGAAGGCATCGTGCTGCTCAAGCGCGACGCCAACGCCAGCGAGGTGCTGGCCAAGGTGCGCGAGAAGGTGGCCGAGCTGAACAACGGCATCCTGCCCAAGAGCATTCAGATCAAGCCGTTCTACGACCGCCAGGTGCTGCTCGACATCACCATGGGCACGGTCGAACACACACTGGTGGTGGGCATCTCTCTGGTGCTTGCGGTGTTGTTCGTCTTCCTGGGCAACCTGCGCGCAGCGGCCGTGGTGGCAGCGGTGATTCCGCTGGCGCTGTGTGTGTCGTTCATCAGCATGGAGCACTTCCATGTGCCGGCCAATCTGATCTCGCTCGGGGCGATCGACTTTGGGGTGATTGTCGACGCCGCCGTGATCGTGATGGAAAACATCATGCGGCACCTGGAAGAAGGCGCCGAGAAGCTGGATGACGCCATCGTCAAGGCCACCAGCGAAGTGCAGCGCGCGATGATCTTTTCCACGGGCATCATCATCGTGGCGTATTCGCCCCTGTTCTTCATCGGCGGCGTGGAAGGCATCATCTTCAAGCCGATGGCATTCACGATGGGCTTTGCCCTGATGGCGTCGATCGTGCTAAGCCTGACCTTCGTGCCGGCCACCACGTCATTCGTGTTCGGCAAGACGCTGCATCCGCATTCGCCGGCGTTCATCACGGCGATCCTGCGCTGGTACAAGCCGCTGCTGCGCCGCCTGATTGCGCGCCCGATGACGGTCTTTGCGACCGCCGTCGCGGCGCTTGTGCTGACGCTGTACAGCGCCACGTTCCTCGGCACCGAGTTCCTGCCCACGCTGGAAGAAAACAACCTGTGGCTGCGCATTACGTTGCCCAACACGGTCGATCTGGACTACTCGGCTTCCGTGGCGAGCGACCTACGCGCGTACTTCGTCAAGCAGCCCGAAATCAAGCAGGTCTCGGTGCAGATCGGGCGCCCCGATGACGGCACCGATTCCACCGGCGTTTTCAACCAGGAGTACGGCCTGTACTTCGCGCCGCCTGACCAATGGCCCGCCGGCATGACCAAGGCGAAACTCGTCGAGCGTCTGTCCAAGCGTCTGGAGAAGATTCCCGGCATCGAATACAACTTCTCGCAGTACATCCAGGACAACGTGGATGAAGCGCTCTCGGGCGTGAAGGGCGAGAACTCGGTCAAACTGTTCGGCAACGATCTGAACGTGCTCGAGGCCAAGGCCAACGAGATCCAGGCGCAGCTCAAGAAGGTGGCAGGACTGGTGGACGTGGGCATCTTCCGCGAGCTGGGCCAGCCGACGCTGAACGTTTCCATCGACCGCCAGGCCGCTGCACGCTTCAACATCAACGTGAGCGACGTGCAGAACCTCGTGCAATACGCCATTGGCGGCGCGCCGGTCACGCAGATCCTGGAAGGCGAGAAATCATTCGGCCTGGCGGTGCGCCTGAACCAGCAGGCACGCGCTTCGTACGATGCCATCCGCGAGTTGCTGATCGATACGCCCGACGGCCAGCACGTCCCGTTGTCGATGATCGCCAAGGTGGAAATGACCGACGGCCCGTTCTTCATCTACCGCGAACTCGGCAAGCGCTACATCGCCATCAAGTTCGGCGTGCGCGGCCGCGACCTGGGCAGCGCCGTGGACGAAGCTCAGCGCGTGGTGGGCGACAGCGTGCAGTTGCCCGAGGGCTACACCGTCAAGTGGGACGGCCAGTTCAACGAGATGAAGGTCGCCCAAGGCAAGCTGATGGTGATCGTGCCGTTGACTATCCTCGTGATCTTCCTGCTGCTCTACAGCACCTTCGGCAATTTCAAGGATGCGCTGATGGTGGTGCTGAATGTGCCGTTTGCCGCCATCGGCGGGCTCCTGGCGCTGCATATCGCGCATGAAACGCTGTCGATTTCGGCGGGTATTGGCTTCCTGTCGTTGTTCGGCATCGCCATCCAGGACGGGGTGATCCTGATCTCGTACGTCAATCGTCTGGCGCAATCTGAAAACGTGCGGGAAGCCACCGTGGACGGCGCCGCACTGCGCCTGCGCCCCGTGATCATGACGGCCATGCTGGCGGGCCTGGGCCTGTTGCCCGCGGCGCTGTCGCACAGCATCGGCTCGGAAGCGCAGCGCCCGCTGGCTCTGGTGATCGTCGGCGGCATGGTCACGACGACGATCCTCACGCTGCTGGTGCTGCCGGTGGTCTTTACCTGGGCGCACCGTCATCGCCGCCCACCGTCGCGCGATTCGGACGTCAATCCGACCGCCGCCATGCTGCCTTAAACCGCGCGTGTGCTGAAAGCGCAACGGGCGCATCGCTTCCCAGGCGGTGCGCCCGTTTTCATTGGGGTCTGCATCAGAATCGGAGCAATCTCATGGTTGCGCGTGGGCCAGGCGTGCAGAGTGCGTCTCTGACCCTCATCGCACGCACCGCCACCATGCACACCACGCCCAACGTACCTGCCAGCGTCGCCGCACAGTTCCCGCCGCAGGTCGTCGCCACGCTCGTCGAGCTGCTTGGCAACGATCTGCAGCAATGGCGTTTTATCGTCGATCTGTTTTGCGAGACGATGGAACAGGATCTCGCCAACCTGGAGCAGGCCATCCGCAGCGGGGCAGACGCGCAGATCGTTGAAGCGGCGCACCGCATCGTCGGTTCCGCGCGCATGCTTGGGCATCAGCCCATTGGCGATGCTGCCCGCAGCATCGAGCGCACTGCACAGAACCCCGGGCCGTATCACGAGCGCGCGGCACAAATGCAATCCGCCCTCACCCACCTGCGCGTGCTGGCCGATGAATTCCGCCAGCTGGCAAGCAGTTGCCCGTGGCCCAACTCAGCGGTGGCGGGCTAACCGTGCGCCACGCTCGGCAGACCATCGGTTGAACAGCAGCGGCACCACGCCCACGGCGATGCCGCCCAGGCCCACCAGGTTTGTCGTCAAATCAAACGTCGGTACGCTGTAGGCCGCGATAAACCACAAGAACAACGCGCTGCCCAACGGCCACCCCACCAGAAACACCGCGTTGAACACCGAGCGCAGCGCTTCACGCCGGTAGTGCCACGCGCAGGCGAAGCCCGCCAGCCCGTAGTAGAACGCCACCTGAAACCCGATCGCATTGACCGAGTCCTTGATGATGGCGTTGATGCTCGGAAAGAACGACGCACCAAACAGCAGCACCAACCCGATCGCGGCGATCACGATGGTGGCCACCCATGGCGTGCGCCAGGTTGGATGCAGCATGGCATAGCGCGCATGCAGCATGCCGTCGCGGCCCTTGGCGTACAGCGTGCGCGTGAACTGCAGGATGGAAGTCTCCAGCGTTCCGACGGTGCTCAACATGACGGCTACCACCGCCACGTAGCTCCACGGACGCGGCAGCAGCTTGTCAGCCACCGCAAAAATGACGTTGGTGCTTGACTGCTCGATCTCCGAATCACTCAGCACGAGCAGGATCACGGCGGCAAAACCCATGAACAGTGCCAGCACGATCACCATGGCCCAAAGTGCGCCACGGCCGGGCGCGTGATTGGCGTCGCGTGTTTCTTCCGTCAGGTTGACCGTTACATCCCAGCCCCAGAAGAAGAACAGCGCGGTGAGTGCGCCAGTCGCAAACAACTGTGGCGTAAACGCCGTCGGCGACAGCCACGCCCATGACAAGGCATGCGCCGGATGCGCACCGAATTTCACCACCGCCAGCACGATCAGGCCGCCCAGAATGACTGTTTCCGTGACGGTCATGGCGATCTGCGAATAGCTCGTCAGTTTGATGCCCTTGATGATGACGGCACTCACCACCAGCAGCCACGCTGCGGCCACCAGCGCGACCACAGCGGGCTGGGCCGCCAGTGACGGCGCCACCAGCGTGAGCGTGGCCGTGGCGGCCGGGATCGTGCCCGACACCATAAACACGCCTGAGGCCACCAGCAGCGCCCAACCGGCAAAGAAGCCCAGCGTGCGGTTGAAGATGGCGCCCACCCAGGCATACGCCGCGCCGGCATGCGGGTTGAGGCGATTCAGGTGCAGGTAGGCGAACGTCACTCCAAACATGATGAGCCCGCAATACAGCAGGCTGGCCGGTGTGAGCCCCCCCACCGCGCCGATCAGCGTGGCCGTGGTGGCGGCAATGCTGAACGCGGGCGCGGTGCCCGCCACACCCATGACGATGGATTCGCTCACACCCAACGCATGGGATTCAAGTTGCGTATCGCCTGCCATCGCCACCTCCACGATCCATTTCTTCAGTATTGACGCTTGCAACCGGAACACCAACTGCGGCGATCCCTCACCCGGTTATTTATGTTTTTGTTCACATAAATTAAGCAATTAGGCTGTACGTTGCGCAATTCGCAATACAACGGGTGACTACAACTATTGATCTAGAGCACGATGCCCCACTATCTTTCGCGGGCAACGTCGGCGCATTCCAACTGCAGCCGGCTGGCACGCACCGGCCATGACCGGCGCGGCCGCACCGTTTCACCACGAACGTCACAACACGGGCTCAACTTATCCGGGGGGATTCGATGTCCGAAGCAGTCCTGCATCCATTTTTTTCGCGCGAGCGCACCGTCGCCGCGGTTGGTTTCAACCGCTGGCTGGTTCCGCCTGCCGCGCTGGCCATCCATCTTTGCATTGGCATGGCCTACGGTTTCTCCGTCTTCTGGTTGCCGCTTGGCCGCGCGCTGGGCATTACCAAGCCGCTCACCTGCGGCGCCGATGTCTCGCTGATCGCTGAGTTGTTCACGACCACCTGCGACTGGCGCGTCTCCAGCCTGGGCTGGATGTTCACGCTGTTCTTTGTGTTCCTGGGCGCATCTGCTGCCATGTGGGGCGGCTGGCTCGAACGCGTTGGCCCGCGCAAGGCTGGCGTCGTATCGGCCGTGTGCTGGTGCGGCGGGCTGTTGATCTCCGCACTTGGCATCCAGATGCACCAACTGTGGCTGCTGTGGGTGGGCTCGGGCGTGATCGGCGGCATTGGCCTGGGGCTGGGCTACATCTCGCCCGTGTCGACGCTGATCAAGTGGTTTCCGGACAAGCGCGGCATGGCCACCGGCATGGCCATCATGGGCTTTGGCGGCGGCGCGATGATCGGCGCCCCGCTGGCTGACCGTTTGATGAAGCTGTTTGCCACGCCCGAATCGGTCGGCGTGTCGCAAACGTTTATCGTGTTGGCGGGCATCTACTTCGTGTTCATGATGGCGGGTGCGCTGGGTTACCGCGTGCCGCCCACGGGCTGGAAACCGGCCGGCTGGACGCCCTCGCCAGCCAAGGCGAAGGACACGATGGTTACCCAACGCCATGTCCACGCAAATGAAGCGCTGAAAACGCCGCAGTTCTGGCTGATCTGGGCCGTGCTGTGCCTGAACGTGTCTGCCGGTATTGGGGTGCTGGGCATGGCTTCGCCGCTGCTGCAGGAAGTGTTTGGCGGCAAGCTGCTGGGCGTGACGACATCGTTCATGGACCTGACCGCCGCGCAAAAGGGACAGATCGCGGCCATCGCTGCGGGCTTCACGGGTCTGCTGAGCCTGTTCAACATCGGCGGCCGCTTCTTCTGGGCCTCGCTGTCGGACCGCCTCGGCCGCAAGATGACGTACGCGGTCTTCTTCGTGCTCGGCTTCGTGCTGTACGCATCGATTCCGTGGACGTCGCACACGGGCAATATCGCGCTGTTCGCACTGGCCTTCTGCGTGATCCTGTCGATGTACGGCGGCGGTTTTGCGACCGTGCCGGCCTACCTGGCTGACATGTTCGGCACGCAGATGGTGGGCGCCATCCACGGCCGCCTGCTCACAGCGTGGTCCACGGCCGGCATCCTGGGCCCCGTGCTGGTGAACTACCTGCGCGAATACCAGATCGCCCATGGCGTGGAACGCGCGGCCGTATACGACATCACGATGATGATCCTGGCCGGCCTGCTGATCCTCGGCTTCATCTGCAACCTGCTGGTGCGCCCCGTCAACGCGAAGCACTTCATGACCGAAGCGCAACTCGACGAGCAGCGTCACGCTGCGGCAACCAAGAACCCGACGCCGTCGGTTGCTTCACCGGAAACGTCGCTCGAATGGAAGGCACATCCGGGATCGGCCGTGGCCGTGGTGCTGGCCTGGGCGGCGGTCGGCCTGCCGTTGGGCTGGGGCGTTTGGATTACACTCCAAAAAGCCGCCGTTCTTTTTTCCTGACACCTGATTTGAAGCCGCCCCGCCACCCATGAAGCACCAGAAGATCGAGTTTTACCGTCATCCGGCCGGTGGCTGGGGCGCGCTCAAAAGCGTTGCGCATCAACTGCTGTCGCAGGGCATTGCGGCCAAGGGCGCCAAGACGATGTTGTCGGCCAACCAGCCCGACGGGTTCGACTGCCCCGGCTGCGCCTGGCCCGATCGCGATCACGCTTCCACCTTCGAATTCTGCGAGAACGGCGTCAAAGCCGTGGCTGCCGAAGCGACGTCCCGCCGCACCACGCCTGAGTTCTTCGCGCAGCACACCGTGCGGGAACTGGCCGAGTGGTCCGACTACGCACTCGAAGACCAGGGCCGCCTGACGCACCCGATGGTGTACGACGCGACCAGCGACAAGTACATCCCGATCGAGTGGGACGCCGCTTTCGCGCTGATTGCGCGGCACCTGCGTGCACTGCCTGATCCGAACCAGGCGATCTTCTACACCTCTGGCCGTACCAGCAATGAGGCGGCCTTCCTCTACCAGTTGTTCGTGCGCGCGTATGGCACGAACAATTTCCCCGACTGCTCCAACATGTGCCACGAGCCCTCCGGCACAGGCATGCGGGGCAGCATCGGCGTTGGCAAGGGCACCGTCACGCTCGACGATTTCACCAAAGCCGATGCCATCTTCATCTTCGGCCAGAACCCGGGCACGAATCACCCGCGCATGCTCGGTGAGCTGCGCGAGGCCTCCAAGCGTGGCGCAAAGATTGTGTCGTTCAACCCGCTGCGCGAGCGCGGGCTGGAGCGGTTTGCCGATCCGCAAAGCAAGATCGAGATGCTGACGCTGGGCTCTACGCGCATCAGTACCGAATATCACCAGGTGCGCATCGGCGGCGACTTGGCGACCGTCAAGGGCATCATCAAACACGTGATCGAGCGTGACGACGTGGCACGCAGCCGCGGCGAGCCCGCCATCATCGATCACACGTTCATCGCCCAGCACACCGGCGGCTACGACGCCTTCGCCGCCGACGTGCGCGCGGAGTCGTGGGCGACCATCGAGGCTGAATCGGGCCTGCCGGAAAATGAAATCCGCCAAGCCGGCGATACGTACATCAAGGCCGGCAGCGTGATCGCGTGCTGGGGCATGGGCATCACCCAGCACAAGCATTCCGTCGCGACGATCCAGATGATCGTCAACCTGCTGCTCCTGCGCGGCAACATCGGGCGCCCGGGTGCCGGTGCGTGCCCCGTGCGCGGCCATAGCAATGTGCAAGGCGATCGCACCATGGGCATCTACGAGAAGCCCGCGCCTGCGTTCCTCGACCGCCTCGAGCACGTCTTCGGCATCCAGATGCCGCGCGAACACGGTTACGACACCGTCGGCGCCATCGAGGCGATGCGCAACGGCGCGGCGCGCGTGTTCTTCGCCATGGGCGGCAACTTCGCGGCGGCCACGCCGGACACCGCTGCCACGTGGGCCGGCCTGCGCCAGTGCGACCTGACCGTGCACGTGACCACCAAGCTCAACCGCAGCCACATCGTGCACGGCAAGGCCGCGCTGATCCTGCCGTGCCTGGGCCGCACCGAGATTGACCAACAGGCCGGTGGCACGCAAGGCGTGACCGTGGAAGATTCGATGAGCATGGTGCACATGTCGGCGGGCATCAATCCGCCGGCGTCGCCGCATCTGCTGTCGGAGCCCGCCATCGTGGCGCGGCTTGCTGAAGCCACGCTGCCCGAAAGCACGATCCCCTGGCGCTGGCTGGTAGAAGACTACGACCGCATCCGCGAGCGCATCGAAGCCGTGTTCGACGACTTTGCCGGCTTTAACGAGAAGATTCGCGTGCCGGGCGGCTTCCGCCTGCGCAACACGGCGTCGGAGCGCGTGTGGAACACGCCGTCTGGCAAGGCGGAATTCCACGCGCATGCCGTGCCGACCGACACGCCGGTCCACCGCGCCCGCGAGCGCCATGCCGACGCGACCGTCTTTACGCTGGCCACGGTGCGCTCGCACGACCAGTACAACACCACCATCTACGGCATGGACGACCGCTACCGCGGCGTATTCGGCCAGCGCCGCGTGGTTTTCATCAACAAGGAAGACCTGCACACGATCCGCATGAAAGACGGCGAGTGGGTCGACATGGTGACCCTCTCCGACGACGGCACCACGCGCCGCGCCGATGGCTTCCGCCTGGTGGCGTATGACATTCCGCGCGGCTGTCTGGCGGCCTATTACCCCGAGACCAATCCGCTGGTGCCGCTGTCTTCCGTGGCAGACCAGGCCCGCACGCCGACATCCAAGTCGATTCCGGTGATGCTGGTGCCAAGCCAGGTCGAGCGCACCGCTGACAGCCAAGCGGCCACCACGGCCGACGCGTGATGCCAACCGAGCCGGCGTGGTCTGCGCTTCAACTGGCGCTGCTGGCGGCATTGCGCGAGACCGACGCCGGCAAGCCGGTGTCGCTGCCATGGCTGACCAAGCGCGTGGACGAGCGCGCCAGCACGGTGCTGCGCGCACTGCATCCTCTGGCTGACGCGGGCCTGCTGTGCGTCGCCATGGACGACACACGCTGGCGCATCGTGCTGCTCGACGCCGGCCGCGTTCTTCCCGATTTCACTGCATGACCTTCCTGCCCCGCCACCCCGCCGGATTACCCGTCGTTTCCACCACCGCGACGAAACGCACGCGCGTCGGCACGCAAGAAGACGCCTCCACCGCTGTGGCTGATGAAGCCCCCGTGGCGCTCGTCTTCAACGGCATCACGCATGCGGTCATGATGGCGTCGCCAGCCGACCTGGAAGACTTTGCATTGGGTTTCGCGCTGTCGGAGGGCATCATCGACAGCCGCGCCGATTGGCGTGGCGCAGATGTGGAAACGCATCCGCATGGGCTTGAAGTGCACGCGGAGATCGCCTCGCATTGCTTCGTGCGGCTGAAGGAACGCCGCCGCGCGCTGGCCGGCCCGACCGGCTGCGGCCTATGCGGCATTGAAAGCCTGCAGACCTTTGAAGACGCACCGGCACCGCTGGTGCCCCCGGCGTGGATGGCATCGCTTACCGACGCGCAGGTGCTGGACGCCATGCAGGCGATGACCACGCATCAACCGGCCAACGCGCTCACGGGGGGCATGCATGCCGCAGGCTGGGTGCCTGCGGACGGCAACGTGCCGCTGCATGTGCTTGAAGACGTGGGCCGTCACAACGCACTGGACAAGCTGATCGGCCGGCTGGCCCGGCTGGGCGTCCGCCCCGCTGACGGCTTCATCGTCATGACGAGTCGTGCGAGCTTCGAACTGGCGCGCAAGTGCGTGCATGTGGAGGTTCCGTTGCTGGCGACCATTTCCGCGCCGTCCTCGCTGGCGATCCGCCACGCCAAGACCGGACAGCTGACACTGCTGGCGTTCTGCCGGGGCGATAGCGTGACGCGGTTCGCCTGAGCAGCGCGCGATCACGCCATAGCGCTCACATCACGCCGAAGACTCGCGAGCCGTCGCCGCCTGCATAACGGTGTATTGCAGTGCTGTCCTGTCCTGGCAGAGCACCGTCGAGCCCTCCGCCGTGCGGGCTTCTTCTTCCGGCCACGCTTAGATCTCCACCTTGCTTCCCAGCTCAACCAGGCGGTTGGCAGGAATCCGGAAGAAGTCCGACGGCTTGGCGCTGTTGTGCTGCATCCAGGCAAACAACGACTCGCGCCACATCACCATGCCAGGCAGCGGTGACGGCACCACCGTGGCGCGCGTAATGAAGAACGAGGTTTCCATATCTTCAAAAACGATGCCCAGCCGCTCACCCACGTTGCGGACGATCTCGTCCACGGCCGGTGTCTCCTTGAAGCCGAAATCCACCACTGCCGCGTAGATGTCTTCCCCAATGGTTTTGATGACCAGGCGCTTGGCAGGGTCCACATACGGCACAGCCAGCGTGCGGAAGTGGATGAACAGCACGCGCCTGTGCAGCACATGGTTGTGCTTGAGGTTGTGCAGCAACGCCAGGGGTACGAAATCGATGCTCGGCGTGAGATACACGGCTGTGCCGTCCACACGATACGGCGGATGGCGCAGCAGCCCTTCCATAAACGGCTCGAGCGGAATGCCGCCTTCCACATTACGCGCCTTCAGCAGCTGCGTGCCGGTATGCCACGTCACCATGAGGAAGAAGATCAAGCCGCCCAGCAGCAGCGGGAACCAGCCACCCGCCGCGATCTTGAGCAGGTTGGCGGAGAAGAACGACAAATCCACCGCCAGGAACACCGTGCCGAGGCAGGCAACCAGCCACAGGCGCCACTTCCAGGCGTTGCGCATGACCACCGTGACCAACCCCGTCGTCAGCACCATGGTGGTCGTCACCGCAATCCCATAGGCCGCGGCCAGGTTGTCGGACTTACCGAACGCCAGCACCACCGCCACCACCAATACCAAGAGCATGTAGTTGACGACCGGCACGTAGATCTGGCCGATCTCCACATCCGACGTGTAGAGAATCTTCATGCGCGGCGCATAACCCAGATGCACGGCCTGCGCCGTCATCGAAAACGCGCCCGAGATCACGGCCTGCGACGCAATGACGGTGGCCGCCGTGGCCAGTACCACCATCGGGCCGACGGCCCAGTTCGGCATCAACAGAAAGAACGGGTTCTGCACAGCGCTCGGCTCGCGCAGCAGCAAGGCGCCCTGGCCAAAGTAGTTCAGCAGCAGGCACGGCATGGCAATGTAGAACCACGCATAGCGGATCGGGCGCGCGCCAAAGTGGCCCATGTCGGCATACAGCGCCTCGGCGCCGGTCAGGGCCAGAAACACCGAGCCAAACACGACAAACGCCAGCACCGTATGCCGGAATCCGAATTCAATGGCGTACACGGGGCTCAGCGCCACCAATATCTCCGGTGACTTCACCACCGAAGCCAGCCCCAGCAGCCCCAGCAGCACAAACCAGATCACCATGATCGGCCCGAACAGGCGCCCGACCACGTGCGTGCCCTGCTTTTGAATCAGGAACAGGCCGATCAGCACGATCAGCGCGAGGGGCAACACCCACTTCTGCAGCGCGGGCGCCATGATCTCCATGCCCTCAATGGCGGAGAGCACCGAAATGGCGGGTGTGATGACGGCATCGCCGTAGAACATGGCGGCGCCGAGCAGGCCAAGCAGCATCAACGTGCGTGTGAACCGGGCGCTACCGCTGCTTGCGCGCATGGCCAGCGCCGTAAGCGCGAGGATGCCCCCTTCGCCGTTGTTGTCGGCGCGCATGACGAACAACACGTATTTGACAGACACCACCAGCGTCATCGCCCAGAAGAGCATCGACAGGATGCCAAAGACGGTCTGATCGGAAAACGGAACCCCATGCTCGGGGTTGAAGCATTCCTTTAGTGCATACAGGGGGCTGGTGCCGATGTCCCCGAAGACCACGCCGATCGCGCCCACCATGGTGGCCATCAACGCGGGATTTTTGTTGGTTTGACTGGCTGCGGCTGTCGTCATGGGTAGGCTGCGACTGGAACGACGGGGGCGCACGCAATTTTCGTGCACCGTCTGTGACACCGGCTTTGCGGGGCGAGCCGAGTGCGGCAGAAGCCACTAAAGCTTAGGTGAAAACGCTCGGTTTTGCGCGGGTGTTTGCACCGATGGCAAGCGCGCCCCAACCCTGCTGCGCACCCAAAAACGACCGCCCCGACCGTCCTAAACAGAAAGGGAAAAAAAACAGACTTTGACGGGGAGACGCGCCAAGCATATATTCACCAAACGATCGTTTGGCCGGTTCGGCCGGGTCTGCCTGCTGCGTTTGTATTTGGCCGGCGGCCGATCGATTTCTCAACTTCACGACTCAAAATCATGGCTACTGGTACCGTCAAGTGGTTCAACGACGCAAAGGGTTTCGGCTTCATTACCCCGGATGATGGCGGCGAAGACCTTTTCGCACATTTCTCTGCTATCAACGCCGCGGGCTTCAAAAGCCTGAAGGAAGGTCAGAAGGTGTCGTTCGAAGTCACGCAAGGCCCCAAGGGCAAGCAAGCTTCGAACATCGTGCCCCAGTAACAAGGAGCACGCGGGCGCGGTAGCCCGGTTTTGGCTTGCCGCGCGAGGTTTCCTCGCGCGAGTATTGGCCGGGATATTCCGCCAGGCAGGTTGTTCAGTACGTGTTTGCCATCAAGCAGTCGGATGGCCGCCGGAAGCGGTGGCCTGGTTTGACGAACCCCTATTGGGAGCATGCAATGGCCAGCCGAATTGAAGAGAACGCCGTTCAATATGATCCGCCCGCCGGGGCAGCTGCAGAAATGCATGCTGCCCCGAGTTTTATTCGGGACTCGGAAATCCAGTTTTCGCGCTCGCAGACATTTCATGAGGGCCAGCGCGTCAGCTTTGACGTAGAGATCGGGCCCGATGGCGAACTCATCGCCGTCAACATCAAACCAATATGACACGCCGGTTTCAACTCGGCATGCTCAAAAGGAAAAAGGGAGGCAGTGCCTCCCTTTCTCATGGATGATGCGCCGGCTTACTTGGCCGTTGGCATAACGAACTCGGCACCCTTGCCAATCGAATCCGGCCAGCGTTGCATCACGCTCTTGTATCGCGTGTAAAAACGCACACCTTCTTCGCCATAGGCGTGGTGGTCCCCGAACAGCGAGCGCTTCCAGCCGCCAAAGCTGTGCCACGCCATCGGCACCGGAATCGGCACGTTGATGCCGACCATGCCCACCTGGATCTGCCGCGCAAAGGCGCGCGCCACGCCACCATCGCTCGTGTAGCACGACACGCCATTGCCGAACTCGTGCGCGTTGATCAGGTTCACCGCCTCGGCAAGATCATGCACGCGCACCACCGAAAGCACCGGGCCGAAGATCTCTTCTTTGTAGATCGTCATGCCTGGCTTGACGTGATCGAACAGCGTGCCGCCCGTGAAGAAGCCTTCGGCATGGCCGTCGACCGTGTGGCCACGGCCATCCACCACCAGCTTGGCGCGCTCTTCCACGCCCTTGGCGATATAGCCTTCCACCTTGGCCTTGTGCGCGGCGGTCACGAGCGGACCCATTTCGCTGTCGGCTTGCATGCCGTCGCCGATCTTGAGCGCCTTGGCGCGCTCGGCAAGGCGCGGGACGAGCTTGTCAGCCACGTCGCCCACTGCCACGGCCACGGAGATCGCCATGCAGCGCTCACCGGCCGAACCGTAGCCGGCACCAATGAGGGCATCCACCGCTTGGTCGAGGTCCGCATCGGGCATGACGACGAGGTGGTTCTTTGCGCCGCCCAGGGCTTGCACGCGCTTGCCGCGCTTGGTGCCCTCGGCGTAGATGTATTCGGCGATGGGCGTGCTGCCGACGAACGAGATGGCCTGCACGTCCGGATGCTCAAGCAGCGCATCGACGGCATCCTTGCCACCCTGCACGACGTTGAACACGCCATCGGGCAGGCCAGCCTGCTTGAGCAGGTCAGCAATCATCAGGCTCGGGCTCGGGTCACGTTCGCTCGGCTTGAGGATGAACGTGTTGCCGCACGCCAGCGCCACGGGTGCCATCCACATCGGCACCATGAACGGGAAGTTGAACGGCGTGATGCCGGCCACAACGCCCAGCGGCTGGCGCAGGTTCCAATTGTCGATGCCGCCACCGATGTTGTCGGTGAACTCGGTCTTGAGCAGGTTCGGAATGCCGCAGGCGAACTCGACCACTTCAATGCCGCGCGTGACTTCGCCCTTGGCATCGGAGAACACCTTGCCGTGCTCACGCGTAATGGCGGCAGCCAGGGCATCCTGGTTCTGGTCGAGCAACTCCTTGAACTTGAACAGAACGCGCGAACGCTTGAGCGGCGAGGTCTCGGCCCAGGCCGGAGCGGCAGCGTGTGCGGCGGACACCGCGGCGTCTACCTCGGACTTGCCGCCCAGCAGCACCTGCGCGCTCACAGCGCCCGTGGCGGGGTTGAACACATCGGCGCTGCGCGTGCCGCTGCCGGCATGGCGTTGGCCGCCGATGTAATGGCTGACAACGGATTCCGTCACGGCAGGATCAATCGGTCGGTTCATTTCAGGCTACCTCTTGCAGAACGGTACGAACGGTTTCGAAGATGCGCGCGATCTGCGCCTCTTCGATGATGAGCGGCGGCGAGAACGCCAGGATATCGCCGGTGTAGCGCACCAGCACGCCACGCTCCAGGCATTTCAGGAAGACTTCGTAAGCGCGCGCGCCCACCGCGCCCGGGCGCGATTCCAGCTCGATGCCCGCCACGAGGCCCAGGTTGCGGATGTCCTTCACGTGGGGCGCGCCCTTGACTGAATGGGCTGCCGCTTCAAAGGCCGGCGACAGCGCACGCGCACGCTCGAACAACCCTTCGCTGCGATACAGATCCAGCGCCGCCACCGCTGCGGCCGCAGCCAGCGGGTGCGCCGAATACGTATAGCCGTGGAACAGCTCGATCGCGCCCGGCGCGCCGGCGTCGACCACAGTGTCGTGCACCGACTGACGCACGGCCACGGCGCCCATCGGCACGGCGGCGTTGTTGATACCCTTGGCCATCGTCAGCAGATCCGGCGTCACGCCAAAGAACTCCGCCGCCGTTGCCGCGCCCAGGCGACCAAAACCGGTGATGACTTCATCGAAGATCAGCAGGATGCCGTGCTTGTCGCACAGCGCGCGCAGGCGCTGCAGATAGCCCTTGGGCGGCACCAGCACGCCGGTGGAACCCGCCAGCGGCTCGACGATGACGGCGGCGATGGTCGACGCGTCATGCAGCGTGACAAGGCGCTCCAGCTCATCGGCCAGATGCTCGCCCCAGGCCGGCTGGCCCTTGGAGAACGCATTGTGCTCGGGCGCATGCGTGTGGGGCAGGTGGTCCACGCCCGGGAGCAGATTGGCCGAGAACGCCTTGCGGTTCGGAGAGATGCCGCCCACGGAGATGCCGCCGAAGCCTACGCCGTGATAGCCGCGCTCGCGGCCGATCAGGCGTGTGCGCTGCCCTTCGCCGCGCGCGCGGTGGTAGGCCAGCGCAATCTTGAGTGCCGTATCCACCGCTTCCGAACCGGAATTGGCGAAGAAGATGCGGTTCAGCCCTTCCGGCATGATCTCGGCGACTTTTTCTGCCGCGCGGAAAGCCAGCGGGTGCCCCATCTGGAAGGTGGGTGCGAAATCCAGCGTGGCGGCCTGCGTGGTGATGGCGTCGACGATTTCCTTGCGGCAGTGACCGGCGTTGACGCACCAGAGGCCGGCTGTGCCATCCAGCACCTCGCGGCCGTCGCCGTCACGGTAGTACATGCCCTGGGCCGACGTCAGCAGGCGCGGTGCGGCCTTGTACTGGCGGTTGGCCGTGAACGGCATCCAGAAATAGGACAGATCGGTGGTTTCCAGCGGGTGCGGTGCGGGTTTCATCGGCGGCTCCGAAAAAACAGCGGAAAGGGAACGGACTGGGCAAGCCAGCAATTGGAGCAAACTGTACAGAGTCGAATGCGAGACGGACATGCACAGATGGCGGTTCTATAAGAAACTGTATAGGCGCCCACCCACGGCTTCCGTGCCGCACCGCAACATGCAACTCGAACTCGATCCTTCTCATCCCCAGCGTACGTTGGTCGACCAGATCGTCCAAGGCATTCGTACGGCGGTCGACAACCATGCCCTGCTGCCGGGCACGCGGCTGCCATCCGTGCGCAAGCTGGCCCAGGCCCACGATGTGAGCACCTTTACGGTGGCGGAGGCCTATACACGGCTGGCGGCGCTCGGGGCCATCGTCGCGCGGCCGCGCTCGGGCTATCTGGTGGCGGCGCGCACACCAACCCAACCCGCGCCAGTGGCCCCGCGCTGGGAACCGCCCACACTGAACGCTGCGTGGCTGCTGTCGGATGTGTTTGCCGATCGCTCCATCGCCATCAAGCCGGGCTGCGGCTGGCTGCCGAACGACTGGCTGGACGAGCGCGGTGTGCAGGAAGCCATGCGTGCGGTGAGCCGTGTGTCTGCGCTGCGGGTGGCGGGCTACGGACACCCGTGGGGTTATGCACCGTTGGGTGACTACGTGGCGCAGTCGCTTGCGCTGCGTGGGCTGCCGGTGGAACGCTCGCAGGTGCTGCTGACCAGCGGCGCGACGCAGGCGCTCGACCTGGTCGTCCGCACCCTGTTCAAAGCCGGCGACGTTGTAGCCGTGGATGACCCCGGCTACTGCAACGTGCTCCAAGTGCTCAAGCTGGCCGGCCTGCGCGTGGTCGGGGTGCCGCGCACGCCGGACGGGCTCGACACAGCGGCATTGGAAACCATCCTGCGTGCGGACGACGCCAACCGGCCGCGCGCCCTCTTCACCAGCTCCGTGCTGCAGAACCCCACCGGCTCGTCGATGACCGCGCAGAACGCCTATCGTGTGCTGCAGCTGGCCGAACAGCACGGCCTCTGGATCGTTGAAGACGACCTGCACCGCGAGCTTGCCGACCCGGCCGCGCCGATGCTGGCCGCACTCGACGGCCTGCGCCGCACACTGTACGTGAGCGGTTTCTCCAAGACGATCTCGCCTTCATTGCGCGCGGGCTACGTGGTAGCCGATGCCGCCATCACACGCGAGCTGGCGCGCACCAAGATGGCAGTGGCGCTCACGTCGTCGGAAATCACAGAGCGCATCGTGCATGCGTTCGTCACCCGCCCCGTCTATGGGGAACACGTGGCGCGGCTGATCGCACGGCTGGACGAAGCCCACACGCACGCCGAAGCCCTGATGCGCCAACATGGTGCCGAACCATTCGATACGCCGGGGCGCGGGCTCTTCCTGTGGGCGCGGCTGCCGGGTCAGGCAGATGCTTCCGCACTGGCCAACCGGGCCATTGACCACAACATCTGGCTGGCGCCCGGGCAGTATTTCCGGCCGCATGACGAGGCCAGCCCCTGGCTGCGCTTCAATGTGGCGTACTCCGCCGAACCGGCACTCTGGGAATTTCTCTCGCACGCCTGACTGGCTGCTCTGCGTGCGCCGCAATGGCGTATTGCATGCAATCAATTGCGTGAACGGCACTCAAACGTGAACTTCGCGTGAACGGAAGGTTGCAGGGTCACAAAAGCGCGACACGATGCGCTGTCACCTACCGTTCTCTTGCGCCGTACCGATTCCCAACGCCACCTGCAGCCGAACCTGCACAAGGAGTGCCATGGACATCAAGACCGTCCGCGAAACCGCCTTCGCGATGCCGCTCACGAGCCCCGCCTACCCGCCCGGCCCGTACCGCTTCATCCATCGCGAGTTCTTCATCATCACGTACCGCACCGACCCGGCCAAGCTGCGTGCCATGGTTCCGGAACCGCTGGAAGTGCCGGAACCGCTCGTCGCCTACGAGTTCATCCGCATGGCCGACTCCACCGGCTTTGGCGATTACACCGAGAGCGGCCAGGTGATCCCCGTCACGTATGAAGGCAAGCCGGGCACCTACACGCTGGCGATGTACCTGGACGACCACCCGCCCCTGGCCGGCGGCCGCGAGATGTGGGGCTTTCCCAAGAAACTCGCGACGCCCAAGCTCGTGACCGACAAGGACACGCTGATCGGCACGCTCGACTACGGCCCCGTGCGCGTGGCGACCGGCACCATGGGCTACAAGCACCGCGAGCTGGATCTGGCCGAACAGAAACGCCGCCTGGAGCGCCCGAACTTCCTGCTCAAGATCATTCCGCACGTGGACGGCAAGACCGCGCGCATCTGCGAGCTGTCGCGCAACTACTTGATCGACATCGACATGAAAGGCGCCTGGACGGGCCCCGCATCGCTGGAACTGGCGCACCATGCGCTGGCGCCCGTGGCCGAACTGCCCGTGCTTGAGATTGTCGAAGCCCGACACATCGTTGCAGATCTGACCCTTGGCATGGGCGAGGTCGTGTTCGATTACCTCGCGCAGTAACGCCTGCCCAACGCCATCCTTTTCCCCGTCAACCCCCGGAGTACACACATGTCTGATTTGAAAGGCAAAGTCGCCGTCGTCACGGGTGCCGCCAGCGGCATCGGCAAACAGATCGCTCTCACGCTCGCCAATTCGGGCGCGGCCATCGCCATCGTTGACTTGAACGAGGACGGTGCCAAGGCCGTCGCCAAAGAGATCACCGATGCAGGCGGCAAGGCCATCGGCCTGCGCATGGATGTGACCGACGAACAAGCCGTGGACAGCGGCATCGACCGCGTGGCCGAAGAACTCGGCTCGGTCGACATCCTGGTCTCGAATGCCGGCATCCAGATCGTCAATCCGTTCGTGAGCTACTCGTTTGCCGACTGGAAGAAGATGCAGGCCATCCACGTCGACGGCGCGTTCCTGACCACGCGCGCGGCGCTGCGCCACATGTACAAGGACGACCGTGGCGGCGTAGTGATCTACATGGGCTCGGTGCACTCGCACGAGGGCTCGCCGCTGAAGTCGGCCTACGTGGCAGCCAAGCATGCGCTGCTCGGCCTGAACAAGGTGCTGGCCAAGGAAGGCGCCGCGCATAACGTGCGTTCACATGTGGTGTGCCCGGGTTTTGTGCGCACGCCACTGGTCGAAAAGCAGATTCCCGAACAAGCGAAGGAACTCGGCATCAGCGAAGACGAGGTCGTGAAAAAGGTCATGCTGGGTGATACCGTGGACGGCGTGTTCACCACGGTGGAAGACGTGGCCGAGACGGTGCGCTTCCTGGCCACGTTCCCGAGCGCTGCGCTGACCGGCCAATCGTTCGTGGTGAGCCACGGCTGGTTCATGCAATAAATCTCTGCACACGCAAGGAGGTTGGAGGAGATATGCCCGCACCAAAACTACGCGTGGCCGCGAGCAAGCGGCCCACTCCGGCAGAATCGTCACGCCCGGCAGATGCACCGCTCACTACGGCACAGCGCATCGTGCTGCCGGCCTACGAGAATATCGCGCTGGTGCTGCAAGGCGGTGGCGCGCTTGGCTCGTACCAGGCCGGCGTGTTCGAAGGGCTGGACGAAGCCGGCATCGTACCGAACTGGATTGCGGGCATCTCCATCGGGGCGCTGAATACGGCCATCATTGCCGGCAATGCACCCGAGCATCGGCAAGCGAAGCTGCGGGAGTTCTGGCAGATCATCACGCAGCCGACGTTCTCGCCGCCGCTGCCCGACATTCTGGAAAACGCCTGGTTTGACGGCAACGCGCATCTGCGCAAATGGCTGACCGCCATGCAGGCGGCCGACACGCTGCTTGAAGGCCAGCGCGGCTTTTTTACGCCGCGATTTCCTGCCCCGTTGCCAGCCAACGAAGTCGACCCGCTCGAAGCCAGCTACTACGACACCACGCCGCTCAAGGCGACGCTGGAACGCCTGTGCGATTTCGACCGGATCAACGACGGCGGCATTCGCGTGTCGGTGGGGGCGGTGAACGTCCGCACCGGCAATCTGGAAGCCTTCGACAACACCGAGCGCCGCCTGCGCGCGGAGCACTTCATGGCATCGGGCGCACTGCCGCCGGGCTTTCCACCCGTGCTGATCGACGGCGAGTACTACTGGGACGGCGGTGTCGTCTCCAACACGCCGCTGTCGTATGTGCTGGGCTCCAAGCCCCGCCGCGACACGCTGGTGTTTCAGGTGGACCTCTGGAGCGCGCTGGGGCCGGTGCCGAATACGATGATCGGCGTGGCAAGCCGGCAGAAGGACTTGCAGTACTCCAGCCGCACGCGGCTCACCACCGACTGGATGGAACGCTCGCAATCCACGCGCCGGCTGATGCGCAAGCTGCTCGATCACCTGCCGCCCAAGGAGTTCGAGCGCACGCAGTGGTACAAGCACGCGCAGGAGATGGCCTGCACCAAGCGCTACAACGTCTTCCACCTCATCTACGCGGCCAAGGAACATGAAGGGCCGGGCAAGGACATCCAGTTCGGGCCCTCGACCATGCGGGACCACTGGGCCTCGGGCCTGGCGGATATTCGCGAATCGCTCTCGCACCCGGAATGGCTGGAGATGCCCAATAACGACACAGGCTTCGTTACGCACGACATCCACCGCCATCCGGGCGTGGAGCGGGAAGACAAGCGGCTCTGAGTCGCTCGCCGCTGGGTCGCGCTGAGTCGCCCCTCAGCCGCCCCTGAGTCGCACTAGTGCGGTGTGGCCGGCGCCCGCAGCGCAGTCGACAACGGCGGGCGCGGCAGCGCCGCCGTCCAGGCTCGGCGGATCACCGCACTGATCTGCTTGTAGACCTCTTTGGAGATCACCGTTTCGGCCAGCATCGTGTCGATCTTGCTCTGGCCGATGTAGAGCGCGAACAGCACCAGCAGGCGCTTTTCCAACGCGGCGCTGTAGTCGCCAAATTTTTCGCGCAGCTCGGCCAGGCCTTCTTCCGCCGCCTCGATCCGGGCAATCAACACGCCGTCGAGCAGGTCTGCCATGCGCTCGCCCAGCACGGGTTGCAGCGATGCGCGGTTGTACGCGCGCAAGCGTTCGAGCACCGTCTGGCGGCAAATGAGCAATTCAAAGCGGTCGGCCAGCGCGTTGGCCAGCGGGCGGTCGATATGCACCACCCGGTGTAGCCAGACCGCGAACCGGTAGCCGACGTGCTTGGCCAGGATGCGCCTCGATACGCGCTTGTAGCCCAGGCGCCCTTCCGTGCGCGCTGCGTCGATCATGTCGGCGGTGTTGCGCATCATCGCGTCGAGGTTGCGGATGGAGATGAGCCCGTTGCCGTACTCGGGAATCAATTCGCGCTCACGCGTGGCGAGCGAAACAAGGCCGATGGTCAGGCGCTCCCGTTCGGACAGAGCTTCCTCGAGGTTCAGCTCGACAGCGCCAGCCGCGACCTCCCGCCGATACACCTCCGCGGCCTCATCCGTCGCACCCGACGTGAAATGGAAATGCCCACCGATGCGGCGCATGGTCGACTCCACTTCCTCCGTCGACATGTTCAACGCCTGCCCTTGCAGGGCCTGCTCTTGCGGCGACAACTGATCGAGCCCCAGCCGGCGCATCACCCAGCGCAGCGTCGCCCCATTGAAGAGCACGCTGACCAGCACAAAACCGGTGGCGAGAATGGTCACGAAATGACGATCTGCCTCGCGCACGGCCTGGTTCTCGGCCACACCCAGCGCCAGCACCAGCGTGACGGCGCCACGCAGGCCGCCCCACGAAATCGCCAGCTTGTAGGCATGGCTGACCGGCGCGGAGAGTTTGAACCACGCGAGCGCCGGCAACAGACCGAACAGCACGGCGAGGCGAGCAGCAAGTGCGGCGAGCACGATCACCGCCAGCCACAGCGCGTCTTTCCACACCACGCCGTGCAACAGCTCCGGCACGCGCACTGCGGCCAACAGGAAGACCACCGCCCCGGCCAGCGCAGCAATCTGCTCCCAAATGAGCTGCAGGTGCGACCAGTTGCGCGGCGTCAGGCGCGTGCGGCCCAGCGCGCCAATCACCAGCCCTGCGCACACCACCGACACCACGCCTGACACGCCGAGCACGTCCTCGGCCACGAGATACAGCGGATAGGGCAGCGCCAGCGTCCAGGCGGCTTCGGCCTGGGCAATGCCGTGCAGCGCCGGCAGCAGGAATGCGGCGATACGCCCGGCAATCAACCCGAACACCACGCCGCCACCGAACGCCCTGGCCAGTTCACGCAAGCCGCTGCCGACGGAGGCATCACCGCCGTGCCCTGTCAGCATGGCAAGCAGCACGCCCATGATGGCAATGGCCGCCGCGTCGTTGAGCAGCGCCTCGCCTTCCACCAGGCGGATCAGCCGCGCCGGCGCACCCACATCGCGAAACACCGCGATCACGGCGGACGGATCGGTCGTGGCAATCATGGCGCCGAGCAGCAGGCACGTGACGATGCCGAACGGTGTGACTGCGGCCGCGGCGAGCCCGATCACACCCGTGGCCACCACGACGGCCACGATGGCCAGCATCAAAATCGGTGCGGCATCCGGCGCCATGCTGCGCACATCCACCGACAGCGCTGCCTGAAACAACAGCGGCGGCAGGAACAGCCACAGGTACGCCTCCGCTGGCCAACTCGGATCAACGAGCGGCGCGAAGAACGTGGTCGCCAAGGCAGGGGCACTGTTCTGCACGATCACATAGGCGCCGCCGATGCCAATGCCCGCCAGCGCCAGCAATGTCGATTCCGGCAGCGTCAGGCGCGAGGCCAGCATCTGCACCAGCGCCACCACGGCGAGCAAACCGCCCACCACCAGCAACAGGATGACGACACCGTTCACGAGACGGTCTCCCGTGCGGCCAACCAATCCGCGCGCTCGGCATCGGTCAGGTCCGGCACGACTGCCGTACCGGTCTCGGCGGCGGCCACTGCGGCTTCGAGGACGGCCATGACGGCCACGGCTTGCACGGGCGGGACGGGGTTTGCGCCCCGGCCGACGATGGCATCGCGCACAGCGGCGTAGTAGGCGCGCTGGTCGCCGGCGGGCGTTGCGATGGCGGTTTCCGTGGATGTTGCGCCGTCGATCAGACAGCCCGCGTCATCGTCCAGGCCCCAGCCTTGCTCGCCGGGCCGCATGCCGGCCAGCAGTTGCGCTTCCTGCTGATCCATCCGGCGCTTGACGAATGAACCGCGCGTGCCGTGGATGACCCAGCGCGGCGATCCGCCCGCGACCAGCATGCTCGCGTGGAGGATCGCCCTGCGCTCGCCCACTTCCAGGACGACATGCGCCCAGTCCGGCGTTTCAGCGCCCGGCCGCTGGCGTGCGAACGAGGCGCTCACCACATCGGGCAAGCCGAGCAGTTGCAGTGCCTGGTCGACCAAATGCGGGCCAAGATCAAACCAGATGCCCGTGCCCTGCCCTGCCTGCTCGCGCCAGCGGGCGCGCACCTGCGGGCGATAGCGGTCGAAATGGGCCTCCACGTGCATGGCTTCGCCAATGGCGCCGCCCGCAATCGCCGCTTGCACGGCGAGGAAGTCGCTGTCCCACCGACGGTTCTGAAAGACCGACAGCATGCGCCCCGTCTCACGCGCCACCCGCGCCAGATGCCGCGCCTCTGCCAGCGTGACGGTGAACGGCTTGTCCACGATGACATGCTTGCCGGCGCGCAACGCGGCTTCGGCCAACGGCGCGTGACGGTCGTTGGGCGCAGCGATGACCACGAGGTCGACGTCCGCATGCGTTGCCGCCGCTTCGGGCGTGCAGACCACGGCGTTTGGCCGATCTGCATGCACGGCATCCGGCCGGTTGGAGCCGATGACCTGCAAATGCAGCCCCGGCGTGGCGTCGATCAATGCGGCGTGAAAGAGCTTGCCTGCATAGCCATAGCCCACCAAAGCGGCTCTCAACGGCATCTGATGTGATGAATACGACATGTGTAAAAAATGGCAGAAAGCAGGCGATTGAGACGCTCCCGACGCAACTTGGTGCCCGGAATCTTGTGGCACGCCACGGAAAATTGCCGCGCACAACATTGGCAACCGTTGCCCATCGTCAAAAATACGCCTTAACTCTCTTGTAAATAGGAATTGTTCTCATTATTATTTGCGCCTTCACATTCTGAAGGCGCCAACCCCGGGGGAGGGAGTCGGCCCTACTTTTCACTTTACGGGAACTGCAATGCCGCCGAAACGTTTGTGCCTGTCACTGGCCGTCCTTGGAACGCTGCCATTTGCCCACGTGGCAACTGCCGCCGACACCGTGGCGGCAGCCGACGCCGGCACGTTGCCGACTTCCACGGTCAAGGGTACGCGCAGCAGCGCGAGCTACGACACGCCGATCGCGAACACGGCCACGAAGATTCCCGTGCCGCTGCGCGAAATTCCGCAGTCGGTGAACGTCGTGCCGCGTGCAGTCATCCAGGATCAGGGCGCGCTGTCGATCAACGACACGCTGCGCAACGTGCCGGGCGTGTCGGCCTCGCTGGGCGATGCGCAGCGCGATCAGGTGACCATTCGCGGTTTCTCGTCGATCAATGACCAGTACGTCGACGGCCTGCGCGATGACTCGCTCTACTTCCGCGATCTGTCCAACATCGACCGCGTTGAAGTGCTGAAGGGCCCCGCGGCCGTGCTGTATGGGCGTGGTTCGTCCGGCGGCATCATCAACCGCGTGACCAAGAAACCGCTGGCCACGCCGCTGGCCGAAGTGGGCGTGGTGGTGGGCACCGAAGGCCAGAAGCGCGCCGAGTTCGACCTGAACACGTCCATCAACAACGACGCCATCCGCGCGCGCATCAACGGTGCGGTTGAAGATTCGGGCGGTTTCCGCAACGACTATTTCCTGCGCCGCCAGGCGATTTCGCCGTCGTTCCTGTTCAATCTGGCGCCTGATACCAAGTTGATGGTGCAGTTCGACTACCTGCACGACAAGCGCATTGCCGACCAGGGTGTGCCATCGTATCGGGGCCGTCCCGTGAACGTTCCCATCGACACGCGCTACGGTTCGGCCGATGCGGGCGCCGGCAACGTGGAATCCACCGTCAAGAGCGTGACCGGCACGCTGGACCACCGCTTCAACGACAAGTGGTCGTTCCACAGCGTGGTGCGCAACTACGAATACTCGCTCGGCCGCAACAACTACACGACGGTCAGCCGCGTCACCGATGGGCCGATCCCGACCGTCACGCTCGCCGTCAACCAGCGCAACCGCAGCGACCGCGGCACGCTGTGGCAGAACGAGCTGACGCAAAAGGCCGAGACCTGGGGCATCCAGCACACGCTGCTGTACGGCATCGAGCTGGGCTATCAGGACAAGAGCGACCGCGTGGCCGCCGCGCCGGGCAGCACGACCTACAACCTGTTCAACCCGACGCTGCAGGTGTTGCCGACCGTACCCGGTAACGCAGTGCCAACCAACTACGGCCTCTCGCACAACGAGACGTATGCGGCGTACGTGCAGGACTTGATCAAGTTCTCGCCGCAATGGACGGTGCTCGCCGGCCTTCGCTACGAAATCCTCAAGCAGAGCCGCGACGACCTGACCCCGCGCAATGTGGATCTGTCGCGCACCGACAAGCCGGTCAGCCCGCGCTTGGGGGTTGTGTATCACCCGATCGAGCCGCTGTCGCTCTACGCGTCGTACAGCCGCTCGTTCCAGCCGCTGGCGGACAGCTTCACATTTTTCCCGAACAGCGGCGCGCTGGCACCGCAGTCGACCACGAACTACGAGATCGGCGCCAAGTACGACCTCTCGGCCGGCGCCAGCGTGACGGCCGCGCTGTTCGATATGAAGCAGACCAACCTGACGGCGGCCGATCCGGTCACGTTGCTGGGCGTGCCCATCGGCACGCAGCGCACGCGCGGGCTGGAGCTGTCGTTTACAGGCGAGATTGTGAAAACCTGGTCGCTGATGGCGAGCTATGCCTATCTGAACGGCCGCCTGGAAAACCCGAACGACCGCAGCGGCGGCGTGGCCGTCAACGGCAATCAGCCGTCGCTCACGCCGCGGCATAGCGGCTCGGTATGGCTTAAGCACGATCTGCCGAACGGCTTCTACGTGGCCGGCGGCGTGCGTGCGGAAGCTGCGCGTTACGCATCGCAGTACAACCTGACGACGCTGCCCGGCTACATGACGGTGGACCTGGGCGCCGGTTATCGCAGCAAGCACCTGGATGTCACCCTGAACCTGCAGAACCTGTTCAACCGCGCGTACTACGTGTCGGCTCACGGCGGCGCCGAGAACTACAACATGCCGGGTGCCCCGCGCATGGCGCTGCTGGGCGTGCGCTACAAGATGTAAGCGGCGAACAGGCGAACTGGCGATGCTGCGACGGGTGCTCTTCCGCCTGCACTGGCTGATCGGGCTATCAGCCAGCGTGGTGCTGGCCATCGTTGGTACCACCGGCGTGCTGATGGCGTACGAGGACGAACTGCTGCGCGCGCTCAACCCCGGCGTGCTCACCCTGCCCGCGCGCACCGGCCCTGCCCCGACGCTGCCGCAGGTGGCCGCCGTGGCACGTGCCGCCATGCCAGAGCGCCCCGTCACCTTCATCACCGCCGCATCCAACCCAACCGAGCCGTGGCGCGTCTGGTATGCGTGGCCGCCCGGCAAACAGGGCGGCAGCAGCCGCGGGGAGCTGCGCTACATCGATGCCGCCACCGGCACGTTGCTGCCCGAGGCGCGCGCGCAACGCTTCTTTGCCACCGTCAAGCTGCTGCACCGGACGTTGCTTGCTGATGAGATCGGCAAGCAGATCGTGGGAGCCAGCACGGTTGGACTCATCGTGATGGCGCTGTCAGGCTTGTACCTGCGTTGGCCGCGCCGCGTAACGAACTGGCGAAGCTGGCTCGTCATCCGCTGGGGCCGCGCTGGCCGCATCCGCTGGTGGGACGTGCACACCGTCATCGGCACGCTGGTGCTGCCGCTGTATTTGCTGGCCGCCTTCACCGGGCTGTATTGGACATATGACTGGTACCGCGATGGCCTGCAGCGCTTGGCCGGCATGCCCGTTATCGCCAAGGCAAAGCCGACGGAAGGCCCGCGACAACCGCTCGGAGATGCGGCAATTGAGCGCACCTGGAACGCCTTCCTGGCCAACGTGTCGAACTACGGAGCGGCCACCCTCCGAATCGACGATGCCCGCACAGGCAAGGTCGATATCAACTGGCTCCCGGCCGACGCACCGCACGACCGCGCCTTCAACCGTCTGACCCTAGACCCCAGCACCGGCGCCGTCATCCGCAACGAATCCTTCGCCGACAAGCCGCCGATGCAACGCCTGCTGGCCGGTATGTTGCCGCTCCACAACGGACGCTACTTCGGGCCGATCGGCGTCGTGCTAGTGTCGATCGGAGCGTTGATGCTGCCGATGTTCGCGGCAACGGGGTGGTGGCTGTATCTGGATCGGCGCCGACGCGCGCAACCGCAGCGCAAACACGCATCCGCAGCGACACGTCCTTGCTGACAACGTAGGGACGTCGACGCGATGTCGCGCGCCCTCAACACAACAAGGACAAACCATGGTGATCGAAAAAGCCCGCGACCTTTCCCTGCGCCCGTTGGAGCGCAATGACCTGCGCTTCGTGCACGAGTTGAACAACGACGCGAAGATCATGCGCTACTGGTTCGAGGAACCGTACGAAACCTTCACCGAACTCTCACAACTCTACGACCGCCACGTGCACGACCAGCGCGAGCGCCGCTTCATCTGCGAGAACACTGCCAGCGAAGCCGTGGGTCTGGTCGAGTTGATGGAGCTGAACTACATCCACCGCCGCGGCGAATTCCAGATCATCATCGCGCCGGGGTGGCAGGGGCACGGTTATGCGTCAACCGCGACGCGATTGGCCGTCGATTACGCATTCATGGTGCTGAATCTGCACAAGCTGTACCTGGTCGTCGACGTGGAGAACAAACGTGCGATCCACGTGTACGAGAAATGCGGATTCCAGCGCGAAGGCGAGCTGGTCGAAGAGTTCTTCAGCAACGGCGAGTATCACAACGCGTTGCGCATGTGCGTGTTCCAGCGCGACTACGTAAAGGCGGTCCGCGACGTCAGCTAAGCCAAGGCGGCAAGAGCCTATGCAGTGTGCAGCCACGCGTGCAATTCGCGCTGCCCGGCTTCGGTCATGCTCAGTGCGCGCGAGTGTTTTTGCCGCGCCAGCCACCCCAGTGCCATGCAGCGTTCCGCCACGGCGGCCCCGAGCGCACCGGCCAAATGCGGGCGACGCTCGCTCCAATCCATGCAGCCGTATGCGAAGCGGCGTCGGCCGTTGCGCAGCGCATTCACATCGACGCCGATGGCGGCCAGCGCCCGCTCACCTTCGGGCGTGACATCATAGGCGCCGTGCGTTGCATCGAGCTGCGCCAGCCAGCCCCGCGACAGCAGTGTCTCCGACACCTCCGTGCCAAGCTGGCCGGCCAGATGGTCATAACACAGGCGTGCCGCACGCAGGTTCTCGGGCACGGCCGAACGCCGCGGGTCAGCCGGTTTTTCAGGGGCGACCACCAGCAACGATTCGATCATCTCCGCCACCGCCGGTGAGCGCAGCCCGAAGTATTTGTAGCGCCCGCTGGACAGCGAGGTGATGAGCGCGTCGGCCTCAAGCCGGCGCAAGTGCGCGCTGGCCGTGGCCGGCTCCACGCCGGCGCCGTAGGCGAGTTCCTTGGCTGTGAGCGAGCGGCCTTCCATCAACAGCATCAGCATGCGGATGCGGGTCGGGTCACCAATGGTGGCGGCCACGCGGCCAATATCCGGCTGGGTTGTCGCTTCGATGGTTGTCGCTTCGATGGCTGGGGAAGATGCGGTCATGGTTCGATGGAGACCAAACTGTTGGCGCGTGACAGGCGGGCGGCCAGTCCAGACAATGAGGGCCATCTTACTCCCGCGCCCCACGCTGATGACTGCCATGGACATCGTCCCGCCCGCCGACGCGCTGCAAGCCATCGTGCACGCTGACCC
Organism: Ralstonia psammae; assembly: GCF_958405935.1. Lineage (NCBI taxonomy): Bacteria > Pseudomonadati > Pseudomonadota > Betaproteobacteria > Burkholderiales > Burkholderiaceae > Ralstonia > Ralstonia psammae. The sequence continues at coordinate 93,899 of NZ_CATZBU010000003.1, forward strand.
CGCCCCCTACTACGCCGAACTTGCCGCCACACGCCCATTCTTCTTCGATGCCGCCATCGGCTGGTGGGTGGCCGCCAGCGCCGAAGCGGTGGACGCCGTGCTCGGCAGCACCGCCTGCCACGTCAGACCGGCCGATGAACCTGTGCCCAAGGCCGTGGCCGCTTCGGCCACGGGCGCATTCTTCAGCCGCCTCGTACGCCAGATCGACGAGCCCGATCACAGCGCGCGCAAGGCCCGGGTGATGGCCGCGCTTGGCCGGTTGGATGTGTGCACGCTGGCCGGTCGCGCGCAGCGGCATGCACGCACAGCGCTGCCCGATGCAGCGAGTCTGGATGCCGCGCTGAAGACCGAGGCCCACTTCCGCGTGCCGCTCGCCACGATGGCGCAAACGCTGCTGGGCGATCACGCTGATTCGCCTGCCTGCCAGGCTGACATTGCAGCGTACCTGGCCGCGCTGGGCCCCGGTGCCGGCGCAGCAGCCGTCGTACAGGCAGATGCCGCCGTCGACCGCCTGCTGCGGCGCTTTACCGGCTCTCCGCTCGCCAGCGGCGATGGCCGTGACGGCGACGCCGAGATTGCCAACCTCGCCGCCCTGCTCGCGCAAACCTACGACGCCTGCGCGGGGCTGCTGGGCAACTGCATCGTTGCGTTGTCGCGGCACACCGCGTTGACTGCCCGGCTGCGTGCGCAACCGCAAGCCGTCGAGCCCTTCGTTCGTGAAGTCCTGCGCCGCGATGCCCCCGTGCAGAACACGCGTCGCTTTGTGGCGCACGATGTTGCGCTGCTGGGCCAGCCGCTGCGCGCTGGCGACAAGATCCTGGTGCTGCTGGCCGCCGCCAATGTGGATGGCACAGCCAACCCCGACCCATTACGCTTCGACATCGACCGCACAGAGCCGCGTTTGTGGACGTTCGGCGCAGGTACGCACCGCTGCCCCGCCGACGCGTTGGCCACCGCCATCGCGCGCGAAACCGTGCTGCATCTGCTGAGCCTGCCGGATGTCGACCGGTGGCTCGCCGGCCTCGGCGAGGTGGCGTATCGCCCGTCGCCCAATGCGCGCATTCCCAGCTTTCACGCTTGAAATTGCAGAAACGAAATCACCGCGAAGACACCCCACAGGAGACTTGCCATGATCGCCGTCATCTTTGAAGTCGAGCCCGCCGCGGGCCAGCGCGACACCTACCTCAACCTGGCCGCACGTTTGAAGCCGCTGCTTGAGCAGGTCGACGGCTTCATCTCGGTGGAGCGTTTCCAGAGCATCACCAACCCCGACAAGATGCTTTCGCTGTCGTTCTTTCGCGATGAAGAGGCCGTCAAGGCCTGGCGCAACCTGGAGCAGCACCGCGGCGCACAGCACGTCGGCCGCGACCACGCGTTTGCCGACTATCGGCTGCGCATCGCCCACGTGGTACGCGACTACGGCATGACCGAGCGCGACGAAGCCCCGGCCGACAGCCGCGCCGAGCACGCCTGAGTGCATCGCACGGCACCTTGACGGTGCCCGATGTGATGGCTTTTGCCTTCACCGGGCACCACCTTTGCTTAATCAGTCAGAACCTGCACGGCCGAGCGCGCTGCAACACGGCTCCGGCATGCCCGCGTGCGCAACGATTGCAAAGGAATTGTCATGTCTACCGCTTTTCATGAGGCTGAACGTGAGCCGCAAGTCGCTCCCGCCCGCACCGTTCAGAGCCCTGTGCGTTATGCCGTGGTCGGCGCCGGGTGGATTTCCCAGGCAGCGTTTCTGCCGGGCGTGGCGCAAAGCGGCAACTCCATCGTCACCGCCCTGGTCACCGGCGATGAGGCGAAGGCCACGGTGCTGGCTGACCGCTACGGCATCGAGCACGTCCACGGCTATGCCGACTACGACCAGTTGCTCACCTCAGGCGACATCGACGCGATCTACCTTGCGCTGCCCAACGACATGCACCGGCAGTACGCCCTGCCCGCCCTGCAGCGCGGCATCCACGTCCTGCTTGAAAAGCCCATGGCAACCAGCGAAGCCGATTGCGAAGCGATGATCGAAGCAGCCCGCAACGGCAACGCGAAATTGATGATCGCCTACCGCCTGCATTTCGAGCCCGCCACGCTGGCCGCCATCGAACTCGTGCGCGCAGGCAAGCTCGGGCGCATTCGCGCGTTCTCAGCCATGTTCAGCCAAACGGTGGCGGCATCCAATCATCGCGCCAGCCATGGTTATTGGGCCGGACCGGTGTCGGACATGGGTGTGTACCCCATCAACGCAGTGCGCAATCTGTTTGGCGAAGAGCCGGTCGAGGTCTCGGCCTGTGGGGTGCGCGACCCCGATCTGCTCTTTAACTTCGATGACACCGTCAGCGTAACGCTGCGCTTTGCCGACCACCGCGTCGCACAGTTCGTGGTCAGCTATGGCGGCGCGAGCATCGATCAGTACCGCATCCTTGGGACCAAGGGAGATCTGGAAGTCTCTCCCGGCTTCATGTTTGGTGTGGGGTTGAAGTATCGCGCCACAATCGAGGGCAAGACGCACGAAGAAGCGTTCGACGCGACCGACCAGTTTGGCGGCGAGCTGCAGTACTTCTCCGATTGCATCCTCCACAACCGCGAGCCTGAGCCGAACGGCGAAGAAGGCTTGGCCGACGTGCGCGTACTGGCCGCCATTGAGCGCGCCCTGGAGTCGGGCCAGCCGCAAAACCTTGGACCGTTCCAGCGTCAGGCCCGTATGGAGACCGCGCAGGTGCGCAAGCTGCCACCCGTGCCCTCGCCGGAGTTGGTGGACGCGGCTGAACCCAGTCAGGGATAGAAACCAAGAAGGAAAAACGCCCGCGACGAACGGCGGGCGTGGGATCTACAGCTTGATACGCTGCACGGCGTCGCGCATGCGTTTTCGTATCGAGACATCCGAGTTGGTGTTGTTGCTGGAGCCGTCGGTTTCCATGGCGTTATCGCAGCGCCATTCGGTGGCTTCACCGTTGTCGGTCAGCGCACAGACACGGTGGGTCCAGCGATCCCACACGAACACATCGCTGCCCGCCTCGCCAGAGAGCAGCGGCTCGAAGCGGTACATCCACAAGTACCCGGCACCCAACAGGGTGACCAAAAAGATCGCCATCCAGGACGCTTTGATTCGGCGCCACATTCTCATTTCTCCTCGCGGAGCCGCTGCGCCGGACGCGTGTGACAGTGCGTCGCTGGGCCAAAAGCGCAGTGCTCCAAGAGGCAAATCGTAACATGGGGCACCTGCGCCCCCGCTCAAGCGGGGCCGCCGATGCGGCACTGCCGCAACACCAGCGCCCCTGCCAGCAGCTTCAGTTGAAGACGTCCTGGCGATAGCGGCCGGATTGCATCTGCGCCGTCAACCAGTCCGACGCCGTTGCCAGATCGCTGCCGTAGCGCGCCCGGTGCATGCGGATGAGCGTGTCACGCACCGCTGGCGCCATCGCCCGGCCGTCGCCACACACGTACAACGTGGCGCCAGCATCGAACGCCGACCACACGGCTTCGCGCGCTTCCCATAGGGCATGCTGCACGAAGCGATGCGGATGGTCGGCCATGCATGAATACGCCGGGAAGATGCGCACCACGCCTGCGTTTTCCCATGCACGCAAGGTGTCGTCGTAGAGGAAGTCGTGTTCGGGGTGGCGGCAGCCGAAGCACAGCAGCGACGTTGCCACCGCCTCGCCTGCCGCGTGCTGCGCAGCGCGCTCCTCCAGGAAACCGCGGAACGGCGCGATGCCCGTGCCGGCGCCAATCAGCACCATCGGCTTACTGGTATCAGCGTCAGGCGCAAACGGCGGGTTGGGCGTGCGCACGGCGGCTGCGATCTCCGCGCCCGCAGGCAACGCCATCAGGTAATTCGATGCCGTACCGCGATACGTGCCGACCCCAGACCATGCAGGCCCGGACACCGTGCCCACCGTTAGCGCGGCCACGCGCGGTGACACCCGCGCCGACGACGCGATGGAATAGAACCGCGGCCGCATCGCCCCGAGCCGCGCGAGGAACGCCTCCAGCGTCAATTCGATCGCGGGAAAGCGCAGCAGCAGATCGAGCACGCTCACGTGTGCGGCCTGAATGTCCTTGTCGAAGCGCTGGGCCGCATCGTCGCCTTCCAGCCAGACGGCAAGCTGACCACGCGTGAACGGACAACGCGTGGCCGCATGCAGTGCGGTGATGTCGCGCATGGTGGCGGTGTCCTGCAACTCGACGAAATCGCGCAGCAACTGGCGCACGGACACCGGTTGGTTGAGCGGCAAGTGGCGCACGTGCGCATGGCGCGCGGTCAGCGTGACGAGCGCATCGCCCTCCAGCGCAAGTCGGGCGATGGCCGCGTCGACACGGTCCTCGGCATTGCGCGGGTAGACGGCGAGGTGGTCGCCAGTGGCGTAGGTCACATCGTCGGGCAACCGCACGGTGAGGTGACGCGTGGGGCCTCGCGGTGCCTCCTGCGCGAAATCCCACAGGCCGCTGGGGTCGCTGACGAGTTCTTCGTTGGCGAGCACCGTCATCGCGTGCGCAGTGGGTGGCAGCGTGGTGGCGCGCACGGCATCGGGAGCGACATAGTCGACGTGGACGGACGGGCCATCGGCTTGTGTCTGGCGGGCGCCCAGGGCGCCCCACAGGCTACGCGTCCAGGCATCGACGGCGGCGTCGAAACCGGCGTTACCGTCGGCCTCGCCGCGCGGCACGATGGCTTGTGCTCCGGATGCCGCGAGCATCGCTTCCACACGCTTTGGAAACGCCTGGAACGCGGGCCATTGCGAGTTGCCGCAGCCAAGCACCGCGTAGCGCAATCCAGTTGCCTGCCGGGTGAACGCGCCGGGGGCATCCAGCCGTGCCTCCAGCGTACGGGCGCTGTCCGGCGCACGGCCGTTGTAGGTGGCGGCCACCACCACCAGCGTGCCCTGCTGCGGCAGCGCATCGGCAATGGTGTCCAGCGGTGCCACCCGCGTATCGAAGCCGGCGCGTGATGCGGCCGCGGCTAGCTGCTCGGCGATGTCCTGGCAGGTGCCCAGGCTGCCGCCGTACAGCACATGCATTGGTTCGCCGCCACCGGCAAGTGCGGCTTCGGCGTCGTTTTGCGTGGCCACCTCCGTGCGCGAAGGCATGGCCATCGACAGCCGCTCCCGCGCGTTGCGCAGCCGCGCGCGCAGGCAGAAACCGTCTGGCTTGAGCGTCAGCGTTTCCTTGATGTGGAAGCCGTAGTCGTACGGGTCGGACAACGCGAAGCGCTGCAGGATCACCGCCAGCGCCAGCTTGGCTTCGGTCAGTGCGAACTGGCGCCCGATGCAAGCGCGCTCGCCGTTGCCGAAGGGCTTGTAGGCGTGCGGGTGGAGCTTGGCTTCGTTTTCGGGCAGGAAGCGGTCGATATCGAAGACGTCTGGGCGGTCCCACACCGCCGGGTCGCGGTGCAGGGCCAGCAGCACGGTCACGACGCGCTGGTCCTTGCGGATGGCATAGCGGCCGCCAATGCGCGTGTCTTCGTACGGCGCCACGCCAAAGCTTGGGGCGGTCGGCCACAGGCGCAGCGTTTCCTTCAGCACGCGCTCGATCACGTCAAGCTGGGCCAGGTGCGCATACTGGGGCACGGTATCGCCGGGCAGCACACGGTCGACCTCGGCATATGCCTGCGCCAGTACGGCCGGATGACGCAGCAGCATGTAGAGGGCAAAGGTCAGCAGGCCGCTTGTGGTCTCATGCCCGGCAATCAGGAAGGTGATGACCTGGAAGCGGATGTTGGTGTCATCCAGCGGCTCGTCTGACAGCGGATCGCGCGCGTTGAGCATCAGCCCCAGCAAGTCGCTTGCGCCGATGCCGCCATCTCTTGCCTGACGGCGCGCGCGGATCACCTCGTCCACCAGTTGATGCATGGCGGCCACGTCGTGCTCGAACCGGCGATGGTGCTCGCGCATGAAGCGGTCTTTGAGCGGCAGGCGCGTGAGCTTGCCCATGGCTTCGGATAGCACTCCCACCATGGCCGCCAGGAACGGATGCAGCTCCGGCGTGTTGAACGAGTCGAAGCGGTATCCGAAGCCCGCCAGCGAGATGGTGTCGAGCGTGAGCCGCGTCATGTCGTCGGCCACGGGGATATCAGCGTCGGGACCCTGGCGCGCCCACTTGTCGGCCAGCGCGTTGGCCACGTCGAGCATGACATCGAAGTAGCCCTTCATCGCACGCTGGCTGAAGGCTGGCAGCAGAATGCGATGGGCCTTGCCCCAGTTGGGCTCGTCCTGATGCGCGGTGAAGAGACCATCGCCTGCCCCCGCCCGCAGGAACGACAGTGGCGGGCCGATCAGCTTGCGAAAGCGCGTTTCGTCGCACAGTTCGGCCACCAGGTCGGCGGAATAGACGAATGGCACGCACCGCCCGGCAAAGTCGAGCTGGTAAAGCCCTTGGGGAAACTGCCGACTGGTGTCCAGAAGCGTCTGGGCCAGGCGGTCTTTGGGTAGTTGAAGCAGGTTGCCCAGCCACGGCAAGCCCTTGGGCTGCGGGATGGGCTCCGCCGCTGCGGGCGAGGCAGTGGCGGGCAACTCGGAGGCGGAACGCATGCGCGGTCGACTGCGAAAATGGGTTGTCCGCCAATGTACGCGCCGCCCCGCCCGGCATCAAACAAAGTCGCCATGTTTGAATGCGGGCGCCTAAAAGTGAATCGGGCGACCCGTGGGCCGCCCGATCTGGGTGATGCGGAGCTTGAATCAGCGACGGCGCGGCTGTGAATTGAACGGCGCGTTGACCTGCGCTTCGAGTTCACGGATCTGACGCTGCAACTCGTCCACGCGGGCGCGAGCGGCACGGCGTTCGATATCCAGTGCCTCGGCTTCCGTGCGGGCAGTCTTCTGCCGTTCCTGTGCCTGGGCCTGTTGCTGGCGTTGAATGTCCAAATCGGTCTTCAGACCACGAAGCTTTTCCTGCTGGGCGGCAATCTGGCGCTCGGAGCGCTCCTTCTGGGCTTCCAGGCGGATGCGCTGCAGCTCCAGATCGGCCATCGCGCGGGTCTGCTTGCCGAAGTCGTTGTACAGGCGTTCGGCAAAGGCTTCGTTGGTGGTCTTGATGACACGCCAGAGGTCTTTCTGCTGGAACAGCGTTACGTAGTACGTCAGGTCACTCTGGGCAAACAGCAGGCTGGCACCATAGGCCCCGTTGTACGTAGTACGCAGCTCCGACAGTTCGTGCGCCTGCATGCGCTGCTGCAGCTCGAAGACGGCGCTGGTCGGGGCCGGACGCTCGGCGCGTGCCGCGCCGACGGGCGTGGCTGGCGCGCTGGCAGCGGGTGCCGTTGCGGCCGGCTGGCCAACCGTGGCGGTCAACGCCGGCACGGGCGCGGCGGCGGTAATCGGTGCAATGGCGGTGGGCGGTGCGGCCGGGCTCTGCGCCACGGCCGATGTACAGCCGGCCGTACCGGCCATGACTGCGACTGCGGCCACGATGGCCAATCCCCTCTGACACGCCTGGTGCGACGCTTTCCCTGATTGTTCTTTTGTTCTCATCTCGACCCTGTGGATTCTGCGCAGGTGTTGCAGCCGAAAACTATACGCGATCCGCCGCCCGAGTGGCGCGCCGGGCGGCCACCGCGCAGTAGGGTGTTGTATGGCGTCACTCCAGCTCGCGCAGCTCGGTTTCGCCGTCGGCAATCTGGTATTTGCGCATCTTTTCCCACAGGACCTTGCGGCTGATGCCCAGCGTGGCGGCGGTGTCCTGGCGGCGCCAGTTGTTGGCGTCGAGCGCGGCAAGGATGCGGCGGCGCTCTTCATCACCGCCGGTGCCCCCGTTGCCCCGCTCGTTGTAGCTGCCGCTGCCGGCCTCGCGTTCGAAGGCGTCGCGCTGCAGGCCGGCGAACAGCGGCAGGATGCGAGCCTCGTCCCAGCGGCCGAACTGCCGCAACGTGATGCCGATGCGCTCTGCCAGATTGCGCAGTTCGCGCACGTTGCCGGCAAAGTACGCCCGCCCGACCGATGCGCGCACCCATTCCGGCACCGGCGGCATGCTCGCGTACGCCTTGTCGCCCAGCAGGTGCCGCAGGAAGGACAGCAGCAGCGCGATCTTGTCATCGGCACCGCGCTGCTCGAGGCTCGGAATACGCAGCTCGATCACGGCCAGGCGGAAATACAAGTCAGCCCGGAATTTACCCGTGGCGACCATCTCGCGCAGGTTCTTGTTGGTCGCGGCCACCAGGCGGAAGTCCAGCTTGACGGGCACTGTCGAACCCAGGCGCGTGCATTCGCTGTCTTCCAGCACGCGCAGCAGCTTCACCTGCTGATACAGCGGCAGATCGCCCAGCTCATCGAGGAACAGCGTGCCACCGTTGGCCTGTTCGAAGTAGCCTCGGTGCGCGTACATGGCACCGGTGAACGCGCCCTTGGCATGGCCGAAGAACTGCGATTCGAACAGCCCATCGGGAATCGCACCGCAGTTGACTGCCACGAACGGCCCCTTGCCGTAGACGCTGTTCTTGTCGTGCAGCAGGCGCGCAATGCGTTCCTTGCCGGCGCCGGTTTCGCCGTAAAGCATCACGTTGCTGTCGCAATCGGCAAAGGTATCCACCTGCTCCAGCAACCCGTGCATGGCCGGCGACGCGGCCACGAGGTCGCTCTGGTCCTGCGCCTGAGCCTGCGCAGACGACATCGACGGCAAGACCTTGCTGATCTGCGCGCGGAGTTCTGTAGCGCCAAAGTCCGGCCCCAGCACGTAGGTGTATTCGGGGGGGAAACGGCTCGAATCATGCTGCGTATCGGCCGCCACCCAGATCACCGGCATGCCTTGCGCAGCCTGCCAGTCAAGCACCGTAAAGCCGCCGCTTTCCACTACCGATGCGCTGATCACCGCCACCGCCGGCTTCAAACGAGGCTCGGCCGGCTGAAAATCGATACCACCTGCGCGGATCACCTCCGCACCAAACGGCGCCATGAACCGCGCCACACGATCGGCAATATCGTGACGGCCTTCCCAGACAAAAATCTCAAGCGTTTCGTACGCCCAGCGATCGGTTTTCATGTCGTCGCTTCCATGTCAGTAGACCAGCTCGACGGCGTCGCAGTCGAGCGAAAGGAGTTTGATGTCGGCATAGCCGAGCTGGATGCCGAGGACTTCGAGTAGAGGGGTGAGAACGGCGTCGAGCGTCGAGCCAATCACGGCTAGCACCGGTGCCAGAATCGCTGCACCGATCGCACCCAGCGGAATTCCGAGGACTGTCAACTGCAATTGATTGAGGTTGCTGTTCAGGACCGAGCTGAACACCGCCTGTGTGGTCACACGCGGTGGTGAATTGCCGCTCGTATCTGTCTGCGGATTCAAACCGATCTGAGTGGCCGCAATGGTTTCATCAGTCCAAGCAGAATTGGCGGCCGGCGAAACATTGGCCTTAATACTCACTGCGCCGATCCCGAGCAGACTGACAAGAGGCGCCGGCGCGGCAGATGAGCAATTCAACGCACCATTGACTGCTGTATCTGCACCCGTAGCAATACACAGCGAGACAGGCTGCGGTTGTACCGAGATTGTGGCTGTCGAGTTCTGACGAGGAACGACGCAGTTCGTTGATTTCGCATGCCCTTGTGCGCCGGCAACCTGCAAACCGATCGGCAACGTAATACCGGCAAGCCCCAGCACGTTGGCATTGATGCCTAAACCCAAGCGAACCTGGGCCGTACGCGCCTGCGTGCGCCACTGCCCAGCGTTCGGCCCCGACAGAAATTGCCCGGGCGGTCCAACAGCAATCGCCGGCGGCTCAATAATCTTCAGCGACAGCGTGACGGTCCCCAATCCGACAAGGTTCAACGTAACGGGCGCCACATTCACGGCCGACTGACTATTCGCAATCTGCGCGGCCGTTGTCAGGAGATCGAGCACGTTGACGGTGGCATTGAGTGCAGCCTGTTCATTACCGGCCAGCGCCAGCACCTGAAGCAAGCCTGGCGACGAAGCTCCACCATCGCCAATATTGATCGGCACATTCAGATCGCTGCCAAACGACAGCGCATTGCTGGCCCCTGCCCCACCCACCGACACCCCGGCCAGACCAGACTGCGACGCCACCGAGATCACAGCGTTGAAAAGCGTCCCCAGGCTTGGCGACAGTGATAGCAGTTCCTGCATTGATCCCGCCCCCAGCGCAACCGCAAGATCGGCGAGGCGGATGTTGGTCGTGGCCAGCCCCTGATACGAGACGGCATCGATATTCAGGTTCGTGTGGAGCAGGTACCCGAGCAGCTGGTTCAGAAGTCCGTTGTTGACGGAGGCGAGCCCAGAGCCCAGGGAGAACGCCACGATGGACGTGTTCTTCGCAATCGCCGTCGCCGTCAGTTGCCGCCGGCCCACCATGAAAAAATACGGCACGTTCTGCGTGATCGTCACCTGCGCGGCGTTGGTGTTGCCGTCGACGGCACCCTGTGCGGTGAAGTACGTGGGCGCCGTGCCCGCGCTGGCATCCCAAACGCCCGGCACGACGGCGAGCGTGATGTTGGTGCCGTCCACCGTCAGCCCGTTCTGCACCACGGCCTGCTGTGCGGCGCTCGGGAGGTCAAGCCGCTGGGCCGCCGCCATGGCAGCCAGATCAGCCGAGCGTTGCAGGGCCCGCTGCTGATAGAACAGATTGCCGATGTCGACCGACACCAGCACCGCCAGTCCGACTGTGGCGATGAACGTGGCCGTCATCACGCTCACCGCACCGCGCAGGCGGCGGCGCAGCGTGATCGCTTGGCGAAGATGGGGGGCGGCTCGCGTCACGGGGGGAATCGTCAAAGGAAGCGTCAACGTCCGGACTGCTGGACGAGGTTGACCGTGGACGCACGTGTTCCCGAATTCTGCTGAGCCAGGCCGGGCATGGCCTGCGTGAACGAATTCAGGTAGCGCTGGTAGGCCAGCGCCGCCTGCTCACCCTGCAACGGCACGAACTCGCCCGCGTAGGTTCCCTCGGCTTGCGCCTTGAGCAGCGCTCGCGTCGCGTCGCTCACGTTGGTACCGACCTTTGGCGCCGGCACCGCCGCGCTCTGCGGGTCGCTGCCGGAGAATCCCTGGGCGCAGGCGACGTCGCACATCAGCCATGTCGCCACACCGATGGCCATCAGGATGCGGTAAGTCATTGCGAAACCTCCAATGTGTCAAGCAGGCGACCACGCTGCAATGCCAGCGGGCGGGCCGGTGTGCGGGTGGCTGTCGCCGCCGCGGCAATCGAAACGCCCGCCGACGCTGCCGCCGAGGGCCCGGCTACCACGGTGCGCGGCGCCGTCGTGGCCGTTTCCCGGGCGATACGGCGATCGCGCCAGGCGCCGCGCACACGCGCGACGTCTTCATCCACGGCCTTACGGGCCGATGCCGTGAGCTGCGCATGCGCCGCCAGCGAGGCCGCATCGTCCTTACGATCATTCACGGTGAGCCAGATCACCAGGTTGCCGGCAACCTTCGGGTTGCCCAGGGCCATCTGCTGCGCCTGCATCAACGGCACGCGGGCTTGCTCGACCTCGCCGGCGCGCATCAGGGCATAGCCGAGGTCGCTGGCGGTGTTGGCATCGGTGGGGTTGGCCTGTGCCGCCACCTGCAGCCGGCGAGCCGCCTCGGCAAAATTGCCCTGCCGGCCCGCAACGATGCCCAGGCCTCGCCAGGCAGCCGCATTGAGCAAGGCGCCCTGCGTGCCCGCACCCATGGTCGAAGTGGCGCCGACCACCGCGCGATACTCGGCGTCGGCAGCAGCAAGCTGGTCCGTTTCGCGCAGCGCATCGGCGCGCATGAGCAGCACTTCGGGCGCGCGTCCGTAACGTTGCTGGTAGGCATCGATATGCGCCAGCGATGCGTAATACAGGCCCTGCTCCTGCATCTTGCGGATCAACGAAAGATAGGTTGCGGGGTTCGTGATCTCGGCCTTCTCCTGGCTTTGGCGCTGGCGGGCCATTTCAATGTCGGCATCGGCGCGCAGACTCATGTCGGACGTGGCCATCGAGCCGCAGCCCGCCAGGAGGACGGTCAGCATGGTCACGCAGGCCAGGCTGGCGCGCGCGGTGTTTGGCAAGCGTGTCATCTCAATGTCCCCCGGTTTGTTGCAGGCCGCGCATGACACCCATGAAGCCAGGCCCTGCGGTGATGATCAGCAGTGCGGGCAGCAGCGTCATGACCATGATCATCGTCATCTGCACAGTCAACTTGCCCACACGCTCCTTCAGGCGGGCACGGCGGTTCTCCTGCAAACGCCCACCGAACTGCCGCAGCGGCTCCTGCACCGCGCCGCCGAAGCGATCCACCTGCGTGAGCAGCGTGATGAGGCCTTTCAGGTCTTCGTTGTCGAACAGGCGCGCAATGCGCAGCAGCGTCTGTTCACGGGGGCGGCCCGAGGCGAACTGCTGGTTGGCGCGACCGAATTCACCCGCGAGCACGGGCAGCATGCTGTGGAATTCGTTGGCAATCACCTGCAGGCTCTGGTCAATCGACAAGCCGACGCCCTGCAGCAGCCGCAGCATGTCGATCATGACCGGCAGCTCGTCATCCATACGGCGCCGACGGCTTTCCTTGCGACGCCCGAGCAGCCACTTCGGCCCAAGGTAGCCCAGCGCAAAACCAACAAAGCCAAATACGAACACGAACAGGAGCGATGACGCATGCAAAGCGCCAAACACGGCAAGCAGCGGCGGCAGCAGGATACGGGTGCCGCCGAAGACCGTGCGGGCGTGCTCGCCGTAGTAGCCGCATTCTTCAAGCAGCTTGCGGTCTTCCTCGGTGACGATGCGGCGGCCCAGGCCCGTGTCGATCCAGCGCTGCCCCACCTTGGCGATCTGCTGCTGGAGCTGCTGGGCTTCACGCGGGCCATGCGGGCGCGGCTTAGCCGTGGGCGGAACAACCGGCGACGCTGCGGGCGCGCCCGGATTGGCCGAGGTCGCGCGCATGTCGGACAGCGCCGTATCGAGCTTGCGTGCGCTGCGATATCGCGCAAGCGTCGCACGCAGCGCAAGCCCGCCGAATACCAGCACGCCCGCCGCCGCCGCGGTCAGGCTGAGGGTGATCAGGGTATCGTCCATGCGCCCTCCTCAGACCGATTTCGCCAGCCGGGCCAGCATGACGGCCCCAAGCACTTCCATGCCGAACGCCGTGAGAATCAACGTCTCGCCAAACGGATCGCGCCACATCGACATGATGTACGCCGCGTTGAACATGACGATGACACCGCCCACCACGATCGGCAGCAGCCCGATGATCCATGCGGACAACCGCGTCTCCGCCGACAGCGCAAACAGCTCGCGCTGGGCTTGCTGCCGGTCGCGCATGAATGCAGCCGTGCGCTCCATCACGATGTCCGCCCGCCCGCCGTAGCGCAACGCCAGGCGCAGCACCGACGACAACAGGACCAGTTCGTTCACGCGGTACTGCTGGCCGACGGTCAGCACCGCGGCGTCGAGGTCCTTGCCGGCACGCTGCATCTGCGTGATGGCGGTCAGGCAGTTGCACAGCGGCTGCTCGGTATTGGCGCTGGCGGCCTGAAACGCCGCCGGCACTGCGCTGCCGATGCTCATCAGCCGCACCACCCCATCGAGAAAGCCCGGCAGCTGCTGCAACAGGCGTTCGTTCACCTTCCGGGTGCGATTCCAGATCAGGAAAACGACGATCACCACGTACAGCGCCAGCGCCGTCAAGGCCGAAAGCACGCTGGACACCGCCCAGACGACGAGCACAATCATGAGCGCGGGGCCAATCAGCAGCATGTAGAAGCGCCGGTTCGGTTCGATATCTGCGCGGCGCAGTGCATCCTGCCAGGCGCGATTCAGCGAGTCGGGCACGCTTGCCGGCACGGCCTCCACATTCGGTTGATAACGCGCATTGATCTGGTCGGTCTGTGCGCGCACAAAGCTGCGCGACGCCTCGCGCTCGCGACGGCGCACGGATTCTGCCCACAGCATGAGCGATGCGCCCATCAACAGCAGCGCGAGGCAACCGAACCAAAGCGTGGCGCTAGACATGGAAACGGCCTCCACCGCCGAATCCGCCGCCCATACCACCGCCGTTCACACCGTTGTCCATTCCCGCGTTGCGCATGCGCGCCAGCTTGGGGGAATGCGGCTGCAGGCCGAGCGCCGTCCAGCGGTCGACCTCTTCACCGTCGGGGCCGATGTAGGGCTCATAGCGATACAGTTCTTGCGTGGAGATGATGTTGTCACCCAGCCCCGTCACTTCCGTGATCGACAGGATGCGGCGCTTGCCGTTGGACAGCCGCCCGATCTGCACGATGAAATCAATGGCGTTGGTGATCTGCCGGCGCAGGCTCACCTCGCTGCCTTGGAAGCCGGCAAAGCCCGCGAGCATTTCCAATCGATAGAGGCATTCGCGCGGGCTGCTGGCGTGGATGGTGCCCATTGAGCCATCGTGGCCGGTGCTCATGGCCTGCAGCATTTCCAGCACTTCACCGCCGCGCACTTCACCCACGATGATCCGGTCGGGCCGCATGCGCAGGCTGTTGCGCAGCAGCTCCCGAATCGTGACGACGCCCGTGCCCTCGAAACCACCCGGCCGGCTTTCCAGTCGCACCACGTGCGGGTGATTGAGCGACAGCTCTGCCGTGTCCTCGATGGTGATGACACGCTCGGTCGTGGGAATGTGATACGCCATCGCATTGAGCAGCGAAGTCTTGCCCGAACTCGTGCCACCGCTGACGAGGATGTTGCAGCGTGCCTGCACCGCGGCGTCCAGCAGCGCCCCGATCTCTTCGTTCATGGTGCCGAGGCCGAGCAGGTCTTCCGGCTTGAGCGGATCCTTGCGGAACTTGCGGATCGACACCACCGGCCCTTCCAGCGCGAGCGGCGGAATGACCACGTTGATCCGCCCGCCATCGGGCAGGCGCGCGTCGACCATCGGATTCGACTCGTCCAGCCGGCGGCCGATGGGCGCAAGGATGCGGCGCACGATGCGCAGCAGGTGGTTGTTGTCGGCAAAGCGCACCGGAATGCGCTCCAGAATGCCGTGGCGCGACACGTACACGTCCAGGTGGCCGTTGACCAGAATGTCTTCGACCGCCGGGTCGGCCAGCAGGTCTTCGATCGGGCCGAAGCCGGCAAGCTCCTTCGTCAGTGCCTCGGCAATCTGCCGGATCTCCGTCTCGTTGACGGGGATGCGGCGCATGCGCGTGAAGCCTTCCACTTCCAGATCGACAAAACGCTGGATGGCCGTGCGCGACCAGCGGCCGAACTCGGCGCCAAGTTCTTCGATGCGCGTCAGCAGGTGTTCGTGCGCGGCTTCCTTGATGTCCTGGAAGGCCTGCGAAACGGCAAACGCGCCGTTGCCCGCGTCCGCCTGGTTGGAGAACTCGATGGGTTGTGTCATGTCGCGTTCCGTTCGGTGGTACCGATATCCAGTTCAGTGGCGTCTGCCGGCTTGCGTTTGGAGCGTCCGCCCAAGCGCCCGCCCAGTCGCGCAGTCACGCCCGAGACCCAGCTCGACACCCCTGAAGCGCGCTCGCTCTGCTGGGCGTAGCCGAGCGTCTGGGCAATCTGCGCAAGCGCACGCACGTAGGCATCGGTGGGATGCGTTTCCGCGAGCATCGCGCCCTGGTTGGAAGCGATGACCAGGGCTTCACGGCGATTCGGCACCGTCAGCACCGAAGGGATTTCCAGCCGCTCGGCAATCTGCGCTGCGTCCAGCGACAGCCGTGTGTCGAACTTCGAAATGGTCAGGTGCAGGTGGTCGCGGTCAATTTCGCGCTTCTTGAGTTCCTGCATCAGCTCGGCGGCCGAGACGATGGCGCCGACGCTCTGCTCGGTCACCAGCATGACGTCATCGGCGGCCTTGATGATCTGCGCGATGAAGTCGATGTTGCCGAAGCCGCCCAGGTCCACGACCTGCAGGTCGAAGAACGTGCGCAGCCGATTGAGCAGGCCGAGCGCTTCCGAGAACGAAATGTCGCGCATCTCGGCCAGCGAGATCGGCAGCGGCAGGACGGCAAGTCCGTTCGGATGGCGCGACAGCGCAGTCTGGACAAACACCTGGTCGAAGCGGCGCAGGTTGCGCACGGCTTCGACAAAGTGGAAATTGGCCTGCACGTTCAAGTACAGCGCTCCATCGCGCAGCGGCTGGCCCAGATCAAGCAGCATCACATCGCTGGCCGAAGTGCGACGCACGAGCGTGGCGAGGTTCGTCGCCAACGTCGTGGCGCCCACCCCGGGGCGCGCACCCAGGACAGCCAGCACGCGTCCGCGGCGCGTAGGCTCGGCAGAGGCCCGCTCGGCCAGCAGGCGGCGCACCACGCGCACTGCTTCGGCCGGGGCGCCATCCATGTCGACAAAATCCTTCACGCCGGCACGCAAGGCGGCGAGCATCGCGCGGCCGTCCGCCGCCGATCCGACAGCAACCAGCGGCAACCCCGGATACAGCCGAGCGAGTTGACCGACGAGTTGCGTTGCCTCACCGATGGCGTCGGCGCCTTCGCCCAGCTTCTGGTCTTGATCGGCCACGTCGAGCAACGCCGGGGCCGAGATGAAGCGTACGAAGACCACCTCGGGATTCACCGCGGCGATCTGCTCCAGAAAGCCGTCGTGGCCGCTCGTCTGCGCGACCAGCACGCCGAGTTCGCGGATCGCGCCAGCCAGCCAGCGATGCGCGGCAGCCGACTGTGCATCGCCCTGTCCGCCACCATGCAGGAGAAAGTAATCCATGCCAGCCCTTGCCGTTATTGCGAGAAGCCCGGCATGGTTGCCGGATCCGCTACGCCCAGCGCAAATGGGCGCCACACCGGTGCACCCGCCTGGTCCCGGTCCTGCCCACCTGCCTGGCCCGGCAGCATCTTGTCGATCGGGGCATTGCGTGCCATCGGCTTGACGAGATGCGGTGTAACGATGATCACAAGCTCGCGCTCTTCCTGGTTGTAGTTCAGGCGCTTGAAGAAGCTGCCGATCACCGGCAGGTCGCCCAGGAACGGCACCTTGTCGACATTGGAGAGCGTGGAGCGGCTAACGAGGCCGCCGATGACGAAGCTCTCGCCGTCGCCCAGTTCGACCGTGGTATCGGCCCGCCGCGTGACGATGGCTGGGACCGTCGCACCGTTGAGCGTGATGCCGCGGCTGAAGTCGAGATCGCTCGCTTCCGGTGCCACCTTCAGCGCGATGCGGTTTTCCGAGAGGATGGTGGGCGACACCGTCAGCCCGATGCCGAAGGGCTTGTATTCGATGGTCGTGGTGCCGAGCGCCTGCGGCACGGGAATCGGAATCTCGCCGCCGGCCAGGAAATTGGCACTCTGGCCCGAGAGCGCGACCAGGCTCGGCTCAGCCAGAACCCGGGCCATACCGTTCGATTCGATCAGGCTCAGATCGGCAAAGATGCCTTTGCTGAGCGAGCCGATCAGCAGGTTGAAAGCCGAACTGACGGGCGAGGTCGATTCCGTCGTCAGGCCTGTGGAATCAAAGGTGTACTTGGTCAGCGACGACGGAGAGAACGTGCGGAACGTGAAGCCCCCGCGCGTGCGCCCGAAAACGAAGCCTGCCTCCTTGAGCACCGTCTTGCTGAACTCGACCACGCGCACGTCGACCTGAACCGTACCGGGCACATTCATCGATGTGGTATCGACCACGTTGCCGCCCTTGGGCTTCTCCGCACCGGTCGCCAATCCACCCGCACGGCGCGCACGCGACAGGGCGTACACGTCTTTGGGCTGTCCCGACACGACGGCCGTGTCGCCCTTCACGTCGACATTCGGATCGCCCGGCAAGGGCTCGCCCGCATCCACCTGCACGTTGTATGTAATGGCAGCCCCGCCCTGCGTCCACACCATCACACTGGCCGCACCGGGCTTCTTGGCGATGATGAGCAGGCTGCTCGCGGCGCCGCGGCCCTTGAGCAGCAGCGCATCGGCAATCTCCGGGTTGCCGATCGCAATGCGCTCGAGCGGCTTGCCCAGCCGGATCTCGCGCTGGCTGCCGCTCAGAAGATGCAGGGTCTGACCGGCGGGCGCCGTGTCAGCAAATGCCGTCGACACGCAGGCGGCCAACACCAGCGTGCCCACATAACCGCGAAGGATGGCGGCGTCAGTCATGTTGCTCCTCACGTTTTCCTGCGCGAATGATTTCAACGCCACCGGTGGCGGCTGTACTGGTTCGTGCGGTCGTGCGCGTTGACGCCACCACGGGCAGCGGCGGCACCTGGAGCACCGGCGGGCGGCGCGCCGTGCCGGTCAGGCTGGCAATCGACACTCCCGCCTGTGCCACGTCCATCGGGTTGCGGTTGGCGGTAGCCAGCAGGGCCGCGTCCTGCGGCTTTACGGTGGGCTCGGCATCGTCGGCCGGATTGCGCAGCGCCAGCAGCAGACGGCCGGTCTGGTGCGCCATGGCCAGTTGACTGACGGCCGCGACCGGCACCGCAAGCACCGCCGTCTTGGCCTGATCGACCTTGCGCGTGACCCCGTTGTTCTCGGGCTGCTTCTGCGGCCCTTCATTGACGGCCAGCGGGCCAAATGCCAGCACGCGCAGGTGCGGCAACAGCAGGCGCGCCTGGCTGTCTTCGACCTCCTGGCCGTCCTTGCGCATCACGAGAAACACATCGACGTAATCGCCAGGCATCACACGGTTGCCCACGCCGATTACCTCGTCGACCGTGATGGCAACTGCGCGCTGGCCAGCCTCCACCTGCTGCGCAAGGCCCGACGACAGCTGCGAGGCAATCAAAGGCACGCCCACACCGACCGGGAGAATAGGTTCACGCCCGACCACCTTCGTCACTTCCGAAAACGCCTCTGCAGGATTGATGGGCAATTGCTCGATGGTCACCTGGTCCGCGGTGATGGGCTTGCCCGCCTCCAGCGGTTTCGTTGTCACAACCACGGGATAGACGGGTTTGCCATCTTTCTGCTCGGCCACGGGTGCCGGCGGGCGATGCGCCGTCTTCCACGCCACGGCGCCAAGAATGGCGGCAAGCAGCAATAGTGCGGCGGCGAAGATCTGGAGGTGTTTGCTGGTCATCTGGGCGGCGTGTCCGAGCGGTCGATCGAGAAGGTCAGCGAACTGAAAATGTCAGGAGCCGGGCACCAGCTGCACGACGGCCGAACCCGTCAATGTGGCGGGCGCGGGCAGCAGCGGTATGGAAGGCAGTAGCGGGTTATTGCCGGACGTCACGGGTAACGTCAGGACCACGCTCAGGCATTGCATGCCTGCCACGTTCTGGCAATTCACCAGCGGGGAGCTGTTCTGGTTGGTCTGGACCCGCCCGGTGAGGAACGTGGGAAGCACCGACGTCACGGCCGCATAGGCTGCTGCCACACGCTGCGTGTTGGAAGGCTGATAGCGGAGCGCGGCGCGTGCGCCCTCTTCCGCGGCCAAGGTCAGCGCCTGTTGCATGGCGAGGATCACGCCGTAGTACACGATGCCAAGCATCAGCACCAGCAGCACCGGCACGACGAAGGCGAATTCGACTGCAGTTGCACCGCGGCTACAGCGCCGCGGGGGGCGGCGGACAGCCAGCGCACCTACATGCGGGTGCATGCATGCACCCTCCCGTTCCCGTTGCAATGTCGGCATGGCCGACTCCTTTCTTATAGGCTGGCCGCTTGGCGGCTCTTGTTCAACGCTTCAACTGTCTGAACTACATTCCCGGCAGCCATGGCATGCGCATCACTGAGGGGACCCATGGCAGGCTGAGCAACCCAATCGCCATGTACGCAGCGTACGGAATGCCCCGGCGCCCGGCCTGAGCGGTATCCCAGCGCGCGATCCCCGGGTAAAGGCGCATCACAATCCAGGCAGGTGGCGAAGATGCGTCAAGCTGACGAACCAGCATGATCGCAAGGCCATGCAACCCGGCGAGCAGGCTCGAAACCAGCCACACGGCCACCAAGCCGTGCCAGCCGGCCAGCAGCCCGGCTACCGTGAAGAACTTGACGTCGCCGGCCCCCATCCAACCCATTGCGTAAAGCGGCAGGAAGCAGGCGAACGCGATTGCGCCACCCAGCCAGAAGTCTTGCCAGTCATAGGCAAGGTCTTGTACTCCGCCGAACTTGATCAGCGCGATGGACAGCACCAACCCCACGACGACGAGCCAGTTCGGCACGCGCCGCGAACGGATGTCCAATGCGATTGCAAGAATTGCGAGTACTGCGACGCTTGCCCAGCCGGCAATGTCGATGTGGCTATGCAATGCCAAGCTTTAGCACGCAGTCCCGCCCTTGACGGCCGTACAGATGTTGGTGAAGACGGTGTTGAGCTGCGTACCCAGCTTGCCCACGATGACCGTGATCGCCGCTGCGATGAGGCCTGCGATCATGCCGTACTCGACGGCGGTGGCACCTTGTTCGTCACGGATGAACTTCAGAATGGCGTTTTTCATGATCTCTCTCCTGTTTGCACTCGCCCGCGGATGTGTTGATCTCGACCAGCTTTCGGCGCTCCAACCTTAGCCAGTTCATATTTGCTAATGACAAATAAAACGCGTGGGGATTTATAGCGATGACACGAACCGCAAAAATTTCTGCTGCCCGCGCTGTTCCATCAGTGGAACGAAATTCAAGATTCATCGGACGATGGTGTCCCGCACACGTCCAATGATCACCGCTCGCCCCCACGGGCGTCTATTTTGTTCGGAGTGTCACGTATGTCACGTAACACCCCGTAACAACTTTATAGGCGTGCGCCGCCGCAAACAAAATAACTTAATTGAGGTACTTGTCACAAATTAGAGTGAAATCTCTATTTAATCTTATTAATTACGCGCCAACTCACTGAATCTAATGGGAATCCCTTAATGAGTCGAGACTAAACCGACCATTCGGACGGGGCTTCCCGTTAATCCCCTCAGGGTTGGTCTGCACGCTCCCCATCTCTGTCCAGGCAAAAAAAGGATGCGCGAGCGACGGGAACACGCCCGCGCACCTTCAAGAGCACAGACAGGTACTGCTCAGTGCGCCAGGCTGCCTAGGCCGCCCAGCAAGTTGGTGACAGGGGCCAGCGGATTGCTGCCCGATGCGCCGCCGGCAGCGCTGGTCGCGCCACTCAGCAGGTTGGTGACAGGTGCCAGCGGATTGCTGCCCCCGGCTGCGCCGCCCAGCAGACCCGTGACAGGCGCGAGGGGGTTGGAGCCGCCAGCTGCGCCGCCCAACAGGCCGGTCAAAGGCGCCAGCGGGTTCGTGCCGCCGCTGCTGCCGCCGACGCCCCCGAGCAGGCCGCTCAGCGGATTGCTGCCCGCCGAACCACCGGTCGTAGCGACGCCGCCAATTGCCGCGACCGTCGTGCCGAGCGAGGTCACCACGGGGCCCAGGTTCGAGACCACCGGCACGCCCGTCCCGGTGATGGTATTGCCGGCGCCGGCCACCCCGCCGCCAACCGTCCCCAGCAGGTTGTTCAGGGCACCGCCCAAGCCGGTCGAATCGCCGATCATCTGCGTAGCGCCGCTGAGCTGGGTGGTCACCGGCACGATGGCCGTGCTCAGTTGCTGCGTCACCTGCTGCACCGCGCCCGAAGACAGCGCGCTACCTAGCAGCGTGCCGCCGCCGATCAGCGCCTGGCCGACCTGCTGGACACCACCGCCCACAGGCTGGGTGATCGGTGCAAGCGGTGCGCCGGAGCCCTGGCCGAGCCCCTGCACGAGCGAGCCGGCGCTCACGGTGGCCTGGCCCAGATCCGTCACGACATTGCCGGTGCTGGCCACGGTCGTGCCGATCGGGTTGGGGTTCTGGCCCATCTTGCCGAGCCCGGTCTGGATGCCCAGGCCGAGATCGCTCACAGCCTTGCCGGCGTTGTCGACCGTGCCGCCGAGCCCAGCCTTGGCCTGGTCCGACAGGCCCGGAATGTTTGCGTTCTGAAGCGTCGTGCCGAGGCTGCTGACCGCCTGGCCGGTCGCCACAACGGTGTTGCCGGTACCGTTGGCGACCTTGCCGACGGGCGTCACGCCGGTCGTATCACTCGGGCTCGGATTCGGCGAACTGCCCGAGCCTGAACCTCCCGAAGAACAAGCCGCCAACATGAGAGCGGCAACAGCGCAGGCCAAGGGCGCAACGCGAATGGAGTGTCGAATGTGAGTCATGGTCCGTCCCCTTCTTGGAATGATGTGTCTTGATGTCTGAGCTCGGTACTGCGGACTGCGCGCCACATTCTGCAAATGGCATGCCAGCCGCATTAGAAACGTGGCTCAGTTTCCCAAGGACGGCCCGTGTATTGGTTTTGCGGGCAGCACGTCAGGTGTTACCCACCCTAAACGCCGGCTGTTACGCCGCCAAAATCCATGTTCCGAGCGTTACGACGTAACGTGACACGGAACACGCTCTCCTCCGACATAACCCAAAACGCAAACGTTTAACCCCCACTTTGGTAGGGTATGTAAATCCCATATTCTGGTTAGTTTTCACAATCTTTCTATTTTTATTGAGCTAAACGTGGCAAATACAGATACCCCATTACGCATTGCGTAATAATGGCGACATGGCACACCGTTTGCAGAGTCCGGCCACCTCACATCGACAGTGAGACATTTTCCAGCTGACTAAAGCGGACTTTTTAAAACGGGAGATCCATCATGAATAAGAACATCAAGTGCCTGGCCGCCACCATGGCAAGCCTGTTGGTTTTGGGTGGTTGCGCCAGCTCCGGATCCGGCGACCTGGGCAGTTCGCTGGGCGGTTCAAACGGCGGTGGCTCGAACAACAACGGCAGCGGTTCAACGCCAACGCCTTCGCCGGCACCGTCCCCGTCGCCCTCTCCTTCACCTTCGCCCTCCCCGTCGCCGTCCCCCAGCCCCACTCCG
This sequence comes from Ralstonia psammae, assembly GCF_958405935.1. Classification (NCBI taxonomy): domain Bacteria; kingdom Pseudomonadati; phylum Pseudomonadota; class Betaproteobacteria; order Burkholderiales; family Burkholderiaceae; genus Ralstonia; species Ralstonia psammae. Next base: position 116,564 of record NZ_CATZBU010000003.1, read on the forward strand.
GCACCTGCGCCGCTGACGCCGACTGGCGCTGTCCTCAACAATGCAGGCGGCGTCGTCACGGCGGCCGGCTCGACTGTGAGCGGCCTCGGTACGACGATCGCCACCGCGCCGCTGCCCTCGCAACTGAGCGGCGTGCAAAGCGGCCTGGGCGGTGTGGTTGAAAACGCAGGCGCGACGGTCTCGGCGCTGGGTACGGGCGTGCAGAGCGGGCTGGGCAGCATCGGCCGCACCGCCAATCCGGTTGGCACCACGGTTTCCAGCCTCGGTAATGTGGTGACCGGTGCGGGCAATACGGTCACGAGCGCCGGCACGCTGGTCAACAACCTGGGCACCGGCCCGCTGGCGCCGCTGGCTCCGGTGACGACACCGCTGGGAGGCGTGGTCACGCAAATCGGCCAAGCGGTTGCCAACGGCGGCGGCACGCTGGGCACCGCCCTGTCGACCGGCCCTGTGGAGCAACTCACGCAGCAACTGAGCACGGCCATCGTGCCGCTGACTTCGCAGGTCACCAGCGGTACGCAGACGCTGGGCGCAGCCACGGGCCTGGGGTCGCCGGTCAACACGCTGCTGGGCACGATTGGTGGCGCTGTGGCCAAGGGCGGTACCACGCTCACCGCGGCCAATGTTCCGGTCGTCAGCGGACTGGGTGGTGTGGTCACGGCCACGGGCAACACGGTTGCCGCGCTGGGCGGCGTCGTGTATTCGCCGACGGCATCGGGCGGCAACCCGCTCGCGCCGATCACGGGCTTGCTTGGTGGCCTGGGTGGCGCGACGGGCGGCAGCAATCCGCTCGCCCCGATCACTGGCGCACTCGGCGGCCTTGGCGGCGCTGGTGGCTCCAACCCGCTGGCTCCGATCACCGGCTTGCTGGGCGGCCTCGGTGGTGCGACGGGCGGCAGCAACCCGCTCGCCCCGATCACTGGCGCACTCGGCGGCCTTGGCGGCGCTGGTGGCTCCAACCCGCTGGCTCCGGTCACGGGCCTGCTGGGCGGCCTGGGTGGAGCGACGGGCGGCAGCAACCCGCTCGCCCCCGTTACCGGCGCACTCGGTAGCCTGGGCGGCGCAGCCGGCGGTGCCAGCCCGCTGGGCCCCGTCAGCACGATCACGGCCCCGGTTGGCAGCGTGGTCACCACGGTGGGCACCGGTCTGACGTCGGCAGGTGCGGCAACGCCACTGTCGCCGGTCACCGGCGCGGTTGGCGGCCTGCTGGGCACGGTGGGCACCGCACTGGGCGGCACGCGTCACTGATCCACGATCCACACTTCGGTGGACCGGCTATCACGCCAGTCCGCCGCTGTCGCGTTTCAAACGAACCGATGCCGCGCAATGCGGCATCGTCATTGGGCTGGCTGCCACGCACCTACGCGCCCTCGGCATCTACCTGGGCCGTTGCGCCGCGTGAACGCTCCCTCTATGTGTCTTGTTGTAAAGCACCATGTCTCGCGGTTATCGTTCGATGGAACGCGCGGCTGTACGGCTTCGCGACACCACAAACACGAACACCACGGAGGAGACAGGCGTGCGGACCACCACCATGCGGTTGGCCCTGGCCACAGGCGTAGCACTGACCGGCCCGGCGTTGAGCTGGGCCCAGAGCAGCCCCACCCAAGGCAACCCGATCGACACGCTTCCCAAGGTCGATACCTCCCGCCCGCCCCAGCAGAAGATCCAGGTGGAAGTCCAGCGACCGAATCCGGCGCTGGAAAACCTGCTCGCCACGCATCTCACACCGACCAAGTTCCAGATCGAAGGCGTCAAGACGCTGCCGTTCCCCGAGATCGCCGCGCACTTTGCGCCGCTGGCCGGGCACGACGTCACCGTCGCGCAACTGCTGCAAGCCGCGAACGATGTCACCAAGCTGTATGCCGACCGCGGTTTCCCGCTCTCGTTTGCTTTCGTGCCGGCACAAACGTTTGAAGGCGGCGTGGTACGCGTTACCGTAGTCGAAGGCTATGTGGCACGCATGCGCATCGAAGGCACACCCGGGCCACTGGAAGGCCGCCTGCGAGAAATCTCGCAGCGCCTGATGGATGAGAAGCCCCTGCGCCGCGAAACATTCGAGCGCGTGACCGGCGTGCTGGCGCTGCAACCCGGCGTGCAGATCACCGCGACCGTGCAGCCGCCCACGACCACCGATGGCGCGAGCGAACTCGTGTTGAACGTCAAGCGCCAGCCATACACCATCGGCACGGGGGTCGAATACCGCTCGCCGGGTGTGCGGGCCATCATCACGGGCACACTCAATAGCGTGACGCCGCTGGGCGAGCAGATCACCGTATCGACCCTGCAACCGCGCGGGTCGGATCACGAGACGTTCTACTCCGCCACGTGGGCGCAGCCGATCGGCACCGATGGGCTGCTGGCCAAGCTTACCTGGTCGCACTATCGCGGCATGCCCGAGAATCTGCCGCTGGAGCAACTGGGCTACCAGTCGCGCTACCTGACCGACACGCAGCGGCTGGGGCTCTCGTTGAGCTATCCGGTGCTGCTGTCGAACACGCGCAACCTGACGCTCACAGGCACCTTCTACGGCAACGACGACAAGCAGCGATACACACCGCAAAACCCCGCCTTCGCGCAGACCGAACTGGATGCCAAGGTGCGCGTGGCTGGCGCCGAGGCGCTGTACACCGAAGTGAAGCCGGGAGAAACGCGCCGGGCATCGCTGGGCATCTACCAAGGCATCAACAGCCTTGGCGCGGGCAAGTCGGTCAACAACAACATCGACCTGAGCTTCCTGCGCACGCGCATCACCGCCAGCGAAGCCCACGACCTGCCCTTGGGCTTTGGCGTGGTTGTGTCGGGTGCGGCGCAGTACAGCGGCGCGACGCTGCCGTCATCGGAGCAGATCAGCTTTGGTGGGCGCTTCTTCGGCCTCGCCTATCCGGCCGGTGAAGTGGCGGGGGATCGCGGCTGGGGCGCGTCGGTTGAACTCAATCGGCTCTTTACGGTGTCGATGGATTACCTGAAGACCGTGCAGCCCTACATCTTGTACGACACTGCCAAGGTGTATTCGAACGCCGGCACGCTGGTCCATGATCAACTCGGGTCGATCGCGCTGGGCGTGCGCTTCTCCGATCGGAAGTACTACACGCTGGACCTCGCCATCGCGCGCCCGGTGGGTGACAAACCGATCAACTCAAGCTCGCGCAGCCTGCGGTTCAACGCGGCCTATACCTACCAGTTCAATTGACGCGCACCCGCATCGTGAACATGTGTACGAATTTTTTATATTTTTTATATTTTCAGCGCTGAAAGTCACCCATACTCCCCTCTCTCGGGGGGGATACATCACCGCCGGAATTTGGGAGCATCGAAAGCGGAATGTTAAGTTCCTTCAAAGGATTGCCGATTACCACAGAAGTCGCGCAGAACAACAATAATCATTACAGCGACGGCGGCGTCACGCCGCAACACATCGACAGCAACGGGGTGCACTCTGAGCTGTCGCAATACGCACCGGGGGCCATCATGCTGCAACGTCTATCGGATGACGCAGAGTTCCATCGACTCGTCGATACCATCTATGAGGCGGTACTCGAGCCTGCGCAGATGCCGATCGCCCTGGCCCTGCTCTCTGTCTACGCCGGCGCCGAAAGCGCACACTATTTCGTTTGGGACAAGCACACCGATTCGCCGCGCCAAGGCGTTTCGTCGGGCTGGTGCCAGCACTGCCCGCAACCGGGCCACTGCAACGCCTTCTGCCAAGACCCGCAATTGCTCAGCGCCGGGGAGCCTGAAGAAGCACCGTCGGCAGCGATGACCCTGATCGATACGCCCGACATGCGCGTCACGATGCGCCTGCGCACGCGCGACGACGATCTGTCGGAAGTCAGCGCCATCGAGCGCGAGACCCGCCTTCAACGCGTGCTGCCGCATCTGCAGCGGGCTGCGCGCATGCAGCAGCGCAATCTGGAGTTGAACGAACTCGCCGCGCTCGGCATGGCCGGGCTGGATACGCTGGACTTTGGCGTGATGGTGATCGAGCGCACCATGCGCGTGAAGTACGCCAACGCCTGGGCGCGCACAATGACGGCTGAAGACGACCGTTTGTCGCTCGATGGCAGCCTGTTGCACTCGGCAGATCACACACACGACGCAGCACTGCGCAACCTCATCGAACACGCCGCCGGGTCACTCGGCGTGCAAGGCGCGGCCGGTTCGTGGATGTACCTGGCTCGCGATGGCCGCCCGGTGCCTTTCATTGCCACGCCGCTCGCGCCCTCCGATGCGCTGCGCTCCGCCTGGGCTTCACCGCTGGCGCTGGTGCTGGTCGGCAACTCCGAAGCCCGCTCGGTCATGGACGCCGGCGTGCTCGCGTCGCTCTTCGGGTTGACCAACAAGGAATGCATCGTCGCTGCGCGGCTGGCTGCAGGCGAAACGCTGCAGGAAATTGCCGAGCGCGAATTCCTCTCGCTGCACACGGTGCGTGTGCACATCCGCGACATCCTGCGCAAGACCGGCACCCATCGCCAGTCTGAGCTTGTGCGCCTGCTGCATCTGCTGCCCAGCGTCGATCTGGAGCGTGCGGGCGCCGCTACGCCGGCTTCACGTCGGCGCGGCCGCCTCAATGCCTGAGCACGTGCGCGATTTTTCTCCCCGCTTCGCCTGACCTCCGACGCCCAATCACGGGCGTCGAGCCATCCGCGTATACCCGGCTCACGTTTCGGCGGTTTCTGCCGATCCTCCAAGACAGGCGTGGCGCCGTCATGCTCGCTTGATGCGACGCGGTAGCGGCGAATGATCCCGACGCATTCTGTGAATAGCGCGCAACAAACGCACTTTTTCGCGGCCTGAAACGACAGGTTTTTGCGCTATCCTCGCCGCAAAACACAGACTAGGCGCTGGTCGTAGATCGGGGGGCCGCGCCGGATGCGCTCGCATGCATAACGATTTTCATATTGCGCTGCTGCTGTTTGCGTGGGTCAGCACTGGGCTGACCACGTTTGCCGCACTGGACGCTGCGACACGTCTGCCGGGGGGCTCGACGATCGCAAAACGCCGCAACTGGCGCATCGCCTGCGCGGCCATTCTTGGCATTGGGTTGTGGTCGGGGCTCTGGCTCGGCCAGCTTGGCCTGCATCGACAGGTCGGCACACCCATATCCGCGCCCATCGCGGCGACACTCATGACAGCGCTGGCGGCATCGCTGGCAGCCTTCTCTATCGTGTTGCCGGACACCTCGGCGGCCAATGGCGCGCAAGCTCCGCAACGACGCAGCATTGCCATGAGCGCCGTGGCGCTTGGCATCGGGCTGCTCACGATGGAGCTGTATCTGACACGCCCCTGGGTGCATGACGAGGCCTTGTCGCTGCGCCGCGCCCTGCTCGGCTGGGGCGGGGGCACGCTGGTGCTGGGCGCAGGCGTGTGCCTGGCGATGTGCATGGCGTTCCATATGCCGCCGGGGCAGCGTCGCGCCGCCGTGGGTTTGCGGGCACGTGCCGCAGCCGTGCTGGCAACAACAGCGGTGCTATCGCTCGTGTTGTGGCCGTGCACTGCCGCATGGCCGGCTGACGAGTCGACGATGCATATCGTGCCCGTCATCATGCTCAGCGCTGGCGGCGTGCTGATCGCGCTGGGCTTGCATGCGGTGCTGATGATGCTCGAAACCCGCGTCGACTCGGCGCAGGCACATCTGGAAGCATCGCTGGCGCGCGTGGCCAACCAGGCGCCCCGGCCCCAACTCCACGACACGCTGACCGGTCTACCAAACCGCCTGCATCTGCGCGAAGCGCTGGAGGCGGCAATCCTGTCGTCCACGCGGCGCGGGCGGCCGTTTGCCCTCTTCTATCTGGATCTCGACAACTTCGGTCAGATCAACGACCAATACGGCCGCAACGCGGGCGACCGCGTGCTGCAGATCATTGCCGAGCGCCTGCGCCAGACCATTCGCGGCGAAGATACCGTGGCACGCCTTGGCGGCGACGAATTCGGCATCCTCGTGGAAGGTCTGGCGCTGCCCGAGGCGGCCGCCACCATTGGCGACAAGCTGCTGTTCCGCCTGCGTGAATCGGTGGAAGTGGAAGGCCGGCGCCTGCGTGCCACCGCCAGCATTGGCGTCGTCGTCCATCCGCACAACGGCGCGACGGCAGACACGCTGCTTGAACATGCCGACACGGCCATGTTCGATTGCAAGCAGTCCACCGGCAACGCCTACCGCTTCTTCGAGCCGCGCCTGAACACCACCGCGCACCGCGTGCTGCAGATTCAACGTGCGCTCTCGCACGCGGCCCTCAACGGGCAGCTCTCGGTGTATTACCAGCCGAAGTACGACGCGCGCACGCAAGCCATGACCGGCGCTGAAGCGCTACTGCGCTGGAACCATCCGGAGCTGGGCCCTGTGTCACCGGCGGAGTTCATCCCGCTGGCCGAACGCACCGGCACCATCGTCGAACTGGGCGATTGGGTGGTCGAAGAAGTCTGCCGCCAGATCATGCATTGGGATGCCATCGGCATGTCGCCGCAACGCATTGCCGTCAACCTCTCGCCACGGCAATTCCAGCAGCCCGATCTCGTGCTGCGCCTGTCGCAGATCCTGCATCGCTACCAGGTTGCCGCGCATCGGTTGATGTTCGAGATTACCGAGACGGCGGCCATGCGCGATGCCGGCCAGAGCATCGCGGTCATCCGTCAAATCCAGTCGCTCGGCTTTGAGGTGGCCATTGACGATTTCGGTACCGGTTATTCCAGCCTCAGTTATCTGCAGCGCTTTCGCGCCCAGCAGATCAAGATCGATCGCGCATTCGTCTCTGCGCTTGACGACAACCCGCCCGAGGCCGCTGCCATCATTCGCGCCATTTGTGCGATGGCGCACTCGCTGGACATGACCGTGGTGGCGGAAGGCGTGGAAACCGACGCGCAAATGCAGGCGCTGGTGAATCTGCAATGCGATCAGGTGCAGGGCTATCTGCTGGCACGTCCGATGCCGGCCAAGGATTTTCAGGGCTTACTTGGAATCGAGTACGCCTGAACAGGCGACATCGAATAGGCGGCACAGAAAATGCGCCATTTTGATGCACTCACCATAACCTTTCGGGAACCTTTCACCTTCATATTCGGAAATATTTGGCCAAGACTCCAACAAGTGCCCAAGCAATGAAGCAGTCACATAAGAAAAGAATTGTGTAGGGATTGCGTAGACAGTGCACTGCTTCGATTGCAATACAGCTCACCGGCTTTGCAATGGTTCATATGTTTACGATTTCGACACACCGCGCAAACGCCCGCCCCATGCAGCTTTGCGCAAAGCTCAGTGCGGCAGAAAATCCACGCCGTTGACATGAGGTCTTAACGAAATTCAATTCACACCTGCAAAGTCGTTATAATGCCCTGGGCTACGGGGAGCGTGCCCATGTTTCAATTGCAAAGTTGAGGAATCCATAATGCCGACTTACAAGGAAATCGTTCAGAAGATCTCTGAACTGCAGCGCCAAGCCGATGAACTCCGGGCAAATGAACAAGCGACGGTGATCGCTGAAATCAAGCACAAGATCGCGGAATACGGCCTGACCGCCGAAGACCTCGGTTTTGGCGCCAAAGGCGCCGTGGCATCGAAGAAGGCTGGCCGCAAGGTGCCGGTGCGTTACCGCGACAACAACGGCAATACCTGGACTGGCCGTGGCAAGCGCCCGGGCTGGCTGGTAAAGGAGCTGTCGTCGGGCCGGAAGATGGAGGATTTTCTGGTCGCCTGAGCTGCGCTTTCAGCGCAGCATTCCGAGCCCGCACAAAGAGGCGCGCCGGAAACCACACAAGAGAAAGGCCGGCGAATTTGCCGGCCTTTTCCATTTCTGCCTTCCAAAAGTCAGGCGCAGTTATACCTGGAAGCGCCCCACTGCCGTGCGCAGCAATTGCGCCTGCTCTTCCAGAGACAGCGCAGCGGCCGCCGCCTGTTCCACGAGCGCGGCATTCTGCTGCGTCACTTCGTCCATCTGATTCACGGCCTGGTTGACCTGCTCGATGCCGGAACTCTGCTCGTCTGACGCGGCGGAAATCTCACCCATGATGTCCGTTACGCGCTTCACGGCAGTCACCACGTCCTGGATCACCACACCGGCCTCTTCCACCAGCGCCGAGCCGTTCTGCACTCGGCCCACCGAATCGCCAATCAGCTCCTTGATCTCCTTGGCCGCGCTCGCCGAGCGCTGCGCCAGGCTGCGCACCTCGCCCGCCACCACGGCAAAGCCACGGCCCTGCTCGCCCGCACGGGCGGCCTCCACAGCAGCGTTCAGCGCCAGGATGTTGGTTTGGAAAGCAATGCCCTCGATCACACCGATGATGTCGGCAATCTTCTTGCTGCTTTCGTTGATGCCGGACATCGTTTCGACCACACGCCCGACCACCTCGCCGCCCTTGACCGCAATATCCGACGCGTTGACGGCCAGCGTGCTCGCCTGACGCGCGTTGTCGGCATTCTGCTTCACGATGGACGTCAGCTCCTCCATGCTCGACGCCGTTTCCTCCAGCGACGACGCCTGCTGCTCCGTACGCTGCGACAGGTCGGCATTGCCTGCGGCGATCTGCTTGGTGGCGCTGGCAATGGAATCCGCCGAGTTCTTGATGTCGCCAATCGTGCCGGTCAGTTGCTGCTGCATCTGCGACATGGCGAAAAGCATGCTGTCACGATCGCCTGGGCGGGTCTGCACGCGCAACGCCAGATCGCCACTGGCGATGCGCGCGGCAATATCTGCGGCGTAAGCGGGCTCGCCGCCCAGCTGGCGTTGCAAGCCACGCGTCACGGCCACCACAACCACGGTCATCAGCAGGCCAATACCAAACAGCAAGCCCAGCGACTGAATCAGGGACGTGCGGAATGCCGCATCCACATCGTCGATATACAGCCCCGTCGTCATCGACCAATCCCAAGGCTGGTAGTACGAGACGTAGGTCAGCTTGGGTTCCGCCTTGTCGCTGCCGGGCTTGGGCCACAGGTAGCGCACGAACCCGCCGCCGGCCTTGGCCGTTTGCGCGATGTCCACGAACAGGTGCTTGCCTTCCGGATCGGTTGCGGCGGACATGTTCTTGCCGACCATCTCGGGCTTGATCGGATGCATGACCGACACGGTGTCGGTTCTCGACAGCGAGAAGTAGCCGTCGGTGCCATAGCGCATGCCTTTCAGGCGCTCGATGACTTGGGCCTTGGCCTCGTCCACCGTCATCTTGCCGTCCTGCGCCAACTGGGCGTATTCCTTGATAACGCTGAACGCCGTTGCGCTGACATTCTGGAGATCGCGTTGCCGCTCTTCCATTCGCACGGTGCGCGCGCCCCACGCACTCCACAATGTGATGACAAGCAGGCACAGCCAACTCAGGACAAGCGGCAGCCACAGCTTCTGACGAAGCGTGAGTCGATTCATCTTCCTTCCCTCCAAGCGTTTCTTTTGTCCGCGCACGGCACAAGTGCTGTTCGCGGCGCTCCCCTGGCGCGATGACACGCGCTCTGCTTGAGCTAACGAACAGACACGCGGAAAACTTGAGTGGGACATGTACTCACGTGCCGGTTCGCCACCGAGGAACGACGAGAGAAAAAAGAAGAACGCCTCAACGCAAGGCGTCGGGATTGATGCTGGGAAGCAGACCGCCTGTGGACGTTGCGTCAGGCACAGGCGTTGATGTCGATTTTGTTTGCGGTGCGACCGCTTCTGCCGCGGGATGATCGGTTGGCGTCCAGGACTCCCACAAACCATGGCGGCGCAGCGTTTCCGGTGCTTCGGCAGCGGTTGAAGAGGCTGACACGGCAACTTCTGCCGAGGCTATCTTTGCGACCACCTCGATATGCGACCCTGCCATGCGCACGGCATGGCCGCCGGCGTCACGCACTGCCACACCGTGCGCAGCAATCTGGCGATAGCTGCCATCCTTGTGCCGCATGCGGAATTCCGCGACGTATGCCGGCGCGTTGCCGTCAACATGTGCCTGGATGCGATTGAGCACCATTGGCAGATCATCGGGATACACCAGGCGGAGATACTCGCTCGTGCTGGGGCCGATCTCCTTGAGCGTGTAACCCAGCATGGCGGCAAAGCGCGTGGAAAACTGTGCGGCGCGCGTGATGAGATCGAACTCCCACAGCCCGACATCTGCGCCGTCGAGCAGCAGTTGATGGCGTGCAACGAGTTCAGCTTCACGGCGGCGGTAGCTCTGCTCCAGGTCGTTGAGCGCCTGTACGGTTTCCTTGCGCAGACGAATTTCGCGAGCGGCGATGGCAGCGGCGGTGTCGCCCGTAGCGCGATCCCGATAGCCCAGCAGGAAAGCAGCGAGCACCGTTGCCACTGCACCCACCACCAGCAGCAACCGCAACCCTGCCGGTGCATTGCCGGGCATGGCGGAAAGCGCCGAGAACGAGCCCGCGAGCGACGCCGTATACACCGCATCCACCGTCAAGGCGATGCCAAACAGCACGCTCACAAACAGACTCACGCCCGGGCGGCGTACCGCCACCCCAGTCGCCCCCGACCGCGCAGAGAGCGCAAGCTGCAGCGCCGCCGCACACGCCACCGCCGACAGCACCATGACGATGCCGAGCAACCCGGCGTCTTCCCAGGCGGTGGTGCTGAAGCTCGTCACGCCCGCCAGCAGCAACACCGCCACCGGGCCGCTTACGCTCAGCAACGCGCCGAGCAACATGGCGCGCACCATGCCCGCACGCCCGCCCAGCACGCACCACAGCGCCGCAACGGCCAGGCTCCAGCAGAACGAAGCGAGCGTCATCACAAGCACTGCGGTGTCTTCGTGCAGCGGCCAATGCGCAAGCAGCGGCAGCAGCGGCACCGCCCACAACCCAACGGCCGAGAACAACGCTGTCATGACCAGCGGCATGCGCGTGCGCGAGGCCGTGGCGCTGCGCAAATCATCGAGCAAACGCAGCAGCAAACTGCCCGCGCCGCATGCCACGACAAATGGCAGCAACGCAGGCAACAGTCCACGCGCCAGCGTACTGATCAGGTGAGCGATGAACGCCTCATCCACGACGGGGCGTCTCCTGTTGGTTTGGGCCGTTCAATGAAAGTCCTGCAAGATCGAATGAATCAGCCACGGGTTTGAAAGCCGTCCGGATTCATGCTCTGCCAACGCCACGAGTCTTCACACATGCGCTCGATGCCGTATTGCGCGCGCCACCCCAACAGCGAGGCCGCCAGTGCCGGATCGGCATAGCACGCTGCAATATCGCCGGGGCGGCGATCCACGATCTGATACGGCACCGGCTTGCCGCTGGCGCGCTTGTAGGCCTCCACGACTTCCAGAACCGAGTACCCACGGCCCGTGCCGAGGTTGACGGTAAAGCCGCGGCTGTCACGGCGCAGCGTGTCGAGCGCTGACAGGTGCCCGCGCGCCAGATCCACCACGTGGATGTAGTCGCGCACGCCGGTGCCGTCGGGCGTGGGCCAGTCGCCGCCGTAAATCGAAAGCTTCTCGCGCTTGCCCACCGCCACCTGTGCCACATACGGCATCAGATTGTTGGGGATGCCGCGCGGGTCTTCGCCGATCAGGCCGCTATGGTGCGCCCCCACCGGGTTGAAATAGCGCAGATAAGCGATTTGCCAGGCGGCATTGGAAATCTCCAGATCGCGCAGTACCTGCTCGCCCATCACCTTGGTCTGGCCATACGGGTTGGTGGCCGACAGCGGAAACGATTCGGTAATCGGCACGGTATGCGGATTGCCGTACACCGTTGCCGACGAGCTGAACACGAGCTGGCGCACATTCGCATGCGCCATGGCCGCGCACAGCGTGACCAGCCCGCCCATGTTGTTGTCGTAGTAGGTCAGCGGCTTCTGCACCGACTCGCCCACCGACTTGAGCGCCGCAAAGTGGATGACAGCAGAGATGCGCGAGCTGGCAAACAGGTCATCGAGCAGGCGGCGGTCACGCACGTCGCCCTGCACGAACTTGGGCGTCTTGGCGGTGATCTGCTCGATGCGGGAGAGCACCGTCGAGCTGCTGTTGCAGAGATTGTCGAGGCCGATTACCTGGTAGCCCGCATCCAGCAGTTCAACCCAGGTGTGCGAGGCGATGTAGCCGGTAGCGCCGGTCAGCAGAATGGTTTCTGTCATGGGGTGCGAGGTATCGAGGAAGGAGAGAGCTAGCGTGCCGGTTTAAACGCGGCATCGTCGTTCTACGCTGCGTCGACCTGCTCCGCAGCGTGTAAAACAGCGCGATCATAGCAAAGCCTGCCAACGGCTTGCGGGCAGTTTGAAACCCCGGTTAAGCAAAGAACGGCCTACGGCTGGCCGTCGGGATGGGCGGCCGCCTGCCACTCAGCATAGGCCGCACGCAGCCGCCATGCCGAAGTCGCATCGCGCAGGCCCAGCGCATACCCCACCTCAGCAGGGTCTGCGCCTGCATCGAACAGCGCGGCGGTGTAACCGTTGCGCAGCGTCTGCGGGGACAGCCGCTCGCTGCGGTGCAACAACGCCGGCTGCGCGGCCAGCCAAGCCTCCACGCGCCGGTACACCGACGCTGCGTGCATGACGCGCCCGCTGGCGTCGGCAACGAACACGTGCTCGCCCGGCACCTCTGCGTGTGCGCGCACCGCCAGCCAGGCGGCCAGCGCAGGTCGCGCGGCTTCAAGCATGGGCGCCTGGTACGACGGCCCGCGCGAGCGCTCGACGGTAATCACCTCCAGCGCCTCATCCACCTGGCGGAGCAGCAGCGATTGCACCTGCGCGACCTTCAGCCCCGCGCCGTGGCAGACCGCAACGAGTGCGCGGTCGCGCGCCAGCTTGAACGCGCTGGCGTTGGCGGCCGCCCCGCTGGCCTGTTCGCCCACCACCAGGGAAGCCTCGATCGCCGCGCGCTCGGTCAATGAAAGGAATGTGGTCGGGTCGTTCTCGCCCTCGGCCAGCTTCTGCTGCACCGCCGAGCTTGCGGGGTTGTGCGTGCCAGTCCGCTGTTGCTCGATCTGATGGAAGACGCGCTCGATCAGGCGCGCGTAGCGATAACGATGCAGCTTGGTCAGGCCCGATTCATCGAGAAAGGCGGCGATGTCGCCAGCGCTCCAGTCGGCCAATGCGCGCTGGCGCGACTCGGCCCAGCGCAGCCATTTTCGCCACATCGCGCGATACACCGTCGCCGACGATTCGCGATAGCCGCGTGCGGCCAACCAGTGTTCGAAGGCTTGCGCGGGCTGCTCGGCCCAGTCTTGCAGGCCGGGCTGGAACAGGTCGGGAACGGGCGTGGCGGGCGGCGTGAATGCGGTCAATGCGGTAGCAGAACTGCAGAAAAACGGGCGTGGGCGGACCGGGAGTTTGGCAAATTCGCGTATCCTGCCGAGCGTAACACGCAGCTCATGTATCCCATTGCGAACCCCATCGTGAAGAAAACCGACCTCGAAAAACTCAAGGGCCTGAAGATCGCCAACAACATCAAGCGCGACAGCCAGCGCACCGGCAAGCCCGGCCAGGGCACCGGCAAGGCGATTCCACAGAACAAACTGCTGAAGGCGCTGCTCGGCAAGCCCGCGGAAGACGCCCCGCAGAAGTCGGGAAAATCCTGACGCGCCTCCCGCACATCTAGAGCCCCGCCCTGTTGTTCCAACGGGCGCTTGGGTGCTACCGTCCGGCGCGTTTCCACATCATCGCAGCGTCTCCCCCTGCGCCGGACATGCCCGCCTCCACGCCCTCCTCGCCTTACCCCCACCTGCTTAGCCCGCTCGATCTTGGCTTCACCACGCTCAAGAACCGCGTGCTGATGGGCTCGATGCACACCGGGCTGGAAGATGGCAACCACTTTGACCGGCTGGCCGCCTACTTTGCCGAGCGGGCACGCGGCGATGTCGGGCTGATGGTCACCGGCGGATTTGCGCCAAACATTGCGGGTTGGACCAAGCCGTTTGCCGGGCGCCTGGCCACACATGGAGCAGCACGCCGCCACCGCGCGGTCACCAACGCTGTGCACGAGGAAGGCGGCAAGATCGCTCTGCAGATCCTGCACACCGGCCGCTACGGCTACCACCCGTTTGCGGTGGCACCCACGGCACTGCGCTCGCCCATCAGCCCGTTCACGCCGCGCGAGTTGTCGGCGCGCGGTATCGAACGACAGATCCGCGCCTTTGTGCGCTGCGCCCAACTGGCCCGCGAAGCCGGCTACGACGGCGTCGAGATCATGGGTTCCGAGGGCTACTTCATCAACCAGTTTCTTGTCACGCATACCAACAAGCGCATGGATGACTGGGGCGGCAGCTATGCGAACCGCATGCGCCTGCCCGTGGAAATCGTCCAGCGCACGCGCGAGGCGGTCGGCAAGGATTTCATCATCATCTATCGCCTGTCGATGATCGACCTGATCCCGGACGGCAGCTCGTGGGAGGAAGTCGTGCAGCTCGCCAAGGCGGTGGAGCGCGCCGGCGCCACCATCATCAACACGGGGATCGGTTGGCATGAGGCGCGCATCCCCACCATTGCGACGAGCGTGCCCCGTGCGGCCTTTGCGTGGGTCACGAAGAAGATGAAGGGCGAGGTCGGTATTCCGCTGGTGACGTCCAACCGCATCAACACGCCGGAGGTGGCGGAGGCCGTGCTGGCCGACGGCTGCGCCGATATGGTGTCGATGGCGCGGCCGCTGCTGGCGGATGCCGATTTCGTGCGAAAGGCCGCAACGAACCGCGCACAGGACATCAACACCTGCATCGCCTGCAACCAGGCATGCCTGGACCACGCGTTCAAGGCCAAGATTGCGAGCTGCCTCGTCAACCCGCGTGCGTGCCATGAAACCGAACTCGTCATCCGCCCGACGCCCGCCAAGCGGCGCTTTGCGGTGGTCGGTGCCGGGCCTGCTGGGTTGTCGGCGTCGATCACGCTGGCCGAACGCGGGCACGCCGTGGACCTGTTCGATGCGGCACCGGAACTCGGCGGCCAGTTGAACATGGCCAAGACCATCCCGGGCAAGGAAGAGTTTCACGAGATGCTGCGCTACTTCACGCGCCGCGTCGAAGCGACAGGCGTGACGCTGCGCCTCGGCACACGTGTGGAGGCGCAGCAACTGCTCGCGGCCAAATACGACGAGATCATCATCGCGACGGGCGTGTCGCCGCGCAACCCGAAGATCCCGGGGCAGGATCACCCGAGCGTGCTGTCGTATATCGATGTACTGCGCCACCGCAAGCCGGTGGGCAAGCGCGTGGCGATTGTCGGTGCGGGTGGCATCGGCTTTGACGTGGCGGAATTCCTCGCGCTCGATGGCCACTCGCCCACGCTCGACCTGCAAACGTGGCGTGCTGAATGGGGCGTGGGGGACCCGACCGAAGTACGCGGCGGTGTGGATGGCATTCGCCCCGAACCGCAGACACCCGCGCGCGACATCATCCTGCTGCAGCGGCGCGCCGGAAAACTCGGCGGCGGCCTGGGCAAGACCACCGGTTGGATCCATCGCACAAGCCTGAAGAACCTGGGCGTGCGCATGGTGGGCGGCGTCAACTACGAGCGCATCGGTAGCGAAGGTCTGCTCGTGAGCTATGGCGAAAAACGCGAAACCCCCGAATGGCTGCCCGTCGATTCCATCGTGCTGTGCGCAGGGCAGGAGCCGCTGCGCGAATTGGTCGAGCCACTGCAGGCCGGCGGCGCCAAGGTACACATCATTGGCGGTGCCGATGAGGCGCTCGAACTGGACGCCAAGCGCGCCATCGACCAGGGCACGCGCCTGGCCGCATCGCTGTAACGGCGGCTCGGCTGCGTGGCGCGTTGCATGAAAAAACTCAGCGTTCGCTTCATGTTTCGCGCTTTCAATGAGAGTTAAAAAAATAGACGCATAAAAGGCCTGTCCTGCGCTTGCTGAAGTGCGCGCCGTGACCTTAGATGCCATTGCGCAAGCCGCTCAACCGGCCATCGGCCGCAGTAGCACGCAATAGGAAGCGGCACGCCTTGCAGTGGGGTGGGACGGTGCATGGGCACGACCACGGCCATTGCCGGAGGATCGCGCCATGCCCGACCAGCCTTCCAACTCCGGATCATCCGATCTGCTGCGTGCCCTTGGCGCAGACCTGTCGACGCATCCGGGTGTGCTCTCCGAGCGCGAGCGTGAGTTGCTCGCCAGCCTCGTCGCACAACTCAAGACGCAGACCACCGACCCGAACGTCGGCAACGCGATTCACACCGCGCTGACCAACACGCTCGGCAAGCGCGCCAGCGATGTTCTCGGTGCGGCCATCGCATCGCATCTGCTGGGCGGCGCGAGCCGTGTGCCGGTGCAGGTCAACCCGGCGGCAGGGCCCGTGGTGGCGCATCCGGTGGCGCCAGTGGTGTCTGAGCCAGGCATTTTCGGCCCGATTGCCCCATCGCCCATCGGGCCTGTCGCGAACGACCCGAGCGGCGGACCCTGGGTGTGGCCGCCGTTGAATCCGCCGCCGCTTTTTCCGCCATCCATTCCGCCTGTCCCGCCCAACCCCGGGCCGGGGCCGGTGCCTGTCCCCATCCCCATTCCCGTCGACCCGCAACCGGTACCCGTGCCGGGCGTGCCGCCATGGTTTCCGATTCCCGTGCCGCCGTCGCTGCCGCCGGACGACCCCTTCTTCCCGCACGGACCGCAGCCGATCTTCCCGCCGATCCCGCTCGGCGATCCAGGTGTTCCGCCGCCTCCGGAGCCCATCGACCCAGGCGATCCGCAACCGGTCGACCCAGGCTGGCCGGGCGATCCGCAGCCGGGTGAGCCGGGCAATCCGGAACCCGTCGATCCTGGCGAGCCCGGCCCGGGCGATCCTGGGGACCCCGGCGGCCCAGGCCCCGTCGGCCCGGGCGAGCCCACCGGCCCGATCAATCCTGGCCCGGTGGATCCGGGCGGCCCGGGGCCTGCCGATCCTGGCAGCCCCGGGGACCCGGGCCCCGTCGATCCGGGCCCGTCAGACCCGGGCTCGCCGGAGCCTGGTCCTTCCGACCCGGAGGGCCGCTGGAACGGCGTGCTGGACCCAGGCGCACTCGAATCCATCATTGACCAGTTCGCCAGCGTGGCGGTGCTGCAGCAGGTGGCCGGCGTTGTGGCAGCGGCAGGCGCACGGTTCGAAACGCAGCTCGTCTACACGCGTTCGATCGAAGCCAGCGAAACCCTGGCGCCGGCGCCCGTGCGCATTCAAGTGCTGCGCGACACGCCGCAGGTCGACAAGCTGCTTGTGGGGCCCGTGGAGCGCGCCTTGCCGGGCGCTGCCCGCCGGCTTGCGCCGCGCGCACGTCAAGTGGGCCGGATCCGTGTTTCCGTATTGGCGTTGCAGCCGGGCACAAGCACGCGCATCGACCTGGCCAACCAGCCTGCGCATGCCAACGACGTGGTGCTGGTCGCAACGCTCGGCAGCACCGGCACGGCCAACGCATCGCTGCGCATGCTGCGGGGCCCGCTGCGCCTGGCGGGTGTCGACCCGCGCCGTGGGCAGATCGTGGTGCCGCTTGCCACGGGGCGCGCCGTGGTCGTGCCCGCACTGCGCCCTGCGGAAATCGTCGCCCCTGCCGCAGCGCACGCCAGGCCGCTGCTGGTCGCAATCGTGCTGGCCGAGCTGTCCATCAAGTGAACGGAGGCCAGCGTGATCGCCCCCATGCTCGACTATCAGCCGGATGTGCTCGCGCCGCGTGCCGCGGTGCAGCGCATCCGCGCCCGGGCGATGTCGGATCAGCCGCTGCGCATTAACCCGCGGCTGCGCTTCGGGCAATCGGAGCAAGGCTGGTTGCTGCATGTTGAAGACCCGGGCCACCGCATCGAGCACACCTTCGCCATCAGCCCGAACGCCTGGAGCAGCCTGCGCCGGATGCGCCCCGGCGACATCGCGCCGTCGATGGACCCGTTCATGCAGACCGTGCTCGTCGATGCCGGCGTGCTGATATCGGCCGCGCAGTTCGATGCGCCGTACGAGCCGCCGCTCGAAGCTGCGCGAGCGTCGTTCGCACGCGAAAGCTATGGCGTGGTGACCGACGCCCTGCACCCGTACGAAGTGGCTACCGTGCGTCGCTATCTTCGCCACGGGGTGCGCACGGGCGCCATCCGGTTTGGCGACCCGCAGGTGCCGCGCCGGTACCGCGCTCACAACGATCCGGTACTGCGGACACTGCAGGCGCGCCTCACCCCGCTGATCTCGCACGTGGTCGGCGTTCCCGTCAAACCGTCGTACGCATACCTCGCGGCCTATACGCAGGGCGCGGTGCTGCACCGCCACGTCGACCGGCCGCAATGCGAATACAGCCTGACCATCGCCGTCGACTACACGCCCGAACCCACGCTCGAAGCCTCGTGGCCCATCCGCCTGGGCCTGCCCGATGCCGAGGTGCTGATTTATCAAAGCCTGGGCGACGCGCTCGTCTATGCCGGTCCGCGCGTGGTGCATTTTCGAGAGGCACTGCCCGAAGGACACATCTCGACCTCGCTGCTGCTGCACTACGTCAACCTCAACTTTCGTGGGTCGCTCAATTGACGCTCGAACCCCAACACTTGCCGATGGCGTCGCCCGACCTGTTGCCGGTGGAGCTGGTCCACCCGCCGTGGTGGGCGTCATGCGACGAATTCCTGCCGCCCAACGAACTCGAACTCGTGCGCGAAGCGGCACTCGCCAATCCGGCGGCATACCGCCCGTCTGCGGTCCTCAACGCAGCCGGCGGTGGTGTCGAACTCGACATCCGCCGCTCACGCGTGCGCTACGACGAGCCGACCATCGTCGCGCTGTTCGAAGAACGCCTGCTCGCCTATGCCGACAATATTTTCGAGCGCCTGCGCATTGCGCCGTTTCCGGTGCAGCGGCTGGAAGTGCAGCTCACCGTGACGGGACACGGCGAATTCTTCAAAGTCCACAACGACAACACGCACGCGCAGCTGCGCACGCGCCGCGTCACGTTCATCTACTACTTTCATCGCGAGCCGCGCGCATTTGAAGGCGGCAACCTGCGGCTCTATGCCTCGCGCACCGATGGCCGGCGGTGGCGCGAAACCGCAGACTTCGTCGACATCGCGCCCGTGCAGAATCGGCTGATCGTGTTCCCAAGCTTCCTCATGCACGAGCTGCGGCCGGTGAGCGTGCCATCCGGCCGCATGGAGGACGGCCGCTTCACGGTCAATGGCTGGTTTCATAGCTGAGGCGGGATGAGCGCGGATGGTGTGAAGGATTTGCATCCCGCTTCCGTTTTTACAAACACGGCTCCTGCCGCGCGGGCCGCAAATGGCGAAATGACAACGTGTGGCGCCGCCGCCCTTTGGTCGGCCCGGTTCTTGCGTGAACAGGCGTATCAAGCACATTCACAAAAACCGGTTTGTCCAAAAACATCTCTCCTCAGTCCTCTGCCAACGCGGCGCCCCTGCCTTCGCTCGACCTTGATCGAACGGCCTTCCTGCTCGACTTTGACGGCACGCTCGTCGATATCGCGCCGCAACCCGATGCCGTGCATGTCTCTGCGCCCTTGCGCGAAACGCTGGCCGCACTGCACGCCGCAAGCGGGGGCGCATTGGCCATCATCAGCGGCCGCACGGTGCACGATGTGGAGTCGCGCCTGTCTCTGCCCGGGCTCGTCATCGCCGGAGTGCATGGCGCCGAACGCCGCTACGCAGACGGCGCGTTCGTCCGCCTGAACACCGACGCCGATGCACTCGCACGGCTGGAGCGCGAGTTGCGCGCCGAACTCACGCAGTTGTCGACGCAGTTTTCCGGCGTGGTGCTGGAAAGCAAGGGCATTGCGTTTGCCCTGCACTATCGCCACGCGCCCGAAGCCGAGAACGCCGTGCTGACGGTGGCTGACCGACTCGCGCGCTGCTATGCCGACCACGTGCGCTTGCAGGCCGGCAAGATGGTCGTCGAACTCAAACCGCGCGGCGCCAGCAAGGGCGACGTGGTGCATACGCTGATGACCGAGCCGCCCTTCATGGGCCGCACCGTGCTGTTTGCCGGCGATGACCTGACCGATGAAAGCGCCTTCGATGCCGTCAATGCGCTCAAGGGCTGGTCGATCAAGGTGGGCGCGGGCCCGAGCCAGGCGCGCTGGCGCCTGCAAGACGCAGCGGCATTGCGTGCATGGCTGGCAACGCTCACGACTCCGACCCAGCGAGGTGCCGCATGAGCCGACTCATTGTTGTCTCCAACCGCGTTGCGCCCGTTGCCGAAGGCCAGGGCACCGCGGGCGGCCTGGCCGTGGGCGTGTTCGACGCGCTGCGCGAAACCGGCGGCGTCTGGTTTGGCTGGAGCGGCGAAAGCGCGACCACCGTTTCGCATGAGCCCAACATCGTTACCAAGGGCAACATCACCTATGCCACCGTCGGCCTGAACCGCAAAGACTACGACCAGTACTACCGCGGCTTTGCCAACGCGACGCTGTGGCCGATCTTCCACTACCGCGTGGATCTGTCGCGTTACGAGCGCCAGGAGTACCACGGCTACCGGCGCGTCAATGCGCAGTTTGCGCATCAGCTCAAGGCGCTGGTGCAGCCGGATGACATCCTGTGGGTGCACGACTATCACCTGATCCCGTTTGCCGCGGAGTGCCGCGCGCTGGGCCTCACCAACCGCATCGGGTTTTTCCTGCACATTCCGTTTCCGTCGCCGGAAATCCTGACGACGATTCCGCCGCATGAAGAGCTGATGCGTGCGCTCTGTGCGTATGACCTGGTCGGTTTTCAGACGGAGACCGACCGCGTGGCCTTCTACGACTACATCGAGCGCGAAGCGCGCGGCTACATCGAACAGAAGGAACAGAACGGCCCGGTGCACGCCTATGGCCACACGCTGCGCGCGGAGGTCTACCCGATCGGCGTGCATCCGGACGAGATCGCGCAGCAGGCGAAGGCGTCGCTGGCCCGGCGCAATCCGTTCACGCGGCATGCGAGCCCGCGCGGCGAGCGCACCGCCGGTCAGGGGCAGGGTCAAGGCCAGCAGCCGGCAAAACTCATCATGAGCGTGGATCGGCTCGACTATTCCAAGGGCCTGCCCGAGCGCTTCCACGCGTTCGAACAATTGCTGGACGATTTTCCGGACCATCGCCGGCACGTGACCTTCATCCAGATCGCGCCAACGTCGCGTCAGGACGTGCAGAGCTATCAGCAGATCCGCCAGCGGCTGGAGGCCGAATCCGGCCGCATCAACGGCAAGCACTCGGAGCTGGACTGGACGCCCATCCGCTACATCAACAAGCAGTACGAGCGGCGCGTGCTGATGGCGCTGTTCCGCAGCTCGCAGATCGGCTACGTCACGCCGTTGCGGGATGGCATGAACCTCGTCGCCAAGGAGTACGTGGCCGCGCAAGACCCGGAAGACCCTGGCGTGCTGGTGCTCTCGCGCTTTGCCGGCGCGGCGCGCGAGTTGGACGCCGCGCTCATCGTCAACCCGTATGACACGCGTGGCATGGCCGAGGCGCTGAACCGCGCATTGACGATGCCGCTGGAAGAACGCAAGGCGCGCTACGCCCACATGATGGATCGACTGCGCTCGGCCAACCTGACCATCTGGCGCGAGCGGTTTGTGGCCGACCTGCGCAACGCGCCCTCGCAGTAGTCAGGCGCCTGCGCTGCCGGTGCGCGACATGCGCTCGGCGGCTTCTGCGGTGTCCATCGATGCGCCCGATGCGCCCGCCTCGGGCCACAGCATGTCGGCCAGCACAGCATTCATGCGCGCCCAGTGCGAACCGGGCCAATAGATACGCCGGCAGACATCACAGGTGCTAAAGAGCCGCTGGCGCTCGCGCACGCGGGGCGGCACGCTGGCGGACGCCTCTTCCGGGCTCAGCATCCGCAGCGGTTCATTGCATTCGAGACAGCGTGAGAACGGCCTGGCCACATCGGCCAGCCGGAGGCGCGTGACGATTTCGCGCATCTGCGCCTGCGGCGCGCGCGCGCGAATGAACGCGCCACGGCGGATGCCACGTCGCTTGAGGAGTTCACGATCACGCGAGAGCACGATCCAGTCTTCCCCCTGGGCCAGAGCTTCGATGGCCGCGTCGGCGTAGTTGTTGTCGTAGGCGGTATCGAAGCCGGCCATGCGCAGCAGCCGCGCCGTGGCGCCCAGGTGGGCATCGCACAGAAAATGCAGCGGCGCGGTCGGCAACAGGGGCTGCACGGCTGAAACGGCAACGTGGCCCCTCGCCGGCAACAGGGCCTCCAGCGCCATGGGTGTGCCATCCACCTGCACTTGCCCCACCTCGGTATGCGGCACCCCGAGCGCCTCGATGGCGTGCTTGAGCGTGGCGCCCTCCGCCCACGGGCGCGCAACGGGATGCCCGCGCAACGCCAGCGGAAGAAGCGGCGTCAGACTGGAATCGAACGTGAGGACGACGGTCTGCATGCCTGCCACGATACTCCGAACCCAACATCGGTGCCCTGGCACGCTCGCGCGCGTACCTCATACATTGCGCGGCGCCGCCGCGCCCGCGCTCGGGTTCTCGTGCCAATAAAAATGCGGCGAGACCGGTGAAGTCACGCCGCAAACAGGGAGGAGGAGAAATTCAGCGGGTGCGCAGTTTAAGCGCGCGATGCGGCCCCGTCCTTCGGATAGTTCGCATCGCCGTTCCACGACAGGTAGCCATACGTGTCAGCCTGGCGATCCGCGCCTTGGCTGTACGGGTCAAAGCGATCGTTCTTCCACGACAGATAACCGTAGGTATCGGCCTGGCGGTCGGCGCCTTGCGTGTACGGGTCGAAGCGGCCTGCCTGCGTAGCGGCCGGCGCGTCAAAGTTCGGCTGGATGGATGCGGCTGCAGGCAGCGACAGCAGTGCCGCGGAGGCCGACACGGTGGCCACCATGGCCAGAACGACGCGGCGGGAAATGGCGGAGAAGAGACGGGAGTTCATGATCAGTTCCTTGTTCGTTTGCGCTCGTTGTTGCGCTTGGAGGGCAGAATAGATCGTTGCTCCCGTCTGATAAATGCGACTTTTCAGAAATAACTGTTCAGGCAGCACTAACAATCTGCAGCCGCGGATTTTCCTTGAGCTGCAGGCACGGGTGGTCGGCAAACAGCGTCGCCACCCAGTCCACGAATACCCGCACCTTGGGCGACAGGTGCCGGTTGTGCGGATACACCACCGACACCGGCACCGGCTCGGAAATATGATCCGGCAGCACTTCCACCAGCGCGCCCGACATCAGGTGCTCGTACACCAGGAAGCGCGAAGTCTGCAGCAGCCCCAGGCCATGCAGGCCGCATGCCACCGCCGATTCGGCATCGTTGACGGACACCATGCTGCGCACCTTGTGAATCTGCTTCTGCCCATCGATCACGAAATCCCAGTCCATGCGGCGGCCGTTGCGCGCAGAGAAGTAATTCACCGCCGTGTGGTCCTGCAGGTCTTCCAAAGTCTGGGGCGTGCCGCAGCGGGCCAGATATTCCGGCGACGCGCAATTGACCATCGACAGTTGGCCGATGCGGCGTGCAACGAGGCTGGAGTCCTGCAACTCCCCACCGCGCACGGCGCAATCCACCCCCTCCTGTACGAGGTCGACGGTGCGATCGCTCATGCCGATCTCCAACTGAAGATCGGGGTACGCCTCGTGAAAATCGCGAATGCGCGGCACAAGCAACCGTTTGCCAATCGACGCAGGCACGTCGATGCGCAACGTGCCGCGTGCGCCCGATGCGCTTTGCGAGAACGCAGCTTCGGTCTCTTCCAGATCGCCGAGCAGACGCACGCAGCGCTCGTAGTACGCAGCGCCATCGGCGGTGACATTCACGCGGCGCGTGGTCCGGTGCAGCAGGCGCACGCCCAGATGCGCCTCAAGGCTTTGCACCAGGTTCGTCACCGTGGCGCGGGGTAACTGAAGGCTGTCGGCAGCCTTGGTGAAACTGCTGGCTTCCACGACGCGCGTGAAAACCTGCATGGCCTGCAAGCGATCCATCTGCGGCTCCTTAGGGACGGACTCCACGGGGCGGGCGCACTGCCGAATCAAACGGGCAATGCGCCGGACCTGTGGAATCAAGGGGTCTCTGCCCATGCTCGAGAACGCGCACGCGCTCTGAGCATGAGGCGCGATCAGGAAGGCGGCGACTACGGATTTTCGCAGTGCAACAAGATCGGCCTCGAGCAAGGACACTTTTTAGCACAACCGCAAATTTTGATTGTTCGGCTGCAACTAATAGTGATGTCCGATTATAGGCATTTATCCGCGTTCGTCTAATCACCATCATTCAGCCCATCGATATCCGGGTTATCCGCAAAGGTAAGCCCCGCCTGACATCATGGGTTCTTCTCCACCGCGCCTCGTTGTTTCGGATCGCACGCTGACCAGCGATGCGGCATCGGCCGCTGTTCGCCCAGCACAACCGTACGCCACGCCCGCCCCCACAAATGTTGCACTGAATAACAAATTGCGCACCGCAGCATCCAAGCTGCCTGAGCAAGCTTCTGCATGTAAGGAAACGCCTGGTGCGGCGCCGCTGCCGCGAGAGGTCACGGCCGAAGACTATTGGACGCAGGGCTACGCCAGCCGCATCCGCCTGCGTGTGTTCCGCCCTGAAATGCACCCCGACGATGCCGCCGCGCCGTTGCGCCGGCCCGGCGTGCTGTACCTGCATGGTGGTGGTTTCGTGCGCGGCTCGATTGATGACTCCGATGCGCCGGCGCGCCACCTGGCGGCCACATTGCCGGCGGTGGTGGTCACGGTGGGCTATTCACTGGCGCCAGCCGCGCCCTTTCCTGCCGCGCCGGAAGATGTGTACGCCGCGCTGTGCTGCATGGCCGACCATGCCGGCGCATGGGGTATTGACCGTCGCCGCATCGCAGTGGCCGGACATGATGCTGGCGGCAACCTCTCTGCCGCGCTGACCATGATTGCGCGCGACCGTGGCGGCCCGAACCTGCGTGCGCAGGTCCTGATCGCGCCGATGCTCGATCCGACCATGGCTCGCATGCGCCCCGACCACCTGGCCGACGCCGACAACTCGGCCGAAGTCTGCGCCGATTGCTATCGCCAGTACCTGCCCCGGCCGACCGAGCGCGTGCACCCATACGCCGCGCCGGTGGAATCGCGCCGCCTGCAGGGCCTGCCCCCTGCCCTGCTGCTCACCGCACCGCAAGACCTGCTGCGCACCGAAGCCGAGCGTTATGCCGCGTGCCTCATTGAAGCGGGCGTGGTCACGCAAGTCGT
The DNA here is from genome assembly GCF_958405935.1 of Ralstonia psammae. NCBI lineage: Bacteria > Pseudomonadati > Pseudomonadota > Betaproteobacteria > Burkholderiales > Burkholderiaceae > Ralstonia > Ralstonia psammae. Next base: position 141,585 of record NZ_CATZBU010000003.1, read on the forward strand.
GCGCGTGAACGAAGCCTGCCATGACTCGATCGCCATGAGCGCAGTGGCGCAAGACGAGATGACGTGCTTCCTGCGCTGGCACCTCGGCATGACGCGCCAGGCGGAGGCACCACGCAAACGCCGTCCACGTGCGGATCGAAAGGACCGCACCTCAATTGACCCGACCGGGGAGACGCCTGGCTGAACCCATACAACAAGAAACGGAGTGCGAGGCCGCCCGCGTATTTCTACGCTGCGGCCAAAGCGCTTTTATCCAGTCTTTTTCTCTTTGCTTACCCAACAAAATCGAGAGAGTCATCATGAGCCTGTCCAAACGCACACTCGCCATTTCGGTTGCCGCCGTGCTCGGCGTTGCAGCTGTGGGCACCTACGGTCTGGTCTCCAGTGCCGGCGCATCGCAGCAGCCGGCCGCCGCACCCGCCGCCACGCCGGTGGATGTGGCGCCGGTCTTGGCAAAGAACGTGGCCGAATGGGACGAGTTTTCCGGCCGCATCGAAGCCGTTCAACGTGTTGAAGTCCGCCCGCTGGTGAGCGGCACCGTCACCGCGGTCCACTTCAAGGATGGCAGCATCGTCAAGAAGGGCGACGCGCTGTTCACCATCGACCCCCGCCCCTACGCCGCGGAAGTGGCCCGCACGCAAGCCGCGCTGACCGCCGCCAAATCGCGCGTGGCCTACACCACGTCGGAGCTGGACCGTGCGCGCAAGCTGGTGGCCGACAACGCCATCGCGCGCCGTGAATTTGAAGAGAAGGAAAACGCCGCACGCGAGGCGCAAGCCAATCTGCAAGGTGCCGCCGCCGCGCTGGATGCAGCCAAGCTGAACCTGGAGTACACGCACATCGTGGCGCCGGTCGCGGGCCGCGTGTCGCGCGCAGAAATTACCGTCGGCAACGTGGTCTCTGCCGGCGGTGCAGCGCCGGTACTGACGACGCTGGTGTCGGTCTCGCCGATGTACGTGGCGTTCGACGCGGATGAGCAAAGCTACCTGCGCTACTCCGCCAAGGCGGCCCAGGGCGCGAAGACGCCGGTCTACATCGGGCTGGCCAATGAAGACGGCTACACACGCGAAGGCCTGATCCAGTCCGTCGACAACCGGCTGGACGTGCGCTCGGGCACCATCCGCGTGCGCGCCACGCTGGACAACGCCGACGGCCGCCTCACGCCGGGCCTTTACGCCCGCGTGCGCATGAGCACCGGCGCACCGCACGACGCCATCCTCATCAGCGACAAGGCCATCGGCACGGACCAGGACAAGAAGTTCGTCCTGGTGGTGGACGCCGCCAACAAGACGAGCTATCGCCCGGTGGTGCTGGGCGCCTCCATTGACGGCCTGCGCGTGGTGAAGTCGGGCCTGAAGGCCGGCGAGCGCATCGTCGTGAATGGCATCCAGCGCGTGCGCCCGGGCGACGCAGTGGCACCTAACGCGGTGACCATGGATAGCCTGGTTACCAAGCGCGTGGTGCTGCCGGGTGCACAGCCCGAAGCGCCCGCCACGCCTGCCGAAGCCAAAGCCGACACCCCCGCTGCGCCTGCCGCCAAGGCTGAAGTCAAGCCCGCCAACGCCAAGACCGCAGCCAACGCCCAACGCCTTCCGGCCGATCGCGCCTGATTGCGACTGAAACTCATCGCTGACAGCCATGAACTTCTCTAAATTTTTCGTGGACCGCCCGATCTTTGCGGGCGTGTTATCCACGCTGATCCTACTGATCGGGATCATCTCGATCTGGCGATTGCCGATCTCGGAATACCCCGAGGTCGTGCCGCCTTCGGTGGTGGTGCGCGCGCAGTTTCCGGGCGCCAACCCGAAAGTGATTGCCGAGACCGTCGCCTCGCCGCTCGAAGAGCAGATCAACGGCGTCGAGAACATGCTCTACATGCAGTCGCAAGCCAACAGCGACGGCAACCTGACCACGACAGTCACCTTCAAGCTGGGCACCGACCCGGACAAGGCGCAGCAGCTCGTGCAGAACCGCGTGTCGCAGGCGCTGCCGCGTCTGCCCGACGTGGTGCAACGCCTGGGCGTGACCACCGTCAAGAGCAGCCCCGACCTGACGATGGTGGTGCACTTGCTGTCGCCCAATGACCGCTACGACATGACGTACCTGCGCAACTACGCCGTGCTGAACGTCAAGGACCGCCTTGCGCGTATCAGCGGCGTGGGCCAGGTTCAATTGTTCGGCTCGGGCGACTACTCGATGCGCGTGTGGCTCGACCCGAACAAGGTCGCCGAGCGCGGCCTGACCGCCAATGAAGTCGTACGTGCCATCCGTGACCAGAACGTGCAGGTGGCGGCGGGCGTGATCGGCGGTTCACCGTCGGTGCCGGGCACGGACCTGCAACTGTCCGTCAACGCGCAAGGGCGGCTGAAGACCGAGCAGGAATTCGGCGACATCGTCCTCAAGAGTTCGCCCGATGGCGCCGTCACATACCTGCGTGACGTGGCCCGCATCGAGCTGGCCGCGTCGGAATACGGCCTGCGCTCGCTGCTGGACAACAAGCAAGCCGTGGCCATTCCGATCTTCCAGGCGCCGGGTTCCAACGCGCTGCAGATCTCGGATGACGTGCGCAAGACGATGGCGGAGCTCAAGGAAGACTTTCCCGAAGGCGTCGACTACCGCATCGTCTATGACCCGACGCAGTTCGTCCGATCGAGTATCGAAGCCGTCACGCACACGCTGCTGGAAGCGGTGGCGCTTGTGGTGCTGGTGGTGATCCTGTTCCTGCAAACGTGGCGTGCGTCGATCATTCCGCTGCTGGCGGTGCCGGTGTCGATCATCGGTACGTTTGGCCTGATGCTGATGTTCGGCTTCTCGATCAACGCGCTGTCGCTCTTCGGGCTGGTGCTGGCGATCGGGATTGTGGTGGACGATGCCATCGTGGTGGTGGAAAACGTCGAGCGGAACATCGCCGAAGGCTTATCGCCACGCGAGGCCACGTACAAGGCCATGCGCGAGGTGAGCGGCCCGATCATCGCCATTGCACTGACGCTGATTGCCGTGTTCGTGCCGCTGGCCTTCATGACGGGCCTGACCGGCCAGTTCTACAAGCAGTTCGCGCTGACGATCTCGATCTCGACCGTCATCTCGGCCTTCAACTCGCTCACGCTGTCGCCGGCGCTGGCCGCCCTGCTGCTCAAGAGCCACGATGCGCCGAAGGATTGGCTGGCGCGTGTGATGGACAAGGGCCTGGGCTGGATCTTCCGTCCGTTCAACCGCGTGTTTGGTGCCGCATCGGAATCGTATGGCCGCAGCACCTCGCGCGTGATCGGCCGCAAGGCAGTGATGCTGGGCATCTACCTGGCGCTGATCGGTGCGACCGCGCTGTTGTTCAACAAGGTGCCGGGCGGCTTCGTGCCGATGCAGGACAAGCAATACCTGGTGAGCTTCGCGCAACTGCCCGATGGCGCCTCGCTGGACCGCACGGAAGACGTGATCCGCCGCATGTCGGACATCGCCCTGAAGCACCCTGGCGTGGAAAGCGCCGTAGCGTTCCCGGGCCTGTCGATCAACGGCTTCACCAACAGCCCGAGCGCCGGCATCGTGTTCGTCACGCTCAAGCCGTTTGACCAGCGCAAGGCCCCCAACTTGTCGGGCGGAGCGATCGCCGGTCAGTTGAACCAGCAGTACGGGGCGATCAAGGACGCGTTCATTGCCGTGTTCCCGCCGCCGCCGGTGCAAGGCCTTGGCACGGTGGGTGGCTTCAAGCTGCAGTTGGAAGACCGTGGCTCGGTGGGTTACGAACAGCTCTTTGCCGCCACGCAGGCCTTCATGGCGAAGGCCCGCAAGACGCCTGAGCTGGGCCCGTCGTTCTCGAGCTACCAGATCAACGTGCCGCAGTTGAACGCCGACCTCGACCGCGTGAAGGCCAAGCAGCTTGGCGTGCCCGTCACGGATGTGTTCGACACCATGCAGGTGTACCTGGGCTCGCTGTACGTGAACGACTTCAACCGCTTCGGCCGCACGTATCAAGTGAAGGTGCAGGCAGACGCGCCGTTCCGCGCCCATGCAGAAGACATCCTGCAACTGAAGACGCGCAACACCGCGGGTGAGATGGTTCCGCTGTCTTCGCTGCTGCGCGTGTCGCAAGGCTTCGGGCCAGACATGGTGGTGCGCTACAACGGCTACACCTCGGCCGACATCAACGGTGGTCCGGCTCCGGGCTTCTCATCGGGTCAGGCACAGGCGGCGGTGGAACGCATTGCACACGAAACGCTGCCCAAGGGCGTGCGCTTCGAGTGGACGGATCTGACGTATCAGCAGATCCTGGCCGGCAACTCCGCCGTGTGGATCTTCCCGCTGTGCGTGCTGCTGGTGTTCCTGGTGCTGGCCGCGCAGTACGAAAGCCTGACGCTGCCGCTGGCCGTGATCCTGATCGTGCCGATGAGTCTGTTTGCCGCCATGCTGGGCGTCTGGCTCTCGCATGGAGACAACAACATCTTCACGCAGATCGGTCTGGTGGTGCTGGTGGGGCTGGCATGCAAGAACGCGATCCTGATCGTGGAGTTTGCGCGCGAGCTTGAGCTGCAAGGACGCACCATCGTGGAAGCCGCCATCGAGGCCTGCCGCCTGCGGTTGCGCCCGATCCTGATGACGTCGATCGCTTTCATCATGGGCGTGGTGCCCCTGGTGGTGTCGACCGGTGCCGGCGCGGAAATGCGTCATGCCATGGGCGTGGCCGTGTTCGCGGGGATGCTGGGTGTGACGCTGTTCGGCCTGTTCCTCACGCCGGTGTTCTACGTGCTGCTGCGCACGCTGGCGGCACGCCGCGGCCAGCGTTCGGAAGACGCACCCGATCGTGATCTGGACCTGGACGGCGCGCTGCCTGTGCCCTCGGCTCAGCACTAAGGTCAACACTACTCAAGACATCGTTATGAACGCGTCTACACAACAAACAGGTCCGGCCATGCGCTCGGGCCGCTGGACCCCGCTGGCGCTGGCCGCCGCGCTGTTCCTCGCGGCCTGCTCGCTCGCCCCGACCTACGAGAAGCCGGACGTTGGCACACCCAACGCCTTCAAGGAAGCCGCAGCATCGGCGCAAGCGGCACAAGCGGCGGATGCACCGCTGGCCGCAGGTGAGCAAGGCAAGTGGAAGACCGCCGAGCCGGCCATGCCCGCCGACGGCGCGTGGTGGAAGATCTTCAACGACCCAACGCTCGACAAGCTCGAAGCGCAGGCCGCTGAAGCCAGTCCCACGCTGTCTGCCGCAGCCGCACGCGTGACGCAGGCGCGTGCCTTTGTGCAGGCCAACCGGGCATCGCTGTTCCCGGAACTGGATGCGGGCTTCGGCCCGACGCGGCAGCGGGCTTCGGCGGCATCGGCCGGCTTGCCGGTGGGCGCGCCCGTGCAGCCGCAGACGTACTGGCGTGCGCAGTCCACCGTGGCGTATGAGGTCGACCTGTTCGGCCGCGTGCGCAACAACATCGATGCCGCCGGCGCCGATGCCGAGCGTGTCGAAGCGCTGTACCGCGCTGCCCGCCTGTCATTGCAGGCCGACGTGGCGCAGACGTACTTCAGCCTGCGCACGCTGGATGCGGAAGAGGCCTTGCTGTCCCGCACGCTGGTCGGCCGTGAAGAGGCACTCAAGCTGGTGCAGCGCCGCTTCAACACCGGCGACATTGGCGAGCTGGACGTCGCCCGCGCCGACGCCGAACTGGCGACAGCACGCTCCGACCGCATCGGTGTACAGCGTCGTCGCGCGGTGCTGGAGCATGCACTGGCAACGCTGCTGGGTAAGGCACCGGCTGATTTCACAATGGGCGCCGACCCGCTGCAATCGGCCGAGGTGCGCGTACCGGCTGGCCTGCCCTCCGCCCTGCTGGAGCGCCGCCCCGACGTGGCCGCTGCCGAGCGTTCGATGGCTGCGGCCAACGCGCGCATCGGTGTGGCGCGTGCGGCGTTCTTCCCGCAACTTCAGCTCACGGGCGGCTTCGGCTACGAGTCGCACGACATCGGCGATCTGCTCAAATGGGGCAGCCGCACGTGGATTCTCGGGCCGCTGGTGGGCACCGCGCTGTCGCTGCCGATCTTCGACGGGGGCGCACGCAGCGCGGGCGTGAAGCAAGCGCGTGCAGCGTACGAAGAGAACGTTGCCAACTACCGCGAAAGCGTGCTCGTCGCCTTCCGCGAGGTGGAAGACAACCTCTCGGAACTGCGCCTGCTGGCCGACCAATCCAAGGCACAGGACGATGCCGTGCGCGCTTCCACGCGTGCCGCACAACTCTCGCGCACGCGCTACAACGCGGGTTCGGTCAACTACCTGGATGTGATCGATGCCGAGCGCAACATGCTGTCCGCCGAACGCATCGGTGTCCAACTGGCCGGCAGCCGCGTGAACTCCACAGTGGGGCTCATCAAGGCGCTGGGCGGCGGCTGGGGGGATCTGCCGCCAACGGACCCGGCCAAACCGGCAACGGTGGCACAACAGTAGATATCAGGATTGCTCCCTCTCTCTCTGGAAAGCGAGATCTGCGCGGCTTCGGCCGCGTTTTTTTTGTCAGTTCAGCGGGGGCTGTTGGCTCCGCGCGGGTTCCAGCTCATCGCCCACGCATAGAAGCCCACCAGCGTACCGAATTGCAGAAACACGGCCCACAGCAGAAAGATCTGCGGGTACCAGAGCATCGAGCCTTTGAGCAGCACCACGGATGCCAGCGTGTACTGAAACGGAATGAACACCGTCAGATACGCCATGCCCATGACCGACAGCACCAGCTTGCGGATCAGGCCAAAGTCCAGCACGTTGTAGATCAGCGCATAGAGCCACGGCGTGATCAGCACCACCACCACCGACGCCTGCGTGAGCGAGCCGATCGACCCGCCACCGTCGTATGGAAAGCTCGCGGGCCACATGAAGAAATAGAACTGGGCACTGGCCTGCACCACGCCGATAAAGCGCAGCCAGTACGCCAGAGGCAACGCACGGCCGCCGATGAAGCGGGTGCCGAACAGCAGCACCAGCGTGACGATCATCCCGACCAGCCATTGCACGGCAGTGGGCAACGCGGCGTCGCTGTGCGGATACGGAATGGCGCCAAAGCCCGGCACGAGCGCCTTGACGACCGCCACGCGAACCTGCCCCTCCAGCGCCACGCTCCAGAACCCGATGATGCGCTCCCACAGCCGGGCCACGGTCGGCCAGAGCGCGCAGTAGCCGGCGGTGAGCGCCAGCGGAATCCCGAGCACGTCGATCCAGCGCGAGAGCGGGAATGACAGGCGCCGCATCGCTCGGTGCATGACGATGCGATCGCCGCGATAGCCGATCGCGCGCTTGGGCTCATGCCCGCGCAATCTGCGCCTGGTGGGCAGATCGTCTGCCGGGCCTTCCTCAATCGGCTTGGCGTTCATCGGAAACTCCAGCGCAAGCCGATTTCACCGTAGGTGCGGTTGTAGAAGGGATTGTGGTAGTACTGCGCGCCGATGAGCAGCAGCAGATCACGCGACACCCGCTCGCGCCACTGGATCGCGTAGCTCATGCTGTTGTAGTCGGCACGCTCGGTGCCGGTGGTCAGGACCTGGTAGGCCTCGCGGGCATGTTCCACACGCAAGACGAGCGCGCGCTTTTCGTCGTTGCCGATCGTGGCGGCAATGTACTGGCTCGGGCCGAACACCTGGCCCGGATTGGCACGGTTGAAGCGCAGACCGCCTTCCAGCACCACCGATTGAAGGTACGCCAGCGAGCTGAGCACCAGCCCCTGGTCATTGCGCACGCTGTCCTGGCCCTGCGCGTAGTAAGTGCCGATGCCAAACACGAAGCGGCGGTCGGGGCCGAACTTGCGATAGCCAGCCACATCCACACGCCATTTCGAGAACAGCTCGCTGTTGCCCGTGCCCGCACCGACCAGGAAGTAGTAGTCCTCAGAGATATCGCGCGTGAGCGAGAGCGCGCCATATTGGCCCGCAAAGCCAAAGCGGCTCTGCCGATCCAGCTCGGCCTGCCAGATGCCGTACGAGGTGACCATCATGCCGCGCAAGGCCACTGCCGTGGCGCCGCCAAAGCCATCGCTCATATGGCCGGTGTCGAGCACGGCCTCGATGGCGGCGCGCTCGGGTGCATAGTGTTCCGGCACGGGCTGCGGCACGGTGGGCGCGTCGGCGCCAGGTGTGGGCACAGGCGTTGCGGCCAATGCAGTGGCGTCTGCCGGTGGCGTCGCGCCTTCCGCTGCAGCCGGTTGTGCCTCTTCCACCGGCTCGGTGGCGGCATCCCGTGCAGTGGCGGGCTCTGCGGTCTGTGCCCACACCGCTGGCGCTGTCATGCCGCAGATGGCAACCGCCACCATCCACGCGATTGGAGTTCGGTCCACGCTGATATTTCCCCGTCTGTTTTTGATGTGGGTGCCGGCCTGTTTTTTTTTGTTGCGTGGCAGCGGCCCTGTCTGCTCAATGTCTGGCGGTCAGCTGCCCGTCTTCAGCCTCGCTGCGATGGCGAGCTTGTTGCCCGCGCCCGCCACCACGCGCCAGTTGTTGCCTTCCCGGACCACACTGGCTTGACCCGCTTCCACGCGCGGCTCGGCATAACGATCCGCCGGGAACAGCCATGTCAGGTCGTTCAGTGTTTGCGCATTCTCTGCATTCACGCGCACGTCGCCGCGCTCCGATGTCGTCTGCCACACGGTCTTCTCGCGCCGCTCGGCAAATTCCGCCATTTGCGTGATGGTGTGCCAGCGGAAGCGCTTGCGTGCCGCTTCCGCGTCGGCGGCTTCCATCAGCGCGTCAATGGCGTGCAGGTAACGCACCGCACCGGGCGGGTGGAAGTAGATCAGGCGAATCTCGCCGGAATCCGTGGAGAACTTCACCAGCGACGTCAGCCATGCCGCAATCTCCGCTTCGGGAATGTGCGCCATGTCAGCTTCTTCAATGGTGGCGTACTGACCATACGTCTGCACCGGGAACGACCAGATATGCTCATCGCGCCGGCCATTGCGATACGTGCGTGTGGGCCCCTGGCCGATGTTGCCGGTGAAGTAGTAGCCCTTGACGTTGTGCTCATCAAGCCAGCGCGTCGCCCACTCGGGCTGGTTGCCGGTGGGCGCGGAATATTCGGTCTGCGGCTTGCCGGTCAGTGCCTCAATGGCGTCGGCATTCTTCTGCAGGTAGGTTTCCATGGTGGCCTGGTTCTCTTCCGTCACGTTCAGGCCGAACCAGTCGTGAATCCAGCCGCCGTGGCTGCCCACCTCGTGCCCTTGCTTCATCAGGCCATGCACGACTTCCGCAAACGCAGGGTTGTTGGCCAGGTTCACGCCAAGCCCATCGCCAAACTGGCGCTGGTCAGGGCCCGCGGTGATGTGGAAGCTGAACGGGCCGCGCTTGAAGACGCCGTTTTGAATCAGCTTGTCCGTTGCGTCAATGCAGATGCGCGCATCGCAGTGCCAGTTCAGCACCAGACCGCCCACACCCTGCGGCGCTGGCGACAGGCGCGGCTGCTCCAGTATGTGACCGGCAAAGTAGCTCAGGAAGCCGTGCATCAGCACGCCGTCGGTGCGCAGCTTCAGATACGTCAGCGGCAGATTGACAAACAAAACATGGCCGCTGCCCACGTTGCGCTCGCCCGCGATGATCGAGTTGTCTTCGGAGCGCAGCAGCACCTTGCCCGCGTAGTCGCCCTGCGTGTGCAGGGTCGGATACTGCAGCATGTCCTGCCCATAGCCCGACAGCACTGCGCGCCCTTGCGAAACAATCCAGCGCCCCGGGGGGATATGCAGATCGACCATCGCACCGGGCTGGCCATAGACGGTCGCCTGGCTCGCCATCTTGGCACCCAGCGTCGAATAGAAACCGTATGGCACCCCGGCCAGCGTCGACATGCGCGAGGCGCCTTCCTCGTAGAAGCCCTTTTCGTTGAGGATGCCCGCGTCGTACACCTGCATCAGTGCGCCACCATCGTGCACGAACTGGCTGATCTGGTTGACGAGTGCGGTGGTCATGGACCGGTGCACGGTATCGGGCAAGATCACGCCAGCAAACACACGCTCGCCATTCAACCCATGGCGCACAAAATCCGACGCCGACATGGTGCGCAGGCGCACGCCCTCTTCCAGCGCGGCGTCCTCCCAGGCCTGCACGTAAATGCGGTTGTCTTGCCCGAAGTTGTCGGGCACCACCAGCACGATGTCGTCGGTCTGCGGGCGGCCCGGGCCGGCGCTGAGGTTGCGTGCCAGCAGCAGCGCACAGGCAGCAAAGGCGATCAGGATCAGCAGACTGGCCAGGTGCTTGCGCCAGTTGATGCGTTTGGAAGGTGTACTCATTCGGAAGCAACCAGTGCATGCGAGAGCCCGATCAGCGCGCCCTCTTCCATCAAATTCCAGTGGCCGGCTGCGCGCCATTGCGGCGCGGCCTGCAACCACTTCTGTGCGGTGGGCGTATCGCCCAGCTTGTAGGCGGCCCAGGCGATCAGGCCCCACGGGAACGGGTCTGCCTTGCCCGACAGCCACGCGTGCCCGTAACGGAACTTCCATACGGCCCATTTGCGCTGGGCGGCAGGGCCGGTCTCAATGTCATGGACCCACGGATAGACCGGCGCAACCGCCGTCGGGTAGAAGCCATACGGCGTGGGTGGCAGGCTCACGCGTGCAGGCTCCAACGCGCCGTTCAACTGATAACCGTAGGCGCGGGCGAGGCCGTCCATCATCTGCTTGTTCGACGGCAGTGCGGCCAGCTCCAGCGTGTAGTGCAACGAGGCCTTCGGGTCGGCACGCAGGCGTTTGAGTGCTCCGGCCACTTCCACGTTGTCGGCAAAGTAGGCTTCCGGCCGGTCGGCAAACGCCTGGAATGTCATGCGTTTCGGGTCCCACAGCGTGGCCAGGTGCATCAACGAGAGGCTGCAGCTGGCGAGCAGTTGCGGCGGGCCATGCAGGATCTCGTTGACAAGCAGGCACCAGAACACGGCTTGCGAGTCGTCCGCATCGGCCTGGCCACATGCGGCCCAGCCGTCCGTGCCACTGCGGCAGATACGTGGGAACGTGCCATTGGCCTGTTGATACGGCAGCAGCCAATTGGCCAGCCCCACGGCCGGCACCTGCACGTCGGCACCCAGGCGGTGGGCGACCAGAAGCGCTTCGATGGCAACGTAAGGCTCCACGTAATCGCCTTGAGCGAATACGGTCATGGCCCCGTCGGGCGTGGTGAAGTCATCAAACATCGTGGCACCGTGCGCGGCGGCAGTCGACAGCGCAAGCCCTGCCAGCATGGCACCGCAGCGGCGAACACAAGCGCTCCAGAACGTGATCATGCGCGCCTCCTCACCCTTGCACACGAGCGAACTCGTGCGCGGTAATCACGCCATGCACGACACAGCCTGGCGAGACGAACAAGCGGTTGCAGACAAGCGTGGTCGGCGCATCCGGGCGGCCAATGCGACAGTTCGGTCCGAGGACGATGTCCTCAAAGCCGATCAGCGGGCCCAGCACCGCGCTGCCCGCACCGATCTCCAGATTCTTGCGCGCCGATAGCGTGCCGGCGATGCGCACGCCGTCACCCGTGCGCAGGTGCCCGTGCGTCTTGATACTGCCTTCGAGCACGATACCGCCCGCGACACGGCAGTCGCCGCGCACCACGTAGTCGCAATCGGTTGCCTCGTCGGCCGACAGCGTGGCATCGCCGTCGAGCACGCGGCGCCCGGTTGCGGGGTTCGGCAGGTTCACCGGCTGCGCAGCGCTGCGCACGTCGCCGAACATCACTTCACCGGCACCCGCACGTTCGAAGCGCGCCGGCACGGCCATCACGATGCGCTTCTCCGCCGTGACGCGGCCTTCGACACGCACGTTGGGCAGCAACCGCACGTTGCGGCCATGGACCCAGCGCTGCACCACCACGTTCTCGCCCAGCTCGATATCGCCTTCGGCCAGGCAGGCACGCAGGCGGGTATCGCGCTCGACCTCGACATCCTGCTCGACATACAAGTCGGCACGCACGCGGCTGCGCGGGCCAAGCCACGCGTTGCCCCGGAACACGACAATGTGGTTGACCTTGTCCAGCATGCGCGCCAGCCCTGACTGCTCGGCAGGCGGCCGACCGCGGGGGTCACGCGCCACGCTCAGTTCGGCGCTCACGGGCACCTGATAGGCGGCACCGGCGGCGCGCATGGCTTCAACATCCACGCCGTACTGCTCTTGCAGCCGGCGGCGGAAGCTGTTGGCGAAGAAGGTGAGATTGTTCGGCTGGTCACGCCGCATCGGCAGCGGCGCGGAATCGGTCGGACGCAGCCATTCCGACAGCGCCGGCAGGAACGGCAGCACCAGCAGGCCCGCAACCGAGCCGCTCAGCAGCAGCACGCTTCCGATCATGCGCCCTCCGTGCCGGTGCGCACGGGCACCTCGCCGGCCATGATGTTGACCACACCCGCGGCTTCCGTGCGGAAGCGCTCGGTCTTGTCCCACACCAGCTCGCGCTTTTTCACGGCATCCATCACCTGCGTGACGCCCGCGCGCGAGATCGTCATCATGCTCACCAGGAAGCCGAACAGGTTCAGCGGGAGCAAGCGGATGCGGTTGCGATGGCCATCCAGGTAGGTGGCCGCCGCGATCTCGAAGAAGGCCGCATTGGTGCCCAGCCCGCCGTAGCACAGCAACGCTGCGAGAAGAATCCAGCCCGAGACGATGGACTGCGCCGCTGCATAGAAGAGGATGACGGCCACCACCCAGCCGGCCAACTGCACCATCGGCATGACGAAGATCAACAGCAGCAATGCGCCGTCCAAGCGCTCGAGCCGGCTGATGCGATCGTTGGCGAGCAGCTTGCGGATGTTGTGCACCATCACCTGGTTGTGCCCACGAGACCAGCGGCTGATCTGCTTGAGCCGAACGGGCCAGACTTCGGGCACCTCTTCGTAGCACTCGGAGCGATTCTGGTAGACCGTCTTCCAGCCGTGCTGCAGCAGGCGGAACGTCACATCGGTGTCTTCGGCCAGCGTGTCGATGTTCCAGCCGCCAATGTCGTCCAGCGCGCGGCGGCGGATACCGCCCACGGTGCCGCCGTATTGCGGCACGAGGCCCAGGTTCATGCGGGCGGTCTGATCCACCTGGTAGCCACCGGAGCGCTCCAGATCGAGCAGGCGCGTGAGCAGGTTCGCACCGGCATTCACCGGCACCACACGGCCCATGATGGCGCCCACTTCGGGGTCAAAGAACGGCGCCACGAGTTGCTTGATCAGGCCGCGCGCCGGCAGGTAGTCGGCATCGAACACGATCATGATCTCGGCGTCGATCAACTGCGTGGCGTCGCGCAATGCAGCCGCCTTGCCGGGCCGGCCTTCGGTGCGGTGGAACAGCTGGAAGCGGCCCGGGTTGCGCGCCGCAATCTCGTCGATGATCTCGCGCGTGCGGTCTTTCGAACGGTCATTGACCGGCATGATGGTCAGCCTGTCGTGCGGGTAATCCACCAGCAGCAATGCGTTCAGGCAGTCGGCAATCACGCGCTCTTCGTTGTGCGCCGCCACGCAGACGACCACGCTGGGCCACACGCCTTGTTCAATGTCCAGATACGGCTGACGCTGACGGCCGAACAGCCGGTTCAGCGTGAACAGGTAGTGCCGCGCGGTGTAGACCACCAGCAGCGTGATGATGCAGAACGCAAGCACCAGCAGGATATCGATCGCAAGCGTGGACATGGTCGTCATAGCCTCTTTTGGGTTAGGCTCAGGCCGCTTCGCGTTTGTCCACGTCGCCGAGGAATTCCCGGACGAACCCGCCGCCCAGGGCGGACACGATGCGCTGCGAAGCCAGCCCATCGCCATATGGGTTGAGATGCTGCGAGAACGCGCGCCATGCGTCGTCGTTGTCGTACAGGTGGTTGACGGCGCCCACGATGCTGTCCACTTCCGTGCCGACCAGCCGGACGGTGCCGGCCTGCACGGCTTCCGGGCGCTCCGTCACGTTGCGCATGACGAGCACCGGCTTGCCAAGCGACGGCGCTTCTTCCTGCACACCCCCCGAGTCCGTCAGGATCACGTGGGCACGCTGCATCAGGCGCACGAAGCGGGCATAGTCCAGCGGTTCGATCAGGTGCACGTTCGGCAGGCCCGCCAGCGCGGTCTGCACGGGGCCGCGCACGTTCGGGTTCAGGTGGATCGGATAGACGACCTGGATGTCGTCGCGGCGCGCCAGCCTGGCCAGTGCCTCACAAATATTGGCGAAGCCCGTACCGAAGTTCTCGCGGCGGTGGCCGGTCACCAGCAGCACCTTGCGGTCGTCCGTCAGGAAGGGGAAATGCGCATCCAACCCGGCGCGGAAGGCAGCGTCCTTCACGATGCGTTGCGTCGTCTGCAGCAGCGCGTCGATCACGGTATTGCCCGTCACCAGGATGCGCCCACCCAGATTCTCGGCCTGCAGGTTGCGGCGCGATGAATCGGTCGGAGCAAACAGCAGATCGGCACACACGTCGATGGTGCGGCGGTTCATCTCTTCCGGCCACGGCTGGTGGAGGTCGCCCGTGCGCAGACCGGCTTCAACGTGGCCGATGGGAATACGGCGGTGGAACGCAGCCATTGCCGACATCATCGCGGTGGTCGTGTCGCCATGCACCAGGATGCGGTCGGGTCGCACCGTTTCCAGCACGTCGTCAAAGGCCGTGAGCAGGCGGGCGCTGAGTCCGTTCAGCGTCTGGTTCTGCGTCATCAACTCCAGGTCGTATTGCGGCACGATGTCGAACAGGTCTAGCACCTGCTGCAGCATCTGCTTGTGCTGCCCCGTCACGCACACGACGGACTCCATGGCCGACTGCTCGGCCAGCGCCTTGACAAGCGGCGCCATCTTGATCGCTTCGGGACGCGTGCCGAAGACGGAGAGAATTTTCATAGCCGGATAGAAGAAGCACGGCATACGCATCGCAGACGCGCATACAGCACACAGGACTGACGAAGGGAATCGGGTGACGCCACCTCCGTGCCTCCTTCTTGTTCTTGTAAGACCGTGGGGGCGGGGAAATCGGGTGTCGTGCAGGCCGCAATTTTCTCAATGAATGCGCCATTGCCGCCACCCCTCGTTTTTTTAAACAGAAAGGCTGACTAGGATTACCCCTTCTTTAGGGGTGACCGGAGATAAACCGGTGGAGGGGAAAAAAAGTGATGATGGAATGCGTGCGTTGCTGAAACTGCCCGCAGGGCGCGGAGCCGCACTGGTCATTGCGTTGCAGCCGATTGATTGCCTGAACGCGAATGATCGGCTGAAAAATTAGCGTTTCATGTCCGGTTTGTCTTGAAACCGAATCATGCGCAATTGCAACGCAATTGAAAACACAAAAACGCTAAATCATTCCCACCCATTCGAGGGGTATGCCGATTTATCGACTGGAAAAAAAGCGCGGCGCCTTCCAAACGCCGCGCGCTGTGCACTGTTGGGGGAAGCACAGGAGTTAAATCGATTCAAGTTCTCGGCCGCGCGTTTCGGGCAACGTGAGTGCCGCCACGATGAGCAGCCCATAGGCGCCCGCCGCGAAGATGCCGATGGCATGCCCCAGCGACGAATGCGCACTCACCTGCCCGATCATGAATGGGAAGCACGCACCGACCGCCCGGCCGACGTTGTAGCAAAAGCCCTGGCCCGAGCCGCGCACCGCCGTCGGGAACAGCTCTGTCAGGAACGCGCCCATGCCGGCAAAAATGCCCGAAGCAAAGAAGCCCAGCGGCAGGCCGAGCAGCAGCATCATGTTGTCGGTCACCTCCAGGTGCGTGTAGGCCAGCGCCACTACCATCGAGCCCACTGCAAACAGGATGAAGTTACGCTTGCGGCCCAGGCGGTCGGTCAGCACCGCGCTGGTCAGGTAGCCGATGTACGAGCCGATGATCACCACGGCCAGATAGCCGCCGGTGCCCAGCACGGTCAGATGGCGCTCGGTTTTCAGGAACGTCGGCAGCCACGTGGTGATGGCGTAGTAGCCGCCTTGCGCGCCAGTGGTCAGCACGGCGGCACGCAGCGTGGTGCTCAACAGCCGTGGAGAGAAAATCTCGAAGAAGCGCGTGCGCGCGGCGGCCTGGGACTTCGCTTCCTGAAACACCTCCGGCTCTTTCACCAGCCGGCGCAGGAAGAACACAAACACCGCCGGCACGATCCCCACGAGGAACAACGCGCGCCACGCGGTCTCGGGCGGCATCACGCTGAAGAACCACGCATACAGCAATGCCGATGCGCCCCACCCCAGCGCCCACCCGGCCTGCACCATGCCAACGGCCTTGCCACGATCCTGCGAGCGAATGGCTTCGCCGATCAGCACCGCGCCGGCCGTCCACTCGCCGCCAAAGCCGAAGCCCATCAGCGTGCGTGCGATCAGCAGTTGTTCGTAGTTCTGCGCGAGGCCGCACAGGAAGGTGAACACCGCAAACCAGAGGATGGTGATCTGCAACGCGCGCACGCGCCCAATGCGATCCGACAGGATGCCCGCCACCCAGCCGCCCGCCGCCGATGCCAGCAACGTGCACGTCCCGATCAGCCCCGCATCGGCCTTGGAAAGGCCCCACACACCGATCAACGTGGGGATGACGAAGCTCAGGATCTGCGTGTCCATCGCGTCGAGCGCGTAGCCGACCTTGCAGCTCCAGAACGTGCGCCGCTCCTGCGCGGAGATCTCTCGGTACCAGCGGAATAGCCCGCCGGATTTGGCTGCGACTGTTGCGTCCGTCCCGGCGGGCGCTCGCGCAACCGTTGCTTCGGTTGTCATGGTGTTTCCTCCTTTTTTACTGATGCTGTCTCGATGCGTCTATCGCTTATGGCTTGCTATAAGCCAGCGCCTCTGCGTGCGCCGGCAGGAACCCCAATACCCGTCCGTCTTTCGGTCTTGCGACTGCGTGTTCAGGTCAGCGCCGCGGTGCGCAGGTCAGTGATCAGCATGTGTCCCGGCGCATGCGTGATGCACAGCTCCGGCCGCGCCTGTTGCACCACCGCCTGGGGTGTCACGCCACAGGCCCAGAACACCGGCACTTCGCCCGGCTGCACCGGCACTGCATCACCCCAATCGGGCTGCGCGAGATCGGCAATGCCAATGGCCGCCGGATCGCCGAAATGCACCGGTGCCCCATGCGCACGCGGCATGCGCGAGGTGATTTCGATCGCGCGGATGGCGTCAGGCACCGACATGGGCCGCATCGACACCACCAGCTTGCCCGCCAGGCGCGACGTACCGACCGTCTCGACCGAGGTGCGATACATCGCCACGTTGCGCGACATGGCGATATGCCGCAGCGGCACGCCGGCTTCCATCAATGCATGCTCGAACGAGAACGAGCAGCCGATGGCAAAGGCGACCATGTCGTCGGTCCACAGCGCTTGCACGTCGGCCGGCTCGTCGGCAAGTTCACCGTTGCGGTACACGCGGTAGCGCGGCACGTCGCGGCGCACGTCCACCTCCTGGCCCAGACGGCGGAACACAGGCACGCCGGGTTCGGTCACGTCCAGCAGCGGACACGGTTTCGGGTTGAGCTGGCAGAAGCGCAGGAACTCATTGGCCCACGTATCTCGCAGCATCACGATGTTGGCCTGCACATAGCCATCGCACAGGCCGCTGGTATGGCCGCGTAGCACCCCCGAGCGCGCCGCCAGGCGGGCGGAGTACGGATTTGCGTAGGCCACGCGGGCACCCGTGCGGGCGTGTACGGGCACCGGCGCCGGTTGTTCCGGCATTCTTTTTGCCTGGGCTGTCTCCACTGCCGTAGTCATGCAAGCTCTTCCACAAGGTTGTTCGTGCGGCAAATTGTGAAAGCGTGATGAAACGCGGTCCAACGAAAGTTTCGGATTGCAGGCGATAGGAAAACATGATTGCCGAGGCGGGCCCAGCACCCGCGCGTGTAAAATCCGTCGCCCCACCGTTTTGCCCGCCTGGCCACCATGGACTACCAAGCGATCCTGGACACCATCCACCGCGACATTCAACCGTACCTCGGCCAGGGCCGGGTTGCCGATTACATCCCCGAGCTGGCCGGCGCCAATGCGGCGGATTTCGGCATGGCCATCGTCACGCTGGCCGGAGATGTCTACCGCGTGGGCAAGGCCGACGTGCCGTTTTCGATCCAGAGCGTCTCGAAGCTGTTTGCCTGCACGCTGGCCTTCCAGCTCGAAGGCGAAACGCTCTGGCAGCGCGTCGGCCGCGAGCCCTCGGGCAATGCGTTCAACTCGCTGGTGCAACTCGAGTACGAGAACGGCGTCCCGCGCAACCCATTCATCAACGCGGGGGCGCTGGTCGTCACCGACGTGCTGTGCCGCCGTTTCGTGCAGGCCGAAACCGCCCTGGTGCAGTTCATGCGGCGGCTAGTGGGCAATCCGCGCATCGACTACGCCCGGCGTGTGGCAGAGTCCGAGCTGGCGCATGCCGACCGCAACCGCGCGATGGCGCATTTCATGAAGAGCTTCGGCAACCTGCACATGCCGGTGGAAACCGTCATTGACGCGTACTGCCGGCAATGCGCCATCGAGATGGACTGCACCGAGCTTGCCCGCGCGGTGCTGTTTCTCGCCAACGGCGGCGTCGTGCCCTGGAGCGGCGAGCGCATCGTCGATACCAGTCCGGCCAAGCGCCTCTCTGCACTGATGCTGACCTGCGGCACCTACGACGCGGCGGGCGACTTCGTCTTTCGCGTTGGCCTGCCTGCCAAGAGCGGCGTGGGTGGTGGCATCGTTGCCGTGCTGCCGGGCGAATTTGGCGTATGCGTGTGGTCTCCGGGGCTCGACGTCACCGGCAACTCGCTGGCCGGGCTGCAGGCGCTGGAATGGCTGACGACGTTGTCCGGCCGTTCGATCTTCTAACGCTGTCGCCACGGCGCGCTGACGTGGCTTAGGCGGCTTCTGTGTTGCGCTCGACTTCTTCGGCAATGGCGTAGCGCGGGCCAACCGAGAGGCAGAATTCCCGCGCCATCGTGCGCGCCAGGCCGACGATGGCCTCGTGCACCTCCAGCCCCGCCCCCGCGCGCCACGACGCGATGATTGGCAACGTGGGCAACGCCGGCTCCACTTCCAGCACCGTCAACGCACCACTCTCAATGCGGTCGCGCACCAGCACGGTTGGCAACGCACCCACGCCAAAACCATCGCCCACCAGGCGCGTCATGGCGGCCACCGAGTTGACGCAGTTCACGCGTGGCGACTCCACCCCGCTCAGGTGCAGCAGGTTCAGCATGTCCTGATGCGGCCGCGAGTTGCGCACGAAGGTGATGAGCCGTTCGCGCGCAAGTTCACCCAGACTGGCATACGGGTGCGCCAGCCGCGAGTTGGTGGCCACCACCCAGTGGATCGGATACTGCGCGAGTTGCACGTTGCGCACACTCTCGGCACGCAGCAGATCGGTCTGGAAAGCAATGTCCAGCGCGCCCTTCTGCAAGTGCTCGACAAGGTGCATGGCGCTGTCGGCCACAAGTTCGATTTCCAGCGCAGGAAACATCTCCGCCGTGCGCGCGACAAGCGGCGAAAGCCACGTATGGATGACGCTGTCCATCGCCCCCACCCGCACGCGCCCTTCGAAGCCCGGGCGCTGCGCCACCGCGGCTTGCAATTGGTGCAGCGTGCTCACCATGCGGTCGGCATACTCGAGCACCTTGTGGCCATCCGGCGTGAGTTGCACGCCACGTGTATCGCGGTCAAACAGGCGCACGCCCAGTTCTTCTTCCAACGCTGCAATCCGCGCGGAAATGGAGGCCTGCGTGGTGAACAGCTTGTCTGCAGTGAGACGAAAACTGCGCAGCCGCGCCACCCAGACAAAGGTTTCCAGAAAACGTAGGTTCATGCCTACCCCTCGTGTTGTTGTATGTGGCTCGCTTGCGCCGTTACCGCTGCGCCATCGGCCCATGCACCGCGCCTAGATTACGGATTTTCGTGCTGGGGCGCACGCTCCTGCACGCCTGCCCGGCAGTTTTTACCAACGCCCCGCCAAAACCGCCACGGGACTTCGTAGTTTCTACAACGCGGGCGCCTCCACACCAGCGCTGCCCTACGTAATTCGCCAATAGCTGCGCCGGCAACCGGCATCCAGAATGCCCCTATCACCCGAGTGCTTTCAATCAGGCCCACCCCACATGGGCGCAGCCGGAGAACGCCATGCCCGCCATCGACGAGATCAACGGCCGCATCGTCTACTACCGTCCGCCGCCCCCTGCGCCGCCTCCGCCCACCCCCGCGCAAAAACAAGCTGCCGCCGACGCCAAGGCCAAGACCGACGCTGCCGTCCAGACGGCCAACACGGCGGTCAACAAGTACATACAGAACGGCGACGACTCCACAGCCGCGCAGGCCACGCTCGACAAACCGCTCTCGGACGTCATCGGCTCGGTGCAGAACGAGTTGCGCCGGCAGGCCGACGAAGCGCCCGCCGGCGGCGAAAAGAAAGCCATCGAAGATGCAGCCGCCGCCATCAAGAAGCGTGACCCCGATGCCAAATGGCTCGACAAGATCGTCGACGACGCAAAAGACGCGGTGGAAAAGCAAGACCCGAGCCAGCGCACCGCATCGGAAGCGCGCGACGGCGTGCTCGACGCGCAGGACACGTTGCAGGACGCGCAGAACATCAAGGTCACCAACCGCACGATCGCCGAAGACAAGCAGGATTCGATCAACACCGCGCAGGCCAACCTGGACAAGGCCATCCAGGACTTCAAGACCGCCATTGGTGGCGAACTTTCCACCTACGAACATTTCGGCTCGGGCGACAACCTGAAGGCCGCCAACGACGCGGCCGACGCGCTGGCCAAGCCCCACCCTGACTGGGACGACGGCAGCCTCGCATTTGCCAGGAACATCGCCACGGCCGATGCGATCCAGTACCAGGTCAACCACATCAACCCGAACGACCCGACGCTCTCGGCACAGGACAAGGCGCTTGCCACAAACGACCCGGTGCAGTTTGCGTGCGTGCAGCTTGCGCGCCCTCACGCCAACGACGAGAACGCCGAGCAGATCTACGAGCAGATCGGCGCGGCCAGCTACGACGTGCGCGTGACGTACACCAAGGACCAGGTCGCCGCCAAGATGCAGGCCGGCGATGCCCAGGGCGCGCTGAAGATCCTGTCCACCAACATGAACGACGTGTCGGTCACCAGTGCCGACCCCGACGCGCGCGACCATCTTTACCAGATGGCCGGCGCCCCGTTCTTCAACGCGCACAGCGACTACTTCAACAAGCAGATCAGCGACCTCACGCAGGTTTACAAATACGATCCGGAAGACCCCGATAGCGCCAAGAAGATGGCCGACAGCACCGTCAAGTACGACGCCGTCGGCAAATGGATGAAGGATCTCGCCAAGGTGGCGCCGCCCGAGGTGGCGAGCAACCTGTTGACCACCGTTGAAGACCGCTTCAACGACAACGGCCACTGGTTCCAGAGCAACTCGGGCGATTCATCGGGCCTCATGCCGAACGGCTCCGACTTCTACGGCGGCCTGAGCCTGACCGCTGCCGTGGCCGATGCGCCGCGCTTCTCCAGCGATCAGTCCAGCACCGACCACGCGCAGCAGGTTGCCAACTGGCTGACCACCAACGCTGACGCAAAATCGTTCCTCTACAGCATGCAGACCTCCGGCTCCGGGGGCAGCATGCCGTCGTGGGTGCCGGTGCAGAACGCCGTGGGCGATGGCAACGGCGCCACCGTCACCAACGCGCTGATCCAGCAGCACGGCAAGGACTTGCCCAACGCCGACATGCTGCAACGCGCCTTCGACCGCGGCAACGAGAAGGTCCAGCAAAAGCAGGCAGAGGCCGACTACAAGACCTTCCAGTCGGACCAGAATGCGGGGCTGAAGACCATCTTCGGGCAGATGTCCAAGGCCACCTTCGGCAAAGACACGCCGCTTTACAACGACAAGGCGGTGCCATTCACCGGCCCCGATGCCGGCACGCAGCTCAAGAACTACATCGGCGGCGCGCTGATGATCGAGGCCGACAACGCCGGCGCGCAGAGTAGCGGCACGACCGGCACCGCGTGGTTCACCAGCGGCAACAGCACCAAGGTCATCGACGAGGTCGATCAGGCGATCCACAAGGCGGGCGGGGACAACCCGACCGTAAAGGCCATCCCTATCACCTACGTGGACAAGAGTGCGGGCGTGATGCCGACGGCGTTGTTCGAAGTGGCCGACAAGAATGGAGGCAAGCCTCACTACATTGACGATCGCGGCTGGGACTACAGCAGCCTCGATGATTATCGCCACAACAACGCGCTGTCCGACGGGGGCACGGTCTACCTACCGAAAAACCTTGCCGGCACGGTGGCGCTCGACAGCAATGGCGTTCCCGACGTCGACCACTTCAGCGCGCATATCACCACCACGGGGCAGCAAATCAGGCACGTCGTCGACATCGTAGCCGGTGTTGCCACGGTGGTGGGCGGCGTGATCCTGTCGGTCGGCACGTTTGGCGGCGCATCGATTGTGGGCGGCGCCATGGTGGCGGTGGGCACAGGCTGGATCGTTGGCGAATCGGTCGACCACCTCAACACGCTGGCAGACCACGGCCGCTCATGGTCGCCCCTCAACCCGGAAGCGACGAACGACTGGCTGGCCATCGTCACCTCCGCTGCGGGCGAGTACAGCCTTGCCGGCAAGGGCTTGGTCGCGGTGTCGGACGTGGCCAATGCATCGAGGCTCTTCAAGATCACCCGCACGGCGTCGGACCTGGTGGCCGGCGGCGGCGGCATGATCATGACCGGCGCGCAGGTCAAGGACTTGTTGATGTACGGCGACCGGATGTCGGGCGAGCAGAAGGCCGAATCCATCATGTTCCTGGGCCTTGGCCTCGGGCAGGTGGGCGCAACGCGCATGCTCGAACGTGTTGGGCTGTCTCAAGGCACCGAACGCGTCGGCCTGCTCAATGCACTCAAGAACAACGCCGACCGCTACAAGCCCACCGAGATGGCGCCCGAGCCCACCACGGTGGCCGCCAATGATCCAGCCACTGCCGGCCGGCCTACAGCCGATCCGACCACCGAGCCGCTGATCACGCAAGCCGGCGGCAAGACCACCGAGCCCGGCGGCACCACCCCCGGCAGCGAAGGCAAGGACGGCACAACGGGCAAGCCGGGCTCCGACCCGATCGACCCGATCGACCCGGCCACACGCAAGCCCAAGACCGCCGGCGATCCGGCCACTGAACCCGGCAGAACGGGCACACCGGGCGACGAAGGCACCCCGACCAACACCGGGCCCGCGCGCCCCTCCCGGCCGCTGCCGGGCGCCTTGGATGACCTCGCCAACCCGGAAGTCACGCTCACGAGCTTTACCGACACACAAAAGGCGCTGGACGCCGGCACGCAGAACGCGCTCTCGCAGCATGCCGACCTGCTGCTCGATGCCGAGAACTACCGCACCGACGGCACCACCAACGGCCGCCACCCGCGCGGCATCGGCGTGCGTCGACTGGCCGCCAAGCTTGCCGCAATGAGCGACGAGCAGCGGCAGCGCATCCTCAGCAAAGCCGAGTTCGCTCACGACACCGCCAACATCAAAGACCCGGTACGCATAAGCTGGCGCCAACGCATGCAGCTCTATCGCGGCAAGTCGTCGGTATTCGGCCGCACGGCCGACCGCATCATGTCGCCCGTGGACCGCATCCAGGCCATGTTCATTGATCGCGGCATCCGCAACTTCTTCGTCAAGGGCGGCACGGAAGACGCCGCTGCCGCGTTGATGGGCAAGCGCATCCTGATGGTGACCGGCTTTACGGTGGGACGCGATCCGACAACGGGCCGCCTGCTGCCGGAAACCGATGGCCCCGTCGGCACCGGCGAGAAAGCCGCCACGCTCGCACGGGCCGGCTACGACATCACCGTCGCCACCGATTCGGCCAACATGCCTGTGCTCAAGTCGGTGCTCGACACCTACCCGGGCGGCCACCTCGTCAAGCTCGAACTGTTCGATGCCAAGCGCGGCCAGCCCGCACGCGATGCGGCAAACGAATTGCTCGACCGCGTGCAGCCCGAAGCCGTGGTGGCCATTGAGCTGCCGGCGCGCAATGCCGACGGGGATTACCTCAACATGCGCGGCATCTCCATCGCCGACGTCAACGCGCCGAAAGACCAGATCGTGCTGGAGGCCAACAAGCGCAAGGGCATCATCACGGTGGGCGTGGGCGACGGCGGCAATGAAGCCGGCATGGGCAGCCTGCGCAGCAAGATTCCGCCCGTCACACTGGCTGACGGCAGCACGGTCGATTTCGCATCGACGGTGCCGGTGGACTTTCCTGTCACGGCGTGGAACTCCAACTTTGGCGCGCAGGCCATCCTGGCCAACATGCTGCGCAACATGGGCCGCCTGGACCTCATGCCCAAGCCCGAGCAACTGCATGCGGCCATCAAGGCCTCGGTGGATGCCGGTGCAGTGGACGGTGTGAGCCGCAAGGGCGAAGCCAGCGTCGACGGCTTCGCCTCGAAGGTGCACCAGGGCATGCTCGTGCTGCTGCGCGACGCCATGAACCACATGCCCGACGGCAAGACCTTTGACGAAGCCACGCCCAACGAGCCCTTCACCGTTGCCGCATTCGACTCCAGCAACGGCGGGCTGATCGCGGCCCCCGGCAAGACGCTAGACGGGATCACTCCGCCGAACCCGCGCATGGAGCCCACGCCCATCAGCAACGCCGTGATGGCAATGTTCACCCCGGACATGGCACGCATTGAAAACCCGAAGGGCGTCGACACCGCCGCCGCCGCGCTGCAAGACAGCCACCGCATCCTGGTGCTGGCCGGCGCGCGCAACGCTCATGGCGCCGTGGACACCGACGGCATTGCAGGCGCCGCCGTGTTCGGTCACGACATGCAGGCATCGGGCAAGCAGGTCGTCTACGTGGTGCCGCACGAAGCGGTACCCGCACTCGATGCCGCCCTGCAAGCACGCGGAGCGGCCGTCAACGACTACAGCATCGTCCCGTTCGATGCGGCACCCGGCGAGCAGGCACACGCCACCGCGCAAGACCTCATCAATAGGGAATCCCCCGACACCATCGTCTCCATCAACGTGCATGGCCGCAACGCCGATGGCCGGTACATCGACCAGAACGGCAACGATGTCACCGACCAGACCGTGCCGCTCGATGAAGTGGCCGCAACCGGCTGGAAGACCGACGGCGTGACCACCATCGGTGTAGGCTCGCGCGGGCACGAAGCCGGCATGGGCAACACGCGCCGCACGGCCCGGCAGGTGACGCTGCCCGACGGCACCGTGGTCGACCCGCGCTCCGTGGTGCCGGCCGACCACTACGTAAGCGCTTCGAACTCCAACTGGGGCGCGCACGGCCTTGCTGCATCCGCATTGAAGGCCGCCGGCCGCACGGATCTGCTCAGCACGCACCAGCAGCACATGGACGCGCTGGAGGCCAGCGTCAACGCCGGGGCCGTTGACGGCGTCACAGGCCGCGCCGAAGCAACGGTGGGCGGACACGACAGCAACACCTACCAGACCGTCGTGCAGATGATCAACCTGGCAGCCGGCAAGAAGCCCGATGTGCCGCCCCCCTCGGCCGCGAGCGCAATGGGGCCGATGGGGTCGATGGGTCCGACAGGTCCGGAAGGCCCCCCGCCCGACAACTCCGCGCCCGGCACGCAACCCACTGGCAGCAAGACCACGGAACCCACCGCCACCGCCATCAAGACCAGCAAAGCGGGCGATGACGGCAACGGCACCCCGCCTACCGAGCCGGATCTCGCTCCCAACGCCGGCGAACCCAAGCGCAAGCCGTGGATCCGGTGGATCTTCGCGGGCTCGGTCACGGGGGCATTCTCCACGGCTGCGAGTTCCGCCACGCTCACCGGAAGTGCCGCGACGCACGCAGTATTCGATCCGTCCGTCACGAGCCCGCTGTCGTTCATCTATCGGGGCAGCATCGCGGCGCTGCGTGCCAACAAGGCACGTGCTGTCTCTGACCAGATCGGCAAGTTGGGCACCGAAAATTCGGACTCGGCACTGGCTTGGCTCAAGACCAACATGGCCGACCACGGCCGCCGCTGGGGCGTAACCAAGGGCGACCGGCAAACCATCGCCGACGCGGTCGCGCACTTCCAGGACAACCCCGATGCGCTGGCCGCAGCGCTGTCCAAAGTTGACGACCCCAAGGCCAAGGACGACCCCGATGTGCAGGCGCTACTGGCGCTCAAGGGGGCGCCGGGCAAGCTGCTGTCGCCCAAGAGCCCCGTGGGGCGCGCGAACGACACCCTGCAACTGCTCACGCTCGCGCTCAACAACGGCAACACGGCGTATTGGTTTGCCACGCACGGCGCTCACCTGAACACACCGTCGTTCTGGAGCAACGCGCTGTTCCTGAGTGCCAACCTCGCGCTGTCGAGCCGCAACTTTGCCGGCCGCCTGGGCGCAACGTTCAACGACAAGGCGACCAACACGAGCCCATGGCTGAACCGCGCGCAGGCGTTCACGATGTCGTTGTACACGGTCGGCTCGGTGCCGCTGGCGATGAACGACGCGCTCATGCATACCAATAGTCCGGCCATGGGCGCCACCAAAGCAGCACTCGACCTGGCATTCGGTGCCGGCGCACTGCGCATTGCCGGCGACCTGATGCCCAAGGTCGGTCAGCACCTGCCGAGCAACGCCATGCTGCCCGGCGGCGTGATCCTGGGTGTGGCGGCGGTCACGCGCTTCGGCATCGAGCTGTTCGTGCCCAACCAGGCGGCCAAACCGGCGGTCGCGCAACTGCAGGCCAACGGTAACGTCAATGGCAACGGGCAGGACCAGGACAACCAGCCCATTGCGATGATCCCGCTGCCCGACATGCAAGGCGTCAGCGGTGATGTGCTGCGCGCCAACGCCCCGCACGCGCGGCCATCCATCGGCACGGCCACCTCGCCGCAGTACGCGATCGTTGGCCCCGGTGACACGCTCTGGCAACTGAGCGCGGCCGATGCCGCCAAGCTGCTTGGCACAACGGGCCCGGCATCCAATGCGCGTACCGGCGCTGCGTTCGACAAACTGCCACCGATGAACAGCCAGTTCGACTGGGCCGCGCTGGATGGCAACCCGTATACGCAAGGCGCAACCGGGCAGGACCCGGATCTCGTCGTCCCGGGTGACATCGTGCGGATCGGATAAAGACGGCAGCGGGCAAGATGCGGCGTGGGCAGCAGTCAGGCGCCCGTCGTTTGCATTGCGCCTTCAGGAGGTGGACGACACGTACGGATTGCCCACCGCATCCGCGCCTTCGGCCCAGCGCAGCAGCGCCGCCACATCGCGGAACAGCGTGCGGTCAATCGTGGTATCCATCGGCACGGTGTCGTGCAGGCGCTCCGCCAGGCCCGCGTTGGCCGCGGTCGGCACCAGGTGGTATTCGGCCATCTGCCGCATGCGCTGGACAGACTCGCCGCTGCCCTTGGCGATCACCATCGGCAACGTACCATCGCCGGGGTAGTACAGGGCCACCGCATGCCGCGCACTGAACACGATGGCGGTGGCAATCCGCATGCGATCTTCCAGCGCGCTGTATTGCACTTCGAGTGCAAGCTGCCGGCGCCGCCCCACGATGTGCGGATCGCCCTGCAGTTCGCGGTGCTCACGGCGCAGTTCTTCGGTGGACATGCGGTTCTTCTTGAAGAATTCGAAGCGCACGTGCCAGTAGTCCAGCGCGGCCATCAGCACATACACCACCGCCGCCCAGCCGAACAGCACAAGAATCAGATGCGAGACCACGGCCAGAATGGCCGCCGGCCGACCATAGCCCGCCTGCAGCGGCAACGCCAACGACCCGCGAATCACCACGAACAGCGTCAGCGCCAGGCACGCCACCTTGAACAGCATGATGGCCAGGCCGACCAGGTTACGCACGGAAAACATGCGCTGGATGCCCTCCCCCGGATTGAGCCGCGACATCTGTGGCGCCAGGCGTTTGGGTGCGAACATGCCGCCCACCTGGGCAAACGCACCCAGCACCGCCAGCACGGTCACCAGCACCAGTACGGCTGCGCTCAACAAGATCCACTCCGCACCTGCCGCTACCAATGCCTGCCGCACCGCCGCAGCGGGGTCGCGCGCCTGCGCCACGGCGGTCACGTTCTGTATCAACAGGCCGCGCAAGCGTTCGAGCAACCACGGCCCGCCTTGCCACAACAGCACGAGCATCCCGATAAAGACCAGCGCGCTCGTCACGTCTGTGCTGCGAACGACTTCGCCTTCGCGCCGCGCGTCTTCCAGGCGGCGCTGCGTGGGCTTGTGCTGTTTCTCGCTCATGAGCCGGAGCCGTGAAGCAACGCGCGCAACAGCCAGACCATCTCGCCATTGCCAGCCAGGAACGTGCGCAACGATTCAAAAACAAAGCCGAGGAACAGCACCATCATCAGCACGGCCAGCAGGCTTTTCACCGGCTGCGCGAACAGGAACACGTTCAACTGCGGCACCGAACGGTTGATCAGCCCGATGCCCAGCTCCGCCACCACCAGCACGATGATCACGGGTGCGGCCAGCTTGAGCGTCCAGCCGAGCACGCTATCGGCCTCGTGCACGGCAAACTGTTCCAGCGCCACCGACGCGCTGGGCAACATACGCTCGATCGGCCAGAGCTTGTACGACTCGAAAAACGCCCCAAGCATCACGTGCAGGCCGCCGCCCGTGACGAACAACGTGACGGCCATGAAGCCCAGAAAGCTGGCGGTGGGCCCGCTCTCATGCCCGGCCACCGGGTCGAAGAAAGACGCATTGCCCGAGCCGGTCTGAAAGTCGATCAGGTGGCCGATGTTTTCGATGGCCCACAGCAGCGCGCCAAACGCCATGCCCAGCAGCACGCCGATCAGCGCCTCCTTGAGCGCCAGCACCATCCACAGCCCGCCGCCCTGCACGTTCATCGCTGCGCCCGCCATGGATGGCGCCACGAACACCGCCAGGATGGCGATGAACCCGCTGCGCACCATGCCCGTCACCACCCGTCCGCTGAACACGGGCACGATGAACATGATGGGCAGCAGACGCGGCAGCACCAGCAGCGCCTGCCGGAACAGGCCTTCCATGGAGTGCGGATCGAACCCTTGCATCGGCTCAGCCGGTGATCTTCTGGCTGACAAACTGGCGTGCGAGCTGCACTTCGAGCGCGGCGTCTTCTTCCTGCCATTGCGCCGTGCGGCGCTGGGCGGCCACCACGCGCTGCTCGGCGCGGTCAACGGCCTCGCACTTGGCGTTGGCGCGGGCCACATGCCGCTGTGCCCGTGCCTGAGCCATTTGTTCGGCCGCCAGCGCCTTGCCGGTGTGTGTGGATTCGACATGCGCCTCGACGATGGCACGATCCAGCGCCAGCCGCGCGGCATTGGCGCCGCATAGCAGCGCGACGGCACTGCGCGCGTCTTCACGCACGGCCTGTTCGATGGCCGCGTCGTGCGCGGATCGCGCCGATACCGTCTGCTGCAACCCCTGCTGTGCCGCGGCGTTCTGCGCGGCGGCCTGGGCCACCAGGGCGGCCTGCTTCTGGGCACGCGCCAGGGCACCGAGCTTGCGCGCCTCGCGCACGCGGGCGAGTTGACGCAGCACCTCGCTCATAGTGCCCCCACCACGGCTTCAAGGTCGGCCACGGTGCGCTCCAGCTTCACACGCGTATCGGAATCCTGCTCGAAAAAGCGCGCGAGTGCGGCATGGGCGCGCAATGCGGTGTCGCCCAGGGCGTCGCTGCCCTGGCGGTATTCGCCAATCTGCACGAGCAATTCGATCTCCTGGTATTTGGCCAGCAGCTCGCGCACGCGTTGTGCGGCGGCGCGGTGCGCGGGCGTGGTCACCTGCGGCATCACGCGGCTGATACTGGCCAGCAAGTCGATGGCCGGATAGCGCCCCGCCAGCGCCTGCTTGCGTGAGAGCACGATGTGGCCATCGACGATGGAGCGCACCTCTTCGGCAATCGGGTCGCTCTCTTCATCGCCCTCCACCAGCACGGTGTAGAAGGCGGTGATGACGCCATGCGCACCGGCGCCCGCGCGCTCCAGCAATTGCGGCAACACCGAAAACGTCGACGGCGGAAAACTGCGCCGCGTGGGCGGCTCGCCGCTGGCCAGCCCCACCTCGCGCTGCGCCCGCGCAAACCGCGTGAGCGAATCGACCAGCAGCAGCACGTTCTTGCCCCGATCGCGAAAGTACTCGGCGACGGCGGTGGCCACCAGTGCGCATTTCACGCGCTCCATGGCCGGGCGGTCGGACGTGGATACCACCAGCACCGTCTTGCGCCGTGTCGCCTCGGGCAGGCACAGCTCCAGGAATTCGCGCACTTCGCGCCCGCGCTCACCAATCAACGCGATGACGTTGACGTCGCTCTGCGCCCCGCGTGCAACCATGCCAAGCAGCGTGCTTTTGCCCACGCCCGACGGTGCGAAGATACCCAGCCGCTGGCCGATGCCCACCGTCAACATAGCGTCGATGGCGCGCACGCCGGTTGAAAGCGGCGCGTCGATGCGGCGGCGTGACAGCGGGCTGGGCGGCTCCGCATGCGTGGAAACACGCTCGTTGGTGAACAGCGGTCCGCCGTCATCCATGGGCGCGCCCAGGCCATCGAGCACGCGGCCAAGCAGCGCATCGCCCACACCAAAGCGGTGCGCGCTGCCGGATGGAATCACCTCCGTGGCCGCCGACAAGCCATGCACGCTGCCCAGCGGCGTCAACAAGGTGGACTGCCGCTCGAAACCGACGACTTCCGCATAGATGCTGCGTTCACCGGGCGTGCGCAATTCGCACACCTCGCCCAGCCGGGCCTGGATGCCCGATGCATTGAGCATGAGCCCCACCGCACGGTGAATGCGCCCACGCATCTGCACGCCGGCGGCCACGCTGTCGGCGCGCTCCAGCACGTCGCGCAGGCTACGCTCCAGATCCCCTGCGTCGATGATGTGGCTGACGGCGGGTTCGGTCATGTTTCGTCCCCGACCAATGCGGCGTGCAGCGCAGCCAGTTGCGTGTCGATGCCGGCTTCGAGCACGCCGGACGCGGTTTCCACGACCAACGCTTCTTCCGACAGGCTGGCGTCGGGCACCACACGCACTCGGCGGGTCCCGTCGGTCATGGTTTCCAGCACGCGCTCAAGATCCGCCACCTGCTGCGGGGCGATGCGCACCGTCAGCACGGGTTCGTGTTCAACCAGTGTTTCGATGCGCGCGAACGCCTTGGCATAGATGGCGTCGCGCGGCAGATCGGCCACCAGCTCGCGCACGGTGCGCGTGACGAGTTCGGCCATCAACTGCTTCATCGCAGCCAGCGCACGCGCGTTGGCCAGTGCATCGGCGTAGAGGCGCGTGGCGGCTTCGCGTTCGCCCTTCTCATAGCCTTCGTCGTAGCCGGCCTTGAGCTGTTGCTCGCGATGGGCCTTGGCCTCTTGCAGCAGACGCGCGCGCTCTTCCTGTGCGTTACCGAGGATGCTCGTGGCATCGAGCAGCGCGGCGTACTCGTGTTGCTTGAGCACCTTGCGCTCGCTCAGGATCTGCAGCTTGTCGGTGGTAATCAGAAAAGCCAGTCCCATGCCGGCACCTGTTCAGGAATCAAGCTCAGCCGCAACAGCTCGCCCAGTTCGGCACGTTGCGTGCGGCCCAGCAAATACGGCGGCCGATCGGCATCGGCCGCGTTGCGCGGAAACTTCAGCGCCAGCCGACGGATGACGGCCGGGCCGAACGGCACCAGGAAATCGGTCAGCAGCCGGCGCCCACGGGCACGCAGTGTTTCCACCGCCAGGCGCGGGTATTGACGCTGCGGCTGCAGGGTCTCGGCGACGGCCTCGAAGGCCGGCATGCGCTCCAACGCAAATGCCACCAGCGGGGCCCCGAAGGCCAGGTCGATCGCCTGACGCGTCTTGCGCGAGACCTCGCCCTCGCGCAGCCATTGGCGGTGCAGGCACAGGCCGCAGCACGCGGCCATGCGCTCCAGCGCGTCGGCAGGCAACAGGGCGATGCGCTTTTCCACGGCCGCAAAGTCGTAGTCCCATTCGCCGTGCAACCGATGGGCTTGCAGCAGCGCGCGCGCCAGCACGGCGCGGCCCGCTTCGCCATAGCGGGCGGGATCACGCAGCGCAAGCGGCCAATCCGCGGGCAGCCACGATGCGTCGATGTAGCGATCCGGCCGCAGGTTGAACGTTGCAACCAGCCCTGCCAGGCGCGCATCGGTGGTCATGACGCGCGCTCCGGCCCGCGTCCGCCCAAGTGGTCGAACACGCCGCGCCGCCATGCCACGAGACCGCTCACCACCAGTGCCGCGACGATCAGCAAGCCGAGCAACCACACGAGTGGGTTGCGCGTACTGAACGTGCCGAGCAACGCCGCGCCCTTTCGCACGTCCACCGGCACCGGCTGCGCGCCCTGCAAGAACAGCGATACGTTGTCGTAACTCAGCCCTTCAATGCTGTGCGCCACAAGGTCTTTCACCATCGGCGCCATGGCGGTGAGGTTCACGCCCGGCCGGTAGCGGATGTACACCGCGGCCGACGCAGGTTTGGTTTTTTCCGCCAGCGGATCGTTCTCGGGAATGACGACATGCACGTGCGCAAGCATCACGCCATCCACATCCAGCAGCGTGCGTGACAGCTCCTGCGATACGCCGTAGATATAGCGCACGCGCTCTTCAGCGGGCGTGGCCACGAGCCCCTGTTTCTGGAAGACCTGGCCGAGCGATGCCAGGCGCGGGCGCGGCAGGCCCTGCGCACGCAGCACTGCCAGCGATGGGCCCATGTCGGCCTGGTCGACGGTGAGCGTCCAGGTGCGTCCCTCCTGCCCCTGGCCGTCCTGCACGAGCTTCTGCCCGCTGATGCCGGCCGACGACAGCGCGGCCATCATCTCGTTGACCTCGACCTCCGACAGGCCGGTGTACAGCTCCTGCTCGCACCCGGCCAGGCCGAAGAGGCAGGCAAGCGCCATCAGCACACCCAGCAATCGGTTCATGTCAGCTTTCCTGGTTCTTCAGCAGCGAGTGGCTCACGCCGTTGGCGGCCTGCGCAAAGCTCATGTCCATCTGGTACTCGGCCAGCGTCATCGAGGCGAAGTAGCTGAAGTCGGCCAGCTTCACCATCGTCATGGTCACATCCATGTTGTCGAGCGAGTCGAGCATCTCCTGGCGCTTGCTGTTGATGCTGGTGTAGCGCTCGTTGAGGTCGTGGCCGTAGTCACGCCATTGGCCCATCGCACCGTCGGCTCCGGGCCCGCGCGTGAACGAGAACGACACATCCGGCACCGGCGATGGCGTTGCGTTGGAGGCCATCGGAATCGGCTGCGGCGGCAGCGTGGCCGGCTGCACCGTCGTGGTGGCAAGCGGCCGCATCATGCCGCCGAATTGCTGCGCGTCGGTGGGCGCAACGGCTTGCGTTGTGGGCGTACCGATGCCCTGCTCGACCTGCCCCGGGCCTTGGGCCGCATACGCGGCGGGGTTCACCTGCGCGGCCTGGCTGGCGCCGGCTGCACCGCCGGCTTGCGCCTGTGCGGCCTGACTCGCAGCAACGGCCGCAACCGCATTCGCTTCGATCGACATCGTGCCCTCCTGAATTCGGTGAAGCGGCGGCAGGCCGCGCCCGCCGCCGCTGGGGGTTGCGCGTCAGCTCGCGCGTGCGCCGTCGCGGACGGCACCGGCTGCCGAAGCCGCCGTGTTGCTCAGCGATTGGGCCGCGCCGATGATGCCGCTGGCTGCGGCGCCCTTGGCGGCGGCGGCCTGCACGGCCGTGGCGATCTTCAGCTGGTCTTCGCCGGACTGGTTGATGCTGCCGATGGCGCCGTCGACGCCGGTGGTGGGTGTACCTGCCATGGTGCTCTCCTGGATGTCAGTCAAAAGGGTCAAAAGGAACTACCAACTGCTTAGCGGTGGCAGCCGGCCTCGCATCTGCCGGCTGGCCCCGTACGACACACCCAGCGCGCGGGGAAAAGGGGACCCGCTGCGCTACGGTGTTTGCGGCTGGATCGGCCACGTGACCGATTGCCCGCCGCGGTCGAGCACCACACCATCTGAAGCGATGCTCTTCACCTGGAGGCCGCCCTTGAGCCGGGCGCCCTCGAAATACAACTGGCCATCGCGGGTCTGCACAAAGCGCGTGCCATCTTCGTCTTCGTACGTGCTCACGATGGCGGGCAGACCGTCTGCGCGCGGTGTTTCCGCCACGATGTTCGGGGGCGGCGGGCCATCCCACGCCACGCGGTCGACCACTTCGACGGCGGGCTTGGCGTCGCGCGCGTAGTTGCGGATGCGCTGCCACGCCTGCGCGCGATCGGCCGTGCCGCTCACCACGATGCGGCCATGTCCGTCGTAGGCCACGTTCAACGCTGCCGTGCCGCTTGTACCGCCCGCGCTGAAGTACTGCTGTGCGGCGGCCAGCAGGTCGCTCACCACATACACATCGCCGATCGACACATCGGACAACCCGCGCGCGCGGCTCAGCAGCGCCTGATGGTCGGCCTCGGTCTGCACGTAGCCGGAGACGCGCGATGTGCCGTCCGATGCCGGCGTCACCACAATCTCCGCTAGGTCCCCCAATGCATGACGCACCTGCGCCGCGCGTGCTGCAGGGTCTCGGCCCCAAAGCGACCAGCCGTCATGCCCGGCAAACGCCACCACGCCGCCGGCCAGCAGTACCGCGATCCACAGGCCGATGCCGGCGACCATCCACGTCCGCCCGCGCCCGGCCTTGGTCGACACGCGCGACAGCCACACCGCCGCTGCCAGAGGCAGCCACGACGGCACGCGCTGCGCGAGCACCGCGGCACCCGCGCCCTCCACCGCGGCGGCCGGCATGCGGATCGTCCCGACCTTCTCGATGCCGACGCGGATATCGCCCATGGCAATCACATCGCCCGGCACCACGCTGCGGCGCGTCTGGCCGAATGCCTGGCCGTTGAGCGTCGGCTCGGCGTCATCCAACCGCCGTGCAGACACCGCAATGCCGCCCACCTCGAACATCAATTCGCGCGCGGCGACGCTGCTGTCGGGCACGATGATGTCGCAGTTGGGCGCCGAGCCAACCACGTTGGCGCCCATCCGCAGCGGCATCGATCTGCCGTACAGCGGGCCGCTCAGGAAGCACAGCTTCCAGGGCGATTTATCCGCGTGCGGCGAGGGTTGTGTGGCTGGCTGGTTCATGCAATCGCGAAACAGGCGGCGTGGGCAAGGTGCCGACACTGGCCGGCGGCTGGTTGGGTGCCGGCGTGTTGGGCAACGGGCCCGGTTTCCAATCGGTCGCTCCCGGCACGGGCATGCCAACGCCCGGAATCGACACGGCAGGCACGTCGTTCGGGTTGGTGCTGGCGGCGGTCAGGACGCGCGGGGTCAGCAGATAGAAGCGTTCCATGTGCTGACCGGTCTTGTTGGTGTACTTGAACAGGTTGCCGATGAAGGGCACGTCCGACAGGAACGGAATGCCGGACTTGGTGTTGTTCAGGCTGTCAGAGTTGAAGCCGGCAATCAGCAGGCTCTTGCCCTCTTCGATCATCGCCTTGGTCACGATCGAGCGCTCCTGCACCACCGGCAGTTGCGAAACGCGGTCGTTCGTGAGGTTGCCGTCGTCAATGTCGATCGACATCATCACGCTCAGCTGCCCGGCCTCGTTGACGATGAGCGGCGTGACTTTCACGCTCGTGCCCGTCGTAATGCCATACAGCGATGCATCCTGAAAGCCCGACACCGGCACGTAGAAGTGGATGAGGTTTTCAAGAATGGCCTCGGTATTGTCCAGCGCCAGCACCTTGGGCTTGGCTTGCAGTTGCGCGTTGCCGCTCTGCGTGAGCGCGTTGATGCGTGCCAGCAGATAGTTGCGCAGGCTGCCGCCAATCGATGCGGTGAGCGCCATGCCGATCGGTGTTGTGGTGCCGGTCTGGCCGTCTTCGGTCGTGCCCACATTGAAGGTCAGCGGCGGGTTGTTGCCATTGCCGTATTGGAAATCGCCGTGCGTGGTGTGCAGGCGCCAGTCCACGCCCAGGCTGTCGAGCGAATCGGTGCTGATGTCGATGATCGTGAGGTTGATCTCCACCAGCCGCGGCTTGGTGTCGAGCGAGGCGATCAGGCGCTCGTACTGCGCCATATGCTCGGGCACGTCGCGGATGAGCACGGCGTTGATGCCGGCATCGGCCTCGATGCGCGGCAGGTCGGGCGGCGGGCCACCGCCCGATGCTGCGGGTGCTTGCGCGCCGTAGCCGGAATCGCCCTGCGCTCCGGCAAGCGGAATCTCGATGCGCGGCACGTTGATGCTGTCACCGGAGCTGAGCTTCATCTGCCGCGTCGGGCCAGTCAGCCGCATGGCGCGCGTAGGCGACATGCCTGGACTGCTGGCACCGGGGTTGGGTGCGCCCAGCAGACGACGCATCATGGTGGCAATGCCGGGGATCGTCACAGGCTTGCCGGACCGGTTGATCTCCACATCGCCCGCCCATGCGTACTTGAGCGGAAACGCGCGAATCTCGGCACGATCCATGCCGCGCGATGGGTCGGCGATCGACGCAATGGCCTGGCGCACCAGTTCCACATAGCGCTTCGGGCCCGACGCGTAGACTGTGTTTTCCTTGTCACTGACGACGAGCGGAAAGCGCTGATCGGTAATCTGCATGGCGCGCAGGATCTGCGCCAGCTCCGGGCCGCTTCCCTTCGGGATCGGGAAGACCTGCGTCTGTGAATCGTCCGCACGGTCCACGTAGATGAGCGAGCCGTCGTAGTACCACGTGAGCCCGTAGGTTGCGCACACGGTATTGAGTGTGCTGGCCGGCGGGCCCGAGAACTTGCCGTTGATGGTGCCTTCCACCTTCGGGTCGACCACCGCCGTCACCCCCTGGGATGCCGCCAGCTCGCGGATGAAATCGCCCACCTTCTTGCCTTCGGCCACCAGCGTGTACGACCGGTTGCGCCAGCGCAGCTCGGCCGCCTGCACCAGGGCGGCCGTCGTCAGCAGCCACAGGCACGCTGCTGATGCACTCCACTGCAGGAATCGATAGCGTTTGTTCACGCGTGTTCTCGCTCGGTTATGTTGTTGTTCGTTCGGCACCATCTCGCGATCCCCTCGCTAGAAAGGCGCCACACCGCCGTAAAACACCTGATCGAGTGCCATGCGGGCAAAACGCAGCACTTCGCGTCCGCCCCACCCCGCCAGCACCACGATGGTCACCATCACCGCAATCAACCGCACCGACAGGCCGATGCTCTGATCCTGGATCTGCGTCACTGCCTGCGCGATGGCAATCAGCAACGCCGACACCGTCGCCACCGCCACCACCGGCAACGAGACCAGCAGCACCAGCAGCAAGCCCTGGCGTGTGGTTTCGAGAATGGTGGCGCTCATGTTCATGGGCCCGTCTCCTTTTTCGTTCTGTGTGTTCAGGCGGGGTTGGTCACCCAGCCCACGGTGTTGAGTTCGATGGCTTCGTCGATCTCCTGGTACGACAGCACCGGCAGATCGCCAAACACCGGCTGCAGCATCGTCTTGACATAACGCCGGCAGTTGAGCGACACCATCACCGCCAGCGGGCGGCCGTGGCGGTCTTTCTCCAGCGGGCGTGTGCCGCCCAGGATCTTCACCACTTGATCGGTAATCGCCTGCTTGGCGTCCCGCGTGAGGCTCAGCACGCTGCCCTGCTTGGTATGCACGACGGCCTGCTCGATGCGCTCCTGCAAGGACTGCTCGAACAGCACCACGTCAAGCACGCGGCTGGTGCCGCAAAACTGCTCGGTGATCTGGCGGTGCAAGTCCACGCGTACCAGTTCCACGAGGCCGATCACGTCTTCCGGCTCTTTGGGCGACCACGTGATCAGGCTCTCGAAGATGGCCCGCAGGTTGCGGATGGACACGCCTTCCTGCACCAGACGGCGCAGCACTTCGGTAATGCGCTGCGGGGGTACCAGGCGCGTGAGTTCGGCCACCAGCTCGCCGTGTTCGCGGCGCATGATCTGGATCAGGTTTTGCGTTTCCTGAATGCCGATGAGCGAAGCGGCGTTGCGCTCGATGAGCGTTTCGACTTCGGCCGCCAGGCGGTCTTCAGCGGGTACGGCACTGTCCGAAATCGCATCGCGCTCCGGCAGCGTGCCTTCTGCGGCCAGCACGTCCTGCACGAGCAGCGCGTAACCGTGGGCCGGCAACGTCGGATCCCAGTTCAGTTGCACACGCGGGAACACCGCGCCGAGCCTGCGCTGCACACGCGATTTGGCTTCGGCCAGGCGGGTCTGCAGGGCAACGAGTTCGATCTTGCTGCGCAGGTCTTCCGACAGGCGCACGGCGATGGGCGCCGCAATGCCTTCTGCGGGCGAGCCTGCCTCCGGCTCGGCCAAGCGCCGCGCATCCGGGCCGAGCACAAGCAGGTCAAGCGGCGGCGCCTGCCGGCGCTGGCGCATGCGAAGGAAGGCGGTTGCCGCGGTACCGATGGCCAGCAGCAGAAACGACCACTTCGGAAACCCCGGCACCAGCAGGAAGGCCAGCAGCACACCGCTGGCCATCAGCATGCCGCGCGGATGGGCGGTGATCTGCGCCCCGATCTGCTGGCCGAGGTGGCGGGCTTCACGGTCCCGCGTCGCCACACGGGTGGTGACGATGCCGGCTGCAATCGACACCAGCAGCGACGGAATCTGCGAGGCCATGCCGTCGCCCACCGTCAGGATCGCGTAACGGTGCAGCGCATCGCCAATCGACATGCCGTGCATCAGCGCGCCCACGGCAATGCCGGCCAGGATGTTGATGACCGCGATGATGATGCCGGCAATGGCATCACCCTTGACGAACTTCATCGCGCCGTCCATGGCGCCGTGCAGTTGCGATTCCTGCTCCAGCGCTTCACGGCGGCGCTTGGCTTCGTCTGACGTGATGATGCCGGCGCGCAGATCGGCGTCGATGCTCATCTGCTTGCCGGGCATGGCATCGAGCGAGAACCGCGCGCCAACCTCCGCCACGCGCTCCGAGCCCTTGGCGATCACGATGAACTGCACCACCGCAATCACCAGGAACACCACGCCGCCCACCACGAAGTTGTTGCCGACCACCAGCTTGCCGAAGGTGTCGATTACGTGGCCCGCATTAGCCTGCAGCAGGATCAGCTTGCACGAGGCGATGTTCAGCGACAGCCGGAACAGCGTCGTAAAGAGCAGCACCGCCGGAAACGACGAAAACGCCAGCGCCGACGGCAGATAGATCGACACGCACAGCAACACGATGCTGGCCGCCAGGTTGAGCGAGATCAGCCCGTCCAACACCACGGTCGGCAACGGCAGCACGAAAAGCGCGACCACCGCCACCACAAACACGGCAATCGCGATGTCGTAGTTCACCAGCCGCGCCCAGCGCATGCCGGTGAGCGGAACGTCCAACGCTGCAGCAAGATTCCGAGGCTTTGCCATGGAGCGCCTTTGGGCTCGTTTGGGCCAGTTTGGGGACCAGTTGGGACGTTTGGGCCGTGGGCCCACGAGTGTCCGTAGAAGGCAGGCGCTGTCCAGCACCCGCTTCCCTTGCGGAAAGTGTAGAAGTGGGGGGCCTGTCCGCTCAACGCTGAAACTCGTAGTCGCGCGGCCAATCTCTGACGAAGTTTCGGGGTGGACTACGCTTTTCGGTAGTTCATTGCGGCGTGTGCACGCCACTACAGTGAGTGCATTCACTTGCCACGCGAGAGGCCACGGTTGACTGCTTCGAATGTGGGTGCCGGCGATGTCCGCGCGCCGATCCTGTTTGGCGAAGAACATATCGTGGTCGATGCGGAATCGATCCGCCTGGGCGCAATGGCGCGCGCCGACTCCTTCTCCGAAACCGCGCAGGATCTGCGGGCCGCGCACGGTGCGCAGGAACGGCAGTTGCTATTGCGCGCCGTCTTGCGCAGCATCGGCTTCGACTGGCTCTGCTACTACCGGCTGACACGCATTGGTGAATCGATTACGCGCGTGCTGTACTTCCGTGCGTATTCCCCGCCCAACTGGCCCAAGCGCTACGTCGACGAGCGCTACTTTGAAATCGACCCCCGCCTGGCCTTCGCGCTGCGCTACGAATGGCCCCTGGTGTGGGATCTGGCCGACCTGGGCGCCACGCTCACTGCGCCATCGGAGGCCGAGCGCCTGCACCGCCTGCTGCAAGACGCAGAACGCTCGGGCCTGCGCAGCGGCATCAGCTTTGGTGTGGTGAGCCCCCGCAGCCTGGAGCACAGCGTCATCTGCTTCGGATCGGGCAACAACGCCAAAGGCTGGATTGCCGACAACGTGGTCGGCCAAGCCTACGCCGTGGGGCTGGGCGTGCATGAATTTCTCATGCAGCACGCCAAGCCGTTGCATGAAGACGCACATGCGCGTGCGCTCACGCAGGTGCAGCGGCAGATTCTGGAATTCATCACCAGCGGTTTGTCGGACAAAGCGATTGCCGAGCAGCTCAACATGTCGCCGCACAACGTCGACTACCACCTGCGCCAGCTCAAGAAGAAGTACGGCGCGCAGAACCGCGTGCAGCTCGCCTACATGGCCGGGCGCATGTTCATGACATGAATACGCTGGACGCCCGCATGCTCTCGGCCGTGGACCCGGCATTGGCGCGTACGCTGTCGCGCCTGTATCTGGCGCGCGCGGCACTACCGTTTTCCGTCGGCGATAAGCCCTACGAGGCGCGTTGCGAAGCCCATGCCACTCAGGCGCTGGCGCAACCCTACCGATTCACGCTGGGCGACGCGCCGGGCTGGCTGCTGCTCGATGCCGCCACTGAACGCGCATGGCTGGCCGACGCCGCAGATGCGCATGTGCCGCAAGCCCTGCGCTGCGCGGTGCTGGCCGATGCGCTGGCGCCATTCACGCGCGCCATCGAACAACGCTGCGGACGCCCGCTTGCGTGGCTGCCAGACGCCGCATCGCCCGACATTCGGCTGGACCGGCCCGACGTACTGCAAATCATCGTCACCCGCCGCGATGCCGGATCAGCCGAAGATGGTGCCGCACCGTGGCAAGCGCGCGCCGGGCTGCTGTTCGACGCGCCACAGGTACTACCCGAACTGTGCCCCGCGGCACTGGCTGCAGAGCCGATTCCGCTGGTCGCCTTCATGGGTACGCAGGTGCCGCTGCGCTTCGAGCTGGGCGCCACCTTTCTGTCGCGCCGCGACTTTGCCGGCATTGCGCTGGGCGACATCGTGCGCATCGAAAAATGGCTGCCCGCCGGCGACGCGCTGCGCTGCGTGGCCCGCGTGCGGGGGCGGCTGCACCTGCATGTGTTCGGGCGGGTGCACGGCAGCCGCATCGTCGTGGAAAACGTGGAGGAAAAACCGATGACAACCGAGAGCCCAGCCACCGCCGCCGCATCCGGCACGGAGCCCACCGCACGCCCGCTTCCCACCGACAGCCTGGACGACATCGAGCTGGTCACCACCTTCGAGCTGGAAGAGCGGCGCATGTCATTGGCCGAACTGCGTGCGCTGCGGCCCGGCACGGTGATGGAGCTGGCGCAGCCGCTCAACCAGGCCGTCATCCGCATCCTCGCCAATGGCATGCCGGTGGGCGAAGGCCACCTGATAGCGGTCGGCAACCGGCTCGGCGTGCGCGTATCGCGCTTCATCGGTCAGGCGGCACCTGGGCAGGCATAACGCCCGGCTTCTCCCTCAACAAGACAACGCATCGACACACACGACACGCACCATGGGAAACCTGCCCAATCCCGTAGCGATGATTGCCGTAGTGGCGGCGCTGGGCATCGCGCCCTTTGCCGCGCTCATGGTCACGAGCTACACCAAGCTGGTGGTCGTGTTTGGCCTGCTGCGCTCGGCGCTGGGCATTCAGCAGGTGCCGCCCAATATCGTGCTCAACGGGATCGCGCTGATCCTGACGGTGTTCATCATGGCGCCGGTCGGCATGGAGATGGTCGACAACCTGCGCGGGCGCAACTTCAACCTGAGCAGCCAGATGAGCGTGGATGACGTGCTCGCCATCCTCGATGCAGCGCAGCCGCCGGTGAAGAAATTCCTGGAGGCCCATACGCTGGAATCGGAGCGCAACTTCTTCGTCAAATCCGCCACGAGCATCTGGCCCAAGGAGCGCGCCGCCGGCCTCAAGAACGACGACCTGACCGTGCTTGTGCCCAGCTTCACCCTCACCGAGCTGATCAAGGCGTTCCAGGTGGGCTTTGTGCTCTACATCATCTTCGTGGTGGTCGACCTGGTGGTGGCCAACCTGTTGCTCGCGCTCGGCATGCAGATGATTGCGCCGACGACCATCTCGGTGCCCTTCAAGCTGCTGCTGTTCGTGATGCTCGATGGCTGGTCGGTGCTGGTGCACGGGCTCGTGCTGTCGTATCGATAGAGG
The DNA here is from genome assembly GCF_958405935.1 of Ralstonia psammae. Classification (NCBI taxonomy): domain Bacteria; kingdom Pseudomonadati; phylum Pseudomonadota; class Betaproteobacteria; order Burkholderiales; family Burkholderiaceae; genus Ralstonia; species Ralstonia psammae. Next base: position 183,698 of record NZ_CATZBU010000003.1, read on the forward strand.
TGGCGGCCATGCGTGCCAGTGCCTTCATCCTTGCTGCCATGGCGCTTGCGACTTGCGTGGCAGCCACGTCTGCCGTGGCGGGGCCGCGCATTGATGCACGCGCCTTCGCCACGCTGGCCGCCACATGCGCACCGCGCGTTGACCGTCTCACGCTCGAGGCGCTGGTGCGCACGGAATCGGCCTACAACCCCTATGCGATTGGCGTGGTGGGCGGCCGGCTGGTGCGCCAGCCCGCCACGCTGGAAGAAGCCGTGGCGACGGCACGTTCACTGGAACGCCAGGGTTACAACTTCAGCGTCGGGCTCGGACAGGTCAACCGCTACAACCTCACCCGCTTTGGCGAGACCCTGGAGACCGCCTTCGACGCCTGCCGCAACCTGCGCGCAGGCGGCACCATCCTCGCCGAGTGCTTTGCGCGCTCATTGCCTCGCTATGGTGACCAGCAACAGGCGCTGCGCGCTGCGCTCTCGTGCTACTACAGCGGCAATTTCGAGACCGGCTTCCGCCATGGCTATGTGCAGAAGGTTGTCGCCAACGCCGGCGACGTTCCGGCCATCGTGCCCGATACAGCGCGTGGGCGGATCGAGCCGATTCCTGTTGTGCCCGCTGGCGGCGGTACGCCAGCCCCAAGAGCACCACGGCCGGCCTCAACATCTGCCCAGCCACGCGTGCTATCAGGCAGCGCATGCACGGGGCAAAACGGCCGGCAAGTGATGATCATTGCGTGCAATCGGGCCGACGGCACGTCGTGCCTGCGCTGCGTGGCGCTGCCGCGCTGAATGCTGCGCGGCACCTTCCACATCGCCCATCCCGGTCAGATCAGGTTCAACCGGCCCGCAATGTAGGCCAATTGCGCGCGGTTGGTCGCGCCGTAGCGGCGGCGAATCAGGCGCAGGTGGTAATCCACGTTGTGTGCCGTGGTGTGCAGTTTGATGGCGATTTCCTTATCGCTCATGCCGGCGGCCAGGCACGTCAGCACCCGGCTTTGCATGATCGTGAGCGGTGCGTCTTCATTGCATACACGCGTGTTGCGCGTGAACGTTTGCAGTGGCGCCCGCCAGACCTGATGCAGCGCCATACCAAACAGGATCGACTGGCCAAGCACGCTGTCGCTGATCCACTCCCGCCCTGCGTGCGACGCGCTGAGGCTGACAATCGCCTGGCTCGTGCCCTTGCCGGCGCCCAGGCTGAACATCACGCCGCTGCGCAGGCCATGTTCGTCCATCGTCTGCAGCAGCGCGCGCAACGCGGGTTCCATGCGCGGCTGGCTGCGCGCTAGCGATGCCAGGTCCCACACCAGCGGCATGCCGCTGGCAAACACCGCGGGCAGGCGCGGGTCGACAGCAAACAGACGTTCGTCGCAATAGCGCTGCAAAAACCGCGGCGTCACGTAGTTCTTGAGCATGGTCACCGTCGGCGGCGCGTTTTCGTGGCGCTCGGTCAGCGCGTAGGCCAGCGACGAAAAGCCCATCAGCCCCATCAGCCCAGACACGATGCGCGCGCGCTCGGCCACACCGCGTGCGGCCTGCAGCTCGGCAGCCAGACGCAGGCGACCGGGCTGCGCGGCCGCCGGTTCGAACACCAACGCGTACTCGTCCACTGGAACAACATCGGTACCCGGCGGCAGCGGCACGAAGAAGCGATCGCCATTGGCAGCATCGTCTGCGGCTGTGCGTGCGGTCAGGGGATCGGCGTGCCCGGGTAGCGGCGTGGGCACCGATGCAGCGTCCACCTTGTCGGGCAGCGCATTCACGTCAATCTGGACGGATGCGCTTGCGTGCGTGGAAACGCCGGACTGCGCGTCCGCGCCCTGGAGCGCGGTGCGCATGTCCATCACCAACGCCAGGTCTTCGGCGCGGGGAAAACGTACTGCCTGCAAACCATCTGAGCGATGTGCGGCGGCCATTGCCGTCCTCCGGTCATGTTGGAAACACCTGCTTGGCCGCCGGAATGCTCCCGACCATAGCCAAGGCTGTTTCCCCCCCGGGGGATGACATTTGCTGTGCGGTGACCCTGTGCACCGCTGGGCGCAGATCGTGAAAAGCGACGTCCGGCCTACGTTTTGGCGCATTGTTGCAAGTCTGCGGCAACGTTGTCCAACAAAACTTTTTAGTGCCCCACCATCGACGCGGGTTATGTTGCAACGCAACGAACGACGCCGCTGACAATGTCCCCAGGGCGGCGCGACCATGCCCCTTGCCGCATGCCGGGCATCACTGTGTCAGGATTGACCGATCGTTATAACCAACCCTATATTGCGAATAACTCACCCAATCTGTCGCCCGCACCCAACGCGTCGCCGCGTGGTTCGCAGGCATCACCCGGCCTGCCGACGGCACCTTCGCACCGTATCCCCCATGTCCGCTTCCATCTGGACGCCTCTGCTGCTCTCACTCAAGGTGGCCGGCTGGGCGACCCTCCTGAATCTCGTGCTGGGCGTGGGCGCGGCCTACGCACTCGCACGCACGCGCAACCGCCTGCGCGACCTCATCGATTCGATCTTGACGCTGCCCCTGGTGCTGCCGCCCACGGTGCTCGGCTATTACCTGCTGGTGCTGCTGGGCCGGCGCGGCACGATCGGCGGGTGGCTCGACAACATGGGCATCCAGCTCGTCTTTACATGGCAGGGTGCGGTGATTGCCTCCACCGTGGTGGCGTTTCCGCTGGTCATGAAGTCGGCGCGTGCCGCCTTTGAAGGCGTAAATCACCAACTCGAAGAGGCGGCGCGTGTGCTGGGCCTGCCCGAAGCCGCCGTGTTCTTTCGTGTCACGCTGCCGCTGGCCGCCCGCGGCATTGCCGCCGGCGTGCTGCTGGCCTTTGCGCGTGCATTGGGCGAATTTGGTGCCACGCTCATGATTGCGGGCAACCTGCCTGGCCGCACGCAGACGCTCTCCGTTGCGATCTACGAAGCCGTGCAGGCCGGCGACGATGCCACGGCCAATACACTGGTGCTGATCACCTCGCTCACCTGCATCGTGGTGCTGGTGGCGGCCAGCCGCCTGCTGCAAGGGCGCGCCCCGAGCCTGCAGGAGCAACCGGCATGAGCGGCGGCATGATCGATCTCGTCGTGCAGAAAACGCTCACCAGCGCGGCGCGCGTGTTCTCATTGGACATCGCCGTACGCTCGGACAGCCGGCGCGTGGTGCTGTACGGTCCGTCGGGCGCCGGCAAGAGCCTCACGCTGCGCGCCATTGCCGGCCTGATGACACCCGAGCGCGGCCGCATCGTGCTGAACAGCCGCACGCTGTTCGACCACGCCAAGGGCATCAACCTGAGCGCGCAAGAACGCCGCGTCGGCTATCTCTTCCAGGACTACGCGCTCTTCAACCACCTGACGGTGGCGCAAAACATCGCGTTCGGGCTCAAGCGCGGATGGTTCAACCCGCCGCGCCTGGCGCACGACCCACGCGTGCAGCCGTGGATCGACACGTTCGAGCTGGGTGCCGTCGCCGCCAATTACCCGACGCAGATTTCGGGTGGACAGCGCCAGCGTGTGGCACTTGCCCGCGCGCTGATCGCCGAGCCTTCCACGCTGCTGCTCGACGAGCCCTTTGCCGCGCTGGACCCGGCGCTGCGCACGCGCATGCGTTCCGAGCTATCTGCCCTTCAAGCGCGGCTGCAAGTGCCGATGCTGATGATCACGCACGACCCGGCCGATGTGGAAATCTTCGGAGACCACGTATTCGAACTACGCGATGGCCGCGTCGTGGCCGATGCAGTGCGCGCGCCCGATGCGGCACCGCTATCGCCGTATCCGCATCTGGCGGCTGTGGTGAACCGCTAGAAAACGCCTAGCGCGAGCCCTGTTGCCATCGCTTGCCCAAGCGCACGGCAGCGCTCCAAATCGTCCGCGCCGATCTGCTTGGGGGCCAGGATGGCCTCGGGCGTTTGCGCGTGCGTGCAGACGATGATCGGCTCGGCCACGGGCTTGAGCCGCCAGCCGGTGGCAATGCGTTCAATCTGACGCGCAGCGTTCTGGCCATCGCTGCCCGCACAGATCAGGCACGCGTATGGACGGCCGTTGATGTGGTCGAGCGCCGGGTAATAACAGCGGTCGAAAAAATCCTTGAGCTGCCCGCTGATGGCGGCGAGGTTTTCCGGTGTCGCGAAGATATAGCCGTCCGCCGCGAGCACATCGTCAGGACCCGCCTGTGCCGCATGCAGCCACCGCACGGTCACGCCGCCCTCTTCTGCGGTGCCGGCCTGCGCGGCCTCGGCCATCTGGCGCGTGCCGCCCGTCATCGAGTGGTAGACGATCAGCAGGGTTTTGGGTGTCATCGGCGGCTTAAGCCAATCCAAGAATCACGCTCGACGCCTCAAACACCGCCACGGCCTCCACGCCTTCGGCCAGTGCCAGCATTTGAACAGCGGTGCGCGAGAGCATGGCCACCAGCACGGTTTCCGCCGCCGACGTGGCGTTCGCGTCCAGCAGGCGCAACCGCACTTCGGCCTGCACCGCACCATCGCGGATTTCCGTGACCACGCACGGCAATTGGTTCTCTGCCGAGACGCGCCACTCACCGGCGCCGCGCATCAGCATCACGGCAGGCGCCTTGATGAGCGCAACAGCCTGCACACCCGGCGCCAGCCCCAGCACGCGCGTGCTTTCCTGGGTGATGGTGGCGGCCACAGCCTGACCGCCCGGCAGGCGCAGCGTCACCACATCATTGACGGCGCCCGACGCTACCGATTCCACCGTGCCGAACAGCGTGTTGCGCGCGCTCGTGCGCAGCATCAGGCGGCGCAGCAGGTTGACGTCTTCGCTGGCAGCTTGCGCGGCGGCATCCAGGCGTTCAACAAAGCGGCGGTGCTCGGCTTCGAGCACGCGAAAGCTCTCGATCAGCCGTTGCGCGCGCGGCGTCAGCACGCTGCCGCCCCCGCCCTTGCCGCCCGTGGTGCGCACCACCAGCGGCTCGCCGGCCAGGTTGTTCATGGTGTCGATGGCGTCCCACGCGGCCTTGTAGGAAAGACCCACGGCTTTGGCGGCCGCAGTAATGGAGCCGGTCTGCCCGATGGCAGCCAGCAGTTCGATCCGGCCGCGCCCGCCCCAGTTGTCTTCACCGGCGCGCAGCCAGATGGTGCCGTCGAGTTCCAGCATGTCGTCTCGTCTTGGATGGAGATTGCAACATGCAGGATGTTAACGCTGATTTGTCGGCTCAAGCCGCGGCCAGGCGCGGCGTACGCACATGCAGCAGCACCGAGCGCGAGAGCAGCAGCCCGCCCAGGAAGCCGAACAGCGCGCTGAACAGCGCCATGAAGCTGGCGGAATGCGAGACTTCCGGGTGTATCGCCAGCATCACGTTGTAGGCATAGCGGGCGGTGAACAACCCCACGATCACCACCATCGGTACCCAGCTGCCGGGCACGCGCACGGTGCTGGCCGTTTCAGACACGGCACCGTTGGGCGGCGACATGTACGTCAGCAGGAATGCCACCAGGACGGCCACCATCCACATCGTGAGCGCAAGCGGGCTGCCATGGCTTGCCGTCGACACGCCGTAAAGCGAATACGCCGCGACCACCAGCGGCAGCACGATCAGGCGGCGGCGCGACACGATGCGCGGCTGCATCTGGCGCACACCGATGGCGATCAACACGGCAAACACCACGAACACCCAGGTGGGCGTATGCGACACGATGGAGATAATCGATTCGAGCATGGCAGTCTCCCTGTTGGAATGACGCCAGCTTAGGTGCCGGCCCCCGCACGCGGGAGCGGATTGCGACGAACGGCGGAAACGCCGGTGTGAACGGCTCAGTTGGCCGTGCAATCAGCCAGACAGTCAGCCCAGCGCGGCGCGCACGCCGGCATCCACCACGGACAGGTGCGCCCGCAGCAGCCGGTCGAAACCTTCGGCCGTGACCGGCTTGCCGATGTAGTAGCCCTGGATTTCCTGGCAGCCCGCCTTAGCGAGGAACTCCACCTGGTCGGCGTCTTCTACACCTTCGGCGGTGACGGTCATGCCGAGGGCGCGCGCCATGGCGACGATGGCCTCGGTCAGCGCCACGGAATCAGGATCACCCGGAATGCCGGTGATGAACGAGCGGTCGATCTTCACGTTGCTGATCGGGAAACGCTGCAGATACGACAGCGATGAATATCCGGTACCGAAATCGTCGATGGAGATCCGGATGCCCTGCGCGGTGAGCGCGTCGAACATCGGGCGAACCTCATCCGCACCGCCCATCAGCAGGCTTTCGGTAATTTCGACTTCGAGCGCAGTGGGCGGCAGGCCGGTGTCGGCCAGCGTCTGCTCGATCATCGGCACCACGTCGCCAGCCTGGAACTGGCGCGCCGACAGGTTGACCGCCATGCGGAAGTCGTAGCCCAGCGCCTCGTACCAGATCACGGCCTGTTCACAAGCGCGGCGCAACACCCATGCGCCAATCGGCACGATCAGCCCGGTCTCTTCGGCCACCGGGATGAACTCCACCGGCGAAATCGCCCCAAGCTTGGCGCTGTTCCAGCGCAGCAGCGCCTCGGCGCCGACGATGCGATGGCTGGCCAGGTCGTACTTGGGTTGATAGACGAGCTGCAGTTCGTTGTTCTCGCGTGCGTCGCGCAGCGCGTTTTCCAGCATATAGCGGCGTTGCAGGCGGGCGTTGAGTTCGGCCGTGTAGAACTGTGCGCGGTTGCGGCCGTTCTGCTTGGCGCGGTACATGGCGGCGTCGGCCGAGCGCAGCAGGTCGGAGCCCGAAATGCCGTCATGCGGATACAGCGCCACGCCAATCGACACACCCAGGTAGTAGCGCCCGTTGACGGTATCGAACGGCTCGCGCATCGCCTGGAGCAAGCGTTCAGCCAGCAACGCAATGCGCTTTCCTTCGACACGCTGGTCGATCAGGATGACGAATTCGTCACCGCCCAGGCGGGCGATCACGTCGCCAGGGCCGATGCAATCGGTCAGGCGCGCGGCGGCGCTTTGCAGCAGCGTGTCGCCACAGGCATGGCCAGCGGTGTCGTTCACGCTCTTGAAGCGGTCAAGATCGAGGAAGAAGAGCGCCAGCTCCCGGCTCTCGTCGCGTGCACTCTCAATGGCGCTTTCCAGGTGCCCGATGAAGAAGCTGCGGTTGGCCAGCCCCGTGAGCGCATCGTGCGCAGCCAGATGGCGCAGGCGCTGCTCGGCGCGTTTGATGTCGGTGATATCGGCAAACGACAGCATCACGCTGCTGGGTGCCGGCTCGTTGTGGCGACGGATGGGGATGATGTTCTGCCGCACCCACATCAATTCGCCCGTCTTGAGCAGCAGCCCATACACCCGGCCGAAGATGGGTTCGCCAGTGCGCAGCACCACCCCCGACGGCATCATGGTCGAACCGACTTCCTTGCCGTCTTCGTCCACCACGCGTTGAATCGGGTCGAGCCGGTTACGCCCGACGAGCTGCCCGGGACGCACGCGCAAGATGCGCTCGGCGCTGGCGTTGGCAGCCTGCACGATACCGTCGGGCGACATGATGACCACGCCCTCGTGCAAGTTCGAGATCGCTAGGCGATAGCGCTCTTCGCTTTCGGCCAGGCCGCGTTCGACATTGTCTTTCTGAATGGCAACGCCAGCCAGGTGCGTGACGTCGTCGAGGAAATGCTGCTCTTCTTCCACGGGCATGCACGGTTGTCGATAGAACAGCGCCAGCACGCCAAGCTTGTCCCCGCGCGACGCGCGAATCGGCAACGCCCAGGCTGAAGCAAAGCCCGCTGCCAGTGCTGCCGTGCGCTCATACTGCCAGCGCGGGTCGGTCGCAATGTTGTCGATGAGGACGGTATCGCCCAGGTACACCGCACAACCGCATGCGCCGGCATCGGGGCTGACAGGCGTATTTTCCAGTGTGGCAGCATAGGCCGCAGGCAGCGTGGGCGCGGCGGCCACACGCAGGGTCTGGGAGTCGGCGTCCAGCAGCAACAGCGCCGACATGGCATTCGGATAGACCTGCTCGACGTACAGGCACAGGTGGCGCAGCACGGTCGACAGCGTCGCATTGGAGGCAAGTTGCGCAAGCACGGCATTCTCCGAAGCGAGCAGACGGCGCGCGTGCAAGGCTTCGGCGCGCGCCTGTACGGCGTGTCGCTCCAACGCATGGCGCGACACCGCTTCGCGCAGCACGAGCATGACGGCGGGCTGGCCTTCGTGCTCGCACGCGGCGGCTTCGCTGGCAACCAGCACATGGGTGTAATCGGCCCGCACCAGGCGGTGTTCGACCGGCTGTGCAGAGACCCCGCTGCTCACCATGCTTGCCAGGCGTGGAACCACCTGGGCAACGTCATCGGGATGAATCAGGCCGGCGAATTGCAGGCCGGCCAATTGCGCAGGATCTTGGGCGCCCAACAAGCGGGTGGCGGCCGGGTTGGCTCGCACCACGCGCCCGTCCACGGCCAGCAAGACCGCGTCGGACGACAGTCGCGACAGCGCGTCGAAATCGGTACCGCGGACCTCAGTCATCGCCCCGACCATGGCCGCCACCGGACGTTGCGCAGCCTCTGGGCCCGGCGCAACGTCTGTAGGAGAGGCTCCGGCATGGGCCGGAAGAAACTGGGTCATGAGCAATGCGATGCTTGAGCGATAGCGGCAACAGCAACGGTAATGGGCAAGCGAGACGCGAGACGACACGCGTTTCGACCCTAACCAGAACGGCGCGCCGGCAGAAAACTGAAGGGTGCTGCGTGCGAAACCCCCGACGCGCGCGTGGTGGCAACCCTGCGTTGGCAAAGCCCAAGAAAAAACCCGCGCTCAGTTGACGAGGCGCGGGTTGAAATCTCTGGACCGTGTCGATCTGTTCCAGAGAGGAGAACCGACCCGTGAGGCAATCGACGCCGTGATGCGTCCCATCGCCATGTTGTGAATCATAGTGGCCCCCCTGGAAAAACAAAGGGCGGAAAAGACCGGATATTCCATCCCATTTTCATGTTCCGCCGACCCATTGCTTTTTTGGCACTGCACGAACCCCATTGCTGCTTGTCCCGCCTGCTTACATCGTCTGCGCGTACGGGCCTTGTGTGCGGTCCGTTTCACGATGCCGACGATGCCGGAAAATCTCCCCGGCATATTGGTTGGTCGCTACATGGGTGAGAATGTTCCACGCTGCAGGATTATGTCGTTCACATGCAGCATTTTGCGTAGGCAAAATCACGCCTGAGTGACCGATGAGGCAGATTGCCGCGTCAAGTTCGGGCGCGGCGTGCCGTTACTGGTCGAAAGAGCGCGCCTGTCCCGTGACCTAGCAGGCGCAAAATTGGATGCCCGTGCCTGGACTGTCATGCCGTCTCTGTCTCCCCCCGATCGATCGCGTTCGCGGCGCACCACGCGGTTGCTGATTGCCGTGAGCGTGCTGGCCGCGCTCGTTGCACTGCCGCGCGCGCGTGCTTCTACGCCTCCCGCGGCCGCGCCTGCCCCCAGCCGGCCGCCTGTTGCCGCACCCGACCCCATTCCGGCTGCCAAGACGCCCAAGAGCGCCAAGGCCACGACCGTTGCGTCTACGGCTCCGACCTGCCAGGCGATCATGCAGCGCCTGTCGGGCAGCCTGGCCGCCACGCCCAGCACCGCCGACAAGCCCGGCACCGTGATGATCGACGTCGACAAGTCGGGCGTGATGATGGCCTGTAGCCATTCCGACTCGATTGCCATCCCTGTACCGGGTGGCAAGCCCCGATGACACCCTGCGTCTTCGCACGCCGTGTCACGGCTGGCATGCTGGCGGCGCTGGCAGCGCTTTCCATGCCGGTGGCCGGGGCGGAGCGCTGGATCCCGCTGCCCGGCCAACCGGACAGCCACGCGTCGCTCGACATCGGCAGCATCCAGCGCATGCCCAGCGGGCCCGTCAGCGCCTGGGTGCGCGTGGAAGCGTCCAACCGCGCGGGCATGCGCTCGCTGCAGCGCATGTTCGGCGCCTTTCGCGGCGACATGGCCGATTTTCTGTACACCATCGATTGCCGCAGCCGGCAGTTCTCGGTCTCGCAAGCGAAGCTGTACCAAGGCGCGCTGACCGTCAGCGAACGACAGCTCGCCAACGATGCCGGTTGGCAACGCGTAGATGGCGTCGGTCTGGCGGGCGAGGTCGCGCGCCAGCTCTGTAGCGGATAGCCCCCCCCCGGCCCTTTGCGTCGCATCGCGGTGCCATCGTTGGTAACATCGATGCGTGCGCCGCGCCCCCACTTCCCCTTCGTCTCCACCTGGCGACCCTCGCGTAACCGCAGATGCGAGTGTCTTCGGCACGCTTGCCCGCGGCTCGCGCGCGTCGCTCGAGCGCGTCTCCAATCTGGGCGACGGCGTGACTGCCGCCCTCTGGCGCAACGAGCACGACGAGGCGCGCTACATCCAACCCGAGCACCACACGCTGTCGGTCTATCTGCAAGGTGGCTACACCACGCACCGGCAAGATCTGCCGCACCTGTTCGGCGCGCCGGGACGCGTGTGCATGCTGCCGGCCGAACACCAGTCGAGCTGGGTGATCGAGCAGCCGATGCGCTTCGTTCATCTGTATTTCACGCCCGATGCGCTGGCCGGACACGCCGTGCGCCTGCTCGACGCAGAGCCCCGCCTGTTCACGCTGCACGACCGCACCTTCATCGAAGACGCTCATCTCGCGCAGGCTTGCACGCGCATTGCCCAGCTCGATTGGGCGGACCTGGACGACCGCATGCGCGCCAACGCTCTGGCCAACGACACGCTGTCATATCTCGTTCAGACCCAGGGCCGCACGCGGGCGCTGGCCGTGCGCGGTGGGTTGGCGCCGCACGTGTGCCGACGCATTGCCGCGCGCATTGATGCCGAGCTGCATCTGCCCCTGTCACTCGGCCAATTGGCGGCAGAAGCAAACCTGTCGGAATTCCACTTCGCGCGGATGTTCCGTGCGTCGTTCGGGGCGGCGCCGCATGAGTGGGTGATGCAGCAGCGCATGGCGCGTGCGCAGACGCTGCTGCGCACCACCCCGCTTCCGCTGGCGACGATTGCCGAACGCTGCGGCTTTGCCAGCGCCAGCCATTTCAGCCGGCGGTTTGCGCTGCAACTGGGCGCGTCGCCCTCGCGCTACCGGCAGGCGTGGCAGCGGGGGTAAGCCGCAATCTGCCACGTCAATATGCGAACGACCGTACATCGCGATCGTCCGTATCGGCCGAAAAGCTGCGCTGGACTAGCGTTTTCCACGATAGAGGCACATCGGCGAGCGCAGTAACGTGGAGGCGGGTTCCCCATGGAGACCGCCATGTTTACCCATATCCTCTTGCCGACCGACGGCTCCGAGCAATGCAGCAAGGCCATCGACGGCGCACTCAAGCTGGCGCGTGCCACCGGTTGCCGCCTCACCGCCTACACCTGCATTGAAGAATTCCCCAACATGGCCTATTCGGCCGGCGTGGGCGAGTGTCCGCATGCGCACTACTTGGAAACGGTGCAGGGCTACGCCAAAGACTGTATCGAACGCATTGCCGAGCGGGCCAAGGAAGAAGGCGTGCAGTTCGACAGCGATGTGTCGCAGTTTGCCGAGCCCTATCTGGGCATCCTGGATGCGGCAAAGCGACACGCGTGCGATGTCATCTTCATGGCATCGCACGGGCATCGCAGCCTGATGGGGCGACTGTTGATCGGCAACGAGACGCGCAAGGTGCTGACCTACGCGCACGTGCCAGTGGTGGTCTACCGCTAGGCATCCGTTCACGGGCCGCTCGCTACGGGGCCGCAAACCGATTCCATCTTTGGTCCAGCCCCGGCTTACATCATCGGCACCGGTTCAAGGCCGCTTTCTCCGGGCTCGATTTCCGCCACGCGCTGGGCTTCACGCTCGCCCACCTGCTTGCGCTGCTCCGGCGTGAGCACCTGCATGATCTTGGCGCCAGCCTGCGCGCGCAGTTGCGCTTCGCGGGCAACGGCGCGGCCCAGCGATTCGGTCAAGGTGCGCGCACGCGCTTCGTCGTATTGGCCGGACACCACCATCTGGTGCAGATCGCGCCGGGCATGCTCGATGGCTTTGTGCTGCTCGCGCGCTTCGGGCATCTGCGCATACTCGATGGCGAAAATCTTGTCGCGCTGCTCTTCGCTCAGCTTCAAGCCATGCAGAAAGAACGCGCCACCAGGATGCGGGCCCATGCCATGCGGGCCGCCCGGGCCCGGGCCCGGGCCGCGGCCCATCATGCCCGGACCATGTGGTGACATGGGTGGCATGGGCGACAGAGGAACAGCACCGGGCGCAGCGGTCTGGGCCAGCGCGGCGCACGACAGCAAAAGTCCGGCAGCAATACCGGCCAGGCGGGAAGTCACAGCGGTCATGTTGAGGCTCCTGATGAGATCGTCGGCCGGACGCGCCAGCCATACGCTCACTGTAGCCATCGACGCCGCACCAAAGGTGGGCAAACAGAGGAGTTTTCTTGAACCTCAGGCGTCGAGCCGATAGCCCACGCCATAGACGGAATGGATCATTTCGGTGCCCGGGCTCACCTGCTCCATCTTGCGGCGCAGGTTCTTGATGTGGGTATCGACCGTGCGGTCGGTCACGATTCGGTGGTCGTCGTAGATCTGCTCAAGCAGGTTCGAGCGCGACAGGATGCGCCCTGGTGCGCCTGCCAGCGCGGCCAGCAGACGAAACTCCACCGGCGTCAGGTCGAGCCGCTGGCCGCGCAGCGTGGCGGCATAGGCAGCACCATCGATCTGCAATGCGCTCTCTGGCACACCGCCGCCGCGCTGGACACGGCGCAGGATGGTCTTGATGCGCGCCACCAGTTCGCGCGGGCTGAATGGCTTGCAGACATAGTCGTCGGCGCCAAGCTCAAGGCCGAGCAGGCGGTCGATCTCTTCCACGCGCGCCGTCACCATGACGATGGGCACCTCGCTGAAGGCACGCACCTCGCGGCAGATTTCCAGGCCGTCCTTGCCGGGCAGCATCAGGTCGAGCAGCACGAGTTCGGGCGCGGTCTCGCGAATGCGCTGCACTGCATGGTTGCCATCGGCCAGCCACTCGGTCTCGTAGTGAGCGGCGCGCAGATAGTCGGTCATCAATGCGGCCAGCTTGGGTTCGTCTTCAATGATCAGAATCATGGTCGGCTAGCGGGTCAAGCACATCAAGAATAGGCAGGCGGATGGCGATCCACAGCCCACCCAACGGCGAAGTTCTGGCTTCAATGGTGCCGCCGTGGGCGGCAACGATGGTCTGGCACAGGCTCAGGCCGAGGCCGGCCCCGCCCTGCGCTCGGCTGCGGGAGGCATCCACGCGGAACAGGCGGTCAAAGATGCGCGGCAGCATGGCCTCGGGCACGCCCGGCGCGCTGTCCTGCACGTCGATCTGCTGCCAGTCACCTTCTTGATGGACATACACGCGCAGCGTGCCGCCGGCATCGGTATAGCGCAGCGTGTTTTCCAGCAGGTTCTGCATGACCTGCCGCAGGCGCTGCGCGTCGCCCTTGACCATCGTTGCATGCGAGGGCGCCGCCGGCACGTCGAGCTGCAGCGCAATGCTCTTTTCCATCAGGCGTGGTGTGAAGCCCTGCACGGCGCTGCATACGGTATCGGCCAGATCCAGCGGCTCCATGTGGAAGGCCAGCGCGCCCACATCGGCCAGCGAGAGTTCGTACAAATCGTCGATGAGCTTGCTGAGCGTCGACACCTCGGCCTGCAATGACGCGAGCGAAGTGGCCGTCAACGGGCGCACGCCGTCTTCCAGTGCTTCCAGCTCGCCGCGCAGCACGGCTAGGGGCGTGCGCAGCTCGTGCGAGATGTCCGCCGTGAGCTGACGACGCATCTTCTGATTGGCCTCCAACGACGCGGCAAGGTGGTTGAAATCCGCCGCAAGCCCGCCGAGTTCATCGCGCGAATGTACGTCGACGCGGGTGGCGTAGTCGCCGTCGGCCATGCGGCGCGCGGCATCCGTGAGCCGGCGCATCGGGGCCAGCAGACCGCGTGCGAGCAGCACCGCCACTAAGGCGGCCAGCAGGACTGACAGGCCAGCGATGATCCATGTCGCACGCAGTTGCTGCGCCTGGAATGCCTGGTCGGCGCCTTCGGGCACGCGCATGCGCGGCGGCATGGCCAGCCAGCCGATGGTCTGGCCGTTATGGTGCAGTTCCTGCCATCGCGCGTTCGGCCCCAGCGGGGGCCCATCGCCAATGATGACGTTGCGCTGCGCATCCAGCAGCCAGATCGGCGAGTGCGGCATCGGCGGCTCACCGGGCGGGTGCGACGGCAAGCTGCCTGCGGGAGCCGGGCCGGGCGGCGGCATGTCTCGGTCCAGGCCACGGTCGGGGCCGGGCGGGAACGGATCAAAGCGATGGCCCGGTGGCAGGTCGAAGCGGTCGCCGCCCATGCCGTTGGCGCGGGCCCGGGCGCCTTCGCGGCGCAGCAGGCGGAACCACGCTGTGCGGTCGTCGCGCAGGAAATCCCAGTTGCCGTGCTGCGTGTAGGCAGCTTCCACGCCTTGCGCGAGCGCGGCCATGCGCTCGGCTTCGCGCGCGTTCACGTAGTCGAGAAAGTTGGCGTCAAAGCGCCAGCGCACTGCCGCACCCATGGCGAGCGCAACAACGATGCTCAGCATGAACAACGCAACGAACAGCTTGGAGGTGATACCGAAAGACGGGCGCATGGATCAGTCAGGGGCTGCCGGGCACCGCCGGCGGGAGCGGTTCCCGCGCTGCCCGGCAGCAGGCACGGCCTCATCTTACCGGGGCACGCTGCCGCAGAAAGCCGCAGCATACCAACCGCCCGCCCGCAAAAAATGAGCGAAATGCGAAGAAAGCGTATGCTGCTGCCACGCTACGCATTCCGCCCCCACAAGGAACCGCCCTTGCCCAGCCGGCCGGCCAACCTCGCGTTCTCGATGCACCGCTGCGCCATGCGCGGCGTGGAAGCCGTCGCCGCAGATTCCGGCCACGCGTTCCCGCGCCACACGCACGGCCAGTTCGGCATCGGCATCGTTGACCGCGGCGCGCAGAAATCATTCAGCGGACGCGGCACGGTGGAAGCCGGCGCTGGCAACGTCATCACGGTCAATCCGTTTGAAGTGCACGATGGCACACCCATCGGCGATGCCGGCCGCGCGTGGCGCATGCTTTACCTCGACCCCGGCGTGGTCACCGACCTGGCGACGGATCTGCACCCCGGCCACTACGGCGACGCCGAGTTTGACCGCCCCGTCATCCATGACGCAAACCTCGCCCCCCGCGTCCGGATGCTGTTTGCGCAGATGACGGTGCCGGTGGCCCACAGCGATGCGCTGCTGCGCGAGCAACTGCTGCTGTCCGTCCTGGCAGACGCGCTGCACACCGCCGACCGACCCGCCAGCAAACACGACGACGCAGCCCCCAACGCCATCCGGCTCGCCCGCACCCGCATCGACGACGACCCGGCGGCCGCCGTCTCCCTGCTCGACCTCGCGCACGAGACCGGCTTGAGCCGCTTCCAGATATTGCGCGGCTTTGCCCGCGTGACCGGCCTCACGCCCCACGCCTATCAGGTGCAGCGGCGGGTGGCCTTGGCGCGCCGGCTCATCGCGCAGGGCCAACCGTTGGCGGAAGTCGCGGCCGCCTGCGGCTTTGCCGATCAAAGCCACATGACGCGGCAGTTCGTCCGCAAGTACGGCGTATCGCCAGGCATGGTGGCAGCGGCGCGCTAGCCGCATCCGCCGCACCCTCCCCGCTGCAATTTCGTCCAAGACACGGGCACCGCGTGCGCCCATCCTGTGGCTTCCACACACGCAGGATGCGATATGTCCAAACGATTCGAAGGTTGTCTCTATCTCGCGCTGGCGATGGTGCTGGTGGGCAGCACCGTGGCGGCCAGCAAGATCATCGCGGCGGGCTTGCCCCCCTTTACGGCGACAGCGTTGCGCTTCGCGATGGCGCTGCCGCTGTTCCTCATCATCCTGCGCATGACCGGCACGCGCTGGCCGGTGCTCGCACGCCGGGATTGGGCCCTGCTGTTCCTGCAGGCGGCGGCCGGTAGCGTGGGCTATACGACACTGCTCATCTCGGGGCTGCGGCACACGTCAGCCGCAGATGCGGGCGTCATCATCGGTACGCTGCCGGTCATGTCCGCGCTGATCGCCATCATGCTGCTGGGCGAACGCCCCGGACGCGCGGTACTGGGGGCGATTGGGCTGGCCACCGCCGGCGTGCTGGCCATCGCCCTGCAGCCGCGCGGCGACGCGACACATCCGCTGCTGGGGAATCTGCTTGTGATGGGCGCGGTGGTATGCGAGGGGCTCTTCATCCTGCTCAACAAGCGGCTGCGCACGCCGGTGCCGCCGCTGGCGCTGTCGGCATTGATGAGTGCATTCGGTTTGTTGACGGCACTGCTGCCAGCGCTGTGGGAAGCGCCCTGGCAATTGCACGCATCGGCACAAGCAACGCACGCCCTGATGGCCGTGGCTTACTACGCAATCGTGCCGACAGTCGGTGGTTTTGTGCTCTGGTATGCCGGGGCCGCGCGCGTGAGCGGAGCCGAGGCAGCCCTGTTTACCGCGCTGGCACCTGTGGCAGCCGTGGGGTTCGCGGCAGCGCTGCTGGGCGAAGCCGTCAGCACGCGTCAGGTGGGCGGCATTGCGTGCGTGCTGGCGGCGGTGCTCAGCCTTGGTTTGGCGCGCGCACCAAGGCCGGTGTCTTCGACAACGTCTTAGGCTTCCGCGTCGGGGGCCGTCACCTCTTCCATGCGTTCGATGCGCACGCGCACGATGCGGCGGCTGGCGGCTTCGAGGATCAAGAAACGCAGGTCGTGGCGCACGAGCGTGTCGCCCACTTCCGGCAGGCGGTCCCATTGGCTGAAGAGGTAGCCGCCCAGGCTTGTCGCCCCACCGGCCTCGTCGAGCAGCCAGTCGACATGCAGCACATCTTCGAGCTGGCGCAGGTCGGCCTCGCCGGCGACTTCCCAGCAGCCATCGCTGACTTCAACTACGCCCAGGCGCTCGTCTTCATCGGGGAATTCACCCGCAATGGCTTCGAGCACGTCGATGGGCGTCACCACACCTTGCACCACGTCCAGCGGATCGGTCACCAACAGCATGCGCCCGCGTGCGCGCTTGAGCTGATCCATCAGGCGGAGGATGCCGATGCTGTCAGACACCTTGAGCGCAGGCTTCACGCTGCGCTCAACGTCAATGGAGCCGCGCGTGTCGAGATCCCCCATCAGGTCTTTGGCGCGCGCCACGCCCACCAGGTCATCCAGCCCGCCGCGGCATACCGGGAACTGGTTGTGCGGCACGGCCAGCAGCAACTGGCGCGTGACGGCCCCGTCGGCATTCAGATCCACCCACGAGATATCGTGGCGCGGCGTCATGATCGAGCGCACCGAGCGCTCGGCCAAGTCCAGCACGCCGCTGACCATGCTGCGCTCTTCCGGGCGGAACACGGTCTCGGAGACGGTCTGGCCGGCCTCGTGCGACACCGCCTCGTGCGATTCGGTATCGGCCGGCGCGCCACGGTGCTCGCCCAGCAGGCTCAGGACCGCGTCGGCGGTGCGCTCGCGCAGCGGGCGGCGGCGCTCGTAGCGCACGCTATTGCGCTGAGCCACCTGGTTGAAGAACTCGATCAGGATCGAGAAGCCGATGGCCGCATACAGATAGCCCTTCGGAATATGAAAGCCCAGGCCCTCGGCAACGAGCGAAAAGCCGATCATCAGCAGGAAGCTCAGGCACAGCACCACCACCGTGCGATGCTCGTTGACGAACTCCGTCAACGGGCGCGAGGCGAACAGCATGGCGCCCATGGCAATCACCACGGCCGCCATCATCACCGGCAGATCGTTGACCATGCCCACGGCGGTGATGACGGAGTCGATGGAGAACACTGCATCGAGAATCACCACCTGCACGATCACATTCCAGAACTTGCCATGGCCACTGCCGTGGCTTTCGTCCTGCGGCTCGCCGTCCAGGCGCTCATGCAGTTCGGACGTGGCCTTGAACAGCAGGAAGAAGCCGCCCAGCAGCAGGATGATCGACCGCCCCGACAGATCTACCGGCCCAAGCGTGAGCAGCGGTTTGGTGAGCCCGATCAGCCACGACATGGCGGCCAGCAGCACCATGCGCATCAGCAGGGCCAGGCCCAGCCCGATCATCCGGGCGCGGTCGCGCAGCGCCGGCGGCAGCTTGTTGACCAGGATGGCAATGAAAACGAGGTTGTCGATGCCGAGAACAATCTCGAGCACCACCAGGGTAAACAGGCCGATCCAGATGGACGGGTCAGCAAGCCAGGTCATAGCGGGAAGTAGAAGACAGCAGAAAGACGATCCGCCGATGATAACCGCAGCGCACGCACGGCCCTACGCGAATCCCACGCAAGGTGTTGCAACAAACGGGCCGCGGGGCTTGGACCGCAGGGTTAGCGCTGTGCAACGCGGCTGCCGCTTTGGGCGCCGGATTGCGTCGTCCGCACGGGGCGGTAGCCGTCGGTGAGCGTCTTGAGGAAGGCAACGATGTCGCGCACATCGGCCTCGGACAGCACGGGCTTGTCGCCGGCTTTGCCGCCAAACGGCGGCTCCATGTTGACGTTGGCGCGGTACTGGGCCGGCAGGTCATCGAACTTGTCGATCGTACCGTCAGCCTTGCGCGGATACCACTTCTGCGGCTGCGTATCGCGCTGGGCGTAGAAGCGCACCGCGTCTTCCAGCGAATGGATGGCGCCGTTGTGGAAGAAGGTCTTGCGCAGCGCCACGTTGCGCAACGATGGCGTGCGGAAGCGGCCGCAATAGTCGGCGTGGTCTTTCAGATCGGTCCGGTCGGGGCCGCACAGGCCCAGGTCGAAGAACTTCGGATCGGCATTGGCTGCCAGCGTGCGGTTGCGCGGAACGCCCACGGCAATGTGGCCGAAGTCGGTGAAGGCCGGGAACGCCCCGTCCTGCTTGATGGCACTCACGTGGCACGAGGCGCAGTTGCCCTTGGCGGGATCGGAAAACGCCCGCAAGCCGCGCATCTCCTGCGGCGACAGCTTCACCTGCTTGCGCAAGAACGCGTCGTACTTGCTGTTGTACGGATAGAACTCGGATGGCGTTTCCTGGAAGACCTCCAGCGCCATCAGTGCAGCGCGGAAGGCGGTGTCTTCGTTGTCGAGGATGTCGTTGCCAAATACCTGGCGCAACGTCTGCGCATGGCGGCCATTGCGCAGCTTGGCGACCACGCTGGCCTGTGTGCCGTTGGCCATCTCGTGCCCCGACAGCAGCGGAATGCGCGCCTGGTCATGCGTGGACGACACGCGGCCGTCCCAGGTGTAGCCGCCGGTCGGGCCCTGGTCTTCAGAGTCGTTGCCGTCGCTCTCGAAGAAGTGCTCGGAGAACGGCGGCACGTTCTGCAGATAGCGCAGCGACGGCGCGGCGCGCACGCCCGTCTTGTTCATGCCCGTGCCGCCAAGCTGCACCGACAGATCGTTCGGCGGGCCATAGGCGTGCGTGGGGCTGTGGCAGCTTGCGCAGGCCAGCTTGCCCGAGGCGGACATGGCCGGATCGAAGAACAGCGCCTTGCCCAATGCCGTCATGGCCGGCACCGAGGGGCGTCGGGTCGCCATCATCGTGTAGAAGGCTTTTTCGTAAGCGGGCGCCGCTGGCGGCTTGGCGGCCGGTGCCGATGCCGATGCCGCCGATACCGGCGCCGTTGCTGCATGCGCCATCGCTGGCCCGCCGCGTCCGTACCCGCTCAACCCCGCGGCCAGCCCGACGAGCGCAAGCGCAGAAACAGCGATCACGCGAAGCGTTGCAGCAGGCAGAAAGCGGGGCATTTGCGAGAGGCGAAATGTTGGGAGCCTTGCAACTTAGCATGGCTCCCATGACACTTTGATGTCGTCAAACGTGCGTCATGTCAGCGCTTGGAGAGACTTCATGGTGGCAAATGTTTTCAAACGTTCGCTTGTACCCCTGCTCATCCTGATGACGGTCATCACGCTCAACTGGGGCGAAATCGGCTCCACGCCAGCGTTTTCATCATCAACTTGTCACACACGAAGCACAGACTCCGGCTCGCTTTCGTCCCCCACACAACAATCCAGGGAAATCATGAGCCGAGCGTTTCGTCTTCTGCCGCTGACCGCGTTGGTCGCGGCCAGCATGTCTGCCTGTGGCGGCAGTGATTCAGGCAGCAATGCCTCCGCGTCCACCTCGGGCGTCGTGACGGGCAGCTACTTCGAGAATGCCAAGGTCTGTATCGACGCCAACAACAATGGCAAGTGCGATGCCGGTGAAACCAGCACGCGCACCGACAAGAACGGCGCCTACACCCTGTCGGGCTCCGGCGCCATCACCGTTGAAATCGGCACGGACGCGTTCCGCAACGACCCGGACAAGGGCACGCATACGGCCATCACGCAGCCGCTGGTGTTCCGCGCCCCGGCCGGCGCCAACGCGGTCGTCAGCGCCATCTCGACCGAACTGGCAGTCCTGATGGACAGCAATGGCGGCGATATCAACGCTGCCAAGACGGCACTCGCCGCACGCCTGGGCGTGACGATCGACAAGCTGCTGGAAGACCACAACAAGGAAGCCGACGCGACCACCAAGGCCGCGCTGCAGGCTGAAATCGACCAGGCCATCGCCCTGATCGCCGACGCCGTTGCCAACGGCGGCGACATCGGCAAGAGCCTGCGCGACAGCGTGGGCAAGCGCATGGCGCTGGCCAACAACGTCAAGACGATCGTGGTGATCTACGCGGAAAACCGCGGCTTCGACAACCTGTACGGCCTGTTCCCGGGCGCCAACGGCATCCCGGGCGTGAACCCGACGTCCACCGGCACCGCCGTGGCGCAGAAGGACTTTGACGGCTCGGTGCTGCCGACGCTGCCGCCGACCTGGGGTGGTGTCACCGCCGCCGGCCAGAGCGTGCAGATCACGCAAGCGGCCACGGCCAACATGCCCAACCAGATGTTCCAGATCGACAGCCCGTCGGGCTTCGGCAGCACGGGCACGGTGGTCGGGCAGAACGTCATCACGCGTGACCTCTGGCACCGCTTCTATCAGAACCAGATGCAGATCAACGGCGGCAAGAACGACAAGTTCGCCGCCTTCGCCGACGCCGGCGGCCTGACCATGGGCTACTACGACGGCAGCAAGATGGCCATGTGGAACATCGCCAAGCAGTACACGCTGGCCGACAACTTCTTCATGGGCGCCTTCGGCGGCTCGTTCCTGAACCACCAATACCTCGTGTGCGCCTGCGCGCCGGTCTATCCGAACGCCGCGAACTCGCCGGCAAAGGGCAGCATCGCGAACGTCAAGACGGACGCGAATGGCAACCCGGCGCTGATCCCCGCTGCAAGCTCGGTGATGGCCGGTGCGCCGACGTCGTACGCGGGCGCCGCGGACGATGGCAACGCCACCAAGGACGGCAACCTGACCCCGCTCGACAGCAACGGCAATTCATACGCCGTCAACACGATGCAGCCGCCGTACCAACCATCAGGCAACGCCGTGGCCAGCGGCAACGCAGCCTACGCCGACCCGACCAAGGCCACGACCCTGCCGAAGCAGTCGACCACCAACATCGGCGATCTGCTGACCGCCCGTGGCGTGGACTGGGCCTGGTACGCCGGCGCCTGGAACTCGGCCATCGCCGACGCCCCGAACACCACGCGCAGCGTGATCTACAGCGGCTCGATCCAGTTCCAGCCGCACCACCAGCCGTTCAACTACTTCAGCCGCTTCGACCCGGCCACGACCACCGGCGCTGCTGAGCGCGCGGCCCACTTGCGCGACTACGACGCCGCCTTCCTGCAAGACGCAGCCGCAGGCAAGCTGCCCCCGGTCACGTTCTACAAGCCGCAAGGCAACCTGAACCAGCACCCGGGCTATGCCAACGTGGCCGACGGTGACGCCCACATCGCCAACGTGATCGCCCAGCTGCAGAAGAGCCCGCAGTGGAAGAACATGGTGATCGTCGTGACGTATGACGAAAACGGCGGCTTCTATGATCACGCCACGGTGCCGAAGGCCGACCGCTGGGGCCCGGGCACGCGCATCCCGGCGATCATCGTCTCGCCGTTCGCCAAGAAGGGCTTCGTTGACCACACGCAGTACGATACGGCTTCGGTCCTGCGCCTGATCACGCACCGCTTCGCGCTGCCGACGCTGCCCGGTATCAAGCAGCGTGACGACAGCCTGGTGGCCAACGGCAACAAGCCGATGGGTGACCTGACCAACGCGCTGGACTTCTCGCAAGCGCAATAACGCAGCAGCGCAGTCCCCTCAAAAAAGGCGGCCCGGAGCAATCCTGGCCGCCTTTTTCTTTACACGCTATTTGCCCTTCTTCTTGCTGGCGGGCTTCTCGCCCTCCAGCATCTCAAGCCGCATCCCCACCTTGATCGTCACCTGCCAGTGGGCGATCTTGCCGTCGACCAGGTGGCCGCGCGTTTCCAGCACTTCAAACCAATCCAGATGCTTGAGCGTCTCGCCCGCTCGCGCGATGGCGTTGCGGATGGCTGCATCGCTGGAGTCGGGTGAAGAACCGACCAGCTCGATCATCTTGTAGGTATGGGAACCCATATCGCCTCCTTGTTGGCATGGTTGGAACGTCGGCAGGGTGCCTGCATGGCGCGCGATGTGCAGGCAGGTGGCATGCGATGCGCGCCACGGCACTTACCAGAATGGCACCTGTCCCTCCGCCCTGATAGCCCGGATTTGCACGGGGCTGAAAAATCCTGGCGGTTAATTGCGCTTACAAAGCTGACAAATCTCGTCAACGGACCGACGCGTGACGTCAAACCCGCGCACATGCCGAGCGTCTGACCGCTGTGGATGTGTCACTTTTCGGGCGGACGCACGATATGGCCGCGTCAAACGGGGCTGGTACGGAACCTGCGTTGGAGTGCCTACCCGTTTCCCCCGAAGAGGAGGCGCCATGCGCCACCCCGAACAACAAGCATCCGCCCCATATTCGCCGCTGTCGGCCGTACCACCCACGCCGCAGGCCACGCGGGAAACCGCGCGACTGGTTGCCGAGACCATCCCCTTCCACATCGAGCGCGGCGGGCAGAGCATCGAAGCCACCTACTCGACCCGCAACGGCATCGTGACGGTCAAATACCGGGGCAAGACGCTGTCCACGTATTCGCCGCAGGGGGACAAGGCCGACTACAAGGCGGTCGCCCGCCAACTGCTCAGCGTCATGCTGACCATCTGACCGGCGCCATCCCGCCCATCAATGCCGGGCCTTGGCCGTGCTCTGCGCACGGCGGCCAAACTCGGCACGCAGCGCATCCTTGGCACGTTCCAGAATCCGGCGCCGTCCGGCGCTGAGGTTGTGCCCCGCTCGATTGATATAGAACGTCAGCATGGACATGGCCGACTGGAATGCCGTCCCCTTGCGCCGCCGGCTGTGCTCGGCCGATGCCTTGAGCGATGCCGCAATCCGCGCGGGGCTGCGCGACTTGAAGATGTCGGGTTCGATGTCCAGCGCATCGCTTGTTTCCATCACATGGTGGGACCAGCGGTGGCTGTTGGCGTTGGACCGGGATTTGGCCGGTGCCGGCGTCGACTTGGCAGGGTGCGTGGCCATGTTGAAATCTCCTGTAATGATGTGCCGGCAGTTCCGCAAGCGGCGTACCCGCGCGCGCGGCTACAAAGCGTGGACTTCCGTTACGATGACGGACGCTTCACGTCTTTTTTCCGCCCCCTTCATTCATCGCCGGGTTCCGGCGCACATCCAACGTGTCTGGCGACGCCGGTCTTTCCCCCGCTTCCTCTGCTGCATCCACGCAAACGCTGTCGCATGCGCCGTTTGCCTACCCCGCCTTCCGGCTGTTCTGGTTCGCCAGGCTGTCCACCACCTTCGCGTATCAGATGTTCGGGGTGGCCGTCGGCTGGCAGATCTACGACCTGACGCGCAGCGCCTATGTGCTTGGGCTGGTCGGGCTGGCGCAGTTCCTGCCGTCGGTGGTGCTGGTGCTGGCCTCAGGCCATATTGCGGACCGCTACGACCGGCGATACGTTGTGCGCGCCTGTCAGGCCATCGAGGCACTGGTGGCTATCGCGCTGGCCGTCCTGGCGGCCAATGGTCACGCCGGCGTACAGCCGATCTTCCTGTGCGTCGTGATCATTGGCGCGATGCGCGCGTTCGAGACGCCGACGCTGCAAGCGCTGTTGCCGTCGCTGGTGCCCACGCAGGCTTTGCCGCGAGCGGTGGCACTGTCCAGCTCGGCCGGGCAGACCGGCGTCATCCTGGGGCCGGCGCTGGGCGGCTTTCTGTACGTGGCCGGCGCGCCAGTGGTGTATGCCACGGCAGCAGGGCTCTTTTTGCTTGCGCACGTATTGCTGGCGCGGGTGCGGATGGCGCGCGCGGTGCCCGCCAGCACACCGGTGAGCCTCGAATCGCTGTTCGCGGGCATCGCGTTCATCAAGGGGCGGCCGGTGGTGCTGGGCGCCATCTCGCTCGACCTGTTTGCCGTGCTGCTGGGCGGCGCGACGGCGCTGCTGCCGATCTACGCGCGCGATATCCTCGGCACGGGCGCATGGGGGCTGGGGCTGCTGCGCTCTGCGCCGGCGGTGGGGGCGCTGGGCATGGCGCTCTTCCTGGCGCACCGTCCGCTGGATCGGCATGTTGGCCGGGTGATGTTTGCCGCCGTGGCGGTGTTTGGGCTGGCGACGCTGGTGTTCGGGGTGTCGCGCTGGCTGCCGCTGTCGATGCTGGCGCTGGTGCTGCTGGGCGCGTCCGACATGATCAGTGTGGTGATCCGCACGTCGCTGGTGCAGCTCGATACGCCCGATGCCATGCGTGGGCGCGTCAGTGCGGTCAATTCGGTGTTCGTGGGCGCGTCCAACCAGTTGGGCGAATTCGAATCGGGCATGTTGGCCGGGTTGCTGGGGCCCGTGGCTTCGGTGGTGATTGGCGGCCTCGGCACGCTGTTGGTGGTGGCAGCCTGGATGCGGCTGTTCCCTGCCCTCACGCACCGCGACCGCATGCGCGATCCGCACCCCGAGCATGCCGGGCACCCCTCTTCAGGGGGATAAACCCGCGGGCCCGCGCCGCTGCTGGCCTGAGCAAGAATCGGGCGCTGTCTTGCAAGCGTGTCAGCGAAACCCCGATGGCATCGGTGGCAGCCAATTCGTATCCTGAGTCACCTTTGGCTGCTTTGATCTACGCCCGGTATTGCGCCCGACTGTGACGTCCATCCCGCCCCCTTCGTCTCGCCCCTCGGACGCGCGCGCTGCCGGCCCTGCCCGGCTGCCGGACCCTGGCCCCTTCAGCACCAGCGGGTTCAACGATGCGCCGGCCATTCGCCCATCGGCATGGCTGGTGGCGATGGGTGCGGCCGCCGTCGGCACCATTGGGCGGGTGCTGCTCGAATCGGCGATGGGCATCCATCTGCCGTTCTATCTGGCGTTTCCGGTGGTGACGATTGCCGCCTGGTATGGCGGCTTCTGGCCGGGCATGCTGGCTATCGTGTGCTACGCGGGGCTGTTCATCGCGCTGGCCGCGCTGCAAAGCTGGCCTGCCGCTGTGCCGCTCACGCCAATCCAGATGACGGTATTTGGGGTGGGCGCTTTGCTCATCTGCGGCTTATGCGAGCAGTTGCGCCGCGCCCGGGCCGGGGCCGAACGGCGCGCGCGGGCCGAAACCCAGCAACGCCTGTCGCAGCAGCGCCTGCTGGCCGCCCTGCAGGCTTCGCCCATTTCTCTCTACGACGTCGACAACACGATGCACTTCACGTGGGTGCACAATCCCGTGTTCGGCCTGCAGCCTGAAGAGCTGTTGGGGCGGACGGTGCGCGAGGTGTTTGGCCGCCGCGCCGCATCGCGCCTGACCGAAGCCGGCCAGCGCGTCATCGCGTCCGGCACGCCTGCGCGCGTGGAGTTCGCCTTTCGTCGGCGCCATACGCAGCGCGTGGTCTACGACGTGGTGGTCATGCCGCTGCGCGACGACACCGGCGAGATCATCGGCCTGACCAACGCCGTGATCGACATCAGCGAGCGTCGCCAGGCCGAGGCCCGCCGCACGCAGTTGCTCGAAGCCGAATCCCGCGCGCGCGAAGAAGCCGAGCGCGCCAGCCGCCTGAAAGACGACTTCCTGGCGACCGTCAGCCACGAACTGCGCACGCCGCTGAACGCGGTGCTGGGCTGGGCGCAATTGCTGAACATGCGCGCCTACGATGAAGCGATGTTCAAGCGCGGCATTGAAGCCAT
The DNA here is from genome assembly GCF_958405935.1 of Ralstonia psammae. Taxonomy (NCBI): domain Bacteria; kingdom Pseudomonadati; phylum Pseudomonadota; class Betaproteobacteria; order Burkholderiales; family Burkholderiaceae; genus Ralstonia; species Ralstonia psammae. Next base: position 209,761 of record NZ_CATZBU010000003.1, read on the forward strand.
CGAGCGCAGCGCGCGCACGCAAGTCCACCTGATCGACGACTTGCTCGACATGTCGGCCATCCTCTCGGGCAAAGTGCCGCTGGAGATCGGCCCGGTGGACCTGGCCGACGTGCTGGAGCGCGCGCGCGAAACCATCGAGCCAATGGCGCGCCAGAAGAACATCACCGTCGATACCGAATTCCTGCCGGTGCCGATGCTGCAAGGCGATGCAGGGCGCCTGAAGCAGGTGTTCTGGAACCTGCTGGCCAACGCCGTCAAGTTCACGCCCGAGGGCGGACACATCCGGCTCTCGGTACATCCAGAGCCCGAAGGCGTGGTCGCCACCGTGCGCGACACCGGCATCGGGATCGAGCCGGCCTTCCTGCCGCATATCTTTGACCGCTTCCAGCAGGCCGACCTGTCCAGTACACGCCGCCACGGCGGGCTCGGCTTGGGGCTGGCGATTGCCAAACAGCTCGTGGAGCTGCATCACGGCCGCATCACCGCGGCCAGCAGCGGTGCGGACCGTGGTACCACCATGGCCGTATCGTTGCCGCTGCATGCCGCACAACCGGGCGAACAAGCCAACCGCACGCCGGGCCTGGTCGCAGGTACGGGCATGCCGACGCTGGATGGCATCCGCGTGCTGGCCGTGGATGACAACCCCGAATCGCTCGGCGTGATCGCGCTGATGCTGGAGCGCTACGGCGCCGAGGTTGTCACCGTATCCAGCGGCGCAGCCGCGCTCGATGCGCTGGAACAGGCCGTCGCCAACGCCTACCCGTTCGACGCGCTGGTCAGCGACCTCGCCATGCCGGGCATGGATGGCATGCAGCTCGTGCGGGCCGCACGCGCACGCGGCTTGACCGAGCTGCCCGCCATCGCCGTGACGGCATTTGCCGACCCTATCCGCCTGAAGGCGGCGAAGGAAGCCGGATACCAATCCGTCATCACCAAGCCCATCTTCCCGGGCGAACTGGGCCACGTGCTGGCGGCTAATGTGCACCGCAAAACGGGGCCTGAAACGCTGGCATGACCTACCGGCCAACCATCCAACCATGTCTCGACGGAATAGTTGACCGAATAAAAGTCATTGGCGCAGGTGATGGCGCATCCGCATACTCGTCAGCCTGTGCCGATCGGTGGGCATCTCTCCCCTAGCAGTTGCCAGCACCCGCTCACTCGATCGGCCAGCTTGCCCTTCCCAATCAGCCGCGCTCGCGGCTGTCTGCTGTATCCATAAGAACGCCTGAATCCTCCCTGCCCACCTGGGCTGCGCTGGCATTGCGGGCTCAGAGAGGAGACTGCATCGCCATGCCCATCCGCCCGCTTCCGATTTTGTTGTCTGCCGTTGCGCTCGGCATGTCCGCGCAGGCCGTTGCCAAAGACGCCCCCAGGGCCGCCACCCAGACCATCTCCGTGCCCGGCCTGTCCAAGCCCGCCGACATCCTGATCGACCGCTGGGGCGTGCCGCACATCTATGCCAAGAGCGAAGACGATGGCTTTTTCGCGCAGGGCTTCAACGCCGCGCGAGACCGTCTGTTCCAGATCGACCTGTGGCGCCGCCGGGGCCTCGGGCAACTTTCGGAAGTGTTCGGCCCCGTCTATGTCGAACAGGATCGCGCCACGCGGCTATTCGTCTATCGCGGTGACATGCAGGTCGAATGGAACCACTACAGCCCCGATGCGCAGCGCATTGCCACACGCTTCGTGGCTGGCATCAATGCGTATGTCGACTGGCTGGGCAAGCATCCGGAGCAGATGCCGTTCGAGTTCCGCAAGCTGAACTACACGCCCGCGCACTGGGCGCCGGAAGACGTGGTGCGTATCCGCAGCCACGGCCTGACGCGCAATCTGCAATCGGAAGTCGCACGCGCCAACGTGGCCTGCAAGGCCAACCTCGCCGACGACACCATCCGCTTCGGTCTGCAGCCTGCTTGGCAAACCCAGTTACCCGAAGGCCTGGACCCGTGCCTGCCGAAAGACCTGCTGAAGGTCTTCACGCTCGCCACGCAAGGCGTGCGCGTCACGCCCGAATCGCTCAAGGGCGTCGATGTCGACAGCACGCGCGTGGCCGCCGCCACCAACCTCGAAGAAGTCATGGAGGGCAGCAACAACTGGGTCATCGCACCGGGCAAATCCGCCACCGGCCGCGCCGTGATGGCCAACGACCCGCACCGCGCGTATTCCGCACCAAGCCTGCGCTACATCGCCCACATCAGCACGCCCACGCTCGACATCATCGGCGCCGGCGAGCCATCGCTGCCCGCCGTATCGATCGGTCACAACCGCCACGTCGCCTTTGGCCTGACCATCTTCAACATCGACCAGGAAGACCTCTACGTCTACGAGCTGAACCCGGCCAACAACAGCGAGTACCGCTACAACGGTGGCTGGGAGCCCTTCACCGTGCTGCACGAAACCGTGAAGGTGCGCGGCGGTGAGTCCCGCCCCGTCGATCTGACCTTCACGCGCCACGGCCCTGTCATCTACATCGATGCAGATAAGCACCGCGCGTATGCCGTGCGCTCGGCATGGCTGTCGCCGGGCATGTCGCCGTATTTCGGCTCGGTCGGTTATATGCGCGCACGCACCTTCGCACAGTTCAAGCAATCGATGATGAACTGGGGCGCACCCACCGAAAACCAGGTCTACGCGGACACAAAGGGCAACATCGGCTGGGTGCCGGGTGGCCTCGCCCCCATCCGCCCGAACTGGGACGGCCTGCTGCCCGTACCCGGCGACGGCCGCTACGAATGGGCCGGCTTCTGGCGCGGCGATCAACTGCCCAACACCTACAACCCGAAGTCGGGCTACTTCACCTCGTCCAACGAGATGAACCTGCCGCCGGATTACCCGTACCGCGATCGCAAGCTCGGCTTTGAGTGGACCAACGGTTCACGCCACGCGCGCATTGACGAAGTGCTGGCCAAGCTGGACAAGGTGTCGATCGAAGATTCGATGCGCTTGCAGAACGACATGGTCTCGATCCCGGCGCGCAGGCTGATGGCACTGCTGGCGCCCCTGTCGTCCAACGATGCCGACACGCAGGCCGCGCTCAATCTGTTCAAGGGCTGGAACGCGACCATGCTGTCGGATTCTCCGCAGGCCGCGCTGCATGAGGTCTGGTTCACGCACCACCTTGGCCGCGCGTTCAAGTATGCCGTGCTGCCCAAAGCCGGCGCGGATGCCGTCGGCACGCCCGACACAGCGGTCATGCTGGACACGCTGGAACACCCGCAAGGCAGCGAACGCAAGTTTGGCGAAGACCCGCAACAGGCCGCCGCCAAGCGCGATGCCGTGCTGCTCGCCAGCCTGAAAGACGCGTGGGCCGACATGGTGAAGCGCCAGGGTCCAAACCCGCAGGCTTGGAACTGGGGTCAACTGCACCACAACCTGAACGCCCATCCGTTCGCCGCCATCGTCGACGAAGCAACGCGCGCCAAGCTCAACGTTGGCCCGACACCCGAAGGCGGCAGCCCCTACACGCCAAACCAATCAACGTATCGCGCGAGCGATTTCCTGCAGACAAACGGCCCGTCGTTCCGCACCGTGGTGGACGTCGGCAACTGGGACAACTCCCGCGCCGTCAACCTCCCCGGCCAGTCGGGCGACCCAGACAGCCCGCACTACCGCGACCTCGCGCCGATGTGGCTCAAGGGCGAATACTTCCCGCTGCTGTATTCGCGCAAGGCGGTGGAGGCGGCAACCGAGTCGCGGGTGCATCTGGTGCCGGGCAAGTAGCACGCAGCAAGGCAACCGCCAAAACAAAAACGCCACCGCAGTACGATGCGGTGGCGTTTTTCTCTGGACACAAGCCTTGGGAGCTATCGATGAAACCAGCCCTTCTCCTGCCGCTAGCTGCTTTGCTGGTCGGTGCATGCTCCAACCAGCAGATGTACGACACCGCACAGAATTGGCAACGCAATCAATGCCTGCACGCGCAGGACAGCGAGGCGCGCAGCCAATGCGAAGCCCGCACCAAAACCTCTTACGACAAATACGGCGACGCGCGCGCCAACGCTACTGCGCGCTAACGCTCGCCTCAGACGACAACAGCGGGAGCCGCCGCCAACGCCGCTCGCACAGCCTCGGCACGCGGGATCGGCGCCACGGCGCTATACCCAGTGGTCGAAATCGCAGCAGCCACATTGGCATAACGCGCGGCCTCCACCGGGGAATCCCCCGCCACGATGCGCGCGACGAACGATCCGCCAAAGCAATCGCCCGCGCCAGTCGCATCAATGGCGTTGACGGTATGACGCGGCACCAGCGTACGTGACTCAGGCGTGGCCACGTAGCAGCCTTCCGCACCCATCTTGAGTGCCACCAGCTTCACGCCCCAACCAAGGAGCGTATCGACAATGCCGTCCCGATCATGGCAATCGAGCAGCACGGTCACGTCGTCCCAGCTCGGCAGGCACAGGTCGCAGGTTTGCATCGCCTCGCGCATAACGGCACGGGCACGCGCCAGCGGCCACAGGCGCAGGCGCAAGTTGGTATCGAACGAGACCAGCACGCCCGAAGCCTGCGCATGCGCCATCGCGGCCAGGCCCGCATCGCACGCCGTATCGCTGATGGCCAGGCTGATGCCCGACAGGTGGAACGCCTTGGCGGCAGCAATCGCCTGCAGCGGCAATTGCGCCGTCTGGAAGCGGCTGGCGGCAGAACCTGCGCGCAGGTAATCGAAATGGTGGCCACGCGCATCGTGCGAAACGAAGTACAGGCCCGTGGGCGCCTGCGTATCGGTGTGCACGTAGGTATGGTCCACGCTTTCGTCCTGCCACAGCGCGCGTAGCGCCTGACCGAAGCGGTCGGCGCCCACCGCGCTGATGTAGCCGGTACGCGCGCCCTGCCGTGCCGCGGCAATGCAGAAGTTGGACGTATCGCCGCCGAAACCAAAATTCCACGACGTGCTGCCGGAATCCGCCTGGTTGAACTCGATCAACGCTTCGCCATAGGCCAGGATGTCTGCCATGGGCACTCCCGCTCAAAAGTAGGTTTGTACGACGTCGACGACGTTGTACGCATCGTCAACCACCGAAATCTGGCGCCACTTGTCGAACGTCAGGCACGGGTGCGAGATATCGAAGGCGATCATGTCGCCGACTTTGATGTCGTCGCCGGGGGCGATCTTCAGGTAGGCATGCTGATCCATCATGCCGGTGACTTCCCAGTGTGCGGGCGTGGCCGAAGGCGTCGTGTCGCCCGGGCGGAAATGCAGCACCGGCAGCGGCAGACCGGCGTCGAATGCAGCGTCGCGCTTGCCCAGCGCAATGATGGCGCGCTCGGCCTCCGGCACGGATTGCACATAGGCCCACAATTGCAACGCAGGCAGCAGGCTCGAACGCATCTTGTGCGCGATCGGGTTGTTGGCGTCGATACGGGCCTGAGCCGCGCGATAGATGCCCACGTCGTGCGTCAGATAGCAGCCCGGACGCAGCACCACATCCAGCGGCTGGCCGATATTGGCCTTGGCGAACTCTTCCGCCACCACGTCGTACCAGGCCGAACCTGCGCCGGTCAGCACGGCCGGCGTGCGCTGCAAGCGGCCCGCCTTCGCCAGATCACCCACCACCTTCACGGCGCGCTGCAGGAAGGTGCGGATATCCGCCTCTTCCTTGATCACGCCTTCATAGACTTCCACGCCTGCGAGCTTGACGGCGCCATTCGCACGCGTGAGCGCATCGAGCACCGCTTGTAGTTGCGCGTCGTCGCGCACACCAGTGCGGCCGCCCTGCACGCCCAGTTCGATCAGCACCTGGATCGGACGGCCCACCTTGCCGAAGAAAGCGGCAAGTTGATCGACCTGATCCGCCGCGTCCACCAGACAGAAGAACTCGAACGTCGGATCGGCCAGCAACTCGGCCAGGATGGCCATGTTGCGTTTTCCGACCAACTGGTTGGCCATCAGCACGCGGCGTACGCCGTGGGCATACGCGATGCGCGTCTGGTGCGCCGTCGCCAGCGTGATACCCCATGCACCACCCGCCAATTGACGCTGGAACAGTTGCGGCGCCATCGTCGTCTTGCCATGCGGGGCCAGCTTGGCACCGTATTCGCTCACGAAGCGCTGCATCCAGGCCAGGTTGTGCTCCACGCGCGATTGCGAGAGCACCGCCGCGGGCAGGTTCAGGTCTTCGTTCAATACATTCCAGCGCTGGGCAGCAATCTGCTCCGGCGCGCATGCGGTTTCCAACGCACCCAAGCCCTTGTCGAGCGGGTTGACGACGGCGTTGGCGTCTCCTTGGTACTTTGTATCACTCATGGGATTCGGCTCGTGTTCCTTTGGGGGTAAACATCGGGTTGACACAATGATAGCGGCGAAATTATTCTCCGGGCCAGCCTGTTACAAAGTACCAAAGCACTCTCCAAGCCGCTATCCGGACGACTACCGGGGGCCAGAATGCGAGAACTTAAGCCCGACCCCATGCGTGAACCGATGGACATCGTGACCCGACTCTCCCAGCGTGCCGCTGAACTGCGCCCCGCCGAGCAGAAGGTTGCGCAAACGGTGCTGAGCGACATTGCAGAAGCCGCCGCCGGCAGCATCCAGACGCTGGCCGAGCGCGCGGGTGTGAGTGAGGCCAGCGTCACCCGCTTTGCCAAGGCGATGGGTTGCCGCGACGTGCGTGAACTCAAGCTCAAGCTAGCGCAGGCAGCGGCAGTCGGCCAGCGCTTTCTGGATGGCGGTGCAGACCGCCCGCCCTCCAGCGCAGACGGCATCCTGGCCGACATCAGCAACGTGCTGGAGGCCAACCGCGCGCTGGTGCAGCCCGAAGCGTTCCGCACTGCGGCAATCGCACTGGCGGCGGCGCGCATGATTGCCGTGTTCGGCATGGGCGGCGGCTCGACCACCATGGCCGACGAAATGCGCTACCGCCTCGCCCGCCTGGGACGGCCGGTCACCACCTATCATGATTCGATGCTGCAGCGGATGGTCGCGGCCACGCTCAGCCCGGACGATGTGGTGGTCGTGTTTTCCGTAACCGGCCACGTGCCGGAGGTGATCGACAGCGTGACCATCGCGCGCGAGTACGGCGCCAAGATCGTCGCCATCACGGCCATCGGCTCGCCGCTGGCGGCGCTGGCCGATGTCTTGCTGCCGATCCAGGCCATGGAAACCGATTTCATCTTCAAGCCGTCGTCATCGCGCTACGCCATGATGATGATGATCGACCTGCTGGCCACGGAGGTCGCTCTGCAGCAGGCCGATCGCAGCAAGGAGCTCTTACGGCGCATCAAGTACGTGCTCGATGCGCATCGCGGCGGCGGCAATCGCCAGCCGCTCGGAGATTGAGCAGGAGCAGCACATGCAGCAGTACGACACCGTCATCCGCCAGGTCCGCATTGTGGACGGCAGCGGCCACGAACCCGAGGCCACGCTGTTCGACGTCGCCATCACCGACGGGCGCATCGCCGCCATCGCCACATCAGACTCCACCGCCTGGCTGGGGGATGCGGAAATCGCCGGCGAAGGCCGCGTCCTCGCCCCTGGTTTCATCGACGTGCATACGCACGACGACACCAACGTGATCCGCACGCCCGACATGCTGTGCAAGGTGTCGCAGGGCATTACGACAGTCATCGTGGGCAATTGCGGCATCAGCGCGTCGCCGGCCACGCTCAAGGGCGAACCACCGGACCCGATGAACCTGCTGGGGCCTGCCAGCGCGTTTGCGTACCCGACCTTCGCGTCGTACGTGGATGCCGTGGAGCGCGCGCAACCGGCTGTGAACGTGGCCGCGCTGATCGGGCACACGGCGCTGCGCAACAACCACCTGGACCGCCTCGACCGCCCCGCCACCGCTGATGAAGTTGAAGGCATGCGCACGCAACTGCGCGAGGCGCTCGACCACGGCGCACTGGGCCTGTCCACCGGCCTGGCCTATGCCAACGCCTTCGCCTCCACCACCGAAGAGGTGATGGGCTTGGCCGAGCCGCTGGCCGAGGCCGGCGCCATCTACACGACGCATCTGCGTACCGAATTTGCCGCGATTCTCGACGCGATGGACGAGGCTTACCGCATCGGCAAGCACGCACGCGTGCCGGTCGTGATCTCGCACCTGAAGTGCGCGGGCGCGGCCAACTGGGGCCGCGCGGGCCAAGTGCTGGAATCCATCGAAGGTGCACAGCGCTATCAGCCGGTGGGCTGCGACTGCTATCCGTACACCGCCAGTTCGTCCACGCTGGACCTCAAGCAGGTGACGGACGAATTCGACATTTTCATCACGTGGTCGGAGCCGGAGCCTGGGATGGCCGGACAGACGCTCAAGGAGATTGCCGCCGCCTGGGGCACCGACCTGATGGAAGCCGCGCGCCGCCTGCAGCCGGCGGGCGCCGTGTACCACAACATGTCGGCGCTGGACCTAGACCGCATCATCACCCACCCCGCCACGGTGATCGGCTCCGACGGCCTGCCGAACGATCCGAAACCGCATCCGCGCCTGTGGGGTGCCTTCCCGCGCGTGCTCGGGTACTACAGCCGCGAGCGCAAGCTGCTCTCGCTCTCAGCTGCCATCCGCAAGATGACGGGCCAGTCCGCCGAGCGCTTCGGCCTCACCGAACGCGGCCTGGTGCGCGAGGGCTACTGGGCCGATCTCGTGCTGTTCGACCCCGAAACGGTGCGCGATGTCGCCACCTTTACCGACCCGCAGCAACCGGCGGCGGGCATTGCGGCCGTGTGGGTCAACGGCCATCTGTCATATCAAGGCGGCGCCGTACAGACACCCGGCGCGGGGCGCTTCCTCAAGCGCGGGCCCCGTTCGCACGCGGCGTCGGCCGTGGAAGTCCACTGAAATCCGAGTTTGTTTGAAAGTTTGAAAGAAGGAACGTAGCGATGACGATTACCCGAATTGGCGTTGAAGGCGGCACCGGCACCGGTGGCCAGCACCTCCCCTTTGCCCGTGCAGCAGGCGCAGACGGCTGGCTGTTTGTCTCGGGCCAGACGCCCATGGTCAACGGCGAGGTGGTCGGCAACGGCATCGTCGAGCAATCGCACCAGACCATCAAGAACGTCCTCGCCATCCTGGCCGAAGCCGGCTACGGCCCCGAACACGTCGTGCGCTGCGGTGTCTGGCTGGATGATCCGCGCGACTTCCAGTCGTTCAACAAGGTGTTCAAGGAATACTTCGGCGCCAACCCGCCCGCGCGAGCCTGCGTGGTATCCAGCATGGTGATCGACTGCAAGGTAGAAGTCGATTGCGTAGCGTACAAAAAGCCGTAACGCGCCATACAAAAGCGCAGTTCAAAACGGGCGTCCTGCACGACAGGGCGCCTATGACAACAAGAGCCGTGAATATCCCTGAGGAGGAAACCTGATGGTCCCGATGCAAGGCAACTCGCTATTGCTGACCGCCGCGCTCGCGGTGGTCGCTCTGATCTACCTGATTGCTGTCCAGAAACTGAACCCGTTCGTCACGCTGATCGTCGTCTCGCTCGCGCTGGGCGTGGTGGTCGGCATGCCGATGACCAACATCGTCAAGGCGTTCGAAACCGGTGTGGGCGGCACGCTCGGCCACATTGCGCTGGTCGTGGGCCTCGGGACGATGCTCGGCAAGATGATGGCGGAATCAGGGGGTGCCGAGCGCATCGCCAAAACGCTCATCAGTGCCTTTGGAGAACGGAATGCTCACTGGGCCATGATGGTCGTGGCGTTCATCATCGGCTTGCCGGTGTTCTTTGAAGTCGGTTTCGTGCTGTTGATCCCGATTGCCTTCAACGTGGCCAAGCGCACGGGCACGCCGATCCTGATGGTCGGCCTCCCGATGGTGGCCGGCCTGTCGGTGGTGCACGGCCTGATCCCCCCTCACCCGGCCGCGCTGCTGGCCGTGACGGCTTACCAGGCGGACATCGGCAAAACCATCATGTATGCGCTGATCGTCGGCCTGCCGACGGCCATCCTGGCCGGTCCGCTGTGGGCGATGCTGATCTCGCGCTACGTCAAGCCGGACGAGAACAACCCGCTGGCCGCGCAATTTGTTGAAGCAGACCAGACGCGCGAACTGCCAGGCTTTGGCGTGACGCTGTTCACGATCCTGCTGCCGGTGGTGCTGATGCTGATCGGCAGCTGGGCCGACCTGATCGCTACACCCAAGACGCTGGCGAACGACATTCTCAAGCTGGCAGGCAACTCGGTGATGGCGCTGCTGATTGCCGCCCTCGTGAGCTTCTACACGTTCGGCAAGGCACGCGGCTTCAACCGCGAGACCATCCTCAAGTTCACCAACGAGTGCCTGGCACCGATCGCCACGATCACGCTGGTGGTGGGCGCGGGCGGCGGCTTCGGCCAGATCCTGCGCGATTCGGGCGTGTCGAAGGCCATCGTGGCTGTCGCCACCGATGCACATCTGTCGCCGCTGCTGCTGGGCTGGGTGGTGGCCGTGTTGATCCGTATCGCTACGGGTTCGGCCACTGTGGCCATGACGACCGCCTGCGGTATCGTCGCCCCGATCGCCGCGGCTTCGGGCGCCGCCGTCAAGCCGGAGCTGATGGTGCTCGCCACCGGCGCCGGTTCGCTGATCCTGTCGCACGTGAACGACGGCGGCTTCTGGCTGGTGAAGGAGTACTTCAACCTGACCGTGCCGCAAACCTTCAAAACGTGGACGGTGCTGGAAACCATCATCTCGATCGTCGCGCTGCTGCTCACGCTTGCGCTGGCGACCGTCGTTTAAGCTTGTTCTGTTGAAGTTGATCTAGGAGAACGTTGTGGGTATCGATTCCGTCGTCAAGGCCGGCCCGGTCATCCCGGTGCTGCAGTTCCAATCTGTCGATGAAGGCGTCAAGGTGTGCCGCGCGCTGTACGAGGGCGGTATCCGCACGTTCGAGATCACGATGCGCACGCCGGTGGCGCTGGATGTGATCCGCGCGGTGGTGAAAGACCTGGGCAGCGATGCCATCGTGGGTGCCGGCACGCTCACGCGGCCGGAGCATTTCCAGCGGGCGAAGGATGCCGGTGCGGTGTTCGCGGTGTCGCCGGGCATTACGCCCATGCTGGCCGTGGCACAGGCGAAGGCCGAACTGGACTGGCTGCCGGGCATCGCCACGCCATCCGAGCTGATCCTGGCGCTGGAGTTCGGTCTGACCACGCTCAAGTTCTTCCCGGCCGAAGCGGCTGGCGGCATCCCGATGCTCAAGTCGATCTACGGCCCGTTCGGCGACGTGCGTTTCTGCCCCACCGGCGGCATCACGCCGCAAAGCGCGCCCGAGTACCTCGCACTGCCCAACGTGGTGTGTGTGGGCGGCTCGTGGATGGTGCCCAAGGACAAGGTCGCTGCCGGCGACTGGGCAGGCATCACGGCGCTTGCCAAGGAAGCCGCCGCGCTCAAGCGGTAAAACAGCTTCACCTCTTTCGCGCGGCCGGCTTGGGCTTTAAATGAAGCTGACCGCGCGCTCCATCTGCTCCCGATACTGAACGATGTCTTCAATGGTCAGCACCGGCAGGTTGTGCTGATCAGCGAAGCGCACCGCATCGTCACGGCGCGCCATGGTTCCATCGGGCAGCATCAGTTCGCATAGCACTGCGGCCGGCGGCAAGCCCGCCAGGCGCGCCAGGTCGACCGAGCCTTCGGTATGACCGCGCCGCGTCAGTACTCCACCCTCCTTTGCCACCAGCGGGAACACGTGCCCGGGGCTGACCACCGATTGCGTATCGGCATCTGCCGCGATGGCTGCGCGGATGGTCGTAATGCGGTCCGCCGCGGATACGCCGGTGCTCACGCCCGTGCGCGCCTCGATCGACACAGTGAACGCCGTACCGTACTGGCTGCGGTTGTCTTCCACCATCGGGCGCAAGCCGAGCGATGCGCTCTTCTGCGCCGTCAGGCACAGGCAGACGATGCCGCTGCACTCGCGAATGAGCATGGCCATGCTGGCCTGCGTGAGCTTGTCGGCCGCGACGATGAGGTCGGCCTCGTTCTCGCGGTCGGCATCGTCGAGCACGACAACGGGCACGCCAAGCCGCACCGCATCGAGCGCGGCAGCCATGCGTGCAGGCATGTCTGCCGGATCAAAGCGGGCTTCGATGGCATCAAGGATCGCACTGCTGGCAGGCAATACGGGCGGATGAACTGCAGGGGATTGCTGGGTGGACAACATGGAAACGCTCCTCGCAAGATTGGCGACAAGACGTTCCAGGGCAAGCAGACAAACACGCACGAGCCATGCGGCGGCGCAGCCCGGCACATGGCCAGACGCGCCCGCAGGGCGGGAGCGTGTTGTTCCGCACATCTTCTTCCATCCGGACTCTGACCGTCGGCCCCGGCATCTCACCGGATCTGCTGACCCCGATATGCAGGTGCATACCGGGCGCTCGCGGGCTCACGGACCTCATTCACACAACACAAAGTCCGCATACCGCCGGTGGGGAATTCCACCCCGCCCTGAAGACGTACTGAACCGGCAGGATCGCCGGCAGGCGCAATGCTACCGCAACAAGTTGCAATGATTCGACCCTACTGACGGGTCGGGCAAAGCGCTATCTCGCTCACTGCGCCCGGGCCAGCATGGCATGCAGCAGCACATCGGCGCCCCGCGTGACGTCGTCGGGCAACGCATCTTCGGCTTCGTTGTGGCTCAGGCCGTTGACGCACGGGATGAAGATCATCGCCGTGGGGCAATGCTTGGCAATGTGAATGGCGTCGTGCCCCGCGCCGCTCACGATGCGCTGGTGCGGGTAGTCGAGTGCTTTCACCGCATCGGCCACCGCCTTCACGCAAGCCGTATCGAACGGCGTGGCCGGGCTCACCCAATGCTGGTCGATCTGCACGGCCACGCCCCGACGCGCGGCGATCTGCGCAAAGCCCTCGCGCAGTGCGGCTTCCATCGCGGCGATGCGCGTGTCTTCGTGGTGACGCAAGTCCACCGTGAAGGTGAGATCGGCGGCGATAGTGTTGCGCGAGGCATTGCGGATGCCGATTTCGCCAATGGTCACGAGGCCATGCGGAGCGAAGCTGTCGACCAGCGCTTCCAGCGAGGCCGCCATCTCAGCCGCCGCAAACAACGCATCGCGGCGAAAGCGCATGGGCGTCGTTCCCGCATGTGCAGCCTGGCCCTGCACACGCACATCGAGCCAGCGGATCGCCTGCCCACCCGTGACGACGCCAATCGGCACGCCGTTCTCTTCCAGGGTCGGCCCTTGCTCGATATGGGCCTCGAAATACGCATCGAACGGCGCACCGGGGATGGCGCGTTCGCCTGCGTAACCCGTCGCCGCCAGCGCATCGGCCACCGTGATGCCCTGCGCATCGCGCGAGGCCAGCGCCTGTTCCAGCGGCATGACGCCCGCAAAAGCGGCAGAGCCCAACATGGCGGGCGTGAAACGCGCGCCTTCCTCGTTGGTCCACACGACAATCTCGATGGGCTTGTCGGTTTCGACGCCCGCATCGTTGAGCGTGCGCACGACTTCCAGCGCGGCCAGCACACCGTAGACACCATCGAAGCGCCCGCCTTCGGGCTGGGTGTCGAGATGGCTGCCGCTCGCCACGGCGCGCGCCTCAGCCGATTTGCCAGCGCGGCGCGCGAAGAGGTTGCCGACCCGGTCGGTGCTGAGCGTCATACCCGCCGCTTCGCACCAGCGTGCGAACAGTGCGCGGCCAGCCGCGTCTTCTTCCGTCAGCGCCAGGCGCCGCACGCCGCCCTTGGGCGTGCCGCCGACCGCCGCCATTTCCATCAGGCTCGACCACAGTCGCGCCCCGTTGACCTTCAACATGTGTCCATTCCTTTGCATGCACGCCGACCGGCTCGGCGCATCCAGCCGTCTTTATCTGGCAATCGCAAAATGCGCGTCAAATTGCGAATCTTTATTCGGGCTATAAATCAGGCAAATATCGCTGGCGCGAAGCGTGCATCCTGCCGTCCCTTGGGAGTACGTTCGCACCACGATGACGCAAGAGCGCCGCGTAAAAGCCCAATCCAAGGGCATAAGCCCGGCTAATACGGGGAATCAAAAATGCGAATTTGCCGACATCTGCGTGGATACGCATAAATGGCGGCGTCGGCTGACAACTGACACCCCCGTTTCCGCGGCACAGACCGATGCTCGAACATCGGCGGCGCGCAGGCGGGGCCACGCCCAAAAGAGGAGGACGCCCCAATGTCAACGCCGCAACCATCCACCGCGACGCACCAGCCCGTGCGTGCAGCCACCGCCGCCTTCATCGGCACCGCCGTCGAGTTCTACGACTACTACACCTATGCCACCGCCGCCGCGCTCGTACTGGGCGAGGTGTTCTTTCCGAGCAGCAACCATTTCCTGAGCACGATGGCGTCGTTCGCCACATTCTTCGTGGGCTTTATCGCGCGACCGCTGTCGGGCGCCGTGTTCGGCCATCTGGGCGACCGCATCGGCCGCAAAAAGATGCTGCTCGTGACGATGTTCCTGATGGGCATTGCCACGACCGGCATCGGCCTGCTGCCGGGCTACGCAACCATCGGCATCTGGGCGCCGATCCTGCTGGTGCTGCTGCGCGTGCTGCAAGGCATTGCGGTGGGCGGTGAATGGGGCGGCGCGGTGCTGATGGCAAGCGAGCATGCACCGAAAGCCAAGCGCGTGTTCTTCGCGTCGTTCCCGCAGATGGGCAGCCCGGTGGGGTTGATCCTGTCATTGCTGTCGTTCCGGCTGGTGTCATCGCTCGATCATGAAAGCTTCATCACGTGGGGCTGGCGCCTGCCGTTCCTGGCGAGCTTCGTTCTGCTGCTCGTGGGGGTGGCGATCCGCATGGGGGTGAAGGAATCGCCCGAGTTCGAGCGCATGAAGAAGAACAATGAGGTGCTCGACAACCCGGTCGGCGAAGTCCTGCGCACGGCGTGGCGTCCCATCGCGCTCGCAGCCATGGCCACCACCATCGGCTCCGCAGGTTTCTTCTTCACCAACACGTTCATGATTTCGTACGTGACGACGTACCTGGGCATGTCGAAGGCGCTGATTCTCGATTGCCTGTTCGTTGTGACGATCCTGCAATTGCTGTCGCAGCCGGTGTCGGCGCTGCTGGCGCAACGCTACGGCGATACACGCTTCCTGACGTGGGCTGCGTTCATCTCGATGCTCACGCCGTATCCGATGTTCCTGCTGGTGAGCACGCAAAACCCGGTGGCGATGGTGGCAGGCATCACGCTGGCGGTGATCACGCTGTCGGCCGTGTATGCCGTCATCGCGGGCTTCATGACGCCCGCATTCCCGACACGCGTGCGCTACTCGGGCATCTCGATCGCCTATCAGGTCTGCACCATGATCGCGGGCGGCACCACGCCGCTGATCGGCACCATGCTCGCCGAACGCTACAAGGGCGAATGGCTGCCGCTGGCCCTGTTCTTTACGGTGCTCTCCGCAATCTCGCTCGTCGGCATCATCGGTCTGGGTCGGTATCGCGACGGCAGGCAGCCTGAAGAATCCGCGGTGCTCGCCCCGAATTGATGTCCACCTCCCTCCGTATTCCCATGGAAGCCCAACACGTTTCGCTGCACACACGCCGCTCCGCGGTGTTCTCTGAAGTCGAATGGCAGATCCGCACGGATCTTGCCGCGCTGTACCGCCTCGTCGACCATTTCCGCATGACGGACATGATCGACACGCACATCACGGCACGCCTGCCCGATGAGAACGGCCGCCCGACCTTCCTCATCAACCGCTACGGCGTGCTGTTCGGCGAGATGCGCGCGTCGGACCTCGTCAAGATCGATCTGGACGGCGTCGTCATCGACGAACGTGCCGACGCGGACCCTGAACACTACGCCGTCAACGCGGCCGGCTTCACGATCCACTCGGCCATCCATGCAGCGCGCGATGACCTGCACTTCGTGGTGCATACGCATACGGCGGCGGGCATTGCGGTGTCTGCCCAGGAGCATGGCCTGCTGCCGATCAGCCAGCATGCGCTCAAGTTCTACGGCAAGCTCGCGTATCACGACTACGAAGGCATCGCGCTGGACCTGGGCGAGCGCGAACGCCTCGTGCATGACTTCGGCCAACACAAGGCGATGATCCTGCGCAACCATGGGCTGCTTGCCGGCGGCAACACCGCAGCGGATGCGTTTCACGAGATCTATTTTCTCGAACGCGCTTGCCAGGCACAGATTCAGGCGCTGGCCGGCGGCGCACCGCTGCGCGTTCCGCCGGAAGAAGTGCGCCAGCGCACAGCCGCCCAGTTCAATCGGGAAGCGTCCCCTGTCATCGCGCGCCGCGCATGGCTGGCGGCGCTGCGGTTGATCGACACATCCCGCTCCGATTACCGGAGTTGATGCGCATGACGACCCTCACCCTCATCAGCCGCGACTACGACATGTCGCACCTGGTGCCGTCCATCCTGCGCGCAGCGCCGGAGTTCGATGTGCGCATGTATGGCGAGCCCGCCGCGCAGGACGCGGAAGTCGCCGTCTGCTGGAACCCGCCCGCAGGTGCAATCGCCGCAATGCCGCGCGTGCGGCTCGTGCACAGCATCGCCGCGGGCGTCGACAACATCCTCATCGACCCCACGCTGCCTGCGGTACCGCTGTGCCGCGTGGTCGACCCGCAGCACGCACGCGGCATGGCGGAGTTCATCACCTGGGGTGTGCTGCATTTCCATCGACAGCTGGACCGCGTGCTCGCAAACCAGCGCAACGCAATGTGGTTGCGCCCCCTGCAGCAACATCCGTCAACCTGTACCGTGGGCGTGATGGGCTTGGGAGAAATCGGCTCGCATGTGGCCAAAGAACTGCATCGCCTGGGCTTTACTGTGCGCGGCTGGGCGCGTCAATCGCATGACCTGCCCGGCATCGGTGTGTACTGCGGCCAGGCTGGCTTGCCGATGTTTCTCGACGGCACCGATATTCTGATCTGCCTGTTGCCGCTGACCGAAGCCACACGGGGCCTGCTGAACGCAGACACATTCGCGCGACTCAAGCCAGGTGCCAAGCTGATTCACGTCGGGCGTGGCGAACACCTGGTCGCAGACGATCTGCTCGAAGCGCTGCAAAGCGGCCGCCTCGGGGGCGCCATCGTCGATGTGTTTCCGAACGAGCCGCTGCCCGCGAGCGATCCGCTCTGGAGTGCGCCCAATCTGATCGTCACGCCGCATATGGCCTCAGTCGCCAGCTCAGACACCATCGGCTTGCAAGTCGCGCAGAACGTGCGGCGCCTGCTCAAGGGCGAGGCGCTCGCCAACGTGGTGGATATCAAGCGCGGTTACTGACCGCTCATCGTCCTCAGAGCGGTCTGCGGATAGCGTGCATCGATAAAGCGGTGCAGTGCCTCCAGAAACGCCGCTTCCGCCGCGCTGTACTTGCGGTCGGCCATCCACAGCAGGTGCATGTCGACATCGGCCACACCGCCTTCGGGCGGCAGCCGCTGCAAGCGGCCCTGCTCCACATCGTCCTGCGCTACGTGCTCGGGCAGGCAGCCGATGCCAAAGCCCGCCACGATCAGGCGCCGCACTTCCCACATGCTCGACGACGAGCCGACCACCGGGCCTGTCAGGCCCATCTCGTCGCGGAAAAACGTGAGCATCGAGAGCGGATCGCCGATCTTGTCGCCGGTAAACGAAACAAATTTCTCGCCCGCCAGATCGGCGATCTGCACATTGGCGTTGCCGAACAGCGGATGGTATTGCCCGCAGAACAAGGCGTAGCGCTGGCGAAGGAACAACCGGTGCTCGATCTTCTTCGGCAGCGCCCGTTTGGGCGACAGACCCAGCGTGGCCGTGCGCAATTCCAGGCTGCGCACCACGTCGGCGCTGCGCATCTCCTGGCATTCGAGTTCGATGCGCGGGTAATCGCGATGGAAACGCCCGAGAAACGCGTCGTACTCCGGAAAATCCAGCCCGCTGACGATGGCCACGCGCACCATGCCCGCGATCTCGTGCCCGCCTTCGCGGCTGGCTTGCGACAGGCGCGAAATGGTGCCGTAGACCTCCTCGGCAATCAAGCGGACCTCCTCGCCGGCGCGCGTGATTTCAATGGGGTTGGCCTGACGGTCGATCAATTGCAGGCCGAGTTGATCTTCAAGCCGCTTGAGCGCTTGGCTCACCGCCGGCTGCGTCAGGTGCAGGCGCGTTGCGGCGCGGCTGATGCTGCGTTCCCGCGCGATGGCGAGAAACGTGCGCAGCAGGTTCCAGTCGAGGCGGTCGTTCAGGTAGGTATCGAGCTTGGCCTTGCTCATCGGGCGTATTGCGTGGGGTCGTTGGGGGCGTTCGGCCAATGCAAGCCACATGCCATGCGGCTAACCATCGGTTAACCCGGCATGGACTAGAATCCTACCCTTTCCGACCGTGCCCGCGAAGATCACCCCCCTGCATGGAATCCCGCATTGTTTCTTCCCGCCGCCGCTCGCCGTGGATGGCGCTCATCGTCGTCGCGCTCGTCGCCGTGTTCCTCGCGCTGTGGACGGACGACCTGTTCCAGCGCTCCACCCTGTTCCGCCCAGACGAAGGCCGCTATGCGGAGATCCCGCGCGAGATGGTGGTCTCCGGCGATTGGGTAACGCCGCGCCTGAACGATCTCAAATATTTCGAGAAGCCGCCCCTGCAGTATTGGACGACGGCCGCCACGTTCCAGGCATTCGGCGTCAACGCCTGGGGTGCGCGCCTGTGGCCAGTGCTGTTCGGCCTGGGCGGGATCCTGATGACGGCATGGACGCTGGCGGTCTATCGCGGTGGGCGGGCGGCGGCAACCGGCGCGGCGATTCTCGCCTCGTCGCTGCTGTATCTGCTGTTCGGGCAGGTCATCACGCTCGACATGGGCGTGGGCTTCTTCCTGACAGTCGGTGCGTGTGGTTTTGCGCTGGCGCAGCGGCCGGGTGCATCGCGTGGCGGGCAGCTCGCATGGATGCTGGTGGTCTGGCTGGCGCTGGCCGGCGCAACGCTCACCAAGGGGCTGATCGGGCTGGTAGTCCCCGGCTTGATCGGCGTGGCCTATCTGCTGATGACGCGCGACTGGGCGCTGATCCGCCGCATGCATTGGCTGCCGGGCCTTGCGCTGTACCTGGTCGCCACGGTGCCGTGGTTCGTGATCGTGCAGCAGCGCAACCCGGAGTTCTTCAATTTCTTCTTCATCCACGAGCATTTCCAGCGCTTCCTGACCAACGAGCACCATCGCAGCGGCAAGTGGTGGTATTTCATCGCGGTGGGCGCGGCGGGGCTGCTGCCATGGACGCCGCTGCTGTTTGCGGCCATCGGCCGGCGCATGGGTCGCGTGGCCGATCTCTTCGTCGGCACGCGGCAGTTTGACCTGATGCGCTGGTCGATTGCGTGGGCGGGGATGATCTTCCTGTTCTTCTCGGCATCCAGCTCGAAGCTGCCGGGCTATATCGTGCCGGCCTTCCCCGCCCTCGCGATTGTGCTGGCACTGGCGTTGGAGAAAATGCCGACGCGCGCCGTTGCGTGGTCGCTGGGCATCAATCTGCTGATCGCGATCGGGCTATGGCTTGCCGTGCCGATGATCGGCGCCAAGGCCGGCGCGAAGATGCCCGCCGAACAGGTTGCGATAGCCATGCCGGCGCTGCGCGAGGTGATGGCCATGCTGGCTGTCGGCACGCTGGCCGCACTCGTGGCGCTGCGCTGGCAGCAGCGCACCGTGGCCGTGATCGTGCTGTCGATGTCCGCCCTGTTCTGCTGGGACCGCGTGCTCAACGCCAGCGAGATCTTCCGCGATGCGCTGTCCGCCCGTGACGTCATCGAAAAAACGCTGAATGCGACGGGCCCGATTCCCGCCGAGACGCCGTTCTACTCCGTCGAATGGCTGGACCAGACCGCCATCTACTACCTCGGTCGGCCGATGACGCTGGTCTCGGGCTTTGACGAACTGGAAATGGGTGCCGGCCTGGAGCCGAGCAAGGTGGTTGCCACCACGGACGAATGGATCAAGCGCTGGACCGATGGGCCGCCTGCCTACGCCTTCATGCGCCGCACGACATGGCAGAAGCTGCAGGAAGCCGGCGTGCCGATGCGCCTGGTGGCCGAATCTGCCGACAAGGTGGTGGTGGCGCGGCGATAAACACCTCAACGCAGCGCATCTGCCAAACAAAAGGGCCGCAACATCTGCGGCCCTTTTCATTACCTGCGGCAACTGCCGGCACTTACCATGTACAACTGCCGCGCAGGAACGCCCATTCCTCGCATTCATCCCCGCGGGGGCTCACGCAGATTCCCACGTCAGCACCGTTGGCACGCGTGGAAAACTCAAGTTGACCGCCGCGCTGCAGGCAATACGTGGATGCAGGATTCGCCATGCCCGGCGTTGCGGAAGGGGGCTCGGTGCCTGCGGCAGGGGGCGGTGCATATGGAGGCGGCTCGGACGGCGCCGGCTGCATGGCCGGTGAAGGCGGCAAGGTAGTAACGGGTGCAGGCGTGGGTACGGGCGGCGGCGCGGGCTGGATGGTCATGCGCGGCGGCTGCCACGGAGGCATCGGCGACGAGCAAGCCGCCAGACCCATCGCCAGCACACAGGCGGCAACGGCGGCGGCCTTGCGGGCCTGGCCAGCATCCTTGACGAGACAGACAGCGCGATTCATGCGTTTTCCTCCCGAGAGTTCTGGTGGGCGCACGCAACAAACGCGCGCGCCCCGCCTAGGATAGCTTACGCAAGCGCTTACCCGTATGTCAGTCGGGCGATCGGGCGATCCGGCGATCAAGCCGCCGCAGTTGAGGCCGGAAACCGCATGGTGATACGGAAGCCCGGCGATGCCGCGCCCGCAGCCGTCGGCCCGACCGCGAGATCGCCGCCCAGGTGGCGCACCAGCCGATCGACGATTGCCAGGCCAAGCCCGCAGTGCGCATTGCCGCCACGCGCCGGGTCCAGGCGCACAAAGGGCCGCATGACACGGTCAACGTCGGCAGCGGGGATGCCCGCGCCATGGTCTTCCACCGTCAGCGTATAGCCGGTCTCGTCCACGGCGGTGCGCACATTGACCGGCTCGGCGCCATACGCGAACGCGTTGTCGAGCAGGTTGACGACGATGCGCTCCAGATGCGTGGGCTTGAGGCGGAAGCGATCTCCCGCATGCAGATCGAGCGCGACATGCTTGCCCTGCTCGGCAAACGGCTGCACCAGGCCGCGCAGATGACGGTCGACCGACACCTCGCGCGCCTCGCTGTCGCCGCTTTGCGCATAGGCGAGAAACTGCTCGACGATGGCCGACATGGATTCGACGTCGCGTTCGATACCGGCGCCGGCTTTCTGGTCGGCCAGCATTTCGGCACGCAAGCGCAGGCGTGACAGCGGCGTCTTCAAGTCGTGGGCAATACCGGCCAGCATGGTGTTGCGCTCTTCGTCGGTGGCCGACAGATCCGCGGCCATATGATTGAACTGGACGGTCAACTGGCGCAGTTCGTACGGGCCGCGCTCCTTGAGCGGTGCCACATAGCGGCGCCGGGCCAGCGCACCGGCAGCATCGGCCAGTTCGCGCACGGGGCGCTGGATCTGCCAGGCCGCAAACAGCGAGAACGCAATGGCAATCGCCAGCACCACCATCACGCCAGGCACCACGGCCGAGATGGTGGGCGGCGCATGCACCCACACCAGCGGCATGGCGATCCACTTGTTGCGCTGCGGAAAGCGCACGAATACGCGCGGTGTGGGGCCCGCTTCCAACCGCAATTGCGTGTCCGACGGCAAGCGGCGCGCAAGCTGTCGCACCAATTCAGCAGACTTGTCCGATGCCGACAACGCGTCGCCTGGGGGCGGCTCAGCGGTTTCGGTCACGAGGTCAGGCAATTTGACGTGCAGATGCCCATCCATCGCTGCCTGGAACGCCTGCAACTGGAACGCCATCTGGTCTACCGAAGCCTGGAACTGCCGCTCCCGCCGCTCCGCGCGCAGCACGCCAAGCCACGAGAAATGGCTCAGCACAAGCACCACCACGATCAGCACGGCCAACCGGCCGAAGAGCGTGTCGAATCTAGTCTTGAACTTCATTGACCTCTTCCCGCTCGTCCGGCACGAAGGTGTAGCCGCGGCCGCGCACGGTCTGGATGTACCGCGGGCGCTGGGCGTCTTCTTCCAGCACGCGGCGCAGGCGCCAGATCTGCACGTCGATGCCGCGGTCGGACACGCCGCTGCCCGGCCCGTACATCAGCTCGACGATGTGCTCGCGCGTGAGCACCTGCATCGCATGCGCGATCAGCAGCTTGAGCAGCGCGAACTCGGTATCGCTGATGGAGAGTGCGCGATCGCCACGAAACAGCGTGCGCATGCGGAAATTGAGCTTGAACGGACCGAAGCTGAAACTGTCGCGGTCTTCCGGAGCCGAAGCCGGCACGGCCAGGCGGCGGCGCAGAACGGCGTTGATACGGGCCAGCAGCTCGCGCGGCGAGAACGGTTTGCCGAGGTAGTCGTCGGCGCCGATTTCCAGGCCGATGATGCGGTCGATCTCGTCGCTGCGGGCAGTGAGCAGGATCACGGGCACGTCGTCGTTGCGGGCGCGCAGGTCGCGCAGGGCCGACAGGCCGTCCACCTTGGGCATCATCAGGTCGAGCACCACGAGCGCGGGGCGCTCGCGTTCGAGCCGGGCGCCCAGCCCATCGCCGTCGTGCAGCACGGAAACGGCAAAGCCCTGCTGGGTCAGGTATTCGCGCAGGAGGTCGCGCAGTTCGACGTCGTCATCGACGACCAGGATCTTGGTGCTGCTCATCTGTCTGGTGGAGTGTCTGGTAGACGCAGGAAGGTGTGCTCATGATAGCGATTGTGGCCACCACGAATCCGGCGCATTTTCACCATATTGTTTCTCTCGGTAACACCGCAATGGGTTTGTAATCTGCCGTAATAGAACCCGCTGCGCGACTAATTCTGCGCAAAGACGTTGCCTTTAAGCTGCGGTCTGACTGGCACGGGCGCCAGCTATCATGTGCGCTCGTCCCCATATTGCTAAGAACAGGAACGCCAACATGTCCGATCCCAAGGACCAGAAGCCCGGCCAGTTTGACGACGCCGGTCGCCGCACACACGACGGGAAAGAGACGCCCCACGAGGTGTCTTCAACGCTGCTGCCGCCCCCGCGTGAGGGTGGCAAGCGCCGCCGCTGGGGCATCTGGGTGGTGATCATCATCCTGGTGCTGATCGGCTATGCGGTCTATCACGCGAAGTACCGCAACGCGGGCGGCCCGGGTGGCCGAGGTGGTCCGGGCGGCCGCGGGGCGGCCATGGCCAACAAGCCGATGCCGGTGATGGTGGGCACGGCCGTCAAGGGCGACATCAATGTGGTGCTGTCGGCGCTGGGCAATGTCACCCCGGTCAACAACGTGACGGTCAAGACACGTGTGGACGGCCAGCTCGTGCGCCTGGCGTTCACGGAGGGGCAGACCGTCAAGGCCGGAGACCTGCTGGCCGAGGTGGACCCGCGCACCTACCAGGCGCAGCTCGCCCAGGCAGAAGGTCAGCTTGCGCGCGATCAGGCGCTGCTGCAAAACGCGAAGCTCGACCTGCAGCGCTATCAGACGCTGCTCTCGCAGGATTCGATCTCCAAGCAACAGGTGGATACGCAGGCCGCGCTGGTGCGCCAGTACGACGGCACGGTCAAGCTGGACCAGGGCAACGTCGACAATGCGCGCGTGCAGCTTTCCTATACGCGCATCACCGCGCCGGTGTCTGGCCGGGTGGGCCTGCGCCAGGTGGACCCGGGCAACATCGTGCACGCGTCGGACACCAACGGCATCGTGGTGATCACGCAGATCGACCCGATCACGGTCATCTATTCGATTCCGGAAGACAGCCTGCCCAAGGTCATGCCGCGCCTGCAGTCCGGCGACAAGCTGCCGGTGGAAGCCTGGGACCGCGGCCAGACCACGCAACTCGCGCGCGGCGTGCTCATGACCGTGGACAACACCATTGATAACACCACCGGTACGGTCAAGCTGCGCGCGCAGTTCCCGAACCAGAACGCCATGCTGTTCCCCAACCAGTTCGTGAACGTGCGCATGCGTGTGGATACCCTGCGCGACGTGGTGATCGTGCCGGGCGCGGCCATCCAGCGCGGCACGCAGGGCACCTTCGTCTACGTGGTTGGCGAAGACAGCAAGGTGGCGCTGCGTGTGGTCAAGCTGGGCGTGACCGAAGGTGAGCGCGTGTCGGTTACGCAAGGCCTCCAGCCCGGCGAGCGCGTGGTGACCGACGGCGCCGACAAGCTGCGCGACGGCTCGCCGGTGGAGGTGATCCAACCGGGTGCCGCTCCTGCAAGCGCACCCGCAGCCGGCCAAGCCCACCAGGGCGGACGTCATCGCCGTGGCCAGGGTGGCGCTTCGGCACCCGCTGCGAGCGCCCCGGCCGCCCAGCCGTAACCCCTGCGTCGTGCATCGCGTGCACTCGCCTGACGAAGTCTTCTGTTCCGAGCTGGCATGAATCCCTCCCGAATCTTCATCCTCCGGCCCGTGGCGACCACGCTGTTGATGGTCGCCATCCTGCTCTCGGGCCTGGTGGCGTACCGGATGCTGCCGCTTTCCGCCCTGCCCGAGGTCGATTACCCCACCATCCAGGTGACGACGCTGTACCCGGGTGCCAGCCCCGACGTGATGACCTCGTCCATCACCGCGCCGCTGGAGCGCCAGTTCGGGCAGATGCCGGGCTTGAAGCAGATGACGTCGTCCAGTTCGGGCGGCGCCTCGGTCATCACGCTGCAGTTTGATCTGTCGCTTTCGCTCGACATTGCCGAGCAGGAAGTGCAGGCGGCCATCAACGCGGCCGGCAACCTGCTGCCGAACGACCTGCCGATGCCGCCGATCTACAGCAAGGTGAACCCGGCCGACGCGCCGATCCTCACGCTGGCGATCACCTCCAACACGATGCCGTTGCCCAAGCTCGAAGACCTGGTCGACACGCGCATCGCGCAAAAGCTGTCGCAGTTGCCGGGCATTGGCCTGGTCAGCATCAGCGGCGGCCAACGACCCGCCGTGCGCATCCAGGCGAACACGTCGGCTCTGGCAGCGCTGGGGCTGTCGATCGACGACATCCGCACCGCCATCGGCACCGCCAACGTGAATGGCGCCAAGGGCAGCTTCGACGGCCCGATGCGCGCCTCCACCATCGACGCCAACGATCAACTCAAGTCGGCCGCCGAGTACGGCAAGATGATCGTCGCCTACAAGAACGGTGCGCCCATCCGGCTGACCGACGTGGCACAGATCATTGACGGCGCTGAAAACAGCAAGCTGGCCGCGTGGTCCAACGCCACCCCGGCCATCATCCTGAACGTGCAGCGCCAGCCCGGGGCCAACGTGATCGAAGTGGTGAACCGCGCCAAGGCATTGCTGCCGCAGCTCAAGGACACCCTGCCCGGCAACGTGCAGGTGTCGCTGCTGACCGACCGCACCACGACCATTCGCGCCTCGGTATCGGACGTGCAGTTCGAACTGATGCTGGCCGTGGCGCTGGTCGTGATGGTGATCTTCCTGTTCCTGCGTAACGTGCCGGCCACGGTCATTCCGGCGGTGGCGGTGCCGCTGTCGCTGGTGGGCACGTTCGGGGTGATGTACCTGGCGGGCTTCTCGATCAACAACCTCACGCTGATGGCGCTCACCATTGCCACCGGCTTCGTGGTAGACGATGCCATCGTCATGATCGAGAACATCGCGCGCTACATCGAAGAGGGCGACCCGCCGATGGAGGCCGCGCTCAAGGGTTCGAAGCAGATCGGCTTCACCATCATCTCGCTGACGTTCTCGCTCATCGCCGTGCTCATTCCGCTGCTGTTCATGGGCGACGTGGTGGGGCGGCTGTTTCGCGAGTTTGCAATCACCCTGGCAGTGTCGATCCTGATCTCGGCCGTGGTGTCGCTCACGCTCACGCCGATGATGTGCGCGCGCTTGCTCAAGCACATTCCCGAAGCCGAGCAATCGCGCTTCTATCACGCCGCCGGTACGTTCTTCGACAACGTCATCGCGCGGTACGGCCGCATGCTGCAATGGGTGCTCGACCGGCAGAAGAGCACACTGCTCGTGGCGATCGGCACGCTGGTGCTGACGGCGCTGCTGTATGTGGTGGTGCCCAAGGGCTTCTTCCCGGTGCAGGACACGGGGGTGATCCAGGGCATTTCGGATGCGTCGCAGTCAATCTCGTTCTCGGCCATGGCCGAGCGGCAGCAGAAGCTGGCCGAGGTGGTGCTCAAGGACCCGGCCGTGGAGAGCCTGTCGTCTTTCATCGGTGTGGATGGTGTGAACACCACGCTCAACAGCGGCCGCATGCTCATCAACCTCAAGCCCAAGGATGAGCGGGACGCCGACGCCACCGAGATCATTCAGCGCCTGCAGCCCGAACTGGCCAAGGTGGCGGGTATCTCGCTGTACATGCAGCCGGTGCAGGATCTGACGATTGAAGACCGCGTCAGCCGCACGCAGTACCAGTTCACCGTGGAAGACCCGGACCCGAACAACCTCTCGAAGTGGGTGCCTAAACTGGTTGAACGCCTGCAGCAGACCCACGAATTGCGCGACGTGGCGAGCGACTTGCAGGACAACGGCTTGCGCGCCTACGTGCAGGTCGACCGCGACAAAGCGGCGGTGTACGGCATCACGATGGCGGCGGTCGACAGCGCGCTGTACAGCGCCTATGGCCAACGCTTGGTGTCGACCATCTTCACGCAATCGAACCAGTACCGCGTGGTGCTCGAAACGGACCCGAAGATGCAGCTTGGGCCGCAATCGCTGTACGACCTGCACGTGGCATCGAGCGGCGGCCAGCAGATTCCGTTGGGCGCGTTCGCCACGGTGGTGGAGCAGCCCGGCTCGCTGGTGGTGAACCATCAGGGCCAATTCCCGGCGGCCACCATTTCGTTCAATCTGGCACCGCGTGCCTCGCTGGGCGCGGCGGTCGACACGATCAATGCCGTCGAACAGGAAATCGGCTTGCCGGCCAGCATGCAAACCAGCTTCCAGGGTGCAGCGCTGGCGTTCCGTGCGTCATTGTCGAACCAGTTGTGGCTGATCCTTGCGGCCATCATCACGATGTACATCGTGCTGGGCGTGTTGTACGAAAGCACGATCCACCCGGTGACGATCCTGTCGACGCTGCCGTCGGCCGGCGTGGGTGCCCTGCTATCGCTGCTGGTGTCGGGCAAGGACATGGGCATCATTGCCATCATCGGGATCATCCTGCTGATCGGTATCGTCAAGAAGAACGCGATCATGATGATCGACTTCGCACTGGAGGCCGAGCGCGAGCAAGGCATGGCCCCGCGCGACGCCATCTACCAGGCGTGTCTGCTGCGCTTCCGACCGATTCTGATGACGACCATGGCCGCCCTGCTGGGTGCCCTGCCGCTGATGCTGGGCACGGGCGTGGGTTCCGAGCTGCGCCAGCCATTGGGGATCACGATGGTGGGCGGCCTGCTGGTCAGCCAGGTGCTGACACTGTTCACCACGCCGGTCATCTATCTGGCCTTCGACAACCTGGGCGAACGCCTGCGTGACTGGCGTGCACGCCGTGCCGCCCGGCGCCACGGCGCCGCGGGCACCAACCAATCTGGCGGACCGCGATGAACCTGTCCGCCACCTTCATCGCGCGGCCGGTTGCCACGGCGCTGCTGACCATCGGCGTGGCATTGGCCGGTATCGCGGCGTTCCGCCTGCTGCCGGTGTCACCGCTGCCGCAGGTGGACTTTCCGACCATCTCGGTCAATGCCTCGCTGCCGGGCGCCAGCCCCGAGACCATGGCGGCCACCGTGGCGACGCCGCTGGAGCGTTCGCTGGGTCGCATCGCGGGCATTACCGAGATGACCTCGTCCAGCTCGCTCGGTTCGTCGCGGATCACGCTGCAGTTTGATCTGTCGCGCGACATCGACGGCGCCGCGCGCGATGTGCAGGCTGCCATCAATGCTTCGCGCAGCCTGCTGCCTTCGGGCTTGCCGAGCAACCCGACGTATCGCAAGGTCAACCCGGCCGATGCGCCGATCATGATCGTGGGGCTGACCTCCGACACCAAGTCGCGCGGTGAGCTGTACGACGCGGCCTCGACCATCCTTGCGCAGAAGCTGTCACAGATCAACGGCGTGGGTCAGGTCACCATCGGCGGTGCATCGCTGCCGGCGGTGCGGGTGGAGCTGAACCCGATGGCGCTGAACAAGTACGGCATCTCGATGGAGACCGTTCGCACCGTCATCACCAGTACCAACGCGAACAAGCCCAAGGGCATGATGGAATCCGGCGAGCGCGTCTGGACCATCTACGCCAACGACCAGGCCAAGAAGGCTGTCGAATACCAGTCGCTCATCATCGCCTGGCGCAATGGCTCGCCGGTGCGGCTGGCCGACGTGGCCGACGTCACCGACAGCGTGCAGGACATCCGCAACTACGGCTCGGCCAACGGCAAGCCGTCAGTGCTGCTCATCATCAGCCGGCAACCGGGCGCCAACATCATCGACACGGTCGACCGCATCAACGACATCCTGCCGTACCTGCGCAACACCATTCCCGCGCAGATCAACCTCGATGTGATGATGGACCGCACGCCCACCATCCGCGCCTCGCTCAGGGATGTGGAGCGCACGCTGGTTCTGTCGATCGCGCTGGTGATCATGGTGGTGTTCCTGTTCCTGCGCAACGTGCGGGCGACGCTCATCCCCAGCGTGGCGGTGCCGGTCTCGCTGATCGGCACATTCGGGGTGATGTACCTGTGCGGCTACAGCCTCGACAACCTCTCGCTGATGGCGTTGACCGTGGCGACGGGCTTTGTAGTGGACGACGCGATCGTGGTGCTCGAGAACGTCTCGCGCCACATCGAGAACGGCATGCGGCCCATGCAGGCGGCACTCAAGGGGGCGCGCGAGGTCGGCTTCACGGTGGTGTCAATGAGCCTTTCGCTGATTGCCGTGTTCATTCCGCTGCTGATGATGGGCGGCATCGTGGGCCGGCTGTTCCGCGAGTTCGCGGTGACCCTGTCTGTGGCCATATTGGTGTCGCTGGTGGTGTCGCTCACCACCACGCCGATGATGTGCGCGCGCTTGCTCAAGCCCGCCGCCGAAGAAGAACACGGCTGGTTCCACCGCAAGACCGAAGGCTTCTTCACCTTCCTGCTCGACATGTACCGCAACTCGCTGGCGTGGGCGCTGCGGCACAGCTGGCTCACACTGCTGATCCTGTTCGCGACGGTGTGCCTGAACGTGTACCTGTACGTCATCGTGCCGAAGGGGTTTTTCCCGCAGCAGGACACCGGCCGCGTGATCGGTTTCATCCAGGCCGACCAGTCGATCTCGTTCCAGGCGATGCGTACGAAGCTGACCGACTTCATCACCATCGTCCGGCAAGACCCGGCGGTGGAGAACGTGGTCGGCTTTACGGGCGGCAGTCAGCGCAATACCGGGCAGATGTTCATCCAACTCAAGCCGCTGGCCGAGCGCAAGATGTCTGCCGACCAGATCATCAACCGCCTGCGCGGCAAGCTGGCGCGTGAGCCAGGCGCGAGCCTGTTCCTGCAGTCGGTGCAGGACATCCGCGTGGGCGGGCGGGCCAGCAATGCGCAGTACCAGTACACATTGCAGGCCGACGACCTGAACGAGCTGCGCACGTGGGACCCGAAGATCAAGCAGGCGCTCACGCAGTTGAAATCGCTAACAGATGTCAACACCGATACGCAGGACAAGGGCCTGCAGACCTCTCTCGTCATCGACCGCGACAAGGCAAAATCGCTTGGCATCAACCCGAGCGATGTCGACAACGCGCTGAACAACGCATTCGGACAACGCCAGGTGTCGACCATCTACAACCCGCTCAACCAGTACCGCGTGGTGATGGAAGCCGCGCCGCAGTACTGGCAGAACCCTGACGGCCTGCGTGACATTTACGTCATCACGTCGGCGGGTGCGCAGGTGCCGCTGTCGACGTTCTCACACTACGAGCCGACCAACACGGCGCTGGCGGTCAACCACCAGGGGCAGTTCGCGGCGAGCACGATCTCGTTCAACCTGGCGCCGGGGGCATCGCTGTCGAGTGCCACACAGGACATCCAGGACGCGATGAACCGCATCGGCGTGCCGTCCTCCGTGCACGGCAGCTTCCAGGGCACCGCCAAGGCATTCCAGGATTCGCTCTCCAGCCAGCCGGTGCTGATCCTGTTTGCGCTCATCACCATCTATATCGTGCTTGGCGTGCTGTACGAAAGCTACGTGCACCCCATCACGATTCTCTCGACGCTGCCCTCGGCCGGTGTTGGGGCGCTGCTGGCGCTGATCATCACGGACACGGACTTTTCGATCATCGCGTTGATCGGGGTGATTCTGCTCATCGGCATCGTCAAGAAGAACGCGATCATGATGATCGACTTCGCGCTGGAGGCCGAGCGCAGCCAGGGCATGAGCCCGGCGGACGCGATCTTCCACGCCTGCGTGCTGCGCTTCCGGCCGATCTTGATGACGACGATGGCAGCGCTGCTGGGCGCCCTGCCCCTGGCGCTTGGCCATGGCGACGGCGCTGAGCTGCGTACGCCGCTGGGCGTGTCCATCGTCGGCGGGCTGCTGGTCAGCCAGATCCTGACCCTCTACACCACGCCGGTGGTCTACCTGGCGCTCGACCGGCTGCGCCTGCGTCGCGCCGGCCGCAGCAAGGACGCACCGCTGCCCGCATTGGATTCGCAAGGAAGCTGAACATGACAAGAGGCACTCAAGCCCTTCGTACCTCGTTGCTCGCGCTGGCCGCGTGCGCACTCGTCTCGGCCTGCGCGGTCGGACCCGATTACAAGCGCCCCGATGCCGAAGTGCCGCAGCAATACAAGGAAGCCGGCGACTGGAAAGTCGCCGACCCGAGCGACGCCACTGCCCGCGGCAAGTGGTGGGAGATCTTCAACGACCCGCAACTGAACGCGCTGGAAGAACAGGTGGCCGCCGCCAACCAGAACATCCTTGTGGCCGAGGCGCAGTACCGTCAGGCCCAGGCGCTGGTGCAATCGGCGCAGGCTTCGTTCTTCCCGACGCTGGGTGCCAGTGCATCGGCCACGCGCAGTCGTTCGGTCCGCACCTCGGTCAACCCGGACGGCAGCCTGTCGACCGGCAACCCGAGCCTGCTCAACTCGCAGAGCCTGTCGCTCAACGCAAGCTGGGAGCTGGACCTGTGGGGCCGCATCCGCCGATCGGTGGAGTCGAACAAGGCCAGTGCGCAAGCCAGCGCCGGTGATTTGTCGTCCGCTTTGCTCTCCGCGCAGGCGACGCTTGCGCAGAATTATTTTCAATTGCGTGTCACAGATACCCAGAAGGCCGTCTTGCAGCGCACGGTTGCCGATTACGAGCGCTTCCTGAAGCTCACGCAAAACCAGTACGCCGTGGGCGTGGCACAGCGCTCGGATGTGCTGACCGCGCAGACGCAGCTCAAGCAGTCGCAAGCGCTGCTGCTGGATACCGAAGTCACCCGTGCGCAACTTGAGCACGCCATCGCGGTGCTGATCGGCAAACCACCGGCGGAATTCTCGCTGGCCCCGGCCACCGCCGCCAGCGCAGCAGACTTGCCGGCCTTGCCCGCCATTCCGCTGGAAGTGCCATCGGCCGTGCTGGAGCGCCGTCCCGACATTGCCGCCGCCGAGCGCCGCATGGCCGCTGCCAACGCGCAAATCGGCGTGGCCAAGGCCGCGTACTTCCCGACGCTCACGCTGGGGGCATCGGCCGGCTTGACGGCCAACACACTTTCACGCCTGGCAACGCTGCCGAGCCGCGTCTGGTCCATCGGCCCGACGCTGGCCGCCACGCTGTTTGATGGCGGCGCGCGTGCCGCCGCCGTCGACAAGGCCGGCGCGGCCTACGACGCGTCGGTTGCAACGTACCGCCAGACCGTGCTCGGCGCGTTCCAGGACGTCGAGGACAACCTCGCCGCGCTGCGCTGGCAAACGCAGGAATTTGCGGTACAGGCCGATGCCGTCAAGGCCGCGCAGGAAGCCGCGCAACTCAACCTGAACCGCTATCGCGCGGGCACGGTGAGCTTCCTGGAAGTCATCACTGCACAGGCCACGGCCTACAGTGCCGAGCGCACGCTGCTCACGCTGCAGGGCAAGCAGTATTCGGCAGCGGTGCTGCTGGTCAAGGCGCTGGGCGGGGGGTGGCACGGCGAAGTGCCGGCGGTCGGCCAGGCAGCTCTGCAACCGGCATCCGCGCCAGCCGTGCAGTAACCCTTCTCGGGTTGCCGGTGGGCCGGCGACGTTTCGCCACCGGCAATATCCCCTTGTGCGTAAGCCCGCACGCAGTGGGAGAGTTCCCCCTATAATCGTCGGAATTTATTTCAGACCGCCCCGACCATCCGGGCAGTGATGCAGCAGCAGGCGCGCAAATTGCGTCCACCGCTGCCTTGCAAGCCTGCACTGGTGCCGTCCCGACCGTCTGTTTGCCTGCCACCATGTCCGCCGCGCGCATGGTTGCCGACGCTGTTGCCCTGATTCACGCGCGCCGCTCAACTGACTCTGCCCTCTCTGATGATCCGATCCGCGCTTCCCCTTTCCGCCAAGCTGCTGGCCACCGCCCTGGGTGCCGCCACGCTGTTCGCCGCCCTGCCTGCGCAGGCTGACCCGTCCGTGCGCGTCATCTACGGCAAGGACAACAGGCACGGCATCGAGAAGTACGGCGTCGATCTGGATTTCGATTCGGGTTTCCACTGGGGCAACCCGGAAGGCTGGTTCGTGAACCTGGACTGGGAAGTGGCGCTGGGCCAATGGCGCTCGACCAAGGGCACCAACCGCCAGAACCTCACCGAGTTCGGCGTGACGCCGCTGTTCCGCATCGAAAAGCGCGGCGGCTCGTGGGTGCCGTTCATTGAAGCTGGCGTTGGCCCGCGCCTGCTGTCGCACACCCGCACGTCGGATGAGCACAACTTCAGCACCGCCTTCCAGTTCTCCGACATGATCGGCGTGGGTGTGGCCTTCGGCAGCAAACAGCAATTCCAGATGGGCTACCGCTTCGAACACGTGTCGAACGCGTCGGTCAAGCGCCCGAACCCGGGCACGGATCTGAACGAGCTGTACCTGCGCTATACGTTCTAAGACCTGGACGTTTGCGACGCTTAGAGAAAGACGGCCTGCCTTCGCGGCGGGCCGTTTTGTTTTTGCGCGCGGTGGTGGATTAACGCGCGTCGGCTTCGCCGTCGAGATCGCGATCGCGCGATCGCATGCCCATCAGCCGCTCGTAGTTGAGCGAGGCATGGAAACCCAGGCCGTTGCCGCCGGCACGCTTGACCTCATACATCGCAGCGTCGGCATTGCGGATGAGCGTCTGTGCATCACGCCCGTCGGTCGGATACAGCGCCACGCCTGCGCTCACGCCCATCGACAGCACATGGCCCTCCACACGGAACGGCGCCTGCAATTGCTCGATCAGGCGTTCGACGGTTTGCGTCACATCGTCGCGTGTGGCGCAGTGCGTGAGGACGGCAACAAATTCATCGCCACCAAGGCGCGCTACCGTGTCCGATGCACGTAGCCCGCTGCGCAACCGCATGCCCGTCGCCTTCAGGACGAGGTCGCCCACGGCGTGGCCATACTCGTCGTTGACAGGCTTGAAGCGATCGAGATCGATGAACACAACGGCAACCTGGCCGCGAGCGCGACGCGCCGTCTGGATGGCGACGAACAGGCGATCGCGAAGCAAACGTGCATTCGGCAAGTCCGTCAGCGGATCATGCAACGCAAGGTGGTGCGCCTGATCCAGCGCCGTGCGCCGCTGCGTCACGTCGAGCAGCGTGCCGCTCACACGCGTGGCCGTGCCGCGTGCATCGCGCTCGGTCACGCGCCCGCGCGCGGCCACCCAGATCCATTGGCCGTGGCGCGCGCGCATGCGCTGCTCGATTTCAAAGCTGTCGACATCGCCGCGCATATGGCGGTAGATGCGTCGCACGCTCAACGCGGCATCTTGCGGATGCACCATGGCGAACCACGCATTCGGGTCGTTGGACAGATCCGTTGGCTCGTAACCGAGCATGTCGGCCGTTCGACGGTTGAACGAAACATGCCGCGCACGCGTGGACCAGTCGAACGTACCCAGCCCCGCGCCGTCCAGCACATAGGCCAATCGCTGCTCCGACGCGCGCAGCGATTCCAGCGCCAGGCGCCGCGCGGTCACGTCCTGCATCTGCACGACGAGATGCGCATTGCCGTCGTCGCGCGCTACCGCCACGTCGGTCTGCACCCACACGGTGGTACCGTCCTGGCGCACCAGGCGCGTTTCCATCGACAGCGCATCGCGCTGCCCGGCGAGCAGCGACTCGACACCATCTCGCGTGCGTTCCGTGTGGTCGGGGTGGCACAGGTCGAACAGATCGCGCGCGCGCAGCGCCTGTGCTTCGTGACCGGTCAGCGTGCACAGCGCACGGTTCACGTCGAGGAAGCGACCCTCCGGCGCGCACAGGCCGATTCCTATCGGCGAATGTTCGATCGCAGCCTTGTACAAGTGGTGGTCCTCAAGCATGGCGATGCTGTTTCGCGAATGCGGCAGTCCCGGGGGGGTGGCTGATGTAGTGGCCATCGCGCCGCCGGGTGCCCCATGACGCAATGGTTGCGTTAGGCGCGCGCGGTGGCGGTTGGCGTGATCCCCGTAACCGGTCTCGTGGTCTGCGCGGCCCAGTTGGCGGCTGGCAATGACAGACCTTGGTGCGTTGCAAGCGCACGAATCGAGGCGGACTATAGAAGCCGCGAGTTAACGGGGCAATCCCTTCCCGCGAGGGGACATGGACCGCGTGCGCGCTTTGGGTCCCCTCGTGCGCGAGATGACGCGAAGGAAACGCGCCCCGCGTCATTCCCGTCTGCGTTTGTCGACGTCGATTGTCGACATCTGTCCGGCGTCGCCAGACATCCGGCAACTGTACACCGGCCCCCTCCGCGAAGCAGCTAGCCGTTCGGTTAGGTCGCGCAAACGGCGCAGTCACGCAACCGTTTGCCTCCCCGGGTGAGGCGCAATCTCCACAGTGTGAATGTCTTAATGTGAAGACAAGCCCCCCGACCTCATCCGGAAGAACGAAATGCGCAAACGGCCTGCTCCGTTACTATTCTTCAATATCGCTTCGGGGGGCGAAGTCAAACACGGCAAGCCGCGGCACATACGCACGCGGTTGTGGGAGGTCGTATGGAATTGAGTTTTGTCGCCCCCGGCACGCAGACGCATCGGTATGCGCTCAAGCTTGCGGGCCTGCCCGAAGGTACCGAGCCCGGCACGGCGCCCGTTGATCCGACCTGGGTGGACGACGCCCTCACCGCCGCCGTGCGCGTATTCGATGCGCACCGCGTGCACTTTGCCGACGCCTACTTCGCCTATCGCGCACGTGAGACGGCGCAGCACACCGGGCGGGCTGGTGGCAGTACCCCACCGCCACGCGTTGCCGGCGATCTCCACGATGACACGCCGCTGCTCGCGGATACGTTTGCGATTGCGCAGTTGGCCGCACTCGTTTCGCTGGAAGCGTCCGGCGTGGCCGATGTGATCGATGTCCATCTGGTGGTCGAGCGCCTGCGCGACGACGGCCCACCCCAACCCGCCGACGGTATCGACGAAGTGACGTTTGTCACGGAAACCGCTGCCGGCCTGCAGAGCGTGGCAAGCCGGTATTAACGCGGCAGGGCCGTTCAGGGCCCGTTGTGCGTGGGTTGCTCCGGCACGATGGTCGGTTGCGGCTCCGTGGGCGCCCCGATGGCGTCGGCATCACGAAACGTCCAGTAGCGGTGCGCCAGAAAGTTGAAGATTGCCGTGATGGCCGAGGCGAACACTTGTGCGATCAGGTAATACAGGCCAATTCCCAGGCCGATCGCCATGATGGTCGCATTGCACCCCAGCGCGAGAAAAGCCACCAGGCCAAACCGCACCATCGCCCCGATGTGCCCGCGTGTGCTGTTGAAGACGGCCTGCCGGCTGATGAAGTAGTTGAGCGTGGCACCGATCACGCTGCCCGCCACCGATGCCCGCCAGGGCGAAACGCCCACCTGCACCAGCCCGAACAGCACCACATAGTGCGCCAGCGTTGCACCGCAGCCGATCACGACATAGCGCGCAAACTGCTCCACCGCTGCCCAGAAATGCTGCCGAGATGCCATGGCCGCGCTCACCCCATCCACTTTGAAACCCGCATTGTGCTCGATCATGGCTGCGGGGCCGCAACTCGCGTGCCACCGCCCCTGCACAATAAGTGCGCTTAAAGTTGTGCAAGATTTGGCCGTATAGAAACGTAGGGCTCCGCGCGGCTGTGGGCTCCCCATTTGCCATGCTCGAACTTCAACCTCTCGACATTCCGCTTGCGATCCCCCTGCCGTGGCCGATGCTCGACGCCGACGGGCAGTTGCTCGTCCCGAAGGGCGACGTCATCCACTCGCCAGAGGAGATCGACCTGCTGTTCACGCTGCACCGGCCGCATCGTCAGTCCGATGGCACACCCGCGCCCGCGCCCGCCTTTGCCAATACGCAGTTCCCAAACACGATGTTCCCCGACATGGGCGACGACCCTGAGGGTGAACGCACGATCGCCATGGAGCTGCTCGGCCTGCGCCCCGGCGGCATGCTGACTGTGCGACTGACTGCGGGCGCCGGCCAGACCAAGGGTGCCGCCCGCGTGATGGGCTACAGCCCGCAGCGCCACCTGCTCATCACCATGCCCACCGACAGCGGCCGCACGGTCATGCCGGTCAAGGACGAACTGGTGGAAGTCCACGCCTTCTCGGGCGAGGGCATTGCCAGCTTCGAATGCACCGTGATGGCGGTGTGCCGCATCCCGTTCGAATACGTCGTGTTGTCGCCGCCGCGGCGGATCAAGAATCGCACGTTGCGCAAATCGCTGCGCGTGCGCGCCAACGTGGTCGGCAAGATGCTGGTCAGCGGCGACCCGCCGCGCATGATCCACATCTCGGACATCAGCACAACGGGCGCGTCGTTCCGCTCCGCGCATCGGCTGGAAGTCAGCGGCGCCCCGGCGCGGATGCGCTTCCGGGTGAAAACGCGCGACTACCACTCCGAACTGGTGGCCGCGGCCCTCGTACGCAGTGAAAAACCGGCCGACCTGCCCAACGTCTATCAATACGGCGTGGAATTCATCGAATTGGTGGCGGCACAAAAAATGCTGCTCCAGTGCTTTATCTACGAACAGTTGCTTTGGGGTGGCCAGCGCATGGTGTAACGTCCAGACAGAACAGATATTCGCGTCGCTTTGATCAGAATTCATTACTGTTAAACGTTAAAAAACCCTGCCGGATTCACACGAAAACATGCCCGCAATCGGCCACTGTGGCCGGTTTTCGGCTTATGATGCCGCAGGTTTGCTTTTGACAAAGCTATACAATTGACGCTACATCAAGCGTACGTATTTTCGTTTTAAAGGCATTTGCAGGACGATCCCCATTTATGATCCGCGCAAGGTCTGCCGCGCCATCGAGTCTGGATCCCATCTCCGGATTGCCGGACCGCGAACGATTCGTCCAACTGCTGGCTGCCATGCCGCAACCCGCACGCCAGGACGCAATCGGCGCCCTGCTGCTGATCGGCTTCGACCATTTTGCCGAGGCGACCAACACGCTCGGGCCGCTGGCGGCGAGAGAGGTCATCGTCGAATGTGCATCGCGGCTTAAAGCGCTGAGCGTGCCCGCTGCGAATGGCATCGCCCCCATCGTCGGGCGCATCGGCCCCGAGACCTTTGCCGTTGCCTGCGCAGATTTCGTCTCGGCACAAGATGTGCACGATCTCGCGCGACAGATTTCTGCGGCGCTCACGCGACCTTTCATCACGCATGGTTATGAGCTGGTCTGCTCGTGCAGCATCGGCATGACGCTTTTCGAGAGCATGCCCTCGGATGCGGCGCGGCTGATTGAACAGGCCGACCGGGCGCTCTACGCTGTTCAGCACGGCGCCGAGCAAAGCCCCGCGCTGTATGCCCCGGCGGCCACGCCGCCAC
Organism: Ralstonia psammae; assembly: GCF_958405935.1. Taxonomy (NCBI): domain Bacteria; kingdom Pseudomonadati; phylum Pseudomonadota; class Betaproteobacteria; order Burkholderiales; family Burkholderiaceae; genus Ralstonia; species Ralstonia psammae. The sequence continues at coordinate 247,524 of NZ_CATZBU010000003.1, forward strand.
GCACGGGCAACAACAGCGCCCACACCGATGAAAACGATGCCGTCGCCGAGCATCCACGCCTGGCCGCACAACTGCGCCACGCGCTTGCGCGCCGCCAGTTCAGCCTGAACCTGCAGCCACAACTGAGCCTGATCGACGGACGGATCGTCGGTTACGAATTTTTGCTGCGCTGGATTTCACCGGAGCTGGGAGGCGTGGCACCGGCCGATTTTCTGCCGATCCTGGAGCAGACGGGCGACATTCGCGAGGTGGGCCGCTGGGTGCTCGACAACGCCGCGCAGATGTTGGCCGGCCTGCTGCGCGAAGAATCCGAGCGCGCGGAGCGCAACAGCCGGCATCAGCCCGGCGTGCATGCAGCCGTCAATTTGTCCGTTGCGCAGCTGCTCGATCCGCAATTGAGCGACGTCGTTCGCGACATTGCCGCCCGCCACGCAGTGCCGACCACACGCCTCGTCTTCGAGATATCGGAACACACGCTGCGCCGTGCCAGCGACGCGGCGCAGAAAGCCGTGCAAGCCCTGCACGCCTGCGGCGCACGCGTGGCAGTGGAAGACTTTGGTGCCACCGCGCACAGCCTCGATTGCCTCGCAACGTTCCGCCCCGACCAGGTCAAGCTTGATCAGGCGGTCGTCAACGCAGTGACCAACGCGAGCGATCACGCGGTGCTGCAACGCCTGGTGACGGCCGCGCATGGTGCGGGCGTGCCCGTCACCGCCACACGCGTGGAAACTGCCGCGCAACTCCACGCACTGCGCGCATGCCGGTGCGACGTGATCCAGGGCTACTTGCTCTCGCAACCCTTCCCTGCCCGCTGGATCGACGACACACAAGGCGTGATTGCCGAGCGCGCACGCGATCTGATGCCGTAAAAGAAAACGCCCTCCCGCCTGCAAGGCGAAAGGGCATTCGTACTTGCGCGTGTACCGCTTATGTGCGCTCGACGCGGAAGACCGCCACCGCGCTGCGCAGCGCCTCAGCCTGTTCTTCCAACGATTCCGCCGCAGCCGCTGCCTGTTCAACCAGCGCTGCATTCTGCTGCGTCACCTGATCCATCTGCGTGACGGCTTGGTTGACCTGTTCAATGCCGCTGCTCTGCTCTTCCGACGCAGCGCTGATCTCGCCCATGATGTCGGTCACGCGGCGCACGGCCACCACCACCTCGTCGATCACCGTGCCAGCTTCGGCCACCAGCGTCGAACCGTTCTGCACGCGGCCCACCGAATCGCCAATCAGCGCCTTGATCTCCTTGGCCGCCGTGGCACTGCGCTGCGCGAGGCTGCGCACCTCACCGGCAACGACGGCAAAGCCGCGGCCCTGCTCGCCGGCACGTGCGGCTTCCACGGCGGCATTCAACGCGAGAATGTTGGTCTGGAACGCAATGCCCTCGATCACGCCGATGATGTCGGCGATCTTGCGGCTGCTTTCGTTGATGCCCGCCATCGTGTCCACCACGCGGCCCACGACTTCCCCGCCCTTGACGGCAATGTCCGACGCGTTGACGGCCAGCGTGCTCGCCTGACGCGCGTTGTCGGCGTTCTGCTTCACGATGCTGGTCAACTCTTCCATGCTCGACGCCGTTTCTTCCAGCGACGAGGCCTGTTGCTCGGTACGCTGCGACAGGTCGGCATTGCCAGCGGCGATCTGCTTGGTGGCGCTGGCGATCGAATCCGAGCCCGTGCGCACCTGCCCGATGATCTGCTGCAGGCTCGTTTGCATGGACGACACTGCGTGCATGAGGCGTGCGGTTTCGTCGCGGCGGCCCGCGGCGGTCTGGCCTTCCATCCGCGTGGCGAGGTCGCCCGAGGCCATGCGCTCGAACACCTGGATGGCGCGTTCCAGCGGCCGCACCACCGTGCGGCTGAGCACGCCGCGCGCCACCACAGACAGCACCAGCGCGGCGGCCAGCAAGCCGCCCGAAATCCAGATGCTCATCGCGTAGCGCGATTGGGAATGGTCAAAGCGTTGCTGGCCGTACTTGAAGCGCGCGCCGACCAGCGGCCCGAGCGCCGAATCGTAATCGACGAACAGCTTCGGCACCAGGTTCGTATTCAGTTCGCGGTACGTAGTGAGGTCGCTGCGCTCCAGCGCGGCAATGGCCGGCTCCAGCGCGGTCTTGACGAACTTGGTGCGTGCGGCGTCGGCGGCTTGCAGTTGGGCACGGTCCGCCTCGGCAATCGGCAGCTTCATGAACTGGGCCCAGGCGTCGTTGGCCGAGTTGACCATGGTGTGCGCATCGGCCAGCAGCTTCTTGAGTTCTTCGGGCGAAGAGACCGAATCGAAATTGGTCAGGTGGATGCGCGCCCACAGCAGGTTGATGGTGTCTTTGGCCAGCAGATCCAAGCCCTTGGCATCTTCCAGATACACCGCGCGCAAATCGTCATTGGTCGCCCGGCCGGCCGTGATGCCCGCGAAGCCCACCACGGCAATCATGATTGCAAATACCGCGACCAGGAACGTCAGCCGCGTGCGAATGCTCGTATCCATCCACTTCCACATATGTTTTCCCCTGCATGGTTGGGCCGTGTGGCGCCGAGATCCTGTTCCCGCGCCCCTCTTCGGGCACCCTGTTCACTCCCAAAGGTGCTAACGGCAGGGGGCGGCAGAAATAGAGGGCATCACCCCGAATGACCGGAATGCGCCGCAAGTGATATGCAAGCCGGCAAAAAAGATGCGGCCAACGCACCCTACGTGCGCGGGGTGGCACTAAAATGCGGGTTGCGCCACCGCCCTGGTGGCAATCACGCGAACATCGTGCGGGATACCGCACGGCTCACAAGGGGATCGAGATGAAGAAACTGATCGCACTGCTGGCCCTGGGCTGCGCCGTCTTGGCTGGCTGCAACACGATGGCGGGCATGGGCAAGGACATCCAGACGGGTGGCCAGAAGCTGGAAAACGCTGCTGACAACACCAAGCAGAAGATGTAATGAAGCGAAGGCCTGGGGCTGCCCCTTGCCTGAGTTGAAAAACGCCGCACTTCGCGGCGTTTTTTCTTTTGGCGCCGCTACAGCAGTTCTTCGGGCGTGAACGGCGCCAGCATCTGAATCCAGGTCCGGCGGCCCAGGCCGACTTCGGGCTCGTGATCGACCACAACCTCCTTGCCGTCCTGGTGGGTGGTCCAGCGCAGGTGGCCATCGGCCTTGGTCACCCGGTATGTACTGTCGCGCACCGAGTCGTCAAACAGCTTGGCCACCGCTTCCGACAGCACCGGGCTGCGGATGATCAAGCCCGTTTCCGTATTCAATCCGATGGAGCGCGGGTCGATGTTCATCGAGCCGACAAACAGCGTGCTGCGATCCACCACGATCGATTTCACATGCAAGCTCGCCTGCGACGAGCGGAACGTGCCGATCATCTTGGGGCGATCGCCCAGCGTCGGGCGCAGCTCGTACAGTTCAACACCGTTGTCGATGAGCGCGCCACGATATCTCGCATAGCCCACGTGCACGATGGGCGCGTCGGTCGCCGCCAGCGAATTGGTCAGCACACACAGGCGCACGCCGCGATCCTGCAACCGCTTGGCCACCTCTACGCCGCGCTTGCCGGGCACGAAATACGGCGAGATCAGCACCACCTCGCGCTTGGCCTCGTCAACCAGATGCAGAAGCGTCTGGGCGAGGCGCTCGCCGCCGGGCTCGACGTCATCACCCGACACCTTGGCCGGACGATCGACGATCACCTGCGCGGGCGCCCACTCCAGGCGCAGGCGGCCACGAGCAATCTGGTCGGCGAGGAACCAGTCGCGCGGCGCAGGCTTGAGCGGCAAGGGCTGCTCCGGCACCGGGCTGGCGAGATCGGTCTGATTGCGGCGCTGTTCAAGCTGCGAGATCGTCTTGCCCGGAGCCGCCTTGCCGGAACCGGAGCCCATGTCGACCGGCCGGGTCGGCACATCGATATGCTGCGGCGGCCCTTCCGGGCGGTGCGGCATCGCCACGGGCGGTGGGTAGTTACCGTCCTTCGGTTCGGGCGGATGCGCCGTGCTCGGCTCGGGCGCCAACGCCTGCACCGGATAGGCAAATTCGCTGTTCCAGTACGCATCGAACGCCGACGACAACTGCCGCACCGCCGGCCCGGCGGCCAGCACATCCAGATCGACGAAGTTGGTGGTCGGGTTCTGGGTGAAATACTCGGCGCCCAGATTGCGCCCGCCTGTCACGGCCAGTGCGTTGTCGGCAATGAAGGCCTTGTTGTGCATGCGCCGATTGACGCGGCGGAACTCAGCCGCACCGCTGAGGTACCGCGTGACGTTCGACATCCGCCCACCCGGAAACGGGTTGAACAGCCGTATGTCGATGTTCTTATGCGACGAAAACTTGAGAAATGCGAGATCGCGTCCGTCGCTGTGCAGATCGTCGACCAGCATGCGCACGCGCACGCCGCGGTCGGCAGCGGCCAGCACATGGCGCATCAGTTCGCGCACGCTGTTGTCGCTGGCAATGATGAAGTACTGCAAGTCCAGCGTGCGCTCGGCCCGGTCGGCCAGTGTGAGCAACGTGGCATAGGCTTCTTCCCCCGACGGGATCAGCCGGAAGCCGGACACATCGGCCGACGGCGCGTTCGTCTGCGCCAGGCGCCCCAGCGAGGTGGCCGATTCGGCATTGGGCAGCGCCGTCGTCACGGGTCGGTCGACATGCTCGGGCAGGCTTGCGCAGCTTGTCAGCAGTACGATGGCCAGCCAGGCAAGCCCAGCGCGCAGATACGCGGTCGGGAGGTTCCTCGGGTGCCCTTGCATGTTCGATGTCGTGTTGGGTGCGGCGGGTCGACAGGACGTCTACTCCACACCAGCATGCGGCGTGCCTGAGCAGACCGCACGGTCAGACTACGCGAGATGTCCGCCGGGGCAGTATCCGTGTTTGTCCGACGCCACCTCAGGCGTGTCAAAATGGCCAACGGTGTGCTGTTTCCCCCCCACCGCTTCCGATGCTGACCAACACCACGGCATTTGCCGCCTTCCTCTTTCTTGTGCACTGCGTGGGCGTCCTCGCGGCCATACATGCCGTGCTGACCGTGCGCACCTCGCAGGGCGCCATCGCGTGGGCCATTTCGCTGGTCACGCTGCCGGAGTTCACGCTGATCCCGTATCTGATCTTCGGGCGCAGCACATTTGCCGGCTACGTGGATGCGCGCCGCTTTCACAACGCGCGCCTGCGCGAAATCACCCTGTCCGACGACTGGCGCGGCCTGCGCGACCATGAATCGAGCGTGGTCGCGCCGCGGCACGCCTGCATGCAGGCCTTGCCGCGCCTGACCGGCACGCCGTGCCTGGCGCGCAACCGCGTCCGTCTGCTCGTCAATGGCGCGGAAACCTTCGATGCCATTTTTGCGGCCATTGCGCAGGCGCGGCGCGTGCTGATCGTGCAGTTCTTCATCGTGCATGACGACACGCTTGGACGCCGCCTGGCCGAACTGCTGCTGGACCGTGCGCGGGCGGGGGTGCGTGTGTACTTTCTCTTCGACAGCATCGGCTGCCACGCGCTGCCACGCCGCTATGTGCAGCGGCTGATTGAAGGCGGCGTGCTGGCCAAGCCGTTCTCCACCCACGCCGGGTTCGTCAACCGCTTCCAGCTCAATTTCCGCAATCACCGCAAGCTCGTGGTGGTAGACGGCGACCGCGCTTACGTGGGCGGCCACAACGTCGGCAACGAATACATGGGCGAAAAGCCGCCGCTTGCACCGTGGCGCGACACGCATATCGAGATCGTCGGTGCAGCCGTGATGGACTTGCAGCTCACCTTTGCCGAAGACTGGTACTGGGCCGCCCATGAAGTGCCGCAGCTGATCGTGCCCGAACTGCGGCCTGAAGAAGACATGGTCTGCCAGGTTGTCGCCAGCGGCCCGGCGGACAAGCAGGAAACCTGCTCGCTGTTCTTCATGGAGGCCATTCAGTCGGCGCGCAAGCGGCTGTGGATCACGTCGCCGTACTTCATTCCCGACGAAGCGGTGTTTGCCGCGCTGCGCCTGGCCGTGCTGCGTGGTGTGGATGTGCGCATCCTGATCCCGTCGCGGCCGGACCATCACATGGTGTTCCTCGCATCAACGCTGTATGCGTATCAGGCGATCCGCGCCGGCGTGAAGATCTATCGCTACCTGCCTGGCTTCCTGCACCAGAAGGTGGTGCTGATCGACGACGAGGCCGCCGCCGTGGGCAGCGCCAACCTCGACAACCGTTCGTTCCGCCTGAACTTCGAGCTGATGATCATGACCGCCGACCCGCGCTTCGCCCACGACGTCGCCCAGATGCTCGAAGCCGATTTTGCCGAAGCCGCCCGTGTTGGCCGTGATGAATACGAACATGCACACCCAATGCGCCGCGTGATCATGCACGTCGCCAAGCTGTTCGCCCCCATCTTGTAACCACGCTTCGAATTCGCCCGCAAGAAGCGGAGCGCATCCGGACGTCGCCACCCCTACCCTGACACGAACGTTTTCAGGAGTGTGCGATGTCTGCCCCACGTGTCCCCGCTGTCGACCATCTGCCGCCCGGCTTCAATCGGCTGGCGGGTTCCAACCTGGCTGCGCAGTCGGCCGAACAAATTGCGCTGGCCGCCATGCCAATGGTTGCGGTGCTCACCCTGCATGCCGACGCCAGCACAGCGAGCTGGCTGCAAGTGGCCCTGACGCTGCCCTTCGTGCTGTTTGCCATTCCCATCGGCATGCTGGCGGACCGTTGGCCCAAACGGGTATTGATGGCCGGCGCAGAGGCAGTGCGCGCGGTGGCGTTGCTTGTTGTGGCGGGTCTGCTGGTGGCAGGGCGTTTGAACCTCGCTGCGCTGGGCGTGCTTGGCTTTGTTGCGGTATGCGGCACGGTGGTGTTCAGTGTGGCGGCGCCTGCATTGGTGCCGTCGCTCGTGCCGGCAGCGATGCTCGCGCGTGCAAACGGGCGCATCGAGTTGGCGCGCACGATTGCATTTGCGTGCGGACCGGCCATCGGCGGCGCGTTGATCGGCTGGACGGGCGCGATGGCGGCATTTGCATTGGCAGCTGCGTTGTCGGCCATGGCGGCGGCACTGCTGGCCGGCATGGCAGCTCCGGAGCCCGAGGCACGGCACGCAGTGCATCCGCTGCAGGACATCGCCGAAGGCGCGCGCTTCGTGTTTCAACATCCGCTGCTGCGGCCGGTGTTCCTCACGCAGTTCGTCTTCACGACGGCCATCTTCATGGTGTTCGCCATCTTCGTGCCGTATGCGGCTCGGCAGTTGGGGCTGTCTGCGCAGGCCATCGGACTGACGCTCGGCATGTACGGCGCGGGCATGGTGGTCGGCGCGCTGCTGGCCGCACGGATTCTCGCGCGTTGGCGCTTCGGCCATGTGGTCGCGACCGGCCCCGTGTGCGGGCTGGCGGGAGGCGTGCTGCTGGCGGCCACGCTTTGGCAACCGTGGCCGGCGCTGGCACAAACAGGCTTCTTTCTACTGGGTTGCGGGCCGATTCTGTGGGTGGTGAGCACGACCACGCTGCGGCAGACGGTGACGCCGCCCGCGTTGCTGGCGCGCGTATCCGCAGTGAACGTGATGTCGTATGGCGCTCGGCCGGTCGGCGCCGCCATGGCCGCTTGGCTCGCGGCGCAGGCCGGCGTGGGGGCCTGCCTGTTGGTGGCGGTGGCAGGCTTTGCATTGCAATTGCTGTGCATTCTGCTCTCACCGGCGGTACGGCTGGCGCATCAGCCGGGTGCCGATGATGCGTCAGCCGGACTCGAACCTGCCTGAGTCGCGTCACCACCCCGGGCACCGCGCTGCACATCACGCCACGCACGCGGCGTCATGCCGAAGTGGGTGATGAACCAGCGCGTAAACGATGCCTGCCGCGTATAGCCGAGCAACGCAGCCACCCGCCCGATCCGGTAGCTCGGATTCGCCATGTAGCGGACGGCAAGGTTGTGCCGCACCTCCTCCACCAAATCAGAGAACGTCATGCCGGCTGATTCCAACTGGCGCTGCAGCGTACGCACGCTCAGGTGGAGGTGATCCGCCACCTGCTCGACCGAGGCACGCTCCAGCGGCAGCAGCAGGTAGATCGCGCGCCGCACGTCCTGCACCACCGCCTCCTGCGCCGATACATTGAGCGGCTCGGCAAGGCTTTCCGCATAGCGCACGAGTGCCGGGTCGGCGGCGGGGTTGGGCGTTTCCAGATCGGCAGCCGCACAGACGATGCCGTTGAAGTCGCTGCCGAACACGACGGGGCAGCCGAACACGCGCCTGTGCAGGCTGACGTCACTGGGGGCGGCATGTGTGAAGTGGATGCTGCGCGGCTTCCAGTGCACCCCCAGCAGCGCGCTGCACGTCCGGGCCAGCACGCCGACGGCCAGCTCGTTGGCCTGCCGCAACGGCACCGGCGTCTCGGTGATGACCTCTTCGCGAATCACCACCATGTCGCCGTCGGATTCCAAGTAGATCGCCAGTGCCTCGTTCAGCAGATGGCGGTACTGGATGATGGCCTGCAGCGCCTCGCGCAGCGTGCGCTTGTGCGCCAGCAGCAGCCCGAGCACGCCGAAATCCAGCTCCTGGCGCGCCTCGGCCATCTGCAGGCCGAGCGTGGGGCACGGGGCACTGGCGGCGGTGATCTCCATCAACTGGCACGTCGCCACGACCGACACAGGCTGCTCCGGATCGGCCAGTTTGGCCGGGTCGAGCCCCGCCTGCCGCAGCGCTTCCTGCGGGTTGAAACCGAGCCGTCGCACGACCTGGAAGTAGCCGTTGAGCGACCGGGCACGCACCATCGTTTCCATAGGTTTCAGGGGGGCTTCGAACCGTCTTGGTGTTTACGCGGAATGGCGCACAAAGAGAAAAAATTGGCGCCAATTGAGAAATTCGAAGTTACCGCTTCCCTATAGTGAAGTCCAGCCGAGACATCCCCTACAGGAGCCCCCAACATGCAATTCCTTGATGATTCGCTGCACCCGGAAAACCAGGACAAAGTCGTCATTACCGTTGCGCCGTATGGCCCGGAATGGATGCCGGAAGATTTTCCCGAAGACATTCCGGTCACGATGGAAGAACAGGTGCAGAAGGCCGTGGATTGCTACAACGCCGGCGCCACGGTGCTGCACCTGCACGTGCGTGAGCTGGACGGCAAGGGCTCCAAGCGGCTGTCGAAATTCAACGAGCTGATTGCCGGCGTGCGTGCGGCGGTGCCCGACATGATCATCCAGGTGGGCGGCTCGATTTCGTTTGCCCCGGAAGACGAAGGGCAAGCCGCCAAGTGGCTGTCGGACGACACGCGTCACATGCTGGCCGACCTGACCCCGACGCCCGACCAGGTGACGGTGGCAGTCAACACCACGCAGATGAACATCATGGAGTTGCTGTATCCGGCGTATCTGGAAGGCACGTCGCTGGCCAATCCCGCGCTGGCCGCAGCCTATGCGGAAATGACCGTCCCTGCCGGCCCGGCCTGGCTGGAGGAGCACCTGCGCCGCCTGCAAGCCTCCGGCGTGCAGCCGCACTTCCAGTTGACCGGCATCCACGCACTGGAAACGCTGGAGCGCCTGGTGCGCAAGGGGGTCTACCTGGGCCCGCTCAACCTGACTTGGATCGGCATTGGCGGCGGCTTTGACGGCCCCAACCCGTTCAACTTCTTCAACTTCATCCACCGCGCGCCGGATGGCTGCACGCTGACGGCCGAGTCGCTGCTCAAGAACGTGCTGCCCTTCAACATGATGGCCATGGCAATGGGCCTGCACCCGCGCTGCGGGATTGAAGACACCATCATCGACCAGCACGGCAACCGCATGACGTCCGTACAGCAGATCCAGCAGTGCGTACGCGTGGCGCATGAGTTGGGCCGTGAGATTGCCAGCGGCAAGGAAGCCCGCGCCATCTACCGCATCGGCGTGCACTATGACAGCGTGGAAGAAACGCTGGCAAAGAACGGCATGTCCCCCAACCGTGCCCCGAACGTGAAGAACCTGCCGCTGCGCGCGGCCTAAACTAGAAGCCGCAGTATCACCGGGCCCACACGGGTGGCGCTCAACGCAAGCGCCGCCACTCGGAGACAACCATGAATCTGCATGCCGCCGACCCGCGCGCAGACCACGACGACTACCTCGTCAGCCGCCCCCAGGCGTGGTTTGCGTTTGCAATGACCTTTGCACTGATGCTGTTCGATTACATCGACCGGCAAGTCATCGTGTCGCTGTTCCCGCATCTGAAGACAGCCTGGGCGCTGTCTGACAAGCAACTTGGCGCGCTCGTCTCGGTCATCTCGATCGTGGTGGCGGTGGGCGGCTTGCCCGTGGCGCTGCTGGCCGACCGCTTCAGCCGCGTCAAAAGCATCGTCGTGATGGCCACTGTATGGAGCCTGGCAACGATCTCCTGCATGTTCACGCGCAATTACGGGCAGCTTTTCACCGCGCGTGCCATCGTGGGCGTGGGTGAAACCGGCTACGGTTCGGTCGGCGCGGCGCTCATAGCCAGCCTGTTCCCCAAGCGCCTGCGCGCTACGTTGATGGGCGCCTTCTTCGCCGCGGCATCCGTCGGATCGGTGCTGGGGGTGTTGCTCGGCGGCGTGATTGCAGCGCGCTGGGGCTGGCAGGCGGCATTTGGCGTGGTAGGCGTACCTGGTCTGCTGCTGGCGCTGCTCTATGTGTTGGTGCCGGACTACAAGACGGTGGCGATGGCACCTGGCAGCACACCAATGCGGCAGCCCGCGGGCACGCTCCTGCAACGCGTGGCGGGCGCGCTCACCAGCTCACGCACGCTGTGGTGGACATGCCTGGGCGCAGCCTTCCAGCTGATCGTCGTGTCCACCATCTGGTCGTGGCTGCCGAGTTACCTGAATCGCTATCACGGGACACCGCCGGACCGTGCCGCCATGCAAGCCGCACTGGTGGTGCTGTGCGGTGCGCTGGGCGCCTTCGTGTGGGGTGTGGTGGCCGATGTGGTTGCAGCGCGCCGCCAGCGCAACCGGCTGATTGCGGTAGCGGTGCTGGCCGTGATCACGCTGCTCGTGTTCATGACAGCCTTCGGTGCCACCATGCCGGCCAACCAGCAGTTCCTCTTGATCGCCTTCGGCGGCTTCTTGATGACGTGCACGGTAGCGCCGGCATCAAGCGTGGTGTTCGACGTGGTCCACCCCGGCGTGCGCTCAACAGGAGCTGCGGTGCTCTCCCTGTTCCAGAACCTGTTCGGCTTGGCCATCGGGCCGTTTGTGGGCGGCGCCGTGTCCGATGCGTGGGGCCTGCAGACCGCCCTCGCAGTGATGCCGATCTTCGGCGTGGTTGCTGCAGGCTGCTTCCTGCTGGCCGCACGCAGCTACGAAGCTGAACTCAAGCGCGTGGCCAACGTGTCGATCGACGCAGCGCCCACCGCCGCACCAGCCGCCGTGGCTTCCGCATGACGGCCTGACTCCGCTAACCGCGCGCCGCCGCACAAGGCATCTCACCCCTCTCCCGCCTTGACCGCGTCTCGCCAGGCGAGCCGCGCAGGCGGCGCGCACCCCAAACATTTGAAAAGAACCCAGGAGATGCCCATGGCAACCGCAGTCCGCTTTCATGAAACCGGCGGCCCCGAGGTCTTGCGTTGCGAGACCGTCGAAGTCGGCCAACCCGGCCCGGGGCAGGTCCGTCTGCGCCACGAAGCCGTCGGGCTGAACTTTGCCGACACCTACTTCCGCTCGGGGCTCTACCCTGTGCCGCGCCCGGCCGGCATGGGCGTTGAAGCAGCAGGCATCGTTGAAGCGGTAGGCGATGGTGTGGCCAATGTCGCCGTGGGTGACCGCGTGACCTATACCGGCTTCATCAACACGCTGGGCGCGTACAGCACCGAGCGCCTGATTCCGGCCGCACCGCTCATCAAGCTGCCCGCCGCCATCGCCTGCGAAACCGCGGCCGCCATGACCATGCGCGGCCTGACGTCAGCCTACTTGCTGCGCCGCATCTACGCGTTTGCCAAGGGCGACACGATCTTGCTGCATGCGGCCGCGGGCGGCGTGGGGCTGATCGTCTCGCAATGGGCCAAGCTGCTCGGGCTGACGGTGATCGGCACGGTATCGAGCGAAACGAAGGCGGACATCGCCCGCGCACATGGCTGCGACCACGTCATCAACTACGCGCACGAAGACGTTGCAAAACGCGTGCGTGAGCTGACCGGCGGCGTGGGTGTGAACGTGGTGTTCGACAGCGTGGGCAAGGCCACCTTCGAGGCCTCATTGGACTCACTCAAGCGACGCGGTCTGATGGTGTGCGTGGGCACGGCGTCGGGCCCCATCCCGCCGTTCAACCCGCAACTGCTGGCGATGAAGGGCTCGCTCTACCTGACCCGTCCGGCCCTGGCGGATTACATCGCCGATCCGGCCGAGAAAGCCGAGCTTGCCGGCGAGCTGTTCGACCACGTCGCCGCCGGTCGCATCAAGATCGAAATCAACCAGCGCTACGCATTGCAAGACGCGGTGCAGGCCCACCGCGATATGGAAGCACGCAAGACGACGGGATCGTCCGTCTTCGTCATCTGAGGGGCCGTCATGCGTATCGAACAACTGACCAACGCCCTGGGCGCCGAGCTGACCGGCGTACAACTGCGCGACGCCGTCGAAGACGATGGCCTGTTTGGCGAAATCCGCACAGCGCTGCTCAAGCACCGCGTGATCTTCCTGCGCGACCAGGACTTGAGCCGTGCGCAGCACGTTGCGTTCGCTCGCCGCTTTGGCAATCTGGAAGACCACCCGGTAGCCGGCAGCGACCCGGACCACCCCGGCCTCGTGCGCATCTACAAGACGCCCGAGCACCCGAATGACCGCTACGAAAACTGCTGGCACGCCGACACCACCTGGCGCGAGGCCCCGCAGTTCGGCGCCGTACTGCGTTGCGTGGAATGCCCGCCCGTGGGCGGCGACACCATGTGGGCCAACATGGTGCTGGCGTACGAGAACCTGCCCGAAGACGTCAAGCGCGACATTGCCGGCCTGCGCGCGCGCCACAGCATCGAAGCCAGCTTTGGGGCCGTCATGCCGATCGAAAAGCGCCTCGCGCTCAAGGCGCAGTACCCCGATCCGGAACACCCCGTGGTGCGCAGGCACCCCGAGACTGACGAAAAGGTGCTGTACGTGAACGGCTTCACGACGCACTTCACCAACTACCACACACCCGCGCGCGTGCGCTTCGGACAGGACGCCACCGGCGGCGCGTCGGAGCTGCTGCGCTACCTCATCAGCCAGGCCTACATTCCCGAATACCAGGTGCGCTGGCGCTGGAAGCCGAACAGCGTTGCCATCTGGGATAACACGGCCACGCAGCACTACGCAGTCATGGATTACGCACCGTGCCATCGCAAGATGGAACGTGCCGGCATCATCGGCGGCAAGCCGTTCTAACGATCGTCGGGACACATCGGACCCGTCGGCGATAACACCAAGAGGAGACCCTGCAACATGAAGACGATGCACATCGCCCCCGTGGCCCTGCTGGCCTGTGCCGGCGCGGCCTGCGCGCAATCCGGCGTCACGCTGTACGGCGTGGTGGATACCAACATCGAATACGCGACCAACCTGCCGGGCGCCACGCCGGGCAGTTCGGGCAACCGCGTGGCCATGCAAAGCGGCGGCCTGTCGGGCTCGCGCTGGGGCCTGCGCGGCGTGGAGGATCTTGGCGGCGGACTGAGCGCGCTGTTCGTGCTCGAAAGCGGCTTTGCAAGCGATACGGGCCAATCGCAGCAAGGCGGCCGGCTGTTCGGGCGCCAGGCCTATGTCGGGCTCAAGAGCAGCACGATCGGGCAGTTCACCTTCGGCCGCCAGTACACGACGCTGTTCCAGTTGCTGGCCAACTTCGAGCCGATGGCGTATTCCACGCAGTACGAACCGGCCGCAGTGCAAACCGGCGTCAATTTCCGCTCGGACAACACCGCCATGTACACGGGCAACTTCGGCCCGGTGACTGCGCAGGCACACTGGTCGTTCGGCACCGGCGCCCCGAGCGCCAACCCGGCAGGCGGCGGCAATGGTGAAGTGCCGGGCCAGGCCCGACGCGACAGCGGCTATGGTGCGGGGGTGGCGTATTCGGCGGGGCCGCTGGGCGCCACCCTGGCGTATGACCAGTACAACCCCAGCACCCCGCTGGGCGGCGGCGCGTTCAGCTCCGGCACCGTGCGCAAGGCAGCGCTGGCCGGCAGCTATCTGATGGGCGATGTGCTCAAGATCATGGGCGGCTACCGCTGGGGGCAGAACAAGAACGCCAACGGCAGCGTGGCGCTGCGCGACGATTACTACTGGGCCGGCGTGAACTATCAGGCAACGAATGCGCTGATGCTCTCGCTCGAATACTCGTACCAGAAGATCAAGACCATCAACAGCGCCCCGTCCACACAGGCCAACCCGTGGCAGGTCGCGTTCATTGCCGACTACACCCTTTCCAAGCGCACCGATCTGTATCTGAGCACGGCCTATGCGCGCAATGCGGGTTTGGCGATGGACCAGGCCACGGTGGACCTCAACGCCACCGGCTACGGCCTGGGTGCCGGCAAGACCAGCATGCTGGGCGCGGCGGTTGGCATCCGCCACAAATTCTGAGCGGCCCTCACCACGGGAGGCGGCTTCTGCCGTCTCCCCGGTCGGCATTCGAGGAGGGCGACCTCCTCGTTTTTTCTTCATGGCGCTTCATCATGACGTTGTCCAAAACCGCTTCCACCATCCTCATGGTGCCCGGCCTGCGCGACCACGTGGCCGAGCACTGGCAGACGTTGCTCGAAGCCAAACTCCGGGCAGGCGGCCACAAGGCTGCTTCCGTCCCGCCGCTGGAGGTCGACAGGCTGAGCTGCGCGGCACGGGTAGCGGCTTTGGACAGGGCCATCAGCGCCATCGATGGGCCGGTGATCCTGGTGGCGCATAGCGCAGGCGTGATGATCACCGTGCATTGGGCCAGACGACACGCGCGCAAGATCCACGGCGCCCTGTTAGCAACCCCGGCCGATCTCGACGCGCAGTTGCCTTCGGGCTACCCCACGCAGGAGGTGCTGCAGAAAAACGGCTGGCTGCCCTGCCCGCGCCGGCCGCTGCCGTTTCCGAGCATCGTCGCGGCCAGCCGGAACGATCCGCTGGCATCGTTCGAACGCGTAGCCGGCATGGCCGCCGACTGGGGCAGCCGTCTGGTCGATCTGGGCGTTGTCGGCCACTTGAACCCCGCTGCCGGCTTCGGCCCGTGGCCCATGGCGGAAGCCCTGATCCATGAACTCGATTGACCGGCCCATGGAGGCCAGTCCGGCCGGCGCGATCCGTCGGCACGCCAGGCTCACGGTCGATGTCTACTTCGACTTCATCTGTCCGTGGTGCTGGATCGGTACGCGCCATCTGGCAAGCGCGCTGCGCACGTTCGCGATGCTGTATCCGGAGGTGAAGACCCAGGTGCGGTGGCGCCCGTATCCGCTGCTGCCGGACACCCCGCAGGAAGGGTTGGCCTACCAGGCGTTCTATCTCAGCCGCCTCGGCAGTCCCACTGCCGTGTCGATGCGGCGCGCGCAGGTGCAGCGCGCCGGGCAAGCCGTCGGCATCGACTTCGATTTCGCACGCATCAGCGTCCTGCCCAATACCCAGCGTGCGCACAGCGTGGTCCGGAACTATCGCCGGCTCGATGCAGGCGGACAGCCGGCTCAACTTATCGAGCGCATCTTCAACGCCTATTTTGTGGAAGGCGCCGACATCGGTGACGAAGACGTGCTGCAGCGTCTGGAGGCCGAGCCCAACCTCGCCCAGGCGACGGTGCCCAACGCGTGCCCACCCGGCGTCTGCAAGCCCGTCGGTCGCGGCGTGACCGTTTCGGGGGTGCCGCATTTCATCTTCAACTCGGACGTGACGATTTCCGGCGCACATCCGGCAAGTACGCTGGTGCGCGCGATGCAGAACGCGCTATCGCTATCGCCATCGCCATCCCAATGAACATCATGGCTCGCAATGTCACCGTGGCATCGGCCAACGAACTGGGCGCCGGCCAACGCAAGCTCGTCTTCGTCGACGGCCGCAGCATCGTTCTGTTCAACGTCGAAGGCCGGTTGCATGCCGTCGACAACAGTTGCCCGCACAACGGCGCATCACTGGCCGGCGGGCGCCTGGACGGCAACGTATTGCAGTGTCCGGCGCACGGCCTGCGCTTCGATCTGGCCACCGGATGCATGCCCGGCCCCGGCGGCCTGTGCCTGAAGACCTACGCCGTTCAGGAAGCCAACGGCCATGTCGTCATCCAGTTCGAAGACGCAGCCTGAATCGCCACGCCCCATACGAACCTGCCTACCGAACAAGGCCCTCCAGACCATGCATGCGAACCTCATCACCCCGACACCTTCGGCCTACACGTACCCGCTGCTCGTCAAGCAATTGCTGACCAACGCGCAATGCCTCTACGGCGAGCAGGAAATCACCTATCGCGGTGCGCTGCGCTACAGCTATCGCACGTTTCGAGAGCGCATCGGCCGGCTCGCCTCGGCACTGAGCACACTGGCGGTTCAACACGGCTCGACCGTGGCCGTCATGGACTGGGACAGCCACCGCTACCTCGAGTGCTATTTCGCCGTGCCGATGATGGGCGCAACGCTGTTCACCGTGAACGTGCGACTCTCAGCCCAGCAGATTCTCTACACGCTCAACGATGCGCAGGCCGAAGTCGTGCTCGTACACGCCGACTTCGTGCCGCTGCTGGAAGAGATCTGGGCCAACCTGACGCGCGTGCGCCACGTTGTGGTGCTGGCCGACAACGCCCCCATGCCGCACACCGCGCTGCCGGTGAGCGGCGAATACGAGGCGCTGCTCGCCCGTGCCTCGCCCGATTTTGCGTTTACCGACTTCGATGAACGCACGCGGGCCGCAACGTTCTACACGACCGGCACCACGGGGGACCCCAAGGGCGTGAGCTACAGCCACCGCGACATCGTGCTGCACACCATGGCGACGGCCACCACGCTGTGCGCACCCCGCGATGGCCAGCGCCTGCACCGCGAAGATGTCTACATGCCGATCACGCCGATGTTCCACGTCCTGGCCTGGGGCATGCCGTACATCGCGGTCATGCTGGGCCTGAAGGTCGTCCTGCCGGGACGCTATGCGGCAGACCTCCTCCTCAAGCTGCATGACTCGGAAAGGGTGACCTTCTCGCACTGCGTGCCGACGCTGCTGCAGATGCTGCTGCAGGCGGCGGAAGGCGGTATGCACGACCTGTCCGGATGGAAGGTCCTCATTGGCGGTTCGGCGCTGTCTCCGGCACTCTGCGAGGCAGCGCTTGCACGGGGCATTGACGTGTTTGCCGGCTACGGCATGTCCGAAACCGGCCCCGTGGTTGCAATCGCGCAATTGCCGCCAGACCGCAAGCCCGCAGACCGGCAGGAAGAGATCCGCATGCGCTGCGCCACGGGGCGCCCGGTGCCGCTGGCCGAACTACGCATCGTCGACGAGCATCTGCGCGATGTGCCACACGACGGCAAGCACCCGGGCGAGATCGTGTTGCGCACGCCGTACCTCACGCAGGGCTATTTCAACAAGCCGAAAGCGTCGGAAGCGCTGTGGGCCGGCGGCTACCTGCACACGCAGGACGTTGCCGTCATGACGCCCGACGGTTTTGTACAGATCGTCGACCGCATCAAGGACTTGATCAAGACCGGCGGCGAGTGGGTGTCATCCATTGAAGTGGAAAGCCTGATTGCCCAGGTGCCGGGTGTGCAGGAGAGCGCCGTCATCGGTGTGCGCGACGCCAAATGGGGAGAGCGCCCGATGGCGTTTGTCGTCGGCAAGCCGGGCGCGCGGCTGAAGGCAGAAACCATCCGTGACAGCCTGCTGACGCACGCCGAGGCCAAACGCATCAGCAAATATGCCGTGCCGGAACTGGACCGTATCGCCTTCGTGGCGGAGATCCCGAAGACGAGCGTCGGCAAGGTCAACAAGAAGGCCCTGCGCGAGACCGCGGCGTAAGCCTGGCGGCCGTCCCACCGCCGGCAGCACCTGTGGCAGCCGGCGGGGATGTCGTCAGACCATGCGGCGGATGCCGAACCGCTGCGCGCGGCGACGCCACACGAGCGCGTAGTACAGCCCCTGCATCACGAACATGGCGAGGAAGGCGGCTGGGTACGCAGCCCAGATGCCGTCGGTGCCGATATGCCGGCTCAGCACCCAGGCCACCGGCACTTCCACCGCCGCGATGGCGAGGATGGAAATCGCCGTGGGCGCCATCACCGTGCCGCTTGAGCGCATCACACCCGAGAAGACGCTCGCCATGCCAAAGATGACCGAACTCCATAGCGAGATATGCAGCAGGCTCTGGGCGAGGCTCATCACTTCCGTGTTCGTGGTGAACCAGCCGATGACGGCGCGCGAGAACAGCAATGCCATCACCACCAGCACGCCGGTAATCGCAACATTGAGCCACAGCCCGGTGCGCGTGATGGCGTCGAGCCGCTCCGTATTGCCCGAGCCGATGGCCTGCGCACCGAGGATAGACGCCGTGATCGCAATCGACATCGCCGGGAACTGCACGTAGCTGATGATCTGCGTACCGGCGCCGTAAGCGGCCGTCGCGTCGGAGCCGAAGCCGTTGACGAACGACAGCAGCGCCAGCTCGGCAATCGAGATCACCACAAGCTGCACGCCCGTCGGCACGCCGATCTTCAGCACGGTTTTCAGCACACCAAAATCGACCCACAGGTGCCGCGCCAACACGGCATCGGGCGCGAGCGGATGATTGCGGCGGCGCAGGAAGAAGGCGAGCCACACCAGCGCGATCGTGAACGAGATGATGGTGGCCGCCGCCCCGCTTGCCACACCCAGTTGCGGCAAGCCGAACCAGCCGCGAATGAACGTCGGCGTCAAGACCAGCCCGACCGACGTCGACAGCGCGAGCGTACGCAGCGGCGTGCGCGTGTCGCCCACGCCGCGCATCATCGCCGTGGCGAGCAGGTAGACGAAAAGGCCCGGCATGGCATAGAGCATGACGCTGGCGTAGAGCGTGGCGTCCTGCAGGATGTCGGCCGGCGTGCCGAGCCAACCCAGCAGCGCATGCGCGAACGGGCCGCCCAGCAGCGCCACCGTCAGCCCCACGATGAAGCCCACCGTCAGCGTCGTACCTGCAACGGTCTTGACCGCCTCAGGCTTCTTGGCGCCCCACGCCTGCCCGATCAACACCGCCGCGCCCGACCCGAGCCCGATGATGAACGCGATGAAGAAAAACAGGATCGGGAAGAACGCCGACACCGCGGCCAGCGCCTTCACGCCGAGCATGTGTCCGACATAGACGTTGTTGAGCGTGCCCGACAACGATTGCAGGATGTTGGCCAGGATCAGGGGGCCGAGGAATGCAACGAATGTTCGCCACAACGGGCGAGCAGCAGGCGCTGTCATGCAGCCTCCTGTTGAGGATTGAATGCCTGGCTCGCCAGTGCGCGCGCAAAGTCGCGCACGTCAGCGGGCCAGGATTGGGTGAGGGATTCGAACGCGACGGCATCTGCGGCAAACAGGGCGCGTGTGGCATCTTCAAAGCCCGCGGCGTTACCCGCCATGGCGGACATGAAGCGGTACGCCGCCTCTTGCGCAACGCGGCGGCGGTCGGCGCCTTCGGCCGCGCGGCGCGCGTCTTCCACCAGCTTGCGCAGCGTAACCGACGCCCCGCCCGGCTGCGCAGCCAGCCAATCCCAGTGGCGCGGCAGCAAGGTCACCTCGCGGGCAATCACGCCCAGCTTGGGGCGGCCAGGGCCACGCGGGCGATTTTCGGACCCAGCCGGTTCAGTGGTGGCAGACGGTGGAGCTTGATCAAGGCGCGCAAGCACGTCTTCAACCGTGCCGCGCAAATCGAATTCCACAGGGTGCGCACTGGTGTTGTCGAACACCAGCACCTGCGATTCGGGGTGGGCAGCCAGGTGGGTTTTGACGGCCCGGGCGACCTCGCGAAGGGGGCCGCCGGCCAAGCGTTGGGTGCCGGCAAACGCCGTGCAAGTGTGGATTGCTGCGGCATCCATGAGACGCGCTCCTGCTGAAGTTTCAACAGGAACAAATTCTACCCGGGTTTAATTTGAAGTCAATATTACCCGGGCAGAAATTGCTATTGCGCGTTACGTGACGAACAGGTCATGCCGCCTGCTGCACGCGCGCCTCCACCAGCAGCCGCTTGAGTTCCGGCACGCATGAGCCGCAATTGCCGCCCGCCTTCAGGCAGGCCGTGATCTCGCCAGTGGATTGCAGGCCCTTGGTGCGGATGGCATCGCAGATGGTGTTGCGGCCCACGCCAAAGCACGAGCAGACGGTCGGACCCACGTCGACGCCGGCTTCGATCGGCTGGCCAAGCAGCACGCCCGCGCGATCGAGGTCTTCCAGGCGTTCTTGTGCGAACAGGCCCGCCAGCCAGTTGCGCGATGGCAGGTCCGGACGCGGCGAGAGAAAAACGCAGGCTTCGATGCGGTCGTCCACCACGTGCACGGCGCGGTAGACCCGCGCGGTGGCGTCTTCGTATTCGAGCCAGTCGGCATGCGGGTCGCTCACGCCGAGCAACGTGCGCGCCCAATCGTGTACGGAACCAAGCTGTTGGCGGCCAGCCAGCTCATAGCGCACGAACTGCTTGCCCTGAATGCGCGTCCACCAGGTTGCATCGTCGGTGTCGAGTGCGCGGCGCGAGAGCACGAAACCGTGCCACGCCACATCAAACGGCTCGACCATCACTGGCGTGTGCTTGAACTCGGGTTCGCCGGACACCGGGTCGACGACCGGATTAACGACCGCACCCACGCGCGCATCGGAAGCAAACTGGCCGTTCCAGTGGATCGGTACGAACACGCTGCCACGCGCGATGCCGCCCGTCATGCGCACACGCGCCACCACACTGCCCCAGCGCGACGATACGCGCGCCAGGGTGCCTTCGCGCACGCCGGCCAGCAGCGCATCGTGCGGGTGCAGGTCGACGAACGGTTCGGGCACGTGATCCGCGAGCCTGGGCGCACGCCCAGTGCGCGTCATGGTGTGCCATTGGTCACGTACGCGGCCGGTGTTGAGGATGAGCGGATACTCGCCATCCGCCGCATGCGCCGGCGCGCGGGCAGCCGTCGGCACGAAACGCGCACGGCCATCGGGGTGCGCAAAGCGGCCATCGCTGAAGAGGCGCGCTTCGCTGTTGCCCGACGTTGCGATGGGCCATTGCACGGGCGACATGCCGTCGTACGCATCGGTGTCGAGCCCCGTCAGACCACCGAGGTGGAAAGCGCGGCGGATGCCGCTCGCATCGTTGGCGTAGGCCGACAGGCGTGCGTGTTCGTCGAACACATCGCGCGGGCTCTTGAAATCGAAGCCGTCGTAACCCATGCGGCGGGCGACGTCGGCGATGATGTCCCAGTCGGCGCGGGCCTCGCCGGGTGCCGGCAGAAAGGCGCGCTGGCGCGAGATGCGGCGCTCGGAGTTCGTCACCGTGCCGTCTTTCTCGCCCCAGCCGAGCGCGGGCAGCACGATGTCGGCCAGTACGGTGGTGTCGGTGGCTTCAACGATGTCGGAGGCGACGACGAGTTCGCACTTGGCCAGCGCACGGCGCGCCTGGTCCGCATCGGGCAGGCTGACCACGGGGTTGGTGCCCATGATCCACACGGCCTTCACGCGCCCGTCTTCAATGGCGTTGAAGAGATCGACCGCCTTGAGGCCCACCTTGTCGGCCATGCGCGGCGCGCCCCAGAACGTCTGCACGAGCTTGCGATGCGATGGCTCATTCAGCTCCATGTGCGCGGCCAGCATGTTGGCCAAGCCGCCCACCTCGCGGCCGCCCATCGCATTCGGCTGGCCGGTAATCGAAAACGGCCCCATGCCCGCGCGGCCGATACGCCCCGTGAGCAAATGGCAATTGATGATGCTGTTGACCTTGTCCGTACCCGCCGTCGATTGGTTGACGCCCATCGAGAACGCGGTGATGGTGCGCTCGGTATCGGCAAACCAGCTGTAGAACGTGAGCAGATCGTCGAGCTTGAGCTTGCAGGCCTTGGCGACGGCTTCGACGTCATTGCTCTCGGTGCCGGCGGCTTCCAGTGCGGCGTCTGGGCCGTTGGTGTGCAGCGTGACGAAGTTCCTGTCCACCACGCCGCGCCGCGAGAGGAACGACAGCAGGCCATTGAACAGCCACACATCCGTGCCGGGCTTGATGGGCAGATGCAGATCGGCCAGCTCGCACGTGGCCGTGTGGCGCGGGTCAACCACCACCACCTTCATCTCGGGCCGCGCTTCCTTGGCGCGCACGATGCGCTGGAACAGGATCGGGTGGCACCACGCCGTGTTGGAGCCCACCAGCACGATGAGATCGGCCGTTTCCAGATCGTCATAGCAGACGGGCACGAGGTCTTCGCCGAACGCGCGCTTGTGCCCCGCCACCGCCGACGACATGCACAGCCGCGAGTTGGTATCGATGTTGGCCGTGCCGATAAAGCCCTTCATCAGCTTGTTGGCGACGTAGTAGTCCTCGGACAGCAACTGGCCGGAGACGTAGAGCGCGACAGAATCCGGGCCGTGCTCTTCGGCAATGCGGCGAAAGCCTTGCGCGACGGCGTCGAGCGCGGTGTCCCACGAGACGCGTTGCAATGGCGCCGGTTTGGCCAACTGCGAGGCGTCCGCGTCATGCGAGCGCTCGCGCATGGCCGGGTATAGCAGCCGGCCATCCAGGCTGACCGTCTCGCCCAGCGCCGAGCCCTTCACGCACAGGCGCCCCGCGTTGGACGGGTGCGCCGGATCACCCGCAATACCGACGCTGCCATCCGCCTGCGGGGTCGCCAGCACACCGCAGCCGACGCCGCAGTACGGGCAGGTGGTGCGCACCGCGTTGGTTGCAGGGTGGATGGGGATGGTCGTCATCGTCATGAGATGGCCTTCGGTTCAGGCAGATCAGAGATCAGGCGGCTTCTACCTCGCACAGCGCGCGGCCAAACAACAGGCGCTGGCGAATGGGTGTGATGGGGGTCTGGCGCTGGATCATGTCGAAGTACCACGGGCCATCGGCCACGTCGCCATACAGCACCGCACCGACGATGCGGTCTTCCTTCAGCACAAGGCGCTTGTAGACGCCGCGGCGCGGGTCGCGCAGCACGATGTCTTCGGTGCCGTCGCCGCCGATGAAATCGCCAGCGGAATACAAGTCTACGCCCGTGACCTTCAGCTTGGTCGCCGTGGCCTGTTGGACATAGCGGCGGTGACCGGCGCCGGCCAGGTGCGCGGCGCACACGCGGGCCTGGTCCCAGATGGGCGCGACGAGCCCGAACGTTGCACTGCGATGCTGAACGCATTCGCCCACGGCGTAGATGCGCGGGTCGTAGGTCTGCAGCGTGTCATCGACGATGATGGCGCGTTCGCAATGCAGGCCGGCCGCCTTGGCAAGCTCGATGTTCGGGCGTACGCCGGCAGTCATGACGACGAGGTCGGCGGGAATCTCGGTGCCGTCTTTGAACCGCACAGCGGTCACGCGGTCGGTGCCAAGCAGCTCCGCCGTGTGCGCACCCAGCAGGAATCGCAGGCCCTTGGCTTCCAGCGCCTTCTGCAACAGCTTGGCGGCCGGCTTGTCGAGCTGGCGCTCCATCAGGCTGTCGGGCAGATGCACAACGGTCACGTCCATGCCCTGGCGCATCAGGCCATTGGCGGCTTCCAGCCCCAGCAGACCACCGCCGATGACGACCGCGTGCCGATGGTTGCGGGCGGCCTCCAGCATCGTCTCCACGTCCTGAATGTCGCGGAAGGCGATCACGCCGGGCAGCAGGTGCCCCGGCACCGGCAGGATGAACGGCCGCGAGCCGGTGGCGATCAGCAGGCGGTCGTAGCGCACCTCCACGCCGTCGCGCGAGCGCAGCGTGCGGCGCGGCCGGTCGATGGCGACCACCGGGTCGCCCGCATGCAGCGTGATGTGGTTCTGCTCGTACCACTCACGCGTGTTGAGCATGATGTCGTCAACCTGCTTCTCGCCCGCCAGCACGGGCGAGAGCAGGATGCGGTTGTAGTTGCCGTGCGGCTCTTCGCCAAACACGGTGACGTCGTACAGGTCAGGCGCCAGCTTGAGCAACTCTTCGACCGTGCGCATACCGGCCATGCCGTTGCCGATGACGACGAGCTTGGGTCGCACGGTCGTGGCGTTCATACCGCTACCCAGACCTTGCCGTCTTCAACCTTGGTCGCGTACGCGTGCACAGAGTTGGCCGGCGCTTCCAGACACTCGCCCGTGGTCAGGTCGAAGTGCTGCTTGTAGATCGGTGAGGCAACGACGATGCGCTCGCCCAGGTTGCCGACCAGCCCGCGCGAGAGCACGGCAGCGTCGGAATTCGGATCGTAGTTGCCGATGGCGTACACGCTTGTCGGGGTGTTGCCGCCCACGCGGAACACGGCAACCTGATCACCGCCCACCAGCGCGCAGACGCCGGTGTTGGGAACGATGTCTTCCAGGGCACAGATCGGGGTCCAACGGGATGCTTGCATGACGTGCTCCTCTATCAAGCCGCTTCAGCAACAACAGGAATGCGCACGGGCCGCGTCTTGGCACGCTCCTCGACCGTGGCGGGGCGGATCTGGCCGCGCTCCTCAACGAAGACGACATTCGCGTCCTTCGCCTCGCTGTTGACGAAGTGGCGGAAGCGCTTGCGCACCTCGGGGTTGGTCACGGCGGTCTTCCACTCGTCTTGATAGGTGTCGACCACGTGCTGCATCTCGGCTTCGAGTTCCGCCACGATGCCCAGCTTGTCGTTGATCACCACGTCCTTCAGGTAGTCGAGGCCGCCTTCCAGGTTGTCGCGCCATGTGCTGGTGCGTTGCAGGCGGTCGGCCGTGCGCACGTAGAACATCAGGAAGCGGTCGACATACTTGATGAGCGTTTCCTGGTCGAGGTCGGCTGCCAGCAGTTCGGCGTGGCGGGGCTTCATGCCACCATTGCCGCACACATACAGGTTCCAGCCCTTCTCGGTAGCGATGATGCCGACATCCTTGCCTTGTGCTTCTGCACATTCGCGCGTGCAGCCCGAGACGCCAAACTTGAGCTTGTGCGGCGAGCGCAGGCCCTTGTAGCGGTTCTCCAGCGCCACTGCAAAACCCACCGAATCGCCCACGCCATAACGGCACCATGTGGAGCCCACGCACGACTTCACGGTGCGCAGCGATTTGCCATACGCATGGCCCGATTCAAAGCCAGCCGCAATCAGTTCTTCCCAGATCAGCGGCAGTTGCTCCAGGCGCGCGCCGAACAGGTCGACACGCTGGCCGCCGGTGATCTTGGTGTACAGGCCGTATTTCTTGGCGACCTGGCCCACGGCGATCAGGCCATCTGCCGTGACCTCGCCGCCCGGCATGCGCGGCACCACGGAGTACGTCCCATCCTTCTGGATGTTGGCGAGGAAGTAGTCGTTGGAATCCTGCAGGCCGGCGTGCTCCTTCTTGAGCACGAAGTCGTTCCAGCACGAAGCGAGGATGCTCGCCACGGCCGGCTTGCAGATGTCGCAACCCATACCGCTGCCGTGCGCCTCCAGAAGCGCCTCGAACGATTGGATGCGGCCCACACGCACCAGGTGATACAGCTCCTGACGCGAGTACGGAAAGTGCTCGCAGATGTGGTTGTTGACGGCCAGGCCCTGCTTCTTCATCTCGGCCTTCATCACCTGTGTCATGAGCGGCACGCAGCCGCCGCAAGAGGTGCCGGCCTTGGTCGCATCCTTGAGCGCACCCACGGTGGTGGCGCCCGCACACACGGCTTGGCACAGCGCGCCCTTCGACACGTCGTTGCATGAGCAGATCTGCGCGCTATCCGGCAGCGCATCCACGCCCAGCGCGGGGCGCGCATTGCCATCGGCCTGCGGCAGGATCAGGAATTCGGGCGCCTCTGGCAGCTCGATGCGGTTGAGCATCATCTGCAGCAGCGTGCCGTACTCCGCTGCATCACCCACCAGCACACCGCCCAGCAGGTACTTGCCGTCTTCCGACACGACCAGCTTCTTGTAGATCTGCTTGCGCTCGTCGGTGAACTGCACGCTGCGGCTGCCCGGCGTCACGCCCTGCGCATCGCCCAGGCTGGCGACGTCCACGCCCATCAGCTTGAGCTTGGTGCTCATGTCGGCGCCGCTGAACTCCGTCGCATCGTCCGCAGCCAGGATTTGCTTGGCGGTGATACGCGCCATCTCGTAACCCGGCGCAACCAGCCCGTAGACCTTGCCGCCCCACAGCGCGCATTCGCCAATCGCGTAGACGTCCGGCGCGGAGGTGCGGCACTCGGAGTCGATGACGATGCCGCCCCGCTCGCCCACTTCCAGCCCGCAGGCGCGTGCCAGTTCATCGCGCGGGCGGATGCCGGCCGAGAAGACGACCATGTCGGCTTCCAGGTGCGTGCCGTCTGCAAAGTTCAGGCGATGCGTAGCCGTTTCGCCGTCGACGATCTCCGCGGTGTTCTTTTGCGTGTGCACGGTTACGCCGAGGTCTTCGATCTTCCGGCGCAGCATGCGGCCGCCGCCATCGTCCACCTGCATGGCCATCAGGCGGCCGGCAAACTCGACCACGTGCGTTTGCAGGTTCATGTCGCGCAGGGCCTTGGCGCATTCCAGCCCCAGCAGGCCGCCGCCGATGACAACCCCGGTCTTGGCGCGCTGGCCGCATTCGGTCATCGCTTCGAGGTCTTCGATGGTGCGATAGACGAAACAGTCCTTGCGGTCGCGGCCGGGCACCGGCGGCACAAACGGCGACGAGCCCGACGCGATGACGAGCTTCTCGTAGGGCAGCACCTCGCCGGTGGAGGTCGTCACCGTTTTGGCGGTGGTGTCGATGGCGGTGGCGCGGGCGTTGAGCTTGAGCACCACGTCATCGCGGTCAAAGAAGCCCGGGGCCACGAGCGAGAGGTCTTCCGCCGTCTTGCCCGTGAAGAATTCCGACAGGTGCACGCGGTCGTATGCGGGGCGCGGCTCTTCGCACAGTACCGTCACTTGAAGGTGATGGCCCGGTGCATTTAGCAGGCTTTCCAGAAACTTGTGGCCCACCATCCCGTGGCCGATGACGACGATCTTCATGGTCATGGTGTGTCTCTCTTAGGCGTTGCCGGCAGCGGCCAGCGTGTTGTCGTATAGCGCTTGTTCACGCGCCTTGTGTTCTGCCGAGAAGCGCACGGCTACGGCGCAGATGGCGGACAGCGCCACCAGCACGCCGAGGATGGACAGCGTGGCCTGCGTGTCGCCCATGCCCTTGAGCAGGAAGCCCGCGGCCACTGCGCCAGCGTTGCCGCCCGCGCCGATGATGCCGGCCACGCCACCCAGCGCACGGCGATCAATGAACGGCACCAGCGCATACGTGGCGCCGCACGCCATGTGCGTGAACAGGCCGAAGCCGAGCATGGCCAGAACCGCAATCGTCACGCTGCCGGCATGCGCAAAACCCAGCAGGCCAAGGCCCTCACCAATCATGAGCACGCACAGCAGTTGGGTACGTGCGTCGAGCCCGCGCTTGGCTGCAACCCGGTCCGACACGATGCCGCCCAGCGCGCGGGCAAACAGCGCCAGCAAACCGAAGCTCGCCGCGGCCATGCCCGCACCCGCCAGCGACAGGCCAAAGTGATCGACGTAGTAGGTGGCGGCGATGTTGTGGATGAAGATCTCCACGCCAAAGCACGCGCCGTAGGTGATGAACAGCAGCCACACGCGGTAGTTGCCGGCGGCCGTCACGAAGCTGCCCCAGCCGCCCTTCTTGCCGCCTTCGATGGTCTTGCCGGCGGCGCGCAGCGCACTGAAGTTGCCTTCCGGGCAGTCCTGCGTATAGCGCCAGTACAGCGCGGCGACGATCAGCATCGCCACACCCGGCACCACCATGGCCAGGCGCCAGCCCAGGCTCTGCGTCACGCCCATCATCACGATGGCGGTCAGCAGCAGCGGCATCGTGCCTTGTGCCACACCGCCGCCGGCGTTGCCCCAGCCCGCCGCCGCCGCGTTGGCGGTGCCCACCACGTTGGGCGCGAACATGACCGACGTGTGGTACTGCGTGATGACGAAGCTCGCGCCAATCGCGCCGATCGCCAGGCGGAAGAACAGGAAGGTTTCGTAGCTTTGCGCGAGCGCCACGCCCAGCACCGGGATGGCACCCAGCAGCAGCAAGCCGGTATAGGTCTTGCGCGGGCCGAAGCGGTCGCACAGCGGGCCGACAATCAGCCGCACCAGGATCGTCACCGCCACCGCCGCGATGTTGATGTTGGCGATCTGGCCGGGGGTGAGGTGGAACTCGCCCTTGAGCACCGGCATGAGCGGCGCGCAGGCAAACCACGCGTAGAAACACACGAAGAACGCGAGCCACGTCAGATGGAAGGCGCGCATCTGCGGCGTACGCAGGCTGAACAGGTCGATTCGGGTGGCTTTGCCGGTCATGTTGAATCCCAATCAGGGGCCGAAAAAAAAGAAAGGCGTCCGAGAGCCCGGCTGCACTAGCCAGGGTCTGGGACGCCGTTGTCCAAGTAGCCCTGAGCACCAGGGCCTTCACCACGAAGAGCGCGGATCGCCTTTGACCCGCGCAATGGTGCTACGCAACAGGTGTGCCAGGGGCGAAAAGCCTTGTGCTATCGCGGTTTGCAGGAAATTGCCCCAAAGTCGGCCGGTGCGCGTGCCTCATGCACGAGCACCGCACCGCACGGTTTCGGTGCAGGCGCGAGTCGGGATGGTGCGGCACAGCAAATGCGCCGGTCGCCGCCAAGGGCGACCGGTACATCACGTGCATGACCGGCTGGGTGACCGGTTAGGAGGAAAGCTACCGGATCAGGTTTCGGCGTCAGTAGCCGTGCGTCACGATCGACAGCACCGACAGATCCGGATGCGTGCCGTCGACAATGCTGCGCGCCACGTGCACGGCTTCCTCCATGGCCTCTTCGGGGCTGCGGAAGGTGTCGTCGCCATCGGCATGAAAGGGCACGACATGGCCGGGCAACTGCGGATCAGCGCCGGGGTGGCACACGTAGCCGGTGTAGGTGTAGCGCGTGGAGTTTGCCCGCGTGGGGCTGGGCACGACGTGAATCTCGAACCCTTCGTAGAGTTCTTGCGGTGCGGTGAGCTGGTCAGACATGGTGGCCTCGCTGGGTTAGCGTGTACCGGCAGCGCCAGCGCTTGTGGCGCGGCGCGGCTGCCCTTGGTTCAACCAGTCTAGGTGATGCGGTAGATGTTGAAATCCGGCGGTTGGATGACATCCGCATCCACCGCCGTTCTTGGGTTGAGTGCGGGTTCGCGCTATGCGCGCTTGATCAACCGGATGATGAACAGCAGGATCACCGCGCCGATCACCGCCGTGATGATCGAGGCGATCCAGCCGCCGCCCAGCGAGATGCCCAGCACCCCTGCCAACCATCCGCCGATGAACGCACCGACGATGCCGACCACGATGTCGACGAAGATGCCGAAACCGCCACCCTTGACCAGGATGCCGGCCAGCCAACCCGCCACCGCGCCGATGATCAACCAAGCAATCAAACCGTGTGAGGCCATGTTCGCGCTCCAAAGAATGTCCGTTTTGAGAGACGTTACCGCACAGGCATAGTAGGCGAAGACAGCACAATCGTGATGTGGCGCTCACGCGGTTTTTGCAATTGCAGCGCTCAACGGAACACGTTCACTGCCTCCACCAGGCGCGTGGCCTGAATGCGCAGGCCCTCGGCCGCTGCCGCGCTCTGGCCTACCAGCGTGGCGTTCTCCTGCGTGACCTGATCCAGATGGTTGACCGCCTGGCTGACCTGCGTGATGCCGTCGGTCTGCTGCGCCGTCGCCAGGCTGATGTCGGCGATCATGGCTGAAACCTTTTTGACCTGTTCGACGATGTCGTCCATGGTCTTGCCGGCATCGTCCACCAGCCGCGAGCCCGATTCGACCTTGTCGACACTGGTGCCGATCAACGCCTTGATCTCCTTGGCTGCGCCCGCGCTGCGCTGCGCAAGCGCGCGCACCTCGCCCGCCACGACAGCAAAACCCCGCCCTTGTTCACCGGCGCGCGCGGCCTCCACGGCCGCGTTGAGTGCCAGGATGTTGGTCTGGAAGGCAATGCTGTCGATCACGCCAATGATGTCGGCAATCTGCTTGGCACTCTGCGTAATGCCGCTCATGGTGGCCACCACCTGCTCCATGGCATGGCCGCCGTTGACCGCCGCCTGCGTGGCCGCACTCGATAACGTGTTCGCCTGCCCGGCCGTCTCGGCATTGCTGGCCACCGTGGCGGTCATCTGCGTCATGGAGCTGGAGGTTTCTTCCAGGCTCGCGGCAGCCTGCTCGGTGCGCATGTTGATGTCGCCGTTACCCTTGGCGATCTCCAGGCTGGCCGATTGCACGTTGACGACCTGCTCGGCCACATCGTCGATCAACCAGCGGAACATCAGCCCGAGCTGGCTGATCGTGCGCAGCGTCATGCCGATCTCGTCCACGCGGTCTGCAATGGCGACTTTCCGGCTCTCACCCGAGGCCACGTTCAGCGCAAGCTCCTGCAGCTTTTCGAGCGGCGTGGCGATCTGCACCTTCAATGACCACGAGGCCAGCGCCAGGGCCACGAGCAACGCGCCGGCAAAACCACCGAGCGCCGCGCCGGACAGGCCGAACGCCCACGCCAGCGCCAGCAGCGCGGGCAGCAATGTGAGAAAGGTGAGCCGAATGCGCCAGCGCACCGGCATCACCTGAAACACCGAACGCCAGGCCATCAACCCCGTTCGCACGATCAGGCCCTTGTGAAACTTGCGGCTGCCTGCCTGGCCGGAGCGGAAATCCTTATAGAGCGCCTCGGCCGCCGCGATTTCTTCGCGCGTGGGCTTGGTACGCACTGACATATAGCCGCTGGCCCGGCCGTTACGCACCACGGGCGTGGCGTTGGCGCGCACCCAATAATGGTCGCCATTCTTGCGGCGGTTCTTGACCAGCGCCGTCCACGGCTGCCCCGCCTTGAGCGTGGCCCACATATCGGCAAATGCCTCAGGTGGCATGTCCGGGTGGCGCACGATGTTGTGGGGCTGGCCTTCAATCTCTTCGCGGGAAAAACCACTGACCTCCACAAACGCCGCATTCGCATAGGCGATGTAGCTCTGGGTGTCGGTGGTCGACATCAGCGTGGCGTTGTCCGGAAACTCGTACTCGCGTTGGGTAACAGGTTCGTTGACACGCATGGGATCTCCTTGATGATTTGCTTCGCAAACGGGTAATCGGCATAAAACCGGTTTTATTAAGACCGACATAACCCCGGCGTCGCGACGATCTCCTCCTCTATTCCCCTCCACCCTGCCCAGGCAGATACTGCATCACGGAAATGATTCTTATCTGCAGCGTCCCTACCTGCCCGGTCTTGTCGCGAAGCGGCAGCGGATTACTGCATTACGCCGCATCCGCTAATCCCTCATTTGCGTTAATTTTTGCGCGAGTAACTCGAGATAAAACGAAATAATAAGACGCCACACGCGTTCTTGTGAATAAAAATCACATAAAAGCCGCTCGGGATCAGGGCAAGCCGCCGTGCTCCCCCGCGACAGCGCGTCACATTGCACGGCTGGACGGGGCAGCTAAACTTTCAGAAATTCCTGAAAATTGAGAAAAATCAAAACAATGCAACTCTCTCCCTTGAAACAGCGCTTCGTTCTGCATTTCGGCGAGATGGGCAGCCGCTGGGGCATCAATCGCACCGTGGGGCAAATCTACGCGCTGCTCTACGCGGCGCGCGAGCCGATCAACGCGGACGAGATCGCCGAGGCGCTCGGCTTCTCCCGCTCGAATGTGAGCATCGGCCTCAAGGAGTTGGAGTCGTGGAAGCTCGTGCGGCTGTCGCACAAGCCGGGCGACCGGCGCGAATACTTTTCCGCCCCCGACGATATCTGGACCATCTTCCGCACGCTGGCCGAAGAGCGCCGCAAGCGCGAGATCGACCCCACGCTCTCACTGCTGCGCGACGTGATGATCGAATCCCCCACAGATCCGGATGACCGCCACGCGCAAGCACGCATGAAAGAGATGTACCAGCTCATCATGCTCATGACCAACTGGTTTGAGGACGTGCAGAAGCTGGACGCCGAATCGTTGCAGCAGCTCATGAAGATGGGTGCCAAGGTGCACAAGCTGCTGGAAATGAAGAACAAGCTTGCCGTTGTCGTTGGCGGCAAATCGAAGTAGCCCCGCCTGAAGAAAGACCATGTCCCTCGATCCCGTTGTCCTGGCGCGCATCCAATTCGGCGCCAACATCACGTTCCACATCCTCTTTCCCACCATCAGCATCGCGCTCGCGTGGGTGCTGCTGTTCTTCAAGCTGCGCTATCGCAAGACAGGTGACGAGGCCTGGATGGCCGCATATCGCCTTTGGGTGAAAGTCTTTGCATTGACGTTCGCGCTGGGCGTGGTATCTGGCGTGACGATGAGCTTCCAGTTCGGCACGAACTGGCCGGGCTATATGAACACCGTCGGCAATATCGCCGGGCCGCTGCTGGCGTATGAAGTGCTGACCGCGTTCTTTCTGGAGGCCAGCTTTCTCGGGATCATGCTGTTCGGCACGGGCCGTGTGAGCCCGCGCATCCATACATTCGCGACGTTCCTGGTCGCGTTGGGCACGACCATCTCGGTGTTCTGGATCATCGCGCTCAACTCGTGGATGCAGACACCCGCCGGCTACGTGATGATCGACGGCCGCGCACATCCGCAAAGCTGGCTGGCGATCATCTTCAACCCGTCGTTTCCATACCGGTTCACGCACATGCTGTTGGCCTCGGGTCTGACGGTTTCGTTCCTGCTGGCAGGGTTGTCTGCCTACCGCTGGCTGCGCAACGACCGCGGTGGCGATGTGCGTGCGACGCTCAAGACCGGCGTGGCGCTGGCCGCCATGCTGATCCCGCTGCAGATTGCTGCCGGCGACGCGCACGGCCTGAACACGCTGGAGCACCAACCGGCCAAGCTGGCCGCGATGGAAGGCATCTGGCAGACCGAACGTGGCGTGCCCGCCGTGCTGTTCGGCATTCCAGATGCAGCCACGCGCAGCAACCGCTACGAGATCGCGGTACCGAAGGTCGCATCGCTGTATCTCACGCATTCGCTCGATGGCGAGGTGCGGGGGCTCGATCGGTTCGACCAGCATCCGCCCGTGCTGCCGGTGTTCTTCGCCTTCCGCCTGATGGTGGGCGTGGGGCTGCTGATGCTGGCGGTGTCGTGGACAAGCGCGTGGCGCCTTCGCCGTGATGGCGAGCTGCCGAACTGGCTGGCGCGCGCCCTCGTCGCCATGACGTTCTCCGGCTGGGTGGCCGTGGTTGCCGGCTGGTACGTTACGGAAATCGGTCGCCAGCCGTGGCTGGTCTACGGCGTGCTGACCACCGCCCAGGCCGCATCGTCCGTGCCCGCCCGGATGATCGGCAGCACGCTGGCGATGTACCTCGCGCTGTACGCGTTCCTCATCGCCTCCTACATCGGCGTGGTGTTCTATCTGGCCCGCAAAGCCGGCGGCGCCATCGACCCGACTGACGCCGACATCCCCGGCAAGCACATCCCTCAATTTTCCGCGCCCGCCGCGAGCCACGTATGAGCACCATCCCTGACCTCACCCAACCCGCCGGCTGGCTGCCGGTGGTCTTCATGGCCCTGATGGGGATTGCCGTGCTGGCCTACGTCGTCCTCGACGGCTACGACCTGGGCGTCGGCATCCTGCTGCGCCGCGCGGACGACGCCGAGAAGGACATCATGATCGCCTCCATCGGCCCGTTCTGGGACGCCAACGAAACCTGGCTCGTGCTCGGGGTCGGGCTGTTGCTGGTGGCGTTTCCCGCCGCGCATGGCGAGATCCTGGGTGCGCTGTATTTGCCGGTCGCGCTGATGCTGTTCGGGCTGATCCTGCGGGGCGTGGCATTCGACTTTCGCGTCAAGGCCCGTGCGCATCACAAGCCATGGTGGAACCGCGCCTTCTACGCGGGCTCCGTCATTGCCACCGCGGCGCAGGGCCTGATGCTCGGGCTGTACATCACGGGCTTCCAGTACGACGCAGCCAACGTCGTCTTTGCGATCTGCACAGCGGGCGGGCTGATTGCAGGCTACCTGTTGCTGGGCGCCACGTGGCTCATCATGAAGACCGAAGGCGCGCTGCAGTTGCGCGCGGTGCAGTGGGCACGCGGCAGCCTGTGGTTTACAGCGCTGGGCGTGGCCGCCGTATCGCTGGCTACGCCCTGGGTCAGCACGCGCGTGTTCGACAAGTGGTTTGCGTTGCCGAACATCATCCTGCTGGCGCCCGTGCCGCTGGTAACAATCGTGCTGTTCCTGCTGATCGACTGGGTGCTGCGCCGCCTGCCACAGCAGATTGCCAAGAGGGATGAACACCTGATCTGGGCGCCGTTCGTCGGCACCGGCGCCATCTTCCTGCTGGCCTTCAATGGCCTGGCCTACAGCCTCTTCCCGTATCTTGTGGTGGACCGGCTCGACATCTGGCAAGCCGCCAGCGCGCCTGAATCGCTTGAGTTCATGCTGGTGGGCGTGGCCATCGTGCTGCCGACCATCGTCGGCTACACGATCTACTCATACAAGGTATTCCACGGCAAGGCGACGGAACTGCGGTACTACTGAGATTGACTCAGCGGCGGGCGGGCGTTTAGGCTCATCGGCTCACCCACCCGCCCGCACACGACATGATCACCTGCTACCTCCGGTACATCATCAACCCGGCCCGGCTCCAGGAATTCGAGACCTACGGAAAGATGTGGATCCCACTGGTCGAGAAGTTTGGCGGCAAGCACCACGGCTACTTCCTCCCGTCTGAAGGCGCCAGCAATGTAGCGTTGGCCTTGTTCTCGTTCCCCAGCCTGGCTGCATATGAGGTCTATCGGGAACGGTCGAAAAACGACCCGGATTGCATCGCCGCCTTCCAGTATGCGGACGAGACCGGCTGCTTTGTCAGCTACGAACGCAGCTTCTTCCGCCCGGTACTTTCGTGACGCCCGTCTAGCCCTGCGGCCTGCGCTGCGACAGTACCCAGAGCATCGCGCCCACGGCTTCCGCCTGCGAGCGCGTGCAGGTCTTGTCGAAGATGGCGCGCAGCTGCGAGCGCACGGTCGACATGGCGACGTTGGCGTTGGCCGCGTATTCGTCGGGCGTCTTGCCGGCAATCAACGCCTCACCCACCGCCGCCTCCGCCGCTGACAAACCGAACGCCTGG
This sequence comes from Ralstonia psammae, assembly GCF_958405935.1. Classification (NCBI taxonomy): domain Bacteria; kingdom Pseudomonadati; phylum Pseudomonadota; class Betaproteobacteria; order Burkholderiales; family Burkholderiaceae; genus Ralstonia; species Ralstonia psammae. Next base: position 282,564 of record NZ_CATZBU010000003.1, read on the forward strand.
CGCAACTGCATGGCCGTCACCGGTGCGGCATCGCCCTTGCGGCGCGCCGTGATCAGCATGGCCGCATCGCCGAACGCAGCATGCGCGGCGTGGGCCGGCAATTGCGAAATGCCGAGGAAGATTTCGTGCGGCGCCCCGAGTGCCGGACGCACGGCAAAGCTCTCGCCCTTGCGTGACTTCGCCACCCGCGCCAGCGCGGCTTGCAGGCCATCGTTGTCGGCGGCAAACGTGGCACTCAATCGGGCGTGCTCCAAACGCAGGCAAGTCGATGCACGCAACAGCGCTTCGGCCTGGGCGTTGGCAAACAACACGCGCTGGTCCCGCCCGAGCGCGAACACGGCCAGGCCAAGCTGCTCCATCAACTCCGTGCCAAGCGCCGCGTCGCGATGCAACACGCGCGTGTCCTGCCAGAGATTGATGGTGCGCTGCAGATGGCCGGTCATGCCGGCAGCCGTGGCGCGCTCCTCATCAGAGAACGGGGTGCGGCCGTTCGCGCGCAGCATGCCGAGCAGGATGTCGCTGCCGCCGGGGCGCGCCAGGCGCACGCCCATCAGGTAGCGAAAGCCCGACGGTAGTTGATAGTCCTGGTAGAACTCGCTGCGCTCGACGTAGGCATCGGACACATAGTCCTGGCAGAAGGCAAATTCACCCAGAGCGGTACGTTCGACATGCTCACGGCGCGGATCGAGCGCGCCGTAGTACTGGTCGTAGCGGGCAATGATGTCGTCCCACCCCCTTCCTGGGGAGTAAGTCGAAAGATTAGGCGCGTTGCGAACGGGGTCCCAACTGAACATGTGGAACACGTTGGCGCCTAGCGCTTCGGTGACGTCGTGAAACACTTCCAGGAAACCATCCTGCGTCACCGCAGCTTCGTACAGATCACCGATGAGCTGGTCTTTGAGCACGCTTCCCTCCCCCGAAGGATGGCTGTCTGGCCATGAAGCCCGCCGTACTCACTCGGCAAAAACAAAGTGGCAGCGGACATGTTATGCGCGCAAACGTAGCACGTGCGGGCGCCGATCAACATCGTTCATTTGGCGACGCTTTCCTCCAAATGAATGATGCGGGCGCTTGGGGTGCCCTTCGAGAATCTCCCTGCCGAATAACGGCGCCGCATGCACGGCGCACCCACGATCCAGCGGAGGACCCATGAAACTCACCCCCATTGCAATCGCACTGGCCACCCTTGCCCTGTCGGCTTGCGGCGGCGGCGATTCCGGCAGCAGCGCCAGCACATCGCCCGGCCCCAACGTTCCGGCAGCACAGACGGTCAGCGGCGTCGCCGCCACGGGCGCGGCCATGCAAGGCGCCACGGTCACGCTGATGGACGCGTCCGGCAAGTCGGTCGACTGCCCGGCCAACGCCACCACCGGGGCATTCCAGTGCGCGGTGACAGGCCTGACCGCGCCGTTCGTGCTGTCGGCTTCTGGCAACGTTGCCGACTCCCAAGCCACGCTGATTGCGCTGTCCGCCAGTGCCGGCACGCAGACGATCAACATCACGCCCATCACCAACGCCATCGCCGCCACCATCGTGGGCGACAACCCGAGCAAGCTCCTGGGCAACACGGGCCTGCTGCAAAGCAAGGTGACCGCGCAAACCGTCTCCAGTACTGTGGCCGCCTATGCCGCCGCGCTGGCCGACCTGCTGGCCGCCACCGGCAACACCGGGGTGGATCTCATCTCGGGCCCGCTGACCGCAGGCGCACCGGGCCTCGACCGCCTGCTCGATCAGGTGAAGGTGAACGTGCTGCCGGACGGCAGCGTGCAGATCAGCTCCGTGGCCGGCGCATCGAGCGATACGCCTGCGCAATTGCAGCTCTCGCCGGGCGTAGCGCCCCAGGCCAGCGACAAGGCCAGCCTGCCGAGCGTGGCGACCATCAATGGCAACCCCGTCTCCAACCTGCCAACCGCCTCCGATCTGGCTGCGTTGCAAACGGCGCTCAACCAATGCTTTGCCGGCTCCACGGGCACCGGACGCACGGGCGGCAGCGTGCCCGCCTGCGGCCAGATCTTCGTGGATGACGTGACCAACGGCGCGCGCATCAACGGGGTGCCGTCGGCCTACCTGAACAACGGCATGACCGCCGAGCAGGAATTCGGCCCCGCATCGGGCGGGGGCACGCCGGGCCTGTTTGCCGACGACGCGATGAACAACGCCAGCTTCAGCCTGCCGGAGATCATCCGCGTGGCGTCCAGCAGCGGCGACACGCTGTGGGTCAAGCTCGCCTGGACCCGCGCCGACGGCCTTCGCGACGGCATGCAGCAGCACGTGCAAGTGGCGGTGCAAGCCGCCTCGCGCACCAGCGGCGACAACGGCTGGCGTATCGTCGGCAACCAGCGCGCCGTGCTCTCGAAGGTCAACGCCAACGCGCAGAAGTGGGACTGGCTGAACAGCGCCACCGCAATGACGGGCACCAATGCGTTTGTCGATTCGATCAACATGCAGGTGGGCATCGTGGACGCCTCCGGCACGCCGGTCGACTTTGCGATTGTTACCGGCCCGGGCCTGCGCAATGGCGTGTTCCTGCAGCCGTCTTCGGGCACGTGCGACACGCTGAACATCCGCGCCCAGGTCGGCGCAAGCCAGACCCCAGCGCAGCTTGCCCTGCTGGCCAAGCAAAGCGCCTGCCGCAATAACTTCCGCCTGGCAGGCGCGGCACAAGACCCGGCCAATCAGGGGAGTTTCACGTGGCCCGGCGATGCACCGCGCAACAACACGGCATGGGCCAAGCCGCAACTGACGGCATCGGAGCTGGCGACCATCACGCCGTTCAGCGCCTACACGATCGCCATCTATCAGGGCGGGGTCACCAGCCTGCCGTCCAAGACCTACACGGTGCGGTTGCGCACACCGTCGCCCTCGCCCGAGGCGCTGCGCCAGTACACCTGGCAGGACATCTCGCAAACCACGCGCGACATCCTCACCCCGGGCACGGCATCGACGTTCGCAGGCGGCCCCACGCTGCCCGTCACGTGGACGACCAAGGCGGGCGTGCCGTTCGTGAAACGCGTCAACGTCCAGATCCGCTCCACGGCGTCGGGCCAGCCGACGGTGTTCGTGAATGGTGTCGGCCGTGCCTCACCGGCCGCGCCGGGCACCACGCTCACCGTCAACGTCGCGGGCGACCAGGGTGTGGCCTTCCCGGCGGTGACGGGCTGGTCGGGCGCACAAGACATGTCGTTCACGAATATGTCGTGGGCAGACCCGCAGGATCTGAACTTCACAACGGCGGTCGAGTACGACCGCTAACAAGCAGGGCACACGGGGAAGAGCGATGATCGGGCCCGCAAGGCGTCATACCTTGCGGGCCCCGATCAAACCACTGTCGCCTCAAACACGCGCCGGTAGTTACCGCCCAGAATCTGGCCAACTTCCACGGACGTGAACCCCGCTTTCAGCAGGGCCCGGGCCAGCGCCGGCAACTGCGCATAACTGGTGAACACCGGCGGCCGGATAAAGCCAAGCAGGTCGGTGCCCAGCCCCACGTGCGCCACGCCCACCACGTCGGCCATGCGCTTGATGCCCATCGCCATGGCATCGAGGTTGGGAAAATCCGCCGCATTGGGCCACACGCCAATCACACCGCCGGTGTCCGCCGCCGCGCGTGCATGGTCTGCTGAAATCAACCGGCTGCGCGCCCTGGGCGCCCCCGACAGCGCCGTGTGCGACAGCACCAGCGGTTTGGTGGTCGTGGCCGCCGCGCGCACAATCGGGCGGGCCGGTCCCTGGCTCATGGATTGCCTGAAACGCCACAAGGTGTTCGAACGCGACCGCAACGGCAATCCCACCACGCTGTAGCCGGACCATTTGCGCTACGCTTACGGCCTTTCGCCCGACCTCGCCTTCATCGCCTTTGCGCCCCCTCATGCCCACCCTGCAACACGTCGACCTGCGCACGGACCCCGCCGCCCGCCCTTTCGTCAAGGACGAGACCGTCCACGTCGACTTTGCCGCCGAAGCCGGCGCGCTGATGAGCCTGGAAGGCCCCAACCGCTACGCACCCGGCGATGCGCTGATCACCGGTTCAACTGGCGACCGCTGGGTGGTCTCGCGCGGGCGTTTCGATGCCAAGTACGTCCCCGCCGATGCGTCACTCACGCATGGTCAGGCCGGCGCTTATCGCAATTGCCCGAGCGTGGTGCTCGCCAAGCAGATGAGCGAAGCGTTCTCGATGGCGCGCTCCGAAGCCGGCGATGTGCTGCACGGCCAAGCCGGTGATTGGGTGCTCCAATACGCCCCCGGCGACTACGGCGTCGTGCAGGCGCAGCGCTTCGCCAAGGTCTACCGGCCCGCCTGAATCGCTACTGAGCCGTCTGCTGGCGCTCGGCTTCGTGGTGCTTCATCTGCAGGTAGTCCTGCCGTTCCACTTCATGCAACTGGCGCGGATACTGCTCGGTGGCGTTGAACCACGTGTTCAGCCGCTGCTGCAAACGCTTGTCCGGCGGCGCTGACAACGCTTTCAAATAGGCGTCGATTGCGAGGTAGTAACGCATCGTGTTGCGCTCGAGCAGGCCGCGCACACCGCCCACGTATTCCGGTGCGGCGGCTGACGACTCTGCCGTCTTCGTAAAACCCACCTTGTCGCTGCCGACCGTGCCCAGATACGTGCGCATCGCCAGCCGGCCCGCTGTGCCGTATCCGTACGAATACGTCAGATGCAGGAAGGTGTGGTTGCCGCCCGCCGGTGCAGGAATGGCCTCCAGCGTGATGCGGTAGTCCTTCGTGCTGAACGGGCCGGACTCGGCATTCAGTTCCACGCGAAAGTAGTCTGCATTGCTGGCAACCGGGCGGTAGTTGAACTCCAGCCGATAGCTGCTGGACAGGGTCTGCTCGACCTTGCGGCCGAGGTTCACGTCGAGCACGGGGCCCTTGGCGCCGGGCACGGCGTGGCAATACTTGATGTTCAGATGCAGGATCAGCACGTCGCACCAGTTGCCGGGGCCTTGTGTCGCGTCACTCAACGCGCTGTTCACGGTGGCGAACGGGTAATCGACCACGCTGTAGATGTCGCCCTTGAGCATGGTGGGCGTCTCGGTGGATTCCAGCACCAGCGGACGGTGGAATGGGTTATCAGCCAATTGCGGCGCCACGCTCTGGTATTTGTCGCGCAGGCCCTGCGCGTCGTCTGCCGCGTGGGAGCCCGGGCTCAGGCATAGGCCGGCCATCGTGGCCATCAAGGCAAGCAGGGTAACTGGACGCAGCCAGGCGGTATGTCGGTGCAAGGTCATAGACGGCGTTCTCGTGGAATTGCTCTTCATTCTAGGAGGCGCTAACGCCAACGCTCTCGCAACAAATGGTCCTGCAGGTGCACATCGGCCATGCGACGTTCTGTCCTCATGGCGGGCACCGTGTGCCCGGGTGCGGGTCGGTAAAATGGACGCTTCTTCGCCTCGTGCCTCCGGGCACCTCCGGCACCATGCCCTCGCCACTCGTCGCAATTCGTGAACGCATCGCCAGCCAGGTCCGCGGCCTGACGCGTGCCACCGGCAGCCTCACCCTCGACATTGCCTCTCCGCCGGGCGACCCGGGCCTGTTCGGCCCCGATGCGGTCTGCTGGAAGGTGCATGCCGATTTTCCGGCGATGATGGCCGGCGGCGTCAGCGCGCTGCTGCTGCAGGCGCTGCATCCGCGTGCGCTGGCCGGCGTGTGGGATCACTCCAACTTTCGCGAAGACCTGCAAGGGCGCCTGGGCCGCACCGCGCAGTTCGTGGCCGGTACCACGTATGGCAGCCGGCACGATGCGCTGGCGCTCATCGACCGCGTGAAAACCATCCACGATCGCGTGCAAGGCATCGCGCCCGACGGGCGGCCGTATTCGGCCAACGACCCGGACCTGCTCACCTGGGTGCACGTCGCCGAGATGTCGAGCTTCCTGGCGGGCTATCTGCGCTACGTGGATGGCAACCTGAGCGGCGCGCAGCAGGATCGTTACTTTGAAGAGACCGCGCTGGTGGCCGAGATGCTGGGTGCGCGCAACGTGCCGAAATCGCGGGCGGCCGTCCAGACCTATCTGAATGCGATGCGCGCCGAGCTGGTCAGCAGCGACCGCACGCGCACCGTGGTGGAGGTGTTGATGACGTGGCAGGCGCCGCGTCCGGGGTTGCGCCCGGCGGTACGCCTGTTCCTGGATGCGGGTATCCAGTTGCTGCCGCCGTGGGCAAGACAGATGCTCGATCTCAAGCAGCCGCCGCTGCAGGCGGCCTTTGCGTCGGCAGCCATGCGCACCGTGGCACCCACGCTGCGCTGGGCGCTACACGAGGGCAGCGTGGCGCACCGCGCTCGACGGCGTGCGCTGGCCCCTGCCACAGGCTAGCGCGTCCAGCATTACTCGATGGCTTCGGCGAGCGACACCTTGCCGCGCAGCGCCTTCTCTTCCAGCCGCATGATCAGCAGCGGCGAGATCACCGAAACCGCAGCAGCAAAGAAGAACAGATGCCGGAAGGCGCTTTCGCCCGCGCGCTGCAGGGCTTGGGCATCGGCACCGTTACTGGCAAGCGCTGCGTGGAAGAGGTCCATCAGCACGTCGCCACCGGCCGCAATTTGCGCTTCGGGCGCAGCCTGACGCAGCAGCGCAATCAGCACAGACGTCAGCACCGCCACACCCACCGCGCCGCCCAGCAGGCGCGAGAAAGCGGTAAGCGCCGTGGCCAGACCCACCGTCTGCGGCGGCACCGCGTTTTGCGTGGCGACAAGGCCGGTCGGGAACTGCACGCCGATCGCCAGGCCAAGCACGATCATCGCCAGGGTCAGTGCCAACACGCTGTGCGGGTCCAGCAAACCCAGCGATGCCACGGCAAACGGCACCACGCATGCGCCCATCAGCATCAGCGGCTTGTAGCGGCCGCTGTGCGTCATCCACTTGCCGGCAATGAAGGCGCCAAGCGGAATCGACAGTGTGAGCGGCACGAGGCGCAACGCGGCGGCATCGGGGCTGGCACCCGCCACCATCTGAAAGCGCAGCGGCATCAGCACCGACGTGGCAATCAGTTGGAAGAAGCACAAGAACAGTGCCAGGCAACAGATCGTGACCGTGCGCACCCGGAACATCGACAGCGGAATGATCGGCTCGACGGCACGGTTCTCTTGCCAGACGAACGCCCCCAGCAGCAGCACCGCCCCCGCCAGCAGGCCGAGGTTTTCAGGCTGCGTGAGCGGCGTGCCCTGCCCCACACGGGTAATCATCAACAACAGCGCGGTCAGCCCCCCGGCAAACAGCACCACGCCCGGTACGTCGATGGGGCGACGCTGGTGCGCCACCGGCAGATGCCGCAGCGTGCGACGCACGACCAGCAGCGCGACGATGCCCAGGGGCAGGTTGATCCAGAAAATCCAGCGCCACGACAGGTAATGCGTCAGATAGCCGCCGATCACGGGGCCAGCGAGGCTGGCCATGGCCCACATGCCGCTCACATACCCCTGGTAGCGGCCGCGCTCACGCAGCGGCACCACATCGGCAATCGTGGCCTGCGATACCGAGATCAGGCCGCCGCCGCCCAGCCCCTGCAGCACGCGCGCAAACAGCAGCATCGGCATGCTGGTCGCCAGTGCACACGCCACCGAGGCCAGCACGAACAGAACGATGGCCGTCGTCAGCATGGCGCGGCGGCCGTAGAGGTCACTCAACTTGCCGTAGATGGGCGTCACGACCGTAGACGCCACCAGATACGCCGACACCAACCACGCCATCAGCGCAAAGCCGTTGAATTCGCCCGCGATCACAGGCAACGCCACGGCAACGATCGTCTGCTCCAGCGCGCCCAGCAAAATGGCGAGCATCAGTCCGCCCATCACCGCCATCACCGGAATTTCGGCTACCGGTAGCGTATCCAGCGGGCTGGACACCGACGCGACGGGCGCAGTGGGCGTGTCTGGCTTGGGCGGTTCGATGCTGGGGCGGGAGGACATGGGACTGTGCGTGAATGCCGGTCAAGGCACGCGCGCCAAAGGGGAAAGCGAAGCCGTCGATGATACTGCCGATTCGCGTTCGTTGCAGAGTCAACGATCGGGTTGCCGGACGATATCCTCATAACAGCGGCTGACATTTGCCGTCATACCGGGCAACTCTTCGGCCAGGAATTCAATGAACGCGCGCACGGCCGGCACCAGCCCCCGGCGCGACGGAAACACCGCGTGAAACTGGTGCACCGGCAAGCGGTATTCCGGCAGCAGCACGATCAGTCGGCCGTCTTCAACCGGCTCCGCGCACAGGTTGAACGGCAGTTGCGCCACACCGACGCCGGCCAGCGCCGTCTGCCCCATCAGGTACAAGTCGTCCGTCACCAGCGCGGGGGTGTATTCGATATCGACCGCGCCGCCTTCCGGAGCGGTCAGGCGCCAACGCGTCCGCTCGCCGGCCGCGCCATCAAAGCCCACGCCCATCACGCCGCGCATCGACTCCGGCGTCTTGAAGGGACCATGCTCGGCGACAAACGACGGGCTGGCCACCAGCACCTGGGCGCTCACGCCAAAGCTGCGCACGACCAGGTTGGAGTCGTCCAGCGTCGAGCGCACGCGCAGCGCCACGTCGTAGCCTTCACCGATCACGTCGACACGGCGGTTCGTCACGTCCAGCTCCAGCCGCACCTCGGGCTGCGCGCGCAGGAATTTCGACAGCACGGGCGCGATGAACACGTGCGCCACGCCCACCGGGCAGCTCACGCGCAAGCGGCCGGACGGTTTTTCGCCGGCGTGCTCGGCCACCTCGAAGGCGGCGCGGGCGGCCTGCGTCATCGATTCGCAATGCGTAAAGAACGCTGAACCCACGTCCGTCACATGCACAGCCCGCGTCGAGCGCTGGAGCAACCGCACACCCAGGCGCGTTTCCAGGTCCGCCACGCGGCGGCTCACGCGCGACTTGGGAATCCCCAGCGCCCGCGCAGCGCCGGAAAAACTGCCGTGCGTCACCACACTGGCAAACAGGACGAGGTCGTTCAGGTCTTCCATGGCCGTTCTCCAAAGCACGGGCGCATTGTCTCACCCATAGAACGATGTGTATCGATTCAACCCACTACTGGAACTCGCTGCATCGCACTATCTTTCCAGCAACCCACCTTTTCCTGGAGAGACACCATGCAAGTCCTTCACATTGATTCCAGCATCCTCGGCGACGCTTCGGCCTCCCGCCTCTTGAGCGCCGCCATTGTTGACGAGCTGCGTCGCGAAAACCCCAGCGCCACGGTCGTCCGCCGAGACCTGTCGGTCGAAGCGATTCCCCATCTGGACGGCGCCATTGCTGCCGGCTTTCGCGCCACTGGCGCCGATGATTTTGATGAAGCCACCCGGGCCGAGCACGCCCGTTCGGAAGCACTCGTGAACGAGTTGCTCGCCAGCGACGTGATCGTGGTGGGCGCGCCGATGTACAACTTCTCGGTGCCGAGCCAGCTCAAGGCCTGGGTCGACCGTGTGGCCCAAGCCGGCCGTACGTTCAAGTACACGGAAACCGGCCCGGTCGGCTTGGCCGGTGGCAAGAAGGTGATCGTTGCGTCGACGCGCGGCGGCATGTACTCCGCCGGCCCGGCCGCCGCCATGGATTTCCAGGAGGCTTATCTGAAGACCGTGTTCGGCTTCTTCGGCATTACCGACGTGCAGTTCGTGCGCGCAGAGCGCCTGGCGATGGGCCCGGACGCCCGCACGCAAGCCTTGGAAGCCGCACACGCCGCCATGCGCGACGTTGTAAGCCAGGCCATGGCAGCCTGAGCGAACAGGATTGCGGTGCAACGGGACGCGCCGCACTCCGCCTCGCAGAATGCCAAACGGGCGCCAGCAGCGATGCGGCGCCCGTTTTCGTTTTCTATTGACGTGACAAGCAGGTGGGATCGGCGCAGATGGCCGACCGGCAGGTCACTCGTCGCGCTGTTCGCGTGCTTCGTGCATCGCTTCGAGCACACGGCGCGTACGCAGCTTGCTCCACATGACCGGCACGACGATCGCAGTAGCAATCAGGCACGGTGCAGCCCAGGCGATAGTGGATTCCAGAAAATTCGTCATGATGCATCCCCCCGATGTGTTGCCGATGCGCACAGTTGGGTGGCGCGCGCATCGCATAGTCCCCGCAGTGCTGTCTCGACTGGGCCGAGACGCCCTGGCATCTATATGAACGGCTATCGGCGCTGTGCGTTCAAACTTGAAGCCCAGCGTTCGCCGTTTGTTGTATTTCCCGCCTATCTCGATGATCTGTCAATAGTGTGACGATAAGTTCGTAGAACATTGTGGCGCTGCACTGACAGTGCCCGAACACGCCCGATCCGCTCCACGGTCTCGCCGCAAAGGTAACGGCAAATTACGGCGGCCCCGGTGCGGGCGTTGCCAACGTGGGGCCCGCCGTCGATTACCGGCCTGAGCATCACAGTTTTTCTTACAAACGGTAAAGCGCGGTTGCGTGGCGTTTCCATACAGTGAGGCCAAGTCCAACGATAACCACGGAGCCTCATCATGAAACGCACCATCGCCCTGCTCATCCTGGCTGCTGCCGCTACCTCTGCGCTGAGCGCGTGCGTGGTGGTGCCGGCAGGCGGCTATTACGACCGCCCGCATTACTACCACCCGTACTACCGCGGCTATTGATCCGCGAACTGCGCGGCTGGGCCGGCATGCCCGCCGCTCAGGCCTTGCGCGCCTGTAGCATGCGGATGCGCGCGACGGCCTGGTGGTCGGTCGTGGTGGCGTCGTAAAGGCGCGCCAGGTCGGCCTTCAATGCCGTGCGCGAACCGCCGTCCAGGTACACCATGTGCCCCGACGGATAGAACCCCGCCGAAAGATTCTTGCGCACATCCGCGTCCAGCAACGGCATTGCCTTCAGGTCCAGCATGGTCTGGTAGAACGGCGTGACGAAGTCGTAGTAGCCGTTGGCGGAGAAGACTTTCAAATCCACGTTCAGGCTCATGGTGGCGGCCAGGTCGCCGGCGGTGTAGAGCGCGATGTTGCCGTTGGCATCGAGCCCCTTCTGCGCGCCGGTCGGGTCGGTGTGGCGGAAATCCCAGTGGCGGAAGGCCTGGTCGTTCAAGTCTGTGAAGGCGGAATTGGAGGTGAACTTCAGATCGTCGTTCAGGTAGGTGTTCCACATGGCCGTGTACACGCCGGACACCGCCGTCATGGTCGGGTCGTTGCCGCCGGAGTTCGGATCAACGCTGGCCGCAATGCCCGTGTGGACGCCCGTGACGCGGCCGTCGTACGCGCCCAGCGACAAGCCCTTGTCGGCCAGGAGCGTGGTCAGGAACAGCGACGTGCCCGCGCCGTCAGACGCCCCCACATCCAGCCGCCAGCCTTGCAGCGTAGCCGCATCGATGCCGGTGTAAGCCGACAACGTTTTCAGCACGGCCGGAGCAACATGCGCGGGTTTGGCGAGCGCATTTTCGTAATCGGTGCTCGCAAATACGGCGGCGGCTTCGGCAAAGTCGCCCACGTCTGCGGGCAGCGGGCCGCCTTTGGGTGAAGTTGCCCGCTTGTGGAACCACGCATCTGCGGCACACGTCGGCAACAGCCCAACCGGGTTGCCCGCCTGCGTGTAGTCGAGGATGGACGACTGCAGCGTGATGCCGTTCAAGTCCACGCCATCTTCATGCAGCACATACGAGAGCACGCACGAACGCGCCGTACCGTAAGACTCGCCAAACAGAAACTTGGGCGAATTCCATCGATCATTGGCGGTTAGCCACCGCTTGATGAACTGCGCGATGCTCCGAGCGTCCTGATCGACGCCCCAGAAATCGAGATTGCGCTTGGGCGCGATGGCCGTCGAATAGCCGGTGCCCACCGGGTTGATGAAAACGAGATCGGACCGGTCGAGCAGGCTGTCGGGGTTGTCCTCCATGCGATACGGCGCGGGCGGCGTGAACGACGGCATCGACGTCACGATGCGGCGCGGCGCAAACGACCCGAGCAGCACAAACACCGCCGAAGACCCCGGCCCGCCGTTATAGAAGAACGTTACCGGCCGTGCCTGCGCGCCGCCTTCCGGTGTATCGGCCACAAAGGCCACGTGGAACATCTTGGCCACCGGCTGCGAGCTGCTCGGGTCGACCGTGACGAGGTGGCCGGCATGTGCGGTGTAGGCGATGTTGCGTCCGCCAATGCGCACGGTGTGGTGCGTGATGGCCATACCCTCGCTCGTGTCGGTCACGCTGTCGTCGGGGCCGTTGCCGTAAGCGGTGGGGTCGAAGAACGGCTGGTCGGTGGTGGTCATGCGTGCCTCGCTGCTAGAGAAGGTTCGCGATCGCGTCGCCCTTGGGGCTGCCCAGGCCGGTGCAGGCATCCCAACCGGGTGCGGCGGCATAGGTGCCGTTGTTGCCCTGCTTGATGTCGTTGAAGGCGCCGGGGTTCTGATACAGCCGCGCATGCAGATAACCCGCCGGCCGGCCCTTGATGGCGTTGATGCGCGCGATGAGCGCCGCCCACAGCGGCGCCGCGGCGCTGGTGCCGCCCACGACGCCGCTCTCGCCATCCACGCGGACGACGTAGCCGGTCAGCGGGTCGGCATCGGCCGATACATCGGGCACACCGCGCCGCGCCAGCGGCACACTCGCGCCCCGGGTCTGCTGCGCGGCCAGGCCTTGCTGCCAGCTCGGCAACGCGAAGACGGTACTCACCCCGCCGCCGCCCGCACCGCCCCGCGCGCCATCGTTCCAGACGGTTTCTTCTGCGATGCGGTTTCCGCTCGCGCGCACGCTGGTGCCGCCGCATGCCAGCGCGTACGGGCTGGAGGCGGGAAAGTCGACGTGATCCGCGCGATCGGGCTGGCCGTCACTGGAGCCGCTGTCGCCCGACGCGGCACACACCGTCACGCCCATCGCCGCGGCGCTCTGCAGCGCGGCATTGACGGCCTGCATGGCCTGTGGCGTCCAGGCGCTTTCGGGGGCGCCCCAACTGATGGACACCACCAAAGGCCGCAGCTTGGTGTCATGGATGGCCGCGTTGATGGCCTGCACGAAACCGGCATCGGTATTGACGGTGAAATACACGGCCAGCGTGGCACCCGGCGCCGCAGCGCCCGCCACTTCCAGATCGAGCATGACTTCACCGTCGGGCCCGTTCGGATCACCCGTGGGGCGGTTGGCACCCTGCCCGACCGGCACGGCTGTCACGGTCGGCATCGGCACGCCCAGCTCCTGGAAGTACGCACGCAGATCGTCTTCCTGATAGCCGCCCCCGAGTTCGATCAACGCAATGCACTGACCCGCGCCGTCGCCCTGCGGAAAGCCGTAGAGCTGCGCGAGCTGCACCGGCGTGTATGACGCCGTGGGAGCCGCACGCGCGGGCCGGATGCCGCCCGGCTCAGTCGACCCTGTGGGCTGCGGCACGAAGCGGAAATGCGGCTCCGCCTGCGGGCGCGAGTCGAGCCCGAGCACGGCGACAACCACGCCCTGCAAGGACTCCGGCAGCCGCAGCGGGCCGGAACGCCCGCGGTATTCGCAATCGCCACGGGCCACGCGGTGCAGGTGCGTATCGAATGCCTCGCAGAAGTGTTCGACGGAGCCCTCGAGCGTGATGGTGCCGGCAGCCACGTTGACTTCGATCACTTGCAGGCTGTGTTCGCGTGCAAAGCTGCGGACGGCCTCGATGTCGTCCGCGGCAGCACCAAACTGGGCGGCCCACTCTTCGCGGGTCAGCGGCGTGGGCGGTGCGGTTGCTGCGGCATGCGCGTGAGCAAATCCGGACAGGCGCGCGTCGAGTTCAGCTTCATTCGGGCGGCGCAATTGCACGAGCGCCCGGATCTGCTCTGCAGGGTGCGCATCGCCCAGGATGCGTGCGTCTTCAGGAATGGTGCGCTCGCTGCCGCGCAGGGGGTGCCGGACCATGGGCCATCTCCATCTGGTAGGTGGCCCGTGGGTCGCAACCGGCGTGCCGAGGGTGCCGAGGGCGCAGGTCAGAATGCGGCGCCACCTCCAAACACGTTAGGCGATGGCTTGCCCGCTTGATCTACGGGGTTCGTCAGTCGGCGAAATCGGCGCTGCCGGCGCCTTCGGCAGGATGCTGCGGCTTGCCCTCGGCAAAGGCACGGCGGATCAGTGCGCCGCATGCGGCGCTGCGCACATAGGCGCGTGGGCCCAGGGTCTCGCGTACGAGGATGCCGTAGTAACGCTTGTCAGCGGTGATCCACGGATAGAAGCCGAACGCGCCGGCCGAGCTGAACGCGCCGTCGCCGCCGGGTTGATCCTCGATCCAATAGTTGAGCCCGTAATGCCACGGCAGCGCGGCCGGCGTGCTGACGGCCGTCGGGCATGTGCCGGGCTCGGTGCAAACGGCATGCTGGCCGAGCATCTTGCCGAGCTGGTATTCGCCGCGGATGAGGCGACGCAAGAACTGGCCGTAAGCAGCCGGCGTGGCGATCATTCCGCCGGCCGGCTCGGGTGCGAGGTAACGAATGCCGAGTGGCTGACCGGCGTCGCGTGCGCCGGGTGGATTGGCAAGCTGGTGGTCGAGTTCGCTGTTGAGCGCTTCGGCATCGGCGTGGCCCAAACCGAGATCGATCAACAGCTTCTGATCATGGCCGCCGTTGTAGCTGAAACGGCCCACGTGGCCCGGCGTGAAGGTGGCGTTGCGACCGCGCCCAAAGCAGCTTTGCACGGTGTCCTTGCGATTGCACAGCAACGGATTGAGCCCGTCGTAGCCGGAGCGCATGGTGAGTGCGTCGATTTCGGCAGGGGTGGGCTTGCCTTGCGCACGTTCGACCACGTAGGCACCAAACACCCATTTGGATGCCGAAGCCAGCCGCACCGTCTTGTTCGCGCCGATGCGTTGGCCCTGCTGCCCGTGCATCAGCTCGCCATGGGCATCTCCGATTTCCCAGTAGTAATCGCCCAGACGCTGGCAACTGCCGGCATGCGCCAGCGTGGATTCCACGGCCGCGCGGCGCGTTGCCAGGCTTGGCGCCGCAGCGTGCGCGACGGCCGTCGCCGCCAAGGCCGCCGTTACCGCCAAAGCGGCACGCCCTCTTCGCCCAAACCCCAGGAGCGCCCTGATATTCCGGGCGCGTCTTGCTTGCGTCATGTCAATGTCCTGCTGATTCTCTGATGCCTTTGCCAACCCGGCGGCACTGTACCGCAGCGTGCGTGGCATTTCGCTGTCTTACGCTGGGGCGCCTGTTATTTTGCAAGCTTGCAACATGCCGGCCACAAAACGCGCACGACTGTATCTGCGACACCTTGCAGGCAGGTTGCGAGGCGCGACGGGCATGCGTTTCAAACGAAAGCGTTTGCGCATGGATTAATCGTCTCGGTAAGTGATGAAAATTGCTTCATATTTGACCCCCCAATATGTCCTAAACCTCCCGTTTATGAACCAAATGGACGATAAGAATCATGCCAAGGGGCGGTAGCGGTCTGCGTAGAGTGTCCTAGAATGCAATCGAAGAAAAGCAGAATTAAATAAAACTAAATACGCAGTGCGCGCGTACGGGAGCAGTCCATGGGAACAATGAAACGGGGAACAGCGAGCTTGACGGCTCGCCTGGGGTGGGAACGTCACTCTGCCAATTGGCAGGTGATTCCTACGCGTCGGCGCCTTTTTCAAACACGTCTTCCAGCGACGCGCGTCTCCACTGTTTTGCTCTGGCTGTTGGCCATCTCGATCACCGTAGGTGTCGGGCTGCTGCACCGCTTGTGGTAACCATAAAAACATAACGGAATTTGTACGGGGAAGGTCGCAGCGCGAGAGCGAACCCGCAGTCAACTACCGATTTGACAGACCGTATAACGGCACCGAGGGATAGTCCGACCCGCTTCACTGGGTCAATCGCATCCGGATGGATTCAACATCTGGAGCATCATCCCTCCATTCGGAAACCACGCTCCTGCATGTGATCACTGCGCCGCGAAAGCGGCATGTGGGGCACGCCGCTCAATCGGCGCGCCCGATCAATTGGGGGGAGCATCATGAACATTTCATTCACCGGCAAGACCTTCAGGTCCGTAGGGGACCTGTTCTTCCAAGCCATCGTCGACGGCAAGGTCGTGAGTTGCTTCGTCACGTCCGAAGCGCTGTCGCTCTGCGATTGCGCGCATCAGAAGATCACGGCTGAAGAGGTCTATCGCAATTACCGTGACTGGATCGAGCTGGCTGCATCGGACCTGATCCGCGCTGGCTCGCTCGCGCCGGTCATCGTGCGCGGCCGCGACCTGGCCGCTTCACGCGCGTCGCTGCCGCACGGTGGCGTGCCGGCCTACGACCTGGATCGCGCGCGTCAACTGCGCCTGGTCCCCCGCTCGTCGCGCTGATATCAGCCAGCGCTGGCGCAGTGGAGCGTGCGGTCGGGGGGGCGCACGCTCCATGGGTGCCGAGGCACAGCACGCGGGTCAATCGGCCGGGAAATCCTCGTCCCAATATTCCTGCAGGTTGCGCACGCCCGCGGCGCTTTCGCTGCGCGCGGCTTCACGCATGCGCAGTTCGACGCGCCGGATCTTGCCCGAGATGGTTTTAGGCAGATCGGCAAATTCGATGCGGCGCACGCGCTTGTAGGAAGCCAGTCGGCTGCGGCAAAACTGGAGGATGTCGCGCGCCAGTTCCGGCCCAGCTTCGTGCCCCGCACGCAGCACCAGGAAAGCCTTTGGCACCGCCAGGCGCAACGGGTCGGGGCTCGGCACAACGGCGGCCTCGGCGATGGCCGGGTGTTCGATCAGCACGCTCTCCAGCTCGAACGGGCTGACACGGTAATCCGATGCCTTGAACACGTCATCGGCGCGGCCAACGTAAGTCAGGTAGCCGCTGGCATCGCGCGCGGCAATATCGGAGGTGTGGTACACGCCACCGCGCATGGCCTCGGCCGTTTTGTCGGCGTTGCCGGCATAGCCCTCCATCAGGCCTGTCGGCCGTGAACTCAATTCGATGCAGATCTCGCCCTCTTCGGCCTCGCGGCCATCGGGGTCGCGCAGCGTGATGCGGTAGCCCGGCAGCGGCCGGCCCATCGATCCCGCCTTGACCGGCTGCCCGGGGCTGTTGCCGATCTGGCAGGTGGTTTCGGTCTGGCCGTAGCCGTCGCGGATGATGATGCCCCAGGCAGCGCGCACACGTTCGATCACCTCGGGGTTGAGGGGCTCGCCGGCGCCCACGAGTTCGCGCAGCGCGGGCTTCCATGCGGCCAGGTCTTCCTGGATCAGCATGCGCCACACGGTGGGCGGCGCGCACAGTGTCGTCACCTTGGCGCGGCAGAGCACGTCGAGCGCCGCCTTGGGCTCGAAGCGCGCGTAGTTGTAGATGAAGACGGTGGCACCCGCATTCCATGGCGCAAAGAAGCAACTCCATGCGTGCTTGGCCCAGCCGGGCGAACTGATGTTCCAGTGCACATCCCCCGGTCGCAGACCGATCCAGTACAGCGTGGACAGATGCCCGACCGGATAGCTCGCATGCGTATGCATCACGAGCTTGGGTTTGGACGTGGTACCGGAAGTGAAATACAGCAGCAACGGATCGCTCGCCTGCGTCGGTGCGTCGGGCGTGAATTCGGCGGATGCATCGTAGGCGTCTTCAAAGCGGTGCCATCCGGCCGGCGCCTTGTCCGCACCGACTGCGATGCGTGTGAATGTGCCCGATACGGCGTCGAGCTTGGCGCAATCCGCCCCGCCCACCACCACGTGGCTCACCTCGCCCATGGCAATGCGTTCGCGCAGGTCTTCGGCCGTGAGCAGTGTCGTGGCCGGGATGATGACCGCGCCGATCTTGATACTGGCGAGCATCACATCCCAGAGCCCGGGCACGTTACCGAGCATGAGCAGGATGCGATCACCGCGCTGCACGCCAAGCGCCCACAGATGGTTGGCCACGCGCGCCGAGCGCTCGGCCATCTGCGCGAACGACAGCCGTGTCTCGTTGCCCTGATCGTCGACCACCCACAGGGCGATGCCGTCGTTGCGGCGCGCCATGGTGTCGAAATAATCGAGCGCCCAGTTGAAGCGGTCCAAGCTGGGCCACACAAAATCGCGCACGGCGGTGTCGTAATCCTCTCGGTGCGCGAGCAGAAAGTCGCGGCACCGCAGGAAAGCGTCCAGCGATGTCATGCCTGTCTCCTGGGGGGTTCGGAGCGTGTTACGCACGCCCCAACTGCACGCGCCTCGTCCGGGCGCTACGGAAACGCACCTGCAACCGACATCGCCACTTATAGGAGGAATTCCTCCGCCAGACCAGCCCGGATTCTCCCGAGCCATGCGCTCATTGCGAGCGTGGCGGAAAACGCAGCGAGCGGCCGCCACCCAGGCTCAGCCACGCCCAGGCCGTTGCGGCAACCACGACACCCAGCACGACGACCCACTGGGCACTGACCAGCATCAGCTCAATCGTGCCGGCCATGTCAGGCAGGATCTGCGGCCACGCGGGCGCCAGCCAGCCGTCGGCATCGAACCATGCGCCGCGTCCGGCACCCGTGGCCAGCTCCACCGCCAGCAGCGCCGCATTGATGGCCGCGAACGCCATGCCGGTGTGTGTCAGCAGGCGGCTGAACACCGGCAGTTCATACAGGGGCTTGAGATATTGGATGTGCCGCGTGAGCGACCATGCGCACACCATGAGCAACGCCACGCTGATGGCCGCCATGGGCGCTGGGCTGCGCAGGCACACGCCCAGCGCGATCCACGCCAGCGCATTGATCTCGTGGCGCCGATAGATGCGCAGCGCACGCGCGGCGTGCAGCAGGCCGATCGGGGGAACACCAGGGGGAACACCGGCAGACGCCATGATGTGCTCCATGAGCGGAAGGTTGGTGCGGCGCCGCGCGTCTGTAGCGCTGTGCAGCCCGCAACTGTTTGCAGTGTACCGACGGGTTTTCACCCACGCGAGTTCAAACAGCATCTCTCCGCCAAACGACGGACGCGCACCGCGTTCAGGCCTCGCGCAAATGCTCGATCAACTGGCGTGCAAAGACGGGCAAATCATCGAAATGGCGCACGCAGATCCGCAGCAGGCGCGTCGCCCAGGGGTCGGTCAGGCGTACACGGCGGATGCCCATGGAGCGCTGCAGCCGGATTGCCGCGTGCTCGGGAATGACGCCCACGCCCACGTTGCGTTCCACCATGCGGCACACGGCGTCGAAGCTGCGCAGCCGAACGCGGTATTTGAGCCGATGGCCGGCGCGCGCGGCATGCCCCGCCAGATAGGCCTGCAACGCGTTGTCGCCCGTCAGGCCGACAAAATCTTCCTGCAAGGTTTGAACGAAGGCCAGTTCGCGGCGCTCGGCCAGGGGGTGGTCGCGCGCGGTCACCAGCACGAGGCGGTCGTGACGGAACGGAAAGGTCTCCAACCCCGACAAGTCGACCGCGTCGTTGACGATGCCGATGTCTGCCCGCCCCTGCGCAATCGCTTCAACAATCTCATGGCTGACCAGCTCTTCCAGATCGACGTCAACTTCAGGATGCGCGGCCAGGAAAGCGCTGAGCGTTTCCGGCAAGAACTCGGTCATGGCGGCCGTATTGGAAAGCAGCCGCACGTAGCCTTTGAGCCCACGCGCGTATTCGCCCAACTCACCGCGCATGCGATCCATCTGCTGCAGCACCACGCGCGCGTGGTGGACCAGCGTGCGGCCGGCAGCGGTCGTTTCCACACCTCGACGGTTGCGCGTGAGCAGCGGCACCCCCAGTGTGTCTTCCATGCCGCGGATGCGCGCGCTGGCCGACGCCAACGTCAGGTGCGCACGCTCTGCGCCGGCAGTGATGCTGCCGGCCTCGGCGGTCAGGAGGAAGAGTCGGAGGTCAGTCAGGTCGAAGCGCACGATCCATCTCAAAATTGGCATGAGCCTCAGTATCAGGCTGAGGCTGGGTCAATGTATCGCAGATTGCAGCGTGGCCGCCAGT
Source organism: Ralstonia psammae (assembly GCF_958405935.1). Taxonomy (NCBI): domain Bacteria; kingdom Pseudomonadati; phylum Pseudomonadota; class Betaproteobacteria; order Burkholderiales; family Burkholderiaceae; genus Ralstonia; species Ralstonia psammae. The sequence goes on from NZ_CATZBU010000003.1 coordinate 302,339, forward strand.
GCCCGAAACTGAGGCAACTTCCAAACCAAGCCTCCCCAACTTCGCCCCCAATGGAATCCGCCACGCTGCTGCTTTTTGGCGCGGGCCTGCTCGCCGGCATGATGAATGCGCTGGCCGGCGGCGGCTCGTTCGTCACCCTGCCCGCGCTCATGTTCGCGGGTGTGCCGTCGGTGTTTGCCAATGCGTCGAGCACGGTAGCGCTGCTGCCCGGCGCGGCCACCTCGGCATGGGCGTATCGCGCGGACTATCGCGGGTTCGGGCAGGTTTCGATGCGCGCCATGGTGGGGATCAGCCTGGTGGGTGGGCTGCTCGGCGCGCTGCTGTTGATGAACACGTCGTCTCGCGCGTTCGATTTCATCGTGCCGTGGCTGCTGTTGACCGGCTCGCTGGCGTTTACCTTCGGCAAATGGGCGGGTGTGTGGCTACGCCAGCGCGTGCAGATCGGGCGGACAACACTGCTGATCGCGCAAGGTGCGCTGGCCGTCTATGGCGGCTACTTTGGCGGCGCGGTGGGAATCATGATGATGGCGGTCTGGGCACTGTTCGGCCACGACGACATCAAAGCATTGAACGCCTCGCGCACGCTACTGGTGGGCGCCACCAACCTCGTGGCCGTGGCCTGCTTTGCGCTGGCAAGGATGGTGTGGTGGCCGCAGACGCTGGTCATGCTGGTGGCTGCCGCGCTGGGCGGCTATCTGGGCGCGCATGTAGGCAAGCGTTTGCCGGTGCCGGTTGTGCGGGCGTTGATTTCCACCTTCGGCTTTTCGATGACGGCGCTGCTGTTCTGGCGCGCCTGGTCGCACGTTTGAGTATGAGGAGAACCGCCATGTCGCACATGCAGCCTCATCCGACACACCGCACCCCCGCGCCGCGCGCCTATCGCGATCCGCGACCCCACCGCGTTGCACGCAGTGCCTCGCACGCCCACCTGGCTCAAACCGCATCTGCCGAGCCAGAAATGGCGGGGGCGCAAGCTGTGTTCTACATCGCGCGTGGCGCTGCCGTCTTGTTGGCCGCCGTGGCGGTGGGCCTGGGTGCGGCATCCAATGACGCCGAGCAACGCTCCGCGACATACCCCACTTCTTCGCAGGCGACAACGCGCTGAGGGCGCGCTATCATCCGCCCCCGCCGCAGCACAGACCCGTGCAGTACAAATCCAGTACCGACCGGGCAAAGAAAAAGCCCGCGGGCCGGGGGGCGGGCGGGCTTAACATCTTCAGCCTTTGACGACGAAAGATGGTCGGGTGTGCTTTGTGAACGAGCAATGCGCCGGAATTCACAAAGCGAGGCCATTATAAAAAGTGCACGCCCCCCGCCATACCCCAACAACGAGGGGGGTCCGCGTCATTTTCTGATTAATCCCTGAGCGCTGTGTCCAGTGCCTGCGGTGTCAGCAACCCGCTCGATGCATGGCGCTTGCCGTCCGGGCGCAGGATGATCGTGCGCGGCATCTCGCCCTGCCAGCCAGGGTCGAGCGCGGCGCGCAAGCGCTCCGGCATGTCTTCGGCATTGGCATATTGCGGCACACGCGCAATGCCGACCTTCCTGTCGCGGACCAGCGGCGCCAGCGCGCGGTTCAGCATCTCGGCCTGGTCGGGCCCGTCCATCGACACCATCACCACATCCACATCTTGCTTGGCGCTACGCCGCCATTGCGCGATACGGGCGATGTTTTCGCGGCAGTAGCTGCATTCCAATGACCAGATTTCGACGATGAGCGGGCGCGCGTGCGGCGTCTGCAGCAGCGCAGGCACATCGCGCGCATGCAGCGGCTGGAACTGCAACGCGCCTGCGGCCTGCGCGGCGAAGGTGGCGGTAAAGGCGGCGGTGGATAGCGCCACGCCCACCGCAAACGATTTCCATCGAATCTTCATTCCGATGCCTCCAATGATGGATTGGACGGAGCGACATTGCCGATATCAATCAGCCGGTAGCCCTCGGCCTGCGTGCGCCACGACAGGTAGACACGGCCATCGCGCGCGAGCAGTTGCGGGTGATCGCTTCCGCCATCGGTGTTTGCCACGCTGGCCGGCGCTGTCCAGTGCGCGCCACCGTCGGTGGATTTGCGCAGCAGGATCTGCATGCGGTCGTCGGCAAACTGTTTCCAGACCAGCCACAGCGCGCCGTCCGCGGCGAGCAGCGCGGGGTGCGATGCCTGCGCACCAGCTTGTGCCGAACCGGCAAAGGACCATGCGCCGCCGATCGGCTTGCCGTCGGCCGAGAGCCGGCTGTAGAACAGGCCAGGCTTGTCCTGCTGCACAGAGAACCACGCCATGTGCCGCACGCCATCCGCCGTAACGACCAACGCGGGGCCATGGTGCGGACAGGCATCAACGCGCCATTCCGAGAACGTCGCGCGCGTGACGGCAAGCGGCGTGTTATCGATCGGTAATGTCGCCAATGCGTGGTCGCGAATCTGCCCGGCAAACACGTTGCGCCACAGCGCGAGCATGTGGCCCTCGACATCGGGCGCCAGCGCAATGCGGCAGCATTCGCAGGTCTGGTCGATGACCTTGCGCTCGGGTGCGAAGGTGGCGCCGCGGTCGGTCGAAACGGTGTAATACACCGCTGCGCCGTCGTACGGCTGCTTGGCTGCCTGCGCGCGCTGCAGATCGCGCTTGTCGATCCACGTGACGAAGATGCGGCCGGCGCTGTCGACGGCAATCGAATCGAAGCGGTGCGTGATTGGCTGGCGATCGTGGTGGACGGTGACCGGCACGCTCCATGTCTTGCCACCGTCGAGCGAGCGCGAGAAACGCACGAAGCCCGTATACGGCGCGTCAAGCGGGCGCGACCAGCTTACATACAGCGCACCGTCCGGGCTGGCGATGACTTTCGGACGGTTCTCGCCGTCGGTGTAGATCGGCTCGGGTTGCGGGTTCACGCGCTGCGGCGCGGACAGCGTCTTGCCGAGATCGTCGGACGAGGCGACCACCACGTGCTGTCCTTCTGCCCACGTCACCCACAGGCGCCCTGCCTTGTCGAACGCGGCCGTCGTGGCGAGCTGCGGTTTGGCGGCCGGCTTGGCTGCCATGGCGCCGTGGTCATGGCCTTCGTGCGCGAGCGCCACCGCTGCCGCAAGAGCCAGCAGCGCACCGGCAAGGAATCGAGGAATCGACTGCATTACAGACGCCATTTCAGTTGTCCATAGAAGGTGCGCGACGGATACGGGTGGTACACGAAATACCGTCGGTCGGTCAGGTTGTCGACGCCCAGCGCCAGCGTGATGTGCTTATCGATGCGGTAGCTGGCCTTGAGGTCCACGGTGAAGAAGCTGCTGGTGCCACCGTAGACGTTCGGCAGCACATCGGTGTTGTCAAGCGTGCCGTATTGGCGGCCCGAATAGCGCACGCCTGCGCCCACCGTCCAGTCGGGCGTGGCATGCCAACTCGCAAAGAGATTGGCGCGCACGCGCGGCATGCGCGGCCAGGTCTTGTCGACGTAGGTTGGGTTGGCAGCGTCGGCCAGCGTCTTCGATTGCGTGAAGGCGACGTTGGCCTCAATGTCCACGCCGCGCACACCCGCATCCTGCAGAACGTCCTGCCCCGAATACGCCAGTTCGATGCCGCGCGTGCGCACGCGATCGACGTTCTGCACGTTCGTCACGTTGGGCGTGACGGTGATGTTGGTCTGCGTGTAGATGCTGTCGCGCACGTCGCTCTGGAACAGGCTGGTACGCAGCACGCCGTAGGCCACGGCCTGCTCGACGGTGAAGTCGAAATCATTGGCGCGTTCAGGCTTGAGATTCGGGTCGTTGTTGACGATCGTGTTGCCGCTGATCGTGCCCTGGAACAGCTCCGCCACCGTCGGAAAGCGCACCGCACGGCCGTACGACAAGCGCAGCAGCGTGTCTTGCGTCGCCTGCCATTGAATAGCTGCCTTGGGCGAAAAAGCGTCTTCGGTACGGCTGGCGTAGCCCAACGTGCTCGTGCCGTTGCCGAGCTGGCCGTTGTAGGCGCGCCAGCTTTCATAGCGCAGGCCCAGCGTTGCCAGCCAGCGCGGCGCAAACGCCCACGCGTCCTGCAGGAAGACGGCCTGCGTTTGCGTGTCGCCCTGGTAGCTGGATTTCAACGTGGACAGCGTTTCCGTCGACCAGTTCGTCGCGTTGAAGGTCTGGTTGCGCAGGTGGTATTGGTCGTAGTGGTAGCCGGTCGTGAAGGTATGGCCGGACACCGTGGGCGACGTCGCCTTGATGTCGAAGTTGGACCAGCCGGTGCCGTCGCCGTAGAACACCGTGCCGGGCCCATTGCCGGCCGCTGTGTTCGACGCGCGCAGAATGTCGCGCGAAACGTTGTAGGCCGATGCGTTGGCGTCGATCTTCCAGTCACCGATCTTGCCCTTCACGCCCAGGCCGTAGAGCCAGTTTTCCTGGTCGCCGTTTTGTGGGGCGAAGGTGTTCGGAGCAATTGTGTACGGCGTGCCGTTGATCAGCACATTGCCGCCCGTGACGACGTTGCCCGCGGCATCGCGCAGGAAGCTGAGCGCCTGGTCGTTGAAATGGTTCTCCCAATGGCCCAGCGTGAGCGATGCTTCCAGGCTGTCGCTGAACACGTAGCCGAATCGCAGGGTCTCTTGCAGCTGCTGCGTGCGCTCGAGCATCTGCGGCCCGAGAATCACGCGTGGCTGGCCGTTGGGGCCAAGATCCTGCCGCGCGCCTGTGACCGGCACCGGCGTGCCGCCAGCCGTGAACCTGGAGTTGGGCGTGGCGTATTGCATCGGCTGGCTGTCGTTTTCCAGCCGGTCGACCGACAGCGCATACCAGAACTTGCCGATGCGGTCGCCCAGCGACGCGCTTTCGTGGTTGCCGGTGACGTTGCGCGAGAAGCCGTATGCATCGTTGTAATGCTGGCTCATCACCTGCGTCTGCGCGGCGGCCTCGAATTTTTCGGGGCGGCGCAAAGTCATCGCGATGGTCGTGCCCATCGAGTTACCCGGCAGCAGCGCCGAAAACGGCCCGTACAAAATGTCCACGCGCGCCAGGTCATCCGGCCCGACCATCGACCAGCGCGGCGGGTAGCTGTAGCTGGAGCCAAGCAAGTTCGAGAGCAGGATGCCGTCGGCATACAGCAGGCCCCGCGCACTTTGAATCTCGTTGAAATCGCGGCCGGCGAAGATGGAGTTGCGGTCGCCAACGAAGCGGCGGCGCACCATCACGTTGGGCTGGTATTTGACCGCGTCTTCGGTGGTGACGACGTTGCGGTCGGCCAGTTGGTCGGCCGTGACGCTCTGCACGACCGCCGGCGTATTGCGGGCGAACGGCGCAGGGTTGGCGTTGGCCCGCACGACGGTGGGCGCTAGTTCCTGCGTGACAGGCACGGGTGCCGCCTCGTCGGCAGCGAAAGCAGACAGCGGTGCCGCCGCGCTCAGCGCGAGCGCAGCACGGCACACCAGCGTGCGCTTAGGGGCAGCGGCCCCAGTGCGCTTGTGGAATGACATCGGAAAGGTCTCCGGATTGCGATGGCGCTGGCCGCAAGCAGGGCCAGACGCAAAGGCGCCACGGGGTTCATCCCCGCAGGCGCGTCAGATCGACAACAACGGAGACGCAGGAGGCGCGCGCGACTCGGCCACGCGCAGCGCACTGCGCGCGTACACCGGCGCCGGGCTGGCCGGCTGCCGCACGCGATAGACGAAATGAGCGGAAGGAACATCCAGCGCCGGCAACGAAGCCAACGCCAGCCCGGCAGCAAACCCGGGGCAGTACAGACAGTGCGCCACGCTGTGGTGGGCGGCCGAATCGTCGGCGGAGCCATCGCCTTGCAGATCGATGGCAATCTGAACGGTGCTGCCATGCGGTGCCGTTGCGCTGCACAGCTCGACGGCAAGCGTACCCGTGGCCGCCGCGCGTGCGGAAGCGAGCACCGGCGACAGTACGTTCAGTACGATCGCGAGCCAGACGAGGAAGAGCCAGCGGCGATGGAGCATGGATGAGCAACGTCAGAATGTGTGGAGTATAGCGCTGCACACAGTTCCCCCAATTGCCTGCGGCACAGTGCCGCGCGATGGCAAATCGGCTGAAATCGACTGGCAATTCGATCGGAATTAGCCTTAATTATTGGATCAACTATAATTTATACCAATTTCCATAATCAAGTCTAAAACAGGGGCTTTCCATGGATTCCCGAATCGACTCCGGTGACACCGGCCGCTTCAACTTCCACCGCCAGGATCTCGCCAACACGCTGTGCGACAGCCTGGAAGGCAAGGGTTTGGCCGACGCGCGCTCCGGCCTGTTCCTGGCGGCGCCCCGGCGCACCGGCAAAAGCACGTTCCTGCGCGAAGATCTGGTGCCGGAGGTCGAGCGCCGCAAGTGGATCGCCATCTACGTGGATTTGTGGGCCGATCGCGCCCGCGACCCCGGCTTGCTGATCGCCGACGCCATCAAATCCAAGCTTGCCCAGTTCGATGGGCCGATTGCCAAGCTGGCCAAGCAGGCGGGCATGGAGAAGGTCGACGTGCTGCGCACCTTCACCTTCAACCTCGGCAAGATCGGGTTGCCGCCGGGCATCACGCTGGCCGACGCGCTGGATGTGCTCTACAAGGCGGTGCAGCGGCCTGTCGTGCTGATCATCGACGAGGCGCAGCACGCGCTGTCCACCGACGCAGGAACCAACGCCATGTTCGCGCTCAAGGCCGCGCGGGACCAGATGAACCAGGGCGTGGACGAACCTCGCCTCTTCCTCGTCTTTACGGGGTCGAACCGCGACAAGCTCGCCAACCTACTGCTCAATCGCACGCAGCCGTTTTTCGGCTCGCGCGTGACCAACTTCCCGCTGCTGGGGCGGCCGTATGTGTCGGCGTACACGGCATGGGTCAACCAGCACCTGGCGCCGAACAACCAGTTCAAGGAAGACGACATGTTTGCCGCGTTCCAGCTGGTCGGGCACCGGCCGGAGATGCTCAAGGGCATCGTCAGCGAGATCGCCCTGGAGCTGGGCGAAGCCGCCAGCCTGGGCGAGATGCTCAAGCGTGGCGCGCAGGGTATTCGCGACCGCATCTGGGGCGAGATCGAAAGCGACTACAGCGCGCTGACGGAAATCCAGCGTGCCGTTCTGGCGGTGCTGATCGAGCGCGGGCAAGGCTATTCGCCATTCTCGGAAGACTCGATGAAAGCCTATGCGGCAAAGCTTGGCCACAGCGAGTTTTCCACCGCCACGGTGCAAGCCGCGCTTGACGCGCTGCGCGACAAGAACCTGATCTGGAAGGAGTCACGCGGCGCCTACGCGCTGGAAGACGAAAGCCTGGCGCTGTGGTTTCGCGAGACGCGGGGCGCGCATGCCGTGCCGCCGCGCCTGGGAAAATAGGCTGACGACACGCTTGGCGGCGACTACGCGACGGTGCGCAACGGCCTGCGTATCCAGGCACGCAATGACCCACGCCCGCTAAACTGCACATCACACACACAAAACACGGGGAGTCGGCTCATGGCACGTAATCGCACCACGTGGCGCGCGCTCGCGATCACGCTTTGCCTGCTGGCGGGCAGCGGAACAGCGACCGCGCAAGAGGCACCACCGGCGCCTGCCCCGGCAGCGTCGACCTGCCCACCGCCGGCCTCCAGTTTCATCCCAAAGGACGGCTGGGCCGCTGCCGCCCAGCGCGCGACCGATCACGGCCTGCTCTGGCGCATCGAAAAGAACGGGCACACGTCATGGCTCTACGGCACGATCCACGTTGCGCGCGCCGACTGGATGCTGCCCGGGCCTGCAGTGCGCGAGGCGCTGCAGCAGGTGGATGCCGTTGCGCTTGAACTCGACCTGCTCGACAAGGACACCGACCGCAAGCCGCTGACGGCGCAAAACCCTGCTGAAGACCGCCGCCTCATGGCCGGCCGTCGCGGCGAACGCTTCAACAGGTTGCTTGCCGCCGCGTGCCTGCCGGATTCGGCGCTGACGCAGATCCGCAAATTCCAGCCGACCATGCAGCTGGCGTCGCTCGCGGTCCTGGGTGTGCGCACCGATGGCCTGTATCCGGATTTCGGTATCGACCTGTTCCTCACGACCTACGCCAAGAGCCAGCATCTGCCCATCGTGCCGCTCGAAACGCTGGCGCAGCAGGTGCGCGTGCTCAACGAGATCGTGCCGAAGAACGAAGTCGCTCAGCAGTTCGATACGGTGCTCGACGCGATCGAATCGGGCGAAGCGCGCACGCAGACGTTGACGCTCGCCAACGCCTGGGCCGAAAGCGACCTCGGTACGCTGGAGCGCTACCCGCAGTGGTGCGATTGCCTGAAGACGCCGTCGGACAAGCGTGCCTTCAGGCGCCTGGTGACGAACCGCAACCTCGCGATGGCCCAGAACATCGCACGCGTGCACACGAGCGGCCAGCGCGTCTTCGGTGCAGTCGGTGCGCTGCACATGATTGGCCCGAAAGGCATCCCTGCGCTACTGGCCGCGCGCGGGTTTACGGTCACGCCGGTGGTACCGGCCTCGCACTGAAACTGGAGCCCGCGCTTTTGGATCTCGTCCGTCTTGCCAGCCTGTTTGCGCTGACCGCCGTGGCCGAAATTGTCGGCTGCTATCTGCCGTGGCTCGTGTTGCGGCAGGGCAAGCCGCTCTGGCTGTTGGTGCCCGCGGCGGCATCGCTGGCACTGTTTGCGTGGCTACTGACGCTGCACCCGACTGCCGCGGGCCGCACCTATGCCGCATACGGCGGCATGTACATCGCCGTGGCGCTGGTATGGCTGCGCTTTGTCGACGGCGTGGCGCTCACGCGCTGGGATGTCGGCGGTGCGGCCATCGCGCTGGTGGGGATGGCCGTGATTGCGCTGCAGCCGCAGGCGGCCTGATCGCCGGATCGCGCTTCTTTGCGCTTTGCTGACCGCAACGGAACCGTAAGGCACGGCGGCACTCCGATGGAGGATCATCGCTGCCGGCGACTACGGACAACGCCCGCGCCTGGTCGATCCATCCCTCCAACCCGTTCTGCCCCGGAGGCTCCAATGCCTGCCACGCCCCTCAAACACATCTTCGCCGCGGCGGCGCTCATGTCTGCCGCCATGACAGCTTCGGCCCTGACGACGTCCTCCAACACGTTTTCCGAGCAGGACCTGCAGGCCATGCTGGCACAAAGCCAGCCCGCACAGCCGCACCCGCAAACGGAACTGGCATCGCAGAAAAGGCTGCAGATCGGCCTGAGCGATCCGGGCACGGAACTCGTCCTGCCATGGTTCCTTGCGGACCTCGTCGACGCGGTGAACCAGCGTACGCCTCCCCACGCGTTGGCAAGAAAGCTGCGGGACGGCATCTGACACCCAAGACCCAAGCCTCTTGGGTTTCGTCCGGCAGGCAACACAGTGCTGTATATTCATACAGTTATTTTCTGTGACATCCTGCCGTGCTTGCCGCATCCCCCACCCCAGACACCGCCAATGCCCCGGCCACCCCCGGTTACCTGGCCCAACTGAACGACCAGCAGCGCCAGGCGGTCGAGTTCGGTATTTCCGGGGCAGACGCGGCGCAAACCGGCCCGCTCCTCGTACTGGCCGGCGCGGGGTCCGGCAAGACCCACACCTTGGGCTGGCGCGTAGCGCATCTGGTGGCCAACGGGGCCGATCCGCAACGCATCCTGCTGTTGACGTTTTCCCGCCGGGCAGCAAGCGAGCTGTCCAACCGCGCCGGCCACCTGCTGGCGCGGGCCATGCAGGGCGAGCGATCGAACAGCGCCCTCAATGCTGCCGGCACGTCATACAAGACCACCCTGCCCTGGGCCGGCACCTTCCACGGCATCGGCGCGCGCCTGCTGCGTGAATACGCCGAGCGCGTCGGCCTCGCGCCCGATTTCACCATCCACGACCGCAGCGACTCCGCCGATCTGCTCAACGTCGTGCGCCACGAGCTGAACCTGTCGACCAAGGAGCGCCGCTTCCCGCTCAAGCAGACGTGCATCGCAATCTACTCGCGCGCCATCAACGCCGAGAGCCCGCTGAACGCCGTGCTCAAGCACCACTTTCCGTGGTGCGCGATGTGGGAAACGCAGTTGCGCACGCTGTTCGATGCGTATGTCGAAGCCAAGCAGGCGCAGCATGTGCTCGACTACGACGACCTGCTGCTCTACTGGCACGCGATGGTGTCCGACGCAGAACTCGCCGCGGAAATCGGCGCGCGCTTCGACCACATCCTCGTCGACGAATACCAGGACACGAACCGGCTGCAATCGTCCATCCTGCGTGCGCTGCGCCCGGACGGCCGTGGTGTAACGGTGGTCGGCGACGACGCGCAATCGATCTACGCATTTCGTGCGGCGACGGTGCGCAACATCCTCGACTTTCCGCGCCACTTTTCGCGGCCCGCGCACACGGTGCTGCTGGAGCGCAATTACCGTTCGACGCAACCGATTCTGGATGCCTCCAACGGCGTGATGCGTTTTGCAACGGAGCGCTTTGCCAAGACGTTGTGGACGGACCGCGCATCGACGCATCGCCCGCGTTTGATTTCGGTGCGCGATGAAGCCGAGCAGGCGCGTTGCGTGGCCGAGCAAGTGCTGCATCACCGGGAAGGTGGGCTGACGCTGAAATCGCAGGCGGTCCTGTTTCGCACCGCGAGCCACAGCGCGCCGCTGGAGATCGAACTGACGCGCCGCAACATCCCGTTCGTGAAATACGGTGGTCTCAAGTTTCTTGAAGCCGCGCATGTGAAGGATGTGCTCTCGGTGCTGCGCTGGGCCGAGAACCCGCGCAACCGCATCGCCGGGTTTCGCGTGATCCAGTTGCTGCCGGGCGCGGGCCCGGCCACGGCGGCACGCGTGCTCGACGCCATGGCGGAGGCGGTGGACCCGGTTGCCGCGCTGCTCGCCTACGCGCCGCCGGCACGCCTGGCCGGCGACTGGTCCACGCTGATGGCGCTCATGCACACCCTGCGCACGCCCAAAGACAGCCTGGAATGGGCCAGCGAACTCGAAGCCGTGGGCGCCTGGTACACGCCGCACATGGAACGCCTGCACGACGACGCAGCCGTGCGCCAGGGCGATCTGGACCAGCTCGCCCGGATGGCCGCCACATACGCCACGCGCGAGCGCTTCCTGACCGAGATGACGCTCGACCCGCCCGAGCTGACCAGCGATGAATCGGGCGACCCGTACCGCGATGAGGACTACCTGATCCTCTCGACCATCCATTCATCGAAAGGGCAGGAGTGGAAAGCCGTGTATGTGCTCAACGCCGTGGACGGCTGCATGCCGGCCGATCTGGGTGCGGGTTCGCATGAAGAGCTGGAAGAAGAACGCCGGTTGCTCTATGTGGCGATGACGCGTGCGCGCGAGCACTTGGACATCCTGGTGCCTCAGCGCTTCTACGTCACGCAGCAAACACCCCATGGCGACCGGCACATCTATGCGTCACGCACGCGGTTCATTCCGCCTGCGCTGCTACCGCTGTTCGAGGCGTGCGCATGGCCGACGCCCGAGCCCGGCGCGGACCCCGCGGCAGAAGCGCGTGCCGCAGCCAAGGTAGACCTGGGCAAGAAGATGCGCGGCTACTGGAAAAAGTAGTTCTCCCCCTGTAGCCGAAGCTCTCAGTCAATGCACTTCCATCTCGGGCCGCTTGACGACCTGCGTTGACTCGAAGCGCGAGAGCTGCGCGAAGATCCACGCGGCCGCGCAGGTCATGACGCCCACGCAGACAAAGGTCTTGTGGAACGCGGCCAGCGTGTCCCGCCCTTCCGGCCCGGCGGTAAAGTCGGTAAAGCCCGTCAGCAGCGCACCCGCGGCGGCCACACCCAGGCTCATCGACAGCATCATCACCATCGAGAGCATGCTGTTGCCCGCGCTGGCCAGCGGTCCGGTCAGGTCCTTGAGCGTGAGCGTGTTCATGGCCGTGAACTGCATCGAGTTGAAGGTGCCGAAGAGCGCCAATTGCACGATGCGCAGCCACACCGGCACGCCGGGCGTCATCACCGCAAAGCTGGCCATCATCAGCCCGACCATCACGGTATTGGCAGACAGCATGCGGCGATAGCCGTAGCGCTTGATGGCCCAGGTGCCCAATGGCTTGGCGGCCATGCCGGCTGCGGCCACCGGCACCATCATCAGCCCGGCCTGCAGCGGCGTGTACCCCAGGCTCACCTGCAGCAGCAGCGGAATGAGGAACGGCATGCCACCGCTGCCGATACGCGCAAACAGGTTGCCGAGCACACCGATCGAAAAGCTCGGAATGCCGAACAGCGTGCGCGGAAACAGGGGCCCGGCCACGCGCCCCGCGTGCAGCCAGTACGCGGTGAGTGCCGCCAAGCCAAAGATCAGCAGCACCAGCACCGTCGCGTGCTGGAAGCCCAGTTCCGACAGCCCGTCGAGCGAGAACGACACCGCCGCCATGCCGAAGGCCAGCATCAGATAGCCTGACCAGTCGAAGCGGCTGTCGTCTTCAGCGTGCACATCGGGCATCACCTTGAGCGTGACCAGCGCGCCGATCACGCCCACGGGAATGTTGATCAGGAAGATCCAGTGCCACGATACCGCCTGCACCAGCCAGCCACCCAGCGTCGGGCCGATCAACGGGCCGATGAGCCCCGGGATGGTGACGAAACTCATCGCCGGCAAGAACTGCTCGCGCGGCACCACGCGCAGCACCGTCAGCCGCCCCACGGGCATCAGCAGCGCGCCGCCCACACCCTGCACCACGCGCGAGGCAATCAGCATATCCAGGCTGCGTGACTCCGCGCAGAGCAATGAACCCATGGTGAACAGGAAGATGGCGGCGAAAAACATCTTCCGGGTGCCGAACCGATCGGCAAGCCAGCCCGAGGCGGGCATCAGCATGGCGGTCGTCAATGTATAGGCGATGATGACCGACTGCATCTTCAGCGGGCTTTCCGACAGGCTGCGCGCCATGGCCGGCAATGCCGTGTTGACGATGGTGGAATCGAGCGTCTGCATGAACAGACCCATCGCCACCAGCCAGAGCAGCGGTTTCAGAGATGTGTCGAGGGAGGCGGAGCGTGTGGTGGACATAGGGCGCGGGCAGAAGCGGCGCGGTGTACGACGCAGCCGCCATTGTGGCGTGCCGCGCCTGAGCCCGCAAACGCTGTAACCGGCTTAGCAGACGTATCCGCCCTACCGCCGACAAGGACACTGGGCTCTGCCTATACTGGAGCGTTTATCCCAGTCACCCCGTGCCCTTCCTTCTGCCATGACCACTCGTACAGAACGCGACACTTTTGGCCCCATTGAAGTCCCTGCCGACCGCTTGTGGGGCGCACAAACGCAACGCTCGCTGCAGAACTTCGACATCGCCGGCGACCGCATGCCGCGCGAGTTGATCGACGCGCTCGCCCGCATCAAACGTGCCAGCGCCACCGTCAACCACCGCCTCGGGCTGTTGCCCGCCGACAAGGCCGATGCCATCGTGAGCGCCGCCGATGAAGTGATCGCCGGCCAGCATCCAAATGAATTCCCGCTGGTGGTCTGGCAAACGGGCTCGGGCACGCAGACCAACATGAACATGAACGAGGTGCTCGCCAACCGCGCCAGCGAGCTGCTCGGCGGCGAACGCGGCGAAGCGCGCCTCGTGCATCCGAACGACGACGTGAACCGCAGCCAGTCGTCCAACGACGTGTTTCCGACGGCGATGCATGTGGCCGCCGTGACGGCCATCACCCAACACCTGCTGCCCTCGCTGCGCACGCTGCGCGAGACGCTCGCCAAGAAAGCCACAGACTTCAACGACATCATCAAGATTGGCCGCACGCATCTGCAGGACGCGACGCCGCTCACGCTGGGCCAGGAGTTCTCCGGCTACGTTGCCCAGTTGCAGCACAACGAAACGCACCTGAACGCCGCCCTGCCCCACCTGTGCGAACTGGCGCTGGGCGGCACGGCCGTCGGCACGGGCCTGAACGCACCGAACGGTTACGCCGAGCAGGTGGCCGCAGAGCTGGCGCAATTGACTGGCCTGCCCTTCATCACGTCGCCGAACAAGTTCGAGACCATGGCGTCGGCCGATGGCCTCGTGCATGCGCACGGTGCGCTGAAAACGCTGGCCGCCAGCCTCACCAAGATCGCCAACGACATCCGTTGGCTGGCGAGCGGCCCCCGCAGCGGGTTGGGAGAACTCTCCATCCCCGAAAACGAGCCGGGCTCGTCCATCATGCCGGGCAAGGTCAACCCCACGCAGAGCGAAGCCGTGACGATGCTGTGCGCGCAGGTCTTCGGCAACGACGTTGCCGTGAACGTGGGCGGTGCGTCCGGCAACTTCGAGCTGAACGTGTTCCGCCCCATGATCGCCTACAACTTCCTGCACAGCGTGCGTCTGCTGGCCGATGGCATGCGCAGCTTTAACGACCACTGCGCCGTGGGCATCGAGCCGAACCGCGACCGTATCGACGAGTTGGTGCGACGCTCGCTGATGCTGGTGACGGCTCTCAACCCGCATATCGGCTACGACAAATCGGCGCAGATCGCCAAGAAGGCGCACAAGGAGGGGACGAGCCTGCGCGAGGCCGCCCTGGCACTGGGCTATGTCACCCCGGAGCAGTTTGACGCGTGGGTGCGGCCGGAGAACATGGTCGGCCGCTAAGTGTTGCGTCTCGGGCCCACGGCTTGCCGTGCGTGGGCTATCCCTCTGCCATTGCCCGTTTCAAGCGCGCCAGTCCGACTGGCGCCCCCTGCGCATGAAACCAGCCCCGATTCCCAATAACGAAGCACAACGTCTGGCCTCCCTGCAGGACATGCTGTTGCTGTCCACACCGGATGAGGAACTGTTTGACCGCGTGACCCGTACCACCAAGCGCGTGTTCGACGCACCTATCGTGTTGGTGTCGCTCATCGACGCACAGCGGCAGTGGTTCAAGTCGTGTGTCGGCCTCAGCGTGCGCGAGACCCCGCGCGACATCTCGTTCTGCGGCCATGCCGTTGCCGAAGAGCAGATGCTGGTCATTCCCGACACCATGGCCGACCCGCGCTTTGCCGACAACCCGCTCGTGACCGGTGCGCCGCACATCCGCTTCTATGCCGGGCGGCCCGTCAAGAACCTCGCGGGCTACGCCGTCGGCACGCTCTGCGTGATCGACCAGAAGCCGCGCGCGTTTGACCAGGCCGAGCGCCGGCTGCTCGACGACCTGGCCAGTTGGGTGGAATCGGGTTTTCGCGAACGCGAACTGAGCGAAACGCAGCGGTCCATCCTGACAGAGCTGCAGGTCGCGCGCCACGAGAGCCTGACGGACCCAATGCTGAGCATCTGGAACCGGCGCGCCGCGATGGAACTGCTCACGCGCGAATGCGGCCACGCGATGTTGTACGGGCACCCCCTCTCTCTGCTGGTCGTGGACGTTGACCACTTCAAGCGTGTGAACGATACCTACGGCCACCCCGTGGGCGATGCGGTATTGGTTGAGATTGCACGCACGCTGCGGGTGAATTCACGCCCCATCGATGCGGTGGGCCGCTACGGCGGCGAGGAATTTCTGGTGGTGCTTCCCGATACGGCCACCCTGCGGGCCACCCACATTGCGGAACGACTGCGCAGCGCGGTGGAAGCCTTGGAGATTGCCACGCCGGAGGCCCGCATCCGCTGCACCATCAGCCTGGGCCTGGCGAGCAGCGCGCCGGGGCTGAACCTGTGCACGCCCACAGACCTCATCATGCGCGCCGACGCCGCGCTGCTCGCGGCCAAACGGCAGGGGCGCAATCGCGTGATATTCGACGGCCAGCCGGTGTAGATCAGCTCGGCACAGGGCCGCCGCCGCGGCGGGCGACGCGCTCATCAACACGTTGCGGCGCCAACGCGCGCTCGAACACTGCACGCGCGGCATGCGTCGTGCCGGTGCCGCACATGAACGCATCGATGGCGGCAAACCCGTGCTCGGGCCAGGTGTGAATGGAAAGGTGCGATTCGGCGAGCAGCAGCACACCCGTCACGCCACCCTGCCCGTCGGCGGGCAACCCCGTGCGCACGGAATCGAAACGGTGTAGATGCGCATGCAGGATGGTGGCGCCAAGCGCGGCTGCAGCATCGCGCAGCGCGGTTTCCAGTGCGGCCGCATCGCGCAGCAGCGCAGGCGCCACGCCGTACAGATCGAGCAGAAGATGTTCGCCCACGGCGGTGGCCTCCTCCGCAAAAAGCGCTGCGTTGGTGCGCGTCACTTGTGGCCCCCGCTGAAGCCGCCGCCATAGCCGCTGCCGCCCGACGAGCCGCCCCAGTAAGACGATCCGCCCGTGCTGCTGCCGTACGACGGCGTGCGCGGCGCGGCAAAGCCCGCCTTCCAGTCCATATAGGTCGCGCCAATCACCACGGCCACGGCATAGAGAACGAACCAGCTCTTCATTCCCCGCCCCCCACCTTGGCGACCAGCCACGCAGGCACCAGCAACAGCATCGCCGCGAAAAACGTGATACCAAACACCGAGCCCGGCGCCATGAAGAACGGCACGAGGTTGAGCAGACCGAGCAGCACGCAGGCCACCACCGCCACCGTCATGTAGTTCGACGACGATGCCTTGGCCGGCTCGGCGACCACCTTGCCGAACCACGCCTTGATCTGCGCGGCGCTCACCGGCGTGCTTTTGGACCACGTCAACTCGTGCGCGTCGCTCTCCGCAGCCAGGCTTTCCTGGCCGGCCGTGTATTCCACAACACGCGTCTGGTCACCCGCTTGAACGCGCCAGTTGAAGGCGCCGGCGGCGTAGGTCACGCGCGAGGTGTAGTCCTCGTCGCGGGCGTACGTCTTGCCGTCGAGCACTGCGGTGCGGCCGTCCTTCTGGGTGGGCCAACGGTCGAGCACGTTGGCGCGAAACCAGCCGTCATCGGTTTCGACCATCCAACTGAAACCGCGCTTGGGCGTATACAACAGGTATTCGAACCACTCACCGCCGCCATCGACCACCGTGCGGCGCATCACCCCGATCACCTGCCACTGCAGGCCATCGATGAGCGCCTTGTCGCCCAGCTCGAGCGTGGTGACGACCTGCGGCACTGACCGCGCGCGCGCGATGATGTCGCCGCGCGGCGTGGCCGCGTCGATGGCCGCACCGCAGCCGGGGCATAGCACATGGCCGGTCACACCGGGGCTGAACGGAATCGAGGTGCCGCACTGCGGGCAATCGAGATTCGTGAGCTTGCGCGGGACGCGGCCGGCGGTTTCCTTGATCTCTGCGTCGGTGCGCAGAAGCTGGCACTTGAGTGCTTCGAGCGTGGTGGCTTCGCCCACGTAGAGCGTGGGCGCCGTGCCATCGGAGTAATCCAGCGTGATGAAGGCGTCTTCACGGCGGCCGTCGGCCACGCGCGCATGCCAGCCTTCGCCCACGCGGAACGGCAATTCGCCCTGGCCGCCCGTGCAATCGGCTTCACGCACGTCGGACAGCATGAACTGCTTGCCCTCGGCGTCGTAAAGCTGGCCGGGGCGCAGCCCCTCGAATGCAACCGCATTGGCCGGCGTGCCGCGCGCGAACGTCATCGTTACTTGCCCGGACGCTTCTGCCAGCCAGCCATCGGTGCCGTCATCAAACAGCACGTACCACTCGTTCCAGAAACCCGCGTCGTAGCGCAACTGGATGCGGCCGACGACGGTGAACGCCTTGTTCTTGTAGCGCCCGGTGGTGCCGATCTGCACGCGTGCGTAGTCCTCCAGCACGGCGGACATCTTGCCGATGTCGGAAAGCGTCTCGCCGTCTCGCAGCAGCGTGCTCTTGCAGAAGCTGCACACCGTCATGACGGCAGCGGCAGACTTCAATTCCACCGGCGCGCCACACGCCGGGCAGTTGGCATGAAACATGGTCAGGTCGTTCGATTGGGCAGAAAAACGGGCGGCTTGAGGTGCCGCCCGGTCATCCGATCAGCAGGGCCGAAGCTCAGCCTCCGGTCAGTGCCTTGAGCACGGCAGCCTTGCCGGCATCAAAGTCCGCTTGCGTGATAAGGCCCTTGTCGAGCAATTCCTTGAGCTTGGCCAGGCGTGCGGTGGGGTCGTCCGCCGCCGGTGCGGCAGGTGCCGCGGCAGCAGGTTGCGCTGCAGGAGCGGCCGCACCACCCGCGTTACCTTGCACAGCCGTACGCAGGCTGTCGGCCATCGCCTGACCCATCGCCAACCCTGCCGCCAAACCCGCGCCCGTCCCGGCGATGCCACCTTCGTTGCGTGCGGCCAGCGGCAGCGATTCCGCCGTCTGGTATTGCGTGAAGCGCTGCATATCGCCGGTCATGTCCATGCTGATGCGGCGGTCCAGCGCGGCCTGCAGCTCGTCCGGCAGCGTGACACTGGAAACCTGGAAGCTGTCGAGCGCCAGGCCGTATTGCGTGAACTGCGGCAGCAACGCCTCGCGCACCTTGTTCGACATCAGCATCTGGTTGGCGGCCAGGTCCAGGAACGGCACGCCGGACTCGCCAAACGCCGTCGCCATCGCGCCCATGATGACGGGGCCCAGTTGCGCCTCGACTTCATCAACGGTGTAGATGTCGCGCGTGCCGCTCACCTGCTGGTAGAACAGCTTCGGATCGGCCACGTGGTAGGCATACACGCCAAAGGCGCGCAGCCGAACCATGCCGAAATCCTTGTCGCGCACGGTCACCGGCTGCGGCGTGCCCCAGCGGCGGCCGAGCTGCTGGCGCGTGCTGAAGTAGTAGACGTCGGACTTGAAGGGGGACTCGAACAGCTTGTCCCAATTCTTCAGGTACGTGAGAACGGGCAGCGTCTGCGTGGTCAGCTTGAAGGTGCCGGCACTGAACACATCGGCGATCTGGCCTTCGTTGACGAACATCGCCATCTGCGAGTCGCGCACGACCAGGGTGCCGCCGTTCTGGATTTCCATGTCCTGCATCGGATAGCGCCAGGCGAGCACGCCGTCTTCGCTCTCCGTCCACTGCAGGATGTCGATGAACTGCTTCTTGATGAAACTGGACAGGCTCACAGCAAACTCCTTCGCGATGATTCGCGGGGCAGGAACAATCAGGACAAGGTCACGACAGGCAAGCCGCGTTGATCACACCTACGGCCAGCGCGCTCACGCCAAACAGCATACCGGCGGCGATGTTGTTGTGCTCGATCTGCAGGCGGTAGTCCGGCATCAGCCGCGTGAGCACCAGGAAGACAAGCAGTTGCACAACCGATGCCATCACCGCCCAGAACAGGAAGGGCACCAAACCGTCAGCATGCGTGATGCTCGATGCAATGGTCAGCACGAAACCGAGCAACGCACCGGCCAGCGACAGCGAGGCCGCAATGTTGCCTTCGCGGATCAGCTTGAACTCGTCATACGGCGTCAGGCGCAGGTAGACGAAGAAGAAGCCGGAAAACACCACGGCACCCGCCAGCAGGTGCGAGGCGTAGGCGATCACGGAAGCGGTCATGTCGGGCATGGGAAGAGGCCGAGCAGTACAGAGGTGGCGCCACTATAGCGGCTGATGCGCCGCTTGCGTACCCCCCGATGCGGCCGTGCACCAGCCGGCTCGCAGGCAAGGAAAAAAGGCGGCACAATCGCGCTCGCCTTGGCACCCGCCGTTTGTTAACACCCCTTCATTTTCCACCTTCGCAGCATGTCGACGCCGCAGCCTGACGCCACAGATGAACCCACGCGACCTGCCGGCCACGGCAATGCCTTGCTGGTCCTCGCCGTTTTCGTGGTCGCCTCGTGCGGGCTCGCTTACGAATTGATTGCCGGGGCATTGGCTTCGTACCTGCTGGGCGATTCCATCCTGCAGTTCTCTTCCATCATCGGCGCCTATCTCTTTGCGATGGGCATCGGCTCGTGGCTCTCGCGCTACGTGGCGGATGACGCGTTGCTTGCCCGCTTTGTCGATCTGGAATTGCTGGTGGGGCTGTTTGGCGGCGTGTCTGCCGCAGCGTTGTTTGCGCTGTTTGCGCTGGAATCGGCGCCGTTCCGCCTGGTGCTATATGCCCTGGTGACGGTGATCGGCATACTGGTCGGCATGGAGATCCCGCTGGTGATGCGCATGCTGCATCGGCGGCAGGCAAAGTTCTCCGATCTCGTCAGCCGCGTGCTGACGTTCGATTACCTTGGCGCGCTGGCGGTGTCGCTGCTGTTTCCGCTGGTGCTGGCACCGCGCCTGGGGCTGGTGCGCACCGGCTTCCTGTTCGGCCTGTTCAATACGGCCATTGCGGTCTGGACACTGTGGCACTTTCGCACCGAGCTGGCGCTTACGGCCCGCATGCGCACGGCGATGGCGTGGCGCGCAGGCGCTGTAGCGGCGGCATTGCTGGCGGGCTTTGGCGCGTCGGACAAGCTCACGCACTGGTCGGAACGCGCGCTCTTTGGCGACGAGATCATCCACGCGATTTCATCGCCGTACCAGCGGCTGGTGGTAACGCGCTGGAAGGACGATCTGCGCCTGTACATCAACGGTAACCTGCAGTTTTCCTCGCGCGACGAATATCGCTATCACGAAGCGCTGGTACTGCCCGCGTTGGAATCGGTGCGCGGTGCCCGGCGCGTGCTGGTGCTGGGCGGCGGCGACGGGCTCGCACTGCGGCAGATCCTGAAATACCCGCAGGTCGAGCACGTTACGCTGGTCGATCTCGACCCGCGCATGACCGACCTGTTCTCGCACGCGCAGGCACTGGTTGCGCTCAATCAGCATGCGTTCAGCGACCCGCGCGTGACAGTGGTGAACGCCGATGCAGCGCAATGGATGCAGACCGCCACCGACATGTTCGACGTGGCCATCGTGGATTTTCCGGACCCGTCCAACTTCAGCATCGGCAAACTGTATTCGGTGCCGTTCTATCGGCTGCTGTCGCGCCATGTGGCGGACACCGGGCTCGTGGTCATCCAGGCCACGTCGCCCTATTTCGCGCCTCGCTCTTACTGGTGCGTGGATGCGACCCTGAAAGAAGCCGGCTATCGCACGTGGCCGTATCACGCGCTGGTGCCGTCGTTTGGCGAATGGGGCTTTATCCTGGCCGCGCCAGGCCGGGCGGACTTCCAGCCGCCCATGTCGTACCGCGTGCCGACCCGCTTTCTCGATGCCGACACCACGCACCAGATGTTCAGCTTCGCGCCCGACATGCCGCGCCCACAGGTCGAGCCCAACCGGCTGAACAACCAGTCGCTCGTGCGGTACTTTGAAGAAGACTGGCACGGTGTGCTGCGCTGATGACGACACGACGCAGCTTTCTCGTGGGCGCAGCTGCGGCCGGTGTGGCCGCTGCGGGTGCCGCTTCGTGGGCAGGCTTTCGGGCCTTGACGGAAATCACGCCCAACGTGCGCATGCCCGGCCAGGCTGCGGGCCACCAACTGCGCGATCTGCGCGCGCTGCCCGCGCCATCAGAAACGCGGCGCGTGGGCGTCGCCATCTGCGGCAGCGGCATCAGCGGATTGAGCTGCGCGTGGCGGCTGGCAAAAGCCGGCCGGCGCGACGTGGTGGTCGTGGAAGGCCCGGAACGTTATGGCAATGCTGCTGGCGGCGCCTTCGGTACGCAACGCTTCCCGACGGGTGCGCATTACCTGCCGCTGCCGTCGATGGAATCGACGCACGTGCGTGAGATGCTGGCCGACTTTGGCGTGATCGAGCGCGACCCGTTTGCGCTGCGCCCGACATATGACGAACGCGTGCTCGTTCACGCGCCCGATGAGCGCCTGTGGCTCGGCAATCGCTGGCAAGACGGCTTCGTGCCGCACGAGGGCATCACGCCTGAAGAGCGGGCCGAACACATCCGCTTCTTCGCCCACATCGACAGCCTGCGCCAAACCAGGGGCGCCGATGACCGGCGCATCTTTGTCGTGCCGACAGCGCTCTCGTCCGCAGACCCGGCATGGCGCGCGCTCGACACCCTCACCTTCCGCGACTGGCTGCACCGCGAGGGCTACCACGCCGCCACGCTGCACTGGTATGCCGACTACTGCTGCCGCGACGATTACGGCGCCACCGCCGATCATGTTTCCGCCTGGGCCGGCATTGCCTACTTCGCCAGCCGTGGCGGCATGGCGCGCAACGCCGAGCAGGGCACCGTGCTCACGTGGCCAGAGGGGTTGGACTGGATGGCCGAGCGGCTGTTCGAAGCTGCCGGATTGAGCGAAGCAGGCCGCTTGCTACCGGGCAGCGCCGCGCGCATCGGCGCAACAACCGAAGGCGGCGCACGCGTCTTCGCCGATGTACTGCAAGCGGATGGCCGCGTGGTGCGACTGCTGGCCGATCACGTGGTCAGCGCGATGCCGCTGCACGTTGCCAAGCACGTCGTCGACAGCTTTGACGTGGCCGCCGCCGAGTTGCCCGAAACCGCGCCTTGGCTACTCGCCAACCTCCTGATCGAAGGGTTTCCGCCCGAACACGACGACACGCCGCTGGCGTGGGACAACGTGGTCTATCGCGGCGCCGGCCTCGGGTACGTGGTGGCCAATCACCAGGACATCCGCGTCGGGCCGCCCGCGCAGAGCGTGTTCACGGCCTACGTGGCGCTGTCCGACATGACGCCCAAGGCGGCGCGCGAATGGCTGCTGAAGGCCCCGCCGCAGGCGCTGCTTGATCGCGCGCTGACCGATCTGGATACGGTGTACGGCATCCGCCTGCGCACGCAGATCCGGCGCGTAGACCTGACGCTACGTGGCCACGCGATGGCGATTCCCGCCCCGGGCTTTCTCTCTCGGCCGGGCATTGCGCGCCTACGGGAAAGCGCCGGGCCGATCCACTACGCACATGCGGACCTGTCCGGCTACTCGGTCTTCGAGGAGGCCGCGTGGTGGGGTGATCGCGCGGCGCGACGCATTTTGGGCGGCTGATTTCCTGGCGCCACCGCTGTGGCTTTCAGTGCGGCCGCTCAACCTCGGCCATCAGCGGTATTGGCACTCCGAGCCGCGCTTACGCCTGACGCGACCAGAGCGTGCGGCCGAAGAACGTCAGCGCGCGGTCCCACGCATGTTCGGCCCACACCGGGTCGTACTGCGTGATGGCGATGCGGTTCTCGCCCACGGCCGTTTCATTGGCGAAAGCGTGGTGCGCGAGATAGCGGTGGAAGTCCACATCAACGCCGGCATCGACCAGCTTCTTTTCCAGCGCATCAACGCCCTCGATCTTGAAGGCGTTGTCTTGCGTGCCCCAGTGACCCTGCACCGGCACCTTGATCTTCGAAGCGTCGATGTATTCCAGCGGAGGGTAGCCGTACCACACCACGCCGGCATCTGCTTCCGGCACGTTGCACAGCGTCAGCAGTGTCAGCGCGCCGCCCATGCAATAGCCCGTCACGCCCACGCGGTCGCAGGTCTGCTTGAGGTATTGGACTGCGCCGCGCACGTCTTGCGTGGCCGCATCGCCAAAATTGAGGTTGGTCATCAGGTGGTGGGCCTCCTCCTCTTCTACCGTCATCTTGCCGCGGTAAAGATCGGGCACCAGGGCCAAGTAGCCCGCGCGTGCGAGGCGGTCTGCCACGCCGCGAATCTGGTCGTTCAAGCCCCACCACTCCTGGATGACGACGATGCCGGGGGCGCCTTCCGCCTTAGCGGGCTTGGCCAAATAGCCCTGGACGTCCTGCCCGTCTGGGCGCTTGAACGAGATCATGGATCCTTGCGATGCAGTCATGCGATGGCTCCTCTGCCTGGAACGAAAACGCACAGGATAGTCCCGCCCGATGAAATTTGCAGGCGGTCCGTCAGCGGGAACGGGCTGCGTGCGCCTCTGCCCTGCCGATACCCCTCCATCAGGATGCCGATACGCAGCACAAAGTCTCTATCATGGCGGCACGTTCACATCCGGATTGCCACCCATGATCAAAACCCTCGGCCTCATCGCCTACCTGCTGGTGCTGCTGATCCACGTCTACATCGTTGTGCTGGAAATGGCCCTATGGAAGACGCGCGGCCCCAAGGTATTCCGCATCACGCCGGAGAAAGCCGCCGAAACCGCAGCCATGGCGTCCAACCAGGGCCTGTACAACGGTTTTCTGGTGGCGGCGCTGGTCATTGGGCTGATCGCGCCGGACCCGGCCATCAACGCCGCGTTTGCGCTGTTCGGGCTGATCTGCGTGGCGGTGGCCGGCATCTGGGGGGCCATCACGGTCAACAAGCGGATTCTCTTCGTGCAGACGGTGCCGGCTGTGGCGGCGCTGGCGCTGGGGTGGTTCGCCTGAGGGCAATGCGCGCTGGGGCGACGGAGGCGATGGAGGCGAAGCTTGTCTGCTCCGCCGGCGCGCACTAGCTTGAAAGGGGTCAGGGGGCGCGTTCGACGGGATGCGCCCTCGCCAACGGGACTTCACACATGCCGCCTGCCGACCGCCGAACGCTCCGAATGCTGAGCCGGGCGTCACTGCTGGCAACCCTGCTGTGTGGCCCTCCCGTCTCCGCTCAAGTGAGGAACACCATGACGCTCACCCTGACTTCTCCGGCCTTTGCAGCCGGCGGCGAAATCCCCAGCCGCCTCACATGTGAAGGCGCGGATACATCGCCACCGCTCGTGTGGACCGGCGCGCCAGCCGGCACACGCAGCCTGGCACTGATCGTCGATGACCCCGACGCACCCGACCCCGCCGCGCCAAAGATGACGTGGGTCCACTGGGTGGTCTACAACATCCCGCCCGGCACCACTTCCCTGGCGGAAGACGCTGCACGCAAGGGGCTGCCACCCGGCGCACGCCCCGGCAACAACGACTGGCAGCGCACCGCGTACGGCGGCCCCTGCCCGCCCATCGGGCGCCATCGCTACTACCACAAGCTCTACGCGCTGAACGTGGAACTGCCGGAGCTTGGCGCCCCGACCAAGGCCGAACTGGCGCGCGCCATGCGTGGCCACGTGCTGGCTGAAGCCGAGCTTGTCGGCACCTATCAGAAGCACACCCCCTGAGCCGGTACGTCGGGCAACTTGGCTCTCAAGGCTTGGCGACCGCGCCTTTGCGAAAGAGCGGATACGGCACGCCGCGCTCGGGGTGCGCCGTCGTCTCGTTGATGAAGCGCTCCACATCGGGCACGTCGTGCAGCGCGGTCATGAACGGCGCCAGCGCGTAGCCCGGTGCCACGCAGCCCTGCACAAGCATCCATCGCTGCCATATCGTCACCCACAGCGTGGTGTTCTGCTTCCATCCAGGCACGTGGATGGACATCCATTGCAGGCGCCGCTTCGCCGTCTCGGCAATCTCATCGTCGTAAGAAAACGCGTTGGGCAGGCGGCACCGACCCTCGACCCAGCAATGGTTGCCGTGCTCGATGCGGTGGTGCGAATCGCGCTTCCACTCGGCTTCGCTGATGCGCGGGCCGGCGGGTTCAGGGCAGTTGGCCACACCCGACGAGATCTGGAAGAACGGGTCGTGGCCGCGGTTCTGCAGGTCGTCTTCAGCGTGCAGGGCCGGCGCGGCCAGCAGCAGCGCCAGGACAAGACAGCGTGGGGCATTCATCACGGTGGCCTCCTCGCCCGCACGGGGCGTCGGCTGGGGCAATGCTGCGAAGGATAAGCGCAAAGTGCCGCGCCAACCAGACGCCCCGACAACGCCACCCCTCCACTACCGCGACTTCACATGCGCAGCGAGCATCGAGGCCAACACGTCGTGCAGCTCGGTTTTGCCGAAACGCTGCTCCGACACCCCCTTCTCTATGTCGATCTGCCCGGCGTTGACCGCGTCATAGAGTTCGGTAATGAGCTGCACGTGGTTCGCACTCAGGCCCGCGCGTTGCAGCATGGGCGCCCAGGCGGTGCGCGGCACGGCATCGGCAACAATCTCGCGGCCGACGGCAGCGCTGAATGCGCGTGCGACGTCGATCAGGCTCACACGGCGCGGGCCTTCCACGCTGACGATGCGCGGCGTCTTGCCCGATGGCTCTTCCAGCAGCAGCGCGGCGGCCAGCGCGCCAACGTCTTGCGTGGCGACGGTCGCAAAGGCGCGATCCAGTGGATGGTGGAGGCTCGGCAGCCGCCCCGTCGCCAGCATGACGGGCAGCATCGCCGCCCAGTTCTGTGCGTGCTCTGCTGAACGCAGCAGCGTCAGGTGCGTCGCCAGCGGCTTGAGCCGCGCTTCCAGCAGATGGAACAACCGTGTCAGACCGGTGCCACGCTCCAGTTCGGCACCGTAATCCGACAAGGCCAGTACCGCAGGTGGCGGGTTGGCCCGCAGCGCATCGGCGGCCACGTCGATCATGCGTTCCATGGTCGATGCCGGATCCGCATCACCCACGGGCACCGGACACAGGATCTGCACAGCCGTGGCGCCCTTGATGGCCGAAGCGACCGAGGCCGGATCGGTCAGGTCGGCAATCGCAATGTCGCAGCCGATGTTGACCAACGCCTCGCCTTGCCGGGCGTGGCGCACCACCCCGCGTACGGGCCGGCCCGCGTTGCGCAACGCCGTGGCGGTGGCGTGCCCGACCTTGCCCGATGCCCCAAAGATGACAAACATGTTCGCGCTCCTCTCAAGTGGGAGGCACGAGCTTAGGGCGGCCCCGCAAACCAGGCTTGCAGGAATGGAGGAATCTGGCAGGTTCGGAGGATTGATTACGCGGCCGTGTCCGCAGAAGCGGCCGCAGCCTTGCCCGCGCGAACGACGTCACGCGGGGTCGCGCCGAGCAGCCGTTGCATCCACTGCGTCATATGGCTCTGGTGCGCGAAGCCGACCTCGAGCGCGATCTGTGACGCGCTGCGCCGGCCTTCGAGCAGCAGCGCTTTCGCGCGGTCCACACGGCGCCGCACAACGTAGCGATGCACCGGTACGCCCAGCGTTGCACGAAACAGCACGTTGAAATGCGGCACGCTCAAACCAGCCTGCGCGGCCAGCTCGGCCAGCGTCAGACGCTGGTGCAGATGGGCTTCGATGTAGTCGATCACGCGTGCAGCCACGCGGGGTGGCAGCCTGCGAGCGTTGTTGGCCACCCCGGCGGCCACATCCCGGCTGCTGTTCAGCAGACGGACGACCAGTGCGGTGCACAGGCTTTCCGCATACAACACATCGGAGGTGTCTTGCGCCTCCAGTTCGGCCCCCAACGCCGCGGCAAGATGGTGCACGCGCGCGTCGCGCCATTGCAGACGCGGCGTGATATCTGCCGGTGCGCCCAGTTGCTCGCCGATGCTGCGTACAAAGGTGTCGGTGATGGCGATCCGCAGAATCCGGCAGTCGGCATCGTCCGTCCACATGCCGGGCAGGCCGGCAGGAATCACGTCCGCATCGCCGTGCGCCTGGATGCGCGAATAACGGCGGCCGTCGCATACGCAGTTCGCCCGCACCGGCGCGCCGACGTGCACGTTGACGCGATGCTGCGCCATGGCGGGCACCCGGTACGTGCCGGGGCGGATACCGAGCAGCGTGGCGGCAAAGCCGTCCCAGCCGAGCCCTTCGCTGGAGCGCAGGCTGACGGGAGCGGGTTCAAGCAGAGCGGCGGGAATGGCGGCGTTCATGGCGGGCGTGGGCAGTCTTCGCTTCGACATTCTGCTACCAACGCTGCGTCCCCGCTTTGCCGTGGCGAGGGTCAATGGGATTCAATGCGTCGATAGCCGGATGCGGGCGTCCCTTTATTCCCGCGCCAAGCGTTTAAGGTAAAGCGGTGACACAGACAACAAGGAGACCCGCCATGGACCGCGATGCATTTGTCAGTGCGCTGAAAGCGGCGGGCTTTACCGAGTTTGTCATCGTCACGCGGGAGGCCGGCGAGCTGGACACGCACACCCACCCGTTCGAGGCGAAAGCGCTCATCCTGGCAGGGGAAATTCATATCCGCGCGGGTGGTGTCGAACGTGTCTACCGGCCCGGCGACACGTTCCATCTGGCGGCCAATGCACCGCACACCGAGCGCTACGGCCCGCAAGGTGTGCAATACCTGGTCGCCCGGCGCTAGCCCGGCAGGTCAGGCGCGCGCCGGATACTGCGCGAGCACCTTGTCACGGATCGACGGCTTGATATTCGCCAGCGACATGTTGCCGTTGTAGTGCGCCACCACGCGCGGGTTCATCACGCGGAACCACAGCGGCGGCACATAGGCAATCAGGATCATCGCGGCATAACCGGCGGGCAGTTGCGGCGAATGCTCGAAATGCCGCAGCGCCTGGAATGAGCGCGTCGGGTTGGCGTGGTGGTCGGCATGACGCTGCAGTTGATACAGGAACAGGTTGGTCACCACGTGGTTGCTGTTCCACGAATGCTGCGGCGTGCAACGCTCGTAGCGGCCGCTGGGCAATTGCTGGCGGCACAGGCCGTAGTGCTCCAGGTAGTTCACCACCTCCAGCAACGACGCGCCGTAGACAGCCTGGATGATCAGGAACGGCACCGCCTTGACCCCAACAAACGCGATACACACGCCCCACAGCACCACCGTCATCGCCCAGGCGTTGAGCACGTCGTTGCGCCAGGACCAGACCGAGTGGCCATGTTGCTCCAGCCGACGCTTCTCCAATGCCCAGGCCGATTTGACGCTACCCACCACCGTTCGCGGCAGGAACTGCCAGAACGACTCGCCATAACGCGCGCTTGCTGGGTCGGCCGGCGTGGCCACACGCACATGGTGGCCGCGGTTGTGCTCCACAAAGAAGTGGCCGTAAGCCACGGGCGCAAGCGTGATCTTGGCCAGCCAGCGCTCGAAGCCGTCGGTCTTGTGCCCTAGCTCGTGCGCGGTATTGATCGAGATGCCTGTCACCACGCCCACCGAAAACGCGAACGCAATGTAGTCGTACCAGGCAAGGTCATACGTGCGCAGCACCCACATCGCCACCGCAAAGCTCACGTAGAGCACGGTGGTCGCCAGATAGACGATGCGGCGGTAGTAGCGCTGTTTTTCCAGCGTGGGAACGACTTCTTCGGGGGGATTGTCGCGGTCGTCACCGATCAGCAAATCGAGCAGCGGGATGATCGTAAACACGATGAACGGCCCCGCCCACCAGAGCGGATGCCAGCCGGTCGCAAGCGCCGAAACGGCCGCGATGATGGGCAGCGTGATGGTCAGCGCGCCGAGCATCCAGAGATAGCGCTTGCCGTCGGTCCATTCCACGGACGCGACCATGCCGGGTGTTGCCATTGTCTTCCTCCTGTTTTGCCCCGCTGGGTGGCTTGGCTTGTATGCGCACATGCGTGCGCCGCCGGGGTCGTGCCCGACACTTGCGTTATAGGCGCAGCAGGAGGAGAGACCAACGCCAGAAACTAGGGGCGAAACTCCAAACAAAGCGGCCGCTGGGTAGCCCTCTGGTGGCGGGAAAAAAGCAGGTGATTGAAACGGACGATTTAAAAACGGTCGTTCGATTTTGGTGCGATGCACCTGAACGGAGGCTCGGAACAACCGTCTATGCCGGCACCTGGGCGCACTGGCGAACGATGAAGATCAGGTCAATGTGGAAAGGAACGCGTTGACCGCATCGAGCACAGCGGCCTCTTGCTCACGATGCGGCACGTGGCCGCAACGCTGCACCAGCTTAAGCGTGGCGGGCGCGCCGGCCAGCGTGACGAT
Source organism: Ralstonia psammae (assembly GCF_958405935.1). Taxonomy (NCBI): domain Bacteria; kingdom Pseudomonadati; phylum Pseudomonadota; class Betaproteobacteria; order Burkholderiales; family Burkholderiaceae; genus Ralstonia; species Ralstonia psammae. Next base: position 331,612 of record NZ_CATZBU010000003.1, read on the forward strand.
GCGCTCTGGCTGGGCTGTCGAGCCGTATTCGTCTTCGGTGCCATGCAGCGCCAGCACGGGGCTGCGTACGGCAAGCAGTACGTCGTCCAGGCACCACTGCGCAAACGCCGGAGACAACCACGTGTTGACCCAGGCATCCAGCACCCATTGCGCCTTGCTGCCGTGGTACCGCTCCAGCCGGCCCATCTGGCCCGGCTCGGCAAACTGCGCCTGGGCAACGCGGATGCCCTCGCGCGTCTGCTCTTCCACGAACGCCTGCGCCGACTCGGTAATCAAGCCCGTGCAACGTCCCGGATACGCTGCCGCAATCGACACGGCCATGCCGCCGCCGACGCTGTGGCCGAAAACGATGAAGCGGTCCACGCCAAGCTGCTCGGTCAGCGCGGCAAAGCCACCGTACGCTTCCTGCTGAATAAAGCCCGGATCGAGCTGGCCCGGAAAGGCGTCGGATCGGCCGAAGCCGAGCCGGTCATAGGCGATGACGGCATGCCCGGTCGACTGGGCAAGACGCTGCGGAAAATCACGCCACAGCGCTACGCAGCCGAGCGAATCGTGCAGCAGCACGATGGGCGGTTTGGCGGCATCGCCGACCGGACCGCCCCATTGCCTGGCATGGAGACGGCCATCGGGTGTGGTGATCCATGCCTCGGTGCCATCAACGGACAGCGCGGAAAGCGGCCCAGCCATGCCGGGCTCAGAACAGGCGGTCGAGCCAGCCGTGCGGATCCGGCGCGCGGCCGTTCTGCAGATCGACCAGCGCCGCCTTCAGCTTGGTCGTCAGCTCGCCCGCCTTGCCATCGCCGATGGTGAAGTTGTGCTTGTGGCCCTTGACCTTGCCGATGGGGGTGACAACCGCTGCGGTGCCGCAGGCGAAGGCTTCGCGCAGGCGGCCGCTTTGGGCGTCGGCTTGCCATTGATCGATGGAGTACGGCTCTTCGCGCACGGTCAGGCCCATGCCGCGCGCCAGCGTGATCAGCGAATCGCGCGTGATGCCCGGCAGGATCGTGCCGGTGAGCGGCGGCGTCTGCAGCGAACCGTCGTCGAAAACGAAGAACACGTTCATGCCGCCCAGCTCTTCAATCCACTTGCGCTCCACCGCGTCGAGGAAGACTACCTGGTCGCAGCCCTCGCGTGTCGCCTCGGCCTGTGCGACCAGGCTGGCAGCGTAGTTGCCGCCGCACTTGGCATCGCCCGTGCCGCCCGGAGCGGCGCGCGTGTACTTGTCCGACACCCAGATGGTGACGCCCGACGATGCGTCGCCCTTGAAGTACGCGCCCACCGGGCAGGCAATCACGCAGAACAGGTATTCGGCCGACGGTTTCACGCCCAGGACCACTTCGGTGGCGATCATGAACGGGCGCAGGTACAGCGCCGAGCCCTGACCCGACGGAATCCAGTCACGGTCGAGCTTGACCAGCTCGCGCACAGCCTGCAGGAAGAGATCTTCCGGCAGCGCGGGCATTGCCAGGCGCTTGGCCGAGTTCTGGAACCGGCGCGCATTGGCCTCCGGGCGGAACAGCGCACCGCCGCCGTCTGGCAGGCGGTAGGCCTTCATGCCTTCGAAGATTTCCTGCGCGTAGTGCAGCACCAGCGTGGACGGATCGCACTGGATCGGGCCATGTGCGCCGATTTTGGCGTCGTGCCAGCCCTTGCCCTCGGTATAGCGGATGGTGGCCATGTGGTCAGTGAACACGCGGCCGAAAGCGGGGTTTTCCAGCAGGCGCGCGCGCTCTTCCGCCGGAACAGGGTTCGGGCGCTTCTCGATCGAAAGGGCCGATTCGACAACGTTGTTCATACTGTCTCCAAGGGGTGCGAGGGGGCGCAAAAAACGCCCAAACCGCTATTTTGCGCCAACGGCGATGCAATTTGGTTGCGTATTCACGCACATGCGGTATTGCAGGCGGCGGAAAAACAATGCCCCTGGCCGCGCGCCCTGGGGCATCGACCCCAATGGGCTCAATGGCCAGGACGCTGCCTGGCCGCGTCAGCGCCGGTGCCGGTGCCGCCCGGCAAGGCATCCAGACACGCACGCAACATTTGCGCAAGACGCGCGGCATCCTTCGCGTCAGTCACGTTGGCGAAGCCCATGACCAAGCCGCGCGGCGTATGTCGCAAACGCGCATTCGCATACCACCACGACAGCGCCCCCACGGCGAGCCCGGCCTCGCGAGCGCGCACGGCAACGGCCACATCGTCGACCGGACCATCGGGGCCGGCGGTGAACCGCACCGGGAACTGGATGCCGCCGTGGGGCATGTCGACGATCATCCGGTCGCCGAACGCCTGCTTCAACGCCTCGGCAATCAGCATGCGCCGTTCTCCGTACAGCGTACGCATGCGCTTGATGTGCCGTGCGAAATGTCCCTGCTCGATGAAGTCGGCCAGGGCGGCCTGCAAGAGCGCGGGGGAGCCGGCATTCATGCTGCCGGCCACGCGCTCGACACGCTCAACGGCGCGCTCGGGCACCACGGCGTAGGCCAGGCGCAAGCCCGGAAACATCACCTTGCTGAACGTGCCGCAATAGATCACACGGTCGCTCTTATCGAGGCTTTTCAGCGCCGGCAATGGTCGCCCCACATAACGAAACTCGCTGTCGTAGTCGTCTTCGATGATCCACCGCGACGCCTTCTCCGCCCACTCCAGCAATGCCATGCGCCGCGCGAGCGACAGCGTGTAGCCGAGCGGCGCCTGATGCGACGGCGTGACCAGCGCAAAGCGCGCCTGCGGGTCTAGCTCCATTCCGCGCGCGACATCAATGCCCTCTTCATCCACGGGCACCGGAACGAGCTGCACGCCCGTTTCGGTCAGAAAGCCGCGCGCAAGCAGGTAGCCGGGGTCTTCAAACCACACGCGGTCGTTCGGGCTCGCAAGGCTGCGCAAGACAAGCTCAAGCGTCGCACGGTAGCCGCTGGTCACGAACACCTGTTCCGGCAAGCAGGTGACGCCGCGCGAGAGGCCGAGATACGTGGCGATGTGTTCGCGCAGCGCCGGATAGCCCATCGGGTTCGGGTAGGCGAGCATCGCGCGGTCGCTACTGCGCGCACGGCGTGACACCAGCCGGTTCCAGAGCTTGCGTGGAAACACGTCGAGCGCCGGCAGCCCCGGCTGCAGCGGCCTCGGCTCGCCGCTCATGTCAACGGCGATGGGGAGGTCGCGTCGCATCGGCTGGCTGCCGCGCGGGGCGCCCTCCGCCTTTGGCGCGCCCTGCCGACCTTGTCCACGTGGCCGGCGCGTGGCCGCTCCTGGCAGCGATGGCGACACGAACGTACCCGCAGCCCCGCGCATGAGCAGATACCCCTCATCCACGAGGATCGTGTAAGCCAGTTCCACCGTGCCCCGCGCGGTATTCAACTGCATGGCAAGGCCGCGCAGCGCCGGCACGCGATCACCGGGGCGCAGATGCCCTGCCGCGATGGCAGTGCGAAATCGCTCGCAGATCTGCAGGTAGATCGGCACCGGTTTCTGCCGATCGATCTCGATGGTCAAGGCGGGCGTCTTTACAGTCATGGCAGTCTTTCCGGCAATCAAACTTGGCCTAGTCAAATCGACATTTCTTGGCCCTTACTCATGGGGCATGATTCTTCCACACTGTCTTCATCCAAGCGCTATGCGCACTCATCCACGTCCTCTGGAGACTCTGTCATGAAGATTGTTGTTATCGGCGGTTCTGGCCTGATCGGCTCACGTCTTGTCACACGGCTTGCGGCAGCCGGCCACACGGCGGTTGCAGCCTCCCCGCGCACCGGCGTCAACACCATCACGGGCGAAGGCCTGAGCAACGCACTGGTCGATGCAGACGTGGTTGTAGACGTCACAAACGCGCCGTCGTGGGAGCCGCAAGCGGTGCTCGACTTCTTCCGCACCTCCGCGCGCAACCTTGGCAAGGCCGAAGTGGCCGCAGGGGTGCGCCACCACGTGACGCTGTCGATTGTCGGCACCGATCGCATGCCCGAAAACGCGTACTTCACCGCCAAGGTTGCGCAGGAAGAAGCGGTTGAAGCAGCCGGCGTGCCGTACACCATCGTGCGCGCCACGCAGTTCATGGAGTTCATCGGCGGCATTGCAGACCTGAGCGCCGACAACGGCACCGTACGCATTGGCGACGGCCTGTTCCAGCCGATCGCCGTGGACGATGTGGTGGCCATCCTCGCGGAGGTCGCACAGGCAGCGCCGCTAAACAGCACCATCGACATTGCTGGCCCCGACCGCGCGCCCTTCGCAGAGATCGTCGCGCGCTATCTGAAGTCAGCCGGCGACGCGCGCCCCGTGGTGAAGGACCCGAGCGCGCGGTACGTCGGTGGGCAGGTCGAGGAACTGTCGCTCGTGCCGCTGGGCGAGGCGCGCATCGGCCATATCAATTTCCAGCAATGGCTGGCGCAGAATCACGTGGAGTAACGCCATGCAATTCACTGCCACAAAAACTGTCGTGTCGTTTGCCGCAGCCTTGCTGCTGCCGATCCTGATGGCTGCGGCGCCAGCCATGGCTGCGCCGCAAGCGAGCGTCACGCCGCTGCGCACCGAGGCGCTGCCGGAATACCCCAGCAAAGAAGTGGAGATGATCGTTGTGGACTACCCGCCCGGCGCCGTCGACCCCGTGCACCGCCATGACGCGCACGCCTTTGTCTACGTGCTGGAGGGCAGCATCGTCATGGGCGTCAAGGGCGGCAAAGAGGTCACACTCAAGCCGGGCGATACGTTCCACGAGGGCCCCAACGACATCCATACCGTCGGGCGCAACGCCAGTGCAACGCAGCCGGCAAAGTTCATGGTGCTGCTCATCAAGAACAAGGGCATGCCGATCCTGACGCCTGTGAAGTAGCTGCAACGGCTTGTGCGGGCACCGGCAACACCGGTGCCGAGCAACGCGCTCTCGAAGGGCCGGCATCAGCCCTGCGTGACACGGAGCCCTATGGTACGGTTGACGGAATGAACGTCATGACCCTCCATCCCGTGTTGGTGCACGGCGGCACCGCTGTACCGCCAGGGGGTGTTACGCCCCATGAGTGATGCGAAACACGATCCGCGCCGCCAGATCCACGCCGAGAAAGTCGCCGTCAGCCGGGCTTTACGCCTGAGCGTGCCGGCAGAGGCGCGGCCCGCGCCGGTGAACCGAAAAGACTGGCTCCGGCAACGGAAGGAACAACTGCAGGCCGCCCGCGTGGCCGCCAAACAGCGACGTGATCAACTCAAGGCAGAAATCCTCTCGGCCGCGCAGGAAGTGGCCCGCGAAGAGCGCGTTGCCGCACGGCTGGAAGCCGAACGCGTCAAGGCGGAAACCAAGTCCGCCAGCGTGCATGCCAAGGAAGACGCACGTGCCGCCGCCAAGTTCGAGCGCAGCAAGCCCGCTCGCCCCACGTCAAAACGCAAGACGCTTGGTACGAAAAAACGCAAATTGGTCACTTACGCCGATCTTTTGCGCATGCGCGGATAATCTGCGCGGTTTCGCGGGACCTTCATAAAACATCAACCCGCACGTCGGCTACACATCCACCTGATCAAGACCGAGTTTGGTCACACGCCAAAGGAGACTGTGAGCATCGCAGCGGCCTGGTGTTTCTCCCGTATTGGCGTGCGCATGAAACCGGGGCCACGCTGCGCCGCCGATCCTTAGCGTGCCTGCACGGCCTCGGCTTCTACGTTCTTGGCGCGAAGCGTCTTGGGCTGGGCATCGAGCTTGCGGAAGATGAACGCAGACAACACGGTTACGACGCCCATGGTGAAGAACGCCAGCCGATACGCCGGCGCGGCCACGCCAAGCTTGACCGAGAAAAGGCTGACAAGCCCGCCCCCGATCGATACGCCCAAGCCGATTGCGAGCATCTGGACCATCGAGAACAAGCTGTTGCCGCTGCCCGCATCCTGGTGCGACAAGCCTTTGAGGGTAATGCTGTTCATGGCGGCAAACTGCATCGAATTCGCCCACCCGAAAACCGACAGTTGCAGGATCGACAGCACCAGCGGCCAGCCCGGCGACATGGCCGCAAACGAGGCAATCGATACCCCCACGACCCACGTTTTGACCTGCAGAAACACGTCGTATCCGAACCGGTTCACAAGGGGAACCACCCAGCGCTTGGCGAGCATGCCGGCAATGGCTATAGGCAACAGCAGCAATCCCGAATGAAACGGCGAATAGCCAAGCTGCAACTGGAACAGCAGCGGCAAGAGAAATGGCACGGCGCCCGAACCGATGCGGCAGAACAGGTTGCCGATCAGCCCAACGCTGAAGTTCGGTTCGCGAAATAGCGCAAGCTGGAACAGCGGCGCCGCGCGCCGCCTTGCGTGCGGAATATAGAGCAGCGCGCTGACGATGCTCACGGCAACCAGCACCGCGCTCCACGGGCTATGCGCACCGTTTTCGAGTGCCAGTGAGAAGGCCACCATGCACAACGACAGCAGCCCGCAGCCAAGCCAGTCGAATGGCGCCACGGCGCGCACGGCGTCCTGCGGCAGATAGCGACGTACCGCGAACAAACCCACGAAACCCACCGGCACGTTGATCAGGAAGATCCAGTGCCACGAGACATCCTGCACAAGCCACCCGCCCAGGGCCGGCCCCAAAAGTGGCCCCACCTGACCCGCCACCGATACGAAGGCCAATGCCGCGATGTACTGCTCGCCCGGAATATTGCGCAACACCGCCAGCCGGCCGATCGGCAACAGCATCGACCCACCAATACCCTGTATCACGCGTGCGATCACCAGTTGCGGCAGGGTGTGCGCCATCGCGCAGAACACCGAACCGAGAACAAAGATCAGGATCGCGCTGAAGTAAACGCGCCGCGTGCCGAACTTGTCCGCCAGCCACCCCGATGCCGGCGTCAGCATGGCCATGGTCAGTGTGTAGGCCACCACCACCGATTTCAGGTCGAGCGGCTTTTCACCCAGGCTGCGCGCCATCGACGGCAGCGCGGTATTGACGATCGTTGTGTCCAGCGCCTGCATGAAAAAGCCGGCAAAGACGATCCACAGCATGGCTTTCTGAGAGGTGCTCTGTGGGGCGGCGGGAGTTGGAGCGATCTGCATGTGAATCCTGAAATGCCTGTCCGGAAAGCGCCGGACATCTACCCGCAATGCTACCGATGGCCAGCCAATCGGGAACCCCTCTAGGGACGTTGACTGTTATCGGAAAATCCGATGACAATGCCCGCATGCTCAATCCCGTTTGGATTCAAACCTTCGCCACGGTGGCCGCGGCACATAGCTTTACGGATGCGGGGCGCCAGCTCGGCCTGTCGCAATCGTCGGTCAGCGATCACATCCGCCGGCTGGAACAAAGCGTGAACCGGCGGTTGTTTGTGCGCGACACCCATTCGCTGTCGCTGACGCCCGATGGCGAGGCGCTACTCGTCCACGCGAAGCTGATCCTCGAATCGCTGGCGCGCGCCGAGCTGCAGTTCAGAGCGCCCAGGCTGCAGGGCCGTGTTCGGCTGGGCTCATCGGAAGACCTGGCGCAGGGGCCGTTGCCCAATCTGCTGGCAGCGTTCCGAGCCACGCATCCGGATGTCGAACTCGAGATCACGATGGGGATGACCAGCAAGCTGTACGAAGGCATCGAAGACGGCTCGCTCGACCTGATTGTCGGCAAGCGCCGCGAGGGCGAGCGACGTGGTGTGCCGCTGTTCCGTGGCCAGCTCGAATGGCTGGCCCGGCCTGGTACCGTGGTCGATGTGGCTCAGCCGCTACCGCTCATCCTCGTCAATGAGCCGAGCGTGACCCGCTCCATCGTGCTGGACACGCTGGCGGCAGCCGGCTGGCTGTGGCGCGTGGTTTGCACCAGCAGCAGTCATTCCGGGTGTACTGCCGCGGCGCGCGGCGGGCTGGGGATTACCGTGCGTGCGCAGAACCTGGCGGGCGGCGGGCTGGTACCCCCCGTCAATGGAGATGTATTACCGCCGCTGCCGGCAATCGAGTTCATTACGTTGTCTGCACGGCGCTTGAGCAAGCCTGCGGAGACGCTCTTGCAGCTCATCCGCAAGAGCGACCTGCGCGCCGGGCGGACGGACTGAGCAACATCCGCCGCGACGAGAACACGGCCTCGTCAACGTGCTTGGCAGTCTGCGCTTCTTCAGGCCGGTTGCCGCCCAATGATTTGGCGCGTTACAGGGCCTTGTCTGCCAAAGCCAGCGCGTCCGCAAGCGAAGGCACGGCGGCGCCAAACTGCGCCATGCCGATGCTGACCGTCGCCAGAATCCCGGCGCTGTCGTTGCGGCGCTGAACCGCCTCTGCAAAGCACTTGGCGACAGCCTCGCCCCGCGCTCTGGCATGGCGCGCATCATCTCCCGACAGCAGCGCGGCGAATTCCTCTCCGCCAATGCGCGCGAGCATTACGTCGGGGCCGAGCACACCCTGCGCGATTTCTGCAAACACCCTGAGTACAGTGTCGCCGGCCTGGTGTCCGTAGCGGTCATTGATGGTGTCCGTACTGCTCCGGCTGAGGCCATCGGGCCTTCTGGACGCATTTCGGTCCCTGGCGGCCTATGTCGCACGCGGTGAAGCGCGGCCCGCGTACAAGCGCGCTTTCGAGGCACCACTCGCGGTGTTCACCGGCCAACCGCCAGCCGGCTGACGAGGCTCAGGCCGCTTTGACCTGTTGCATCGCGTCGAGCTGATCGCCGCCCAGGCTGTCGACCAGGTCGGTCAACATCCGCGCCAGCTCGCCGGTCATCAGCGCGACATCGGAGTCGAAGCGTTCGTCGTCGTTCTGCGCGGTGGGGTCTTCGGCCTCCTTGATCACGTCGAGCGGCGTAACGCGCTTGATCATGAGCGACGGCGTGAGCACGAAGGAGACCCGGTCGTCCCAAGTCATGGCGAGGCGCATGCACTGTTTGCCGGCTTCGATATGCCGGCGCATGTCCTCGGCTTCCAGCGCGTGGCCGACGTATCGCACGGTGGCGCCGCCCTCACCCGTCGAGCGCAACTCCGCGTCCTGGTCTACCGTGAAGCCGCCCGGTGCCTCGCCCGACAGCAGCCACTCCGTCATCGCAGCAACCGGCGAATGCGCAACGTGCACGCTGGTGAGGGGCAACTGATCGATCGACTTCACGAGCAGGCCACGAACGTCATCGGCAACAGCCTGCGAGGCCGCATCGATCACGAGCCAGCCGTTTGCGGTATCGATCCACACACGGGTATCGCGGCGAATGCTGAAGGCGCGCGGCAGCAGTTCGTCGGTCACCTGTTCCTTGAGTTCGCGCAGTTGCTTTCGGCCCGGCTTGAAGCCCTGCTGCTCCTCCACCTCAAGCGCCCGGGCTTTGGTCACCTGATTGATGACGGACGCCGGCAGCAGCTTCTTTTCGGCGCGGAACACCAGCAGCATCTGCCCGTGGTTCGAATACACGAGCGCGCCGTCATCGCGCGGCGATGCCCAGCCGGAGGTCTGCTTCTCTACGCTGTTGCCCGGTTGAAACGCGTGGGGCGCCAGCCATTTTTCAAGCTGGTCAGGGGTAACGGCCCAAGGTGCCGGCAGGCGATGCAGCTGAAGGTTTTTGAACCACATGGGAGTACGGGCAAAGTGCGCGATTCTAAATGATGGCGGCCCCCTCCCCCCAATGGCCGATATCCGGCCCGGCGCGTTCGACGCATTCCGCTGACCGCAGGACTAATATGCAGGCCCGGACGCCGGCATCCGTTGATGACCGATCGGGCATCCGATTGGAGCTGCATGCAACGGTGACAGGCGTTCGCGTTGGGTGCTTCACCATCCCCCTTGACGGATACGGCACAGGTTCGGGTCAACATATCAACAACATCACCACATCGGCACGCGGCGCCAAGCGTGGGCGAACATTGAAGCGAACGACGACAGGACGGGCCATGACTGAGCGCGATACACAGCTCCACGGTAGCTGGCGGTTGGTGTCTTTTGAAACCGAGCTTCAGGACTCAAAGGAACGCACCCAGCCCTGGGGCGAAGATCCCAAGGGGGCGCTGATATTCGGCACTGACGGGCGCATGATGGTGCTCGTGACCGCAAAGGCGCGGGAGCCCGGGAATACAGACGAGACACTCGTGGCGCTGTTCCGTACGGTGATGGCCTATACGGGGCGGTATCGGATCGACGGGGATCGGTTCATCACGAAAGTCGACGCGTCATGGAATGAAGTCTGGAACGGCACTGAGCAGGAACGGTTCTACACGCTCGATGAAGACACGCTCGAGGTCCGTACGGCGTGGATGCCGAATCCATTGGTTTCCGGAAACCCGATAGGAAGAGGTGTTCTCCGTTTCAGGCGCGAGTCACTTCCCCCACCAACCCGATGAGGAGTGGTCTAGCGAGATGCACGATCCAACACTGACGTTTACCGAGCAAGAAGCTTGGGAAGCCTGGCTCGAAGCCAACGGAGCGACTGTGACCGGTGTTTGGCTGCGCATAGCAAAGCGCTCTGCCGAACAACCCACTGTCTCTTATGCGCAGGCACTGGAGAGCGCCCTCTGCTACGGGTGGATCGATGGGCAAAAGCAGGCTGAAAGCGAGCACTACTGGCTACAGCGATTTACACCTAGAACTGCCAAAAGCATCTGGTCGAAGATCAACAAGGCCAAAGCCGAGGCGCTGATTTCCGCCGGAAGGATGCGCCCCACAGGGCTTCGCGCAGTCGAGCTGGCCAAGCGCGACGGGCGTTGGGAGGCCGCCTATTCCTCTGCAAGTACGTCAGCCGTGCCCGATGACCTGCAGCACGCCCTCGACGCCAACCCGAAGGCAAAGCAGTTCTTCGCTACGCTGAACAGCCAGAACCGGTACGCCATCCTGTTCAGGATTCAGAACGTGAAGAAGGCCGAAACGCGCGCAAAGAAGATCTCTCAATTCATCGACATGCTGAGCAATGGCGAGAAGCTCCACCCTTAAGCCCATGGAAATCGCCCATCTGCCCTCGATTCGTTGATCAGTTCTTCCAGCGGCCCTAACGCGTTCACCCAAAAGACTTACTCACTGCCCCATCTCGGGCAATTGCCTGCCCAGGCAGCGTGTGCTGCAGCCCCCTGTCATCTCCATGCAGGCCTGGGATGGCTCGGCTCACAGGCATTTGTGCTCGCTGTGCTGATTCTCAACATTGCTCACATCGGGGGGATTACCCCCACGCGGGCGCTACAGCATCAAGTTTCCTTGCCGTTGCAAGCTTCGTGCAGCGCCATCGGGGCCTGCTGCCAACAAACGGCGCAGTTAAAAGGCCGAACGACCGGGGAAACCACAATGGGGTTCAACAACTTGACGGTGCGCACCAAGCTCACCTTGGCATTTGGCTTTCTGGCGGCGCTGGTGCTGCTGGTTTCAGCGCTTGCGGTACAGGCGCTGAGCGAATCGAACGAGCGTTTTTCCAAATACGTGAACGGCGTCAACGCCCGCGCCTTGCTTTCCGAACGCGTGCGCACGGCGGTGGACCGCCGCGCCATTGCGGCACGCAATCTCGTGCTCGTGACCAAGCCTTCAGACATCGATCTGGAAAAAGCCGCCGTTACACAAGCGCATGACGATGTGCAGAGCCGCCTGGGCAAACTCAAGGCGTTGACAGCGCAAGCCGGTGACACGGATGCGCGCGCGCGACCTGGTTGCAGACATCGACCGCATTGAAGCCAAGTACGGCCCGGTGGCGCTCGCCATCGTCAACGCGGCGCTCGCCGGCAAGCATGAAGAGTCCATCACGATGATGAACGAGCAATGCCGGCCGCTGCTGGCCGCGCTCGTCAAGGCAACCAACGCCTACAGCGAACACGCCCGCGACCGCGCGCATGAAATGGAGCGCCAGTCGGCCGAGCGCTACGCCTTCCAGCGCACGCTGCTCATCGGGATCTGCCTTGCTACCGTGCTGGGGGCCTTTGCTGCCGGCATTCTCATCACCCGTGGCCTGACCCGCGCACTCGGTGCCGAGCCCGATGCCCTCAGTGGCATCACGCGCCGCGTGGCCTCCGGCGACCTCGGCCCCGTACCCGGCGGTGCAGCCGCACCACGCGGCAGCATCCTCGCCTCCATGTCGGAAATGCAGGCCAGCCTTGTGAAGCTGATCGACCAGGTTCGCCAGGCCGCGCACGGCATTGCCAGCGATGTGGGCCAGATTGCCAGCGGCAACCAAGACCTTTCGTCGCGCACGGAGCAACAGGCTTCGTCGCTGCAGGAGACGGCCTCCAGCATGGAAGAGCTGACCTCCACCGTGAAGCAGAACGCCGACAACGCCCAGCAGGCCAGCGCGCTCGCATCGGATGCCTCAGAGATCGCGCAGCGCGGCAGCGCCGTGGTCAGCCACGTGGTCGACACCATGACCGACATCCGCACCAGCTCGGCCAAGGTGGCAGACATCATCGGGCTGATTGAAGGCATCGCGTTCCAGACCAACATCCTTGCGCTCAACGCCGCTGTGGAAGCGGCCCGTGCCGGCGAGCAAGGGCGCGGCTTTGCCGTGGTGGCCAGTGAAGTGCGCAGCCTCGCGCAGCGTTCGTCCAGCGCCGCCAAGGAGATCAAGGAACTCATCAGCACCTCGGTGCAGAAGATCCAGGACGGCTCCAGCCTGGTGGAGACCGCGGGCAAGACCATGACCGAAGTCACACAGGCCGTGGCCCGCGTGACCGACATCATGGGCGAGATTGCCGCCGCCTCTGTCGAGCAGAGCCGTGGCATCGAACAGATCAACCTGGCGATTACGCAGATGGACGAAGTCACGCAGCAGAACGCCGCGCTGGTCGAGCAGGCAGCGGCCGCGTCCACATCGTTGGAAGGCCAGGGTCAGCAACTGAGCCACGCGGTAGCGTTCTTCCGTCTGCACTCGTAATCGCAAAACGCAAGAACGGGCGCAACGCAGAGATCAGCGCCCACAGCATGACCCGCTCGACTTCTTCGTACCATTTGAGCCTAGAAAATCGTCCTGCCAGCGCTTGTTAGGCGGCGCTGGCGAGATAGCTCGCGATGCCGCTCGCATCGCTCGCTCAGTGGTTGTCAAATCCGAACCTCTGCGAACCGCTCAAGACCTGCAGTCAAGCTCGTTTCGCTGCACGTCTGGCGGGAGGCTGGCGCTCCCAGCCCCAATATTCGGTGGAAACGGCATATTCACTGCGCAGTGAATATGCTGCCCGCCCCAGTCGGGCACTCCAGGTCAGAATCGTGAAACCGTAAGAAATCACACGAAAACGAAGACCCCCACTTAAATCAAAATTTTTGTATTTTTTACATTTTGAGGATTATTGAAAATTATTGGCGCGCTCACCGTTTATATTCATGCTCCATTCTGGATTTGCATTTTTATGAATTGCCCGCCGAATTATCAAATGCATTTACACAATAATGAAGTTGATCGCTCGCCCAATAGCCTTGATCAGTTTATCGACGTCCGCTATCGCCCGCTTACGCATATGCGGATTGATTAACCGCTAGCGACAGATCGATTCATTCAGTCGCCATTTTTTTCGCCATTCTTGAAAAATCCACATCGAAGTTGCGAGCCAGTGGAGTGCGCCGTAGCGACCACTTGCAGCACGATTTCGCGCAAAAATTAACGCAATTCGATGTTCCGGGCTTTTGCATCTAGCTAATCGCCTCGAAAAGCCCTCATCGCAAGCTGTCACGCGAGCCCTATTTTGGCTTGGGAACACACATTTATTCTCGATTTGAATAAACGACGCATAGTCGCGCCTATGCAAGCGACTTTTTTCCAGTGGCACCCTCGCACTGCCGCAGCCGTCATATCGTTAGGAAAATCAGCATGCTGAAAAAGCTCCACCATGCCGCATATCGTTGCCGTGACGCCGCAGAGACTGTGGATTTTTACACCAAGGGTATCGGTTTGAAATTCGCGGCCACGATGATCAACCACGTGCCGTCGACCGGACTCAAGGCAGTGAATAACAACGTCTTTTTCGAAATGGAGGACGGCAGTTATATCTGCTTTTTCGAAATTCTCGGAAGCAACGAACCTGTGGTTCCTATCGAAAACGACTGGGCACAGCATCTGGCGCTCGAGGTATGCGACGAGGCCCGCGCGGAAGAGATCAGCGCGCGGCTTCGTGCTCGCGGTGTGAACGTGGTCGGCCCCGTCGTTCACGGTGAATTGGCCCGTTCCTGGTACTTCAATGATCCAAGCGGCCACCGGATGGAGTTGATCGTGAAGCCCGAGGTGGCCCCGACTGCCATCTGGGACAGCTTCAGCGCTTCGGCATACGACGATCTCGCGAAATGGGTGGAAATGAAGAAGAACGTCGCCGGCTGAGAATGCGCACTCTCACGCCGGTTGCCTTGCCGAGTTCCATTTCACAACAGCGATGAAAGTGATTGAGGTCAAGCCGTGAAGACAATGAGCTATTGGGATTACATCAAAGTCGAGGAGTTGCTAGCCCTGCAGGGAGGCACCAGCGAGGATGAGAGACACGTCGGCAATGACGAGGCGCTCTTCATTGTCGTGCATCAGATTTACGAACTCTGGTTCAAGCTCATCCTGCGCGAGCTTACGTTTGTACGCGACGTCCTTCGGCAAGACCCGGTGCCCGCTCACGAGATCACGCAGGGTGTGCGGTCGCTGCGCCGGGCCATCGCCGTCTTCGAGCAAGCGAATCAGCACTTTCGCGTGATGGAGACGATGACGACGCGCGATTTTCTGGATTTCCGTGAGCGACTGGCGCCTGCAAGCGGCTTCCAATCTGCGCAGCTGCGCGAGATTGAGATCCTGCTCGGCTTGGAGGACAACGAGCGGATCCAGATGGGCCAGGGCGCTTCCTTCAAAGACGCGCTCAAACTCCAGGATGGGGCGTTGTCCTCGGCCGCACGTCGCGTCGAGGCGCGCGCGACCCAAGGCCAGAGTCTCAAGCACTGTCTCTACGAATGGCTTTCGCGCATGCCCATCGACGGCTCGAATGAACCGGCCGTCATCGAACGTTTCCTGCGCGATTACGTCAGCGCCCTGCGCGCCGAGAGTCGGCGTCGCTTTCGGACCGCGATCGACAGAGCGCTCGCGCCGCAGGAGCTTGAGCAGCTGACCGCACGGTATCAGGCAGAGGATCAAAGCGCCGAAACATACCTGCTCGCCGAGGAAGATCCCGAGGCGGACGCAGCGACCCGCGAGAAGCGCCGCGCCGCCCGTGCCGCAATGGTTTTCATCGAGAGCTACCGCGAGCTGCCCCAGCTCGCATGGCCGCGCGAGATGCTCGAAAGCGTTCTGGAGTTGGAACAGTCGATGCTGATCTGGCGGCAGCGGCATGCACGCATGGTGGAGCGGATCATTGGACGGCGCGTCGGTACGGGCGGCTCCGCCGGGGTCGACTACCTGGATCAGACCGCGCTTCGTTATCGCGTGTTCTCTGACCTTTGGACAGTTCGCTCCATGCTCCTGCGCAAATCGAGTGTCCCCGAGATCCAGCGCGGCGTCAGCTATGAATTCGCTGTGGAGGCAGTGCAGTGATGCTGCGATCCGCATGCGATGAATCGCCGCTGTATCTCACGCCGCGAATGCTTAGTACGTGGCGGTCGTTCGCCATCCGGAGGACAAACCAATGAAAGGCATGCGCATTGCCGTCGTGGGTGGAAGCATGGCCGGCTTGCTGAGCGCCCTTGCGTTCGCGCGCAGCGGTGCCGAGGTCGAACTCCTGGATCGCGACAACATGTTCGTACGCCCGCACGGCGCGGGCGAGACAGGCGCCACCATCGATGCCGAGTGGAGGCGCGGCGTCCCGCAAGCCCGGCACACACACGCGCTGTCGGCGCTCGGGCGCAAGATTTTCCGGGAGCGCATGCCCGATGTCTGGAATGCGCTCCTGGAAGCCGGTGCAATCGAGATGCCGTTCGGCGGCCGCCTTGAAGACGCCTCCGCCGTGCCTCGGTGCAGCGATGCAGATCTCTTCGGCCTCTCGGGTCGTCGCTCCCTGATTGAAAACGTACTTCGGCGCATCGTGCTCGCGCAGCGGAACGTCAAGGTGCGGGAGGGCGTCACCGCTATGGGCCTGCTCGCCAGTCCAGGTGCCACGCCCGTCATCGAGGGCGTCCGGACCTCGCTCGGGGACATCCGGGCCGACCTGACGATCGACGCGCTTGGTCGGGCGTCTCCCTTTGGCAAGTGGCTGCGCGCGCTCGGTGCGCGTGCGCCGGAAGAGACGGCCGAGCCCTGCGGGCTGGTCTACCTGACGCGGTGGTATCGCCTCCGCAGCCGGCCAGCCGTGCAGCTCAACGCGGGCTTTTCGGCGGGTGGCTATGCATCATCGAGCGGATGCATCGCCTGCCCGGCGGATAACGATTACGTCTCCATCACGGTGATGACACCGCATGGCGATACGGCCCTGTCCCCTCTCGCCAACGAGCCGGCCTTCACCGCTGCCGCACGGCTCCACCCCGGCATATCGGCGTGGCTCGAGCCCGGCGTCTGCGAGCCCGTGTCGGCTGTCCTCCGTTGGCCCGGTTGCGAGAACCGCTTTCGCCGTTTCGTCGTCGACGGTGAACCCATCGCGCTTGGGTTGATCGCGGTTGGTGATGCGCTCTGCGTCACCAATCCGACGTACACGCGCGGCATGTCGCTCGCGGCGCAGCACGCGTTTTTCGTCGCAGACATCGTTGGACAGGGTGGTCTTGGTGATCTACGCCGGCTGGCGATGAGCGTGGACGAGATTGCACAGCACATGCTCCGTCCGTGGTTTGAAGACAGCGTCGCACAGGACCGTTTGCGCAACGCCCTCTGGAGAGGCGAGCCCCGCCCGCAAACACCGCAAGACGTGGTGACACTGCAGCAGATCGCACTCGCGGCGCGCCATGACGACGTTGTCTGGCATGCGCTGGCGCGGCGCTCAGGGATGCTTGACGCGCCCAACGCGATCTTCACGCGCCACGACGTGCTTGCCCGCGTTCGCAGCGTGCTCGCGCAGCATGCTCCGACTCCGATGCCGGGGCCGTCGAAAGCCGATCTTTTGCAAGTCATTGATGCGCAGCTGGGGTTGCAATCGCCAGCCTTGTCACATGCAGAGCCGTTTTGATGTGGAGCCAAACATGCATTCAAAGTGGGAATTCAAGGACAGTCCAAAGGACTTTCGAAGTCAGTTCTTGCTCGATACGAGCGTAACGTGCCTCAATCACGGCATGCTGGGGGCGTGTCCTGCCGACGTGCTGGAGCGGCAGAACGAACTGCGCGCGCGCATCGAGCGTCAGCCCTCTGCGTTCATCCTTCGTGATCTCGCGGGTCTGCTCGATGAGGCGCGACAGGCTCTGGCCGAGCTGATCTCGGCCGACGCAGACGATCTGGTCCTGCTGCCCAATGTCACGACGGCGTTGAGTGCGGTACTCCGTTCGCGTTCGTTCGCGCCCGGAGACGAGATCCTCACGACAAACCACGCTTACCTTTCGTGCACGAACCTGCTCGATTTCGTGGCGCGACAAACGGGAGCGCGAGTAGTGGTCGCAGCCGTGCCGACGCCCGTGACGCACGCGGACGCGGTCATCGATGCAGTGCTCCAACATGCCACGCCACGCACGCGGCTGGCCGTCCTCGACCACGTCACCAGCCCCACCGGGCTGATTTTCCCGATCGCGGCGCTGGTCGAACAGCTTTCGGTCAGAGGCATCGACACACTCGTCGACGGAGCCCATGCCCCAGGGATGCTTCCCCTCGATGTGCAGGCCATTGGCGCCGCGTATTACGCGGGCAACTGTCACAAGTGGCTCTGCAGCCC
Source organism: Ralstonia psammae (assembly GCF_958405935.1). NCBI lineage: Bacteria > Pseudomonadati > Pseudomonadota > Betaproteobacteria > Burkholderiales > Burkholderiaceae > Ralstonia > Ralstonia psammae. Next base: position 349,243 of record NZ_CATZBU010000003.1, read on the forward strand.
GCGCGGCGCCGGCTTCCTCCATGTCCGGCGGGATCGCCAGGAAGGTCTGCATCCGCCGGTGATCAGCCGCGGCTACGGCGTCACGAGCGCGGGCCGCCCTCGGCTGCATCTCGAGTTCGATTGGCTCGGCACGGCCGATCCGACACCACTGCTCTGCGTGGCGGATGCGATCCGCTTCCTGAACCGCCTACTGCCAGGCGGCTTGCCTGATCTCATGGCGCACAACCACGCCCTTGTTCTGGAAGGTGCGCGGCGCATGGCGCAGGCGTTGCCGCTCACTCGGCTCGCGCCCGATTCGATGGTCGGCAGCATGGTCGCCTTCCAACTTTCCGACACACCCGGGCCCGCGCCTGACGATGCGGCGGCATCGCTCCAGCGGTGGCTTTACGACGCGCACCGCATCGACGTTGCCGTCACGGCGTGGCCGGCAGCGCGCAGCCGCGTGCTGCGCGTCTCAGCGCAGATCTACAACACGATCGACGATTTCATTCGACTTGGTGACGCACTGCAAAGCGTCATTGAAAACCCGCAAGACATGGGCACGCTGGCGCGTGCCCGCACCTAGAAGAGTACTGAATCATGAAACCTGAAACTCAAAAGGCCCGGCACGTCCTGATCACCGGGGGCAGCGGCGGGATCGGCATCGAGCTGATCCGCGTCTTCGCGCAGGCGTCCGACCATGTGACATTCACCTACCGGCCCGGCGAAGACAGCCGCAGACGCGCACTCAGCCTTGTCGAGACGTTCCGCGACAAGCGGGTCGTAGCGCTGCCCCTGGACGTGGGTGACCGGGAAAGCCACGGGCAGCTCATGCAAGCCCTGGACGAACCTGTGGACATCATGATCCACAACGCCGGCGTCGGCACGAAAACCGTGGAGCGCGCAGCGTCGACATACAAGGGACAGGACGAGGCGTTCTTCCGGGTCAACGCCATCGGCCCGCTCTGGCTGAGCGAGGATCTCCTTCCGAGCATGCGGGAAAGCGGGCGGGGCAAGATCCTCTTTGTCAGCTCTGTGGACGGCGGGATCACCCATTTCCCCCGCTTCCGCGCCGCAGACGGCATGAGCAAGGCCGCCGTCGCGTTTCTCGGCCGGCAGCTCGCGGCCACGCTCGCGTATACGGGCATCGACGTCTTCACCGTGTGCCCGGGTGCGACCGATACGCCGATGTTCCAGGCAAGCACCCTGCAGGGGCTCTCTCCGGAGCAACGTCGGGCGCTTGAGACCTCGCTGCCCGGAGGCCGCCTGATCGAACCGCGTGAGATTGCCGACCTTTGTTTTTATCTTTGTCGAGACGAGGCGCGCATTCTGCGAGGCGCTGTGATCGACGCCTCCCTCGGACTGGGCGTCTGCCCGGCCGTCATGTCATAAGGAGCCCATCCATGCCCGTACCGTCTAACAGCTTCTGGGAACAGTGGCTCACCGCACATCGTGCAAAGCCGCAGGCGTGCGTCACGTTCTCCCTCTCACCATCGCCGTTGCTTGGGGAATTCCTGGGCGACCTCGACCCGGATCTGCCGCTCGACTGGTCGAGCGAGGACTACCAGGGAGCGCTGGGGCTGCGTGAACAAGTTCTCGATCGTTATGGCTACCGCAGCGCGTGCAGCGTGCAAGACGTGCTTATCACGGCAGGTGCTCAAGAGGCGAACTACCTGGCCCTCACCCAGCTACTCAGCCCCGGAGACGAATTCATCATCGACGCCCCCGGATGGCAACAGCCGCTTGTTCTTGCCCGGCAGATCGGGGCCACGCCGAAGCTCGTGCCGCGCAACGAGGCATTGGGATGGGCGCTCGACGTCGATCAACTCGAGGCGCTCGTTACACCCAAGACGAAGCTCATCTTCATCTGCAATCCGAACAATCCCACCGGGCGAGTCGAGGATGAAGCCACGCTGCGCCGGATCATCGCTGCCGCCGACCGTGTAGGGGCGTACGTTGTGTCTGACGAGGTGTATCGCGGGCTCGAGTGGACCGAGGTGGAAACACCACGCGTTGCCACGATGTACGAGCGAGGCGTCAGCACGGGCAGCGTTTCAAAACTTCTGGGCTTGCAAGGGCTGCGCACGGGCTGGATGGTGACGCCCGATCGCAAGCTCATTGCGGACGCGATGGTGTTGCGGGAGAACACGAGCGAAATCATGAACGTGATGGGCGAGCGCATTGCGGAAGTCGCTCTGCGGCCCGAGCGATTCGCTGCCCGGGTCGAGCGCTCGCGTGCCACCGGCCAAGCGCGCATCGACCTGCTGGATCGATTCGTCGCCGGGCAACCGGCCCTGCATTGGCATCGGCCCGCCGCCGGCCTGCTCGGGCTCGCTCATCTCGATCTGCCGATCACGGCTGAGAGCTTCGCACAGAAGCTGCTTGCGCCGCCGTTCAACACGTTCGTCATGTCCGGTACTGCTTACGCATGCCCTCAGCACTTGAGGCTCGGCGCCGGCGGCGTCTCGCTCGCGGAGCTCGAGCAAGGGCTTGAGCAGATGGCTCAGTTGCTATCGGTCTGCTCATAAGCGACGAAGCGCAGCACGCGTTCGGTTGTGTCCGAGGGGCAAGCCCATGCCGATTGGCTGGATTCCCGCCGTCATCTGGCCGGTCTATGCCTTGAGCCAATGCAAGACCGGCAAAGAAGATCGAGCGCGCGCTTGCCACTCGTCGTTGACGAGTTGGTCCCAACACCGAACGGCTTGGACAGCATCAATGAACACCACTGCATTGCTGAGAGCGGTCATTCCGCTTGGGATTGGCATCATCGGCCTTCTTTCTGGCGCGGAGCGCCTGTACCTCGTCAAGGGCAAGCAGTATCCGCGTTTTATGGCGAAGGACCTGGGGGCGGTGGAATTCGAAGGCCTCGAACGATTGCGAGTCTCAGCGTGCAATGGCGACCCGCTTGAGGTGTACCCCAAGACGGATTTTTGGGTGCTGCGCTGCGGCTACAACTATTTCCAAGGGCATACGTTCATCAGCCACGCAGATCCATTCGCAAACCGCATTCGCCAAGGTAGACCGCTTTGATGCCTCACGATGCCCTGCTCAAAAGCGCTTGCTTGGGGGGGGGCGGACGAAGCTTGGCCTACCACGACGCTAGCAGCGCGTTGACGCCGCGCAGGTTACCGCGCTGGTTCCAGCTCAGTTGATCAAGATTGGTGAGGCTCAGATTCGGCAGACGCTCGAACAACGCGCCCAGCGCAGACTCAAGCTCGATCAAAGCAAGCCGATACCCGAGACAATGATGGATGCCCGCGCCAAAGGTCTGCAGTCGGCCTTGCTGCCGACCGATGTCGAGCTGGTCCGGATCGGTGAACTGGGCCGGATCGCGATTGGCGGCACCGAGCATCAGGAACACTGACGTGCCGCGCGGCAGCACTTCGCCCTCGACTTCGACGTCCTCCATCGCCGAGCGGAGCGTGACCTGCACCGACCCGTCGTAGCGCAGGCACTCCAGTATCGCGTTCGGCATCCGCGAAGGCTCGCGCTTGAGCAGGTCGAGCTGCTGCGGATTGCGATGGAGCGCGATCAGCGCATTGCCGATCATGTTGGATGTGGTCTCGTGACCGGCGATGAACAGCAGGATCACGTTGGACACGATTTCATCGTGCGTCAGCTTCTCGCCGTCCTCCTCGGCACCGAGCAGCATCGAAATCAGGTCGGTGCCGGGTCGCCCCTGGCGGGCCTCGATCACCTTCGTGAAGTACTGCGCAAGCGCTTCGTAGGCGGCGCTCGTTTCAACCAGCGCATCGGCGCTCATCGGCGAAGGATCGAACACCTTCGCGAGCTTGCTGACCGCCACTCCCAGCGCCATGGCATCGTCGACATTGATATCCATCATCTGGCAGATGATCCGCACGGGAAGGGGATGCGCGAATTCCGCCACCAGTTCGGCCGATGCCCTCTGCACAAAGCCGTCGATCAACCGATGTGCGGTGGCTGTCGCGACCTCGCGCATGGCTTCGATCTGTCGTGCGTTGAACGCCTGCATCATGAGGCCGCGCAAGCGCGTATGCATGGGCGGATTGAGCATCAGGAACATCCGGCTGAACCCCTGGAACAGCGGCATGTTGGGGCCTTCCTCGCCGTACCGCAGACGTATGCTCTCCATGTAACTCTTACCCATCTGCCGGTTGTGCAGCAGAGCATCGACGATGCTGTAGCGCCCCGTCATCACCGCATTCGGCCCGATGCGCACGAAAGCGCCCTGCGCGCGAAGCGCCTCGTACAGGGGATAGGGGTTCTCGAGGAATGACGGGGTGGACAGATCGGCGAGTTTCATAAAGCCAGGACGGGGGCGGGTGAACGGGAAGGGTTGCAGTCTACGCAATCGGCATCCAATCGCGCCCCGGCTGCATCAGGAAGATTCGGGAACCATCCGCCAGCTTTGCAATCGGTGCGCGCCGCCGATGCGGTCATCGGCATACGGAATAGGCGGCCGATCCAGGGCGAAATTGGATCCAACGCCATCGCGCTTCTGATCCGCCCCGATTCTGAGCCGGCAACGAGCATAGGCGATGCGCTCGCGTCCTGGTTCAAAAAACCTCAACTCTGGCAATCCACCGCGGGATGCGAAAGACCAACGCCGGCCAACCCGCGAAGATCTTCGACGTCATTGGATTTCAGCCTACGATCATTTGCGGCACTGACGGTTCATTTGCACGGCAATGTCGGGAATAGGCCAAGCCGGACCAACACGGCGCTTCACCTGTGCACCCTGTCCGTCCTGTGTAGACCGAACGACGGAACTGCGCCAAATTTTTCTCTGGCGGAAAAAATCTTCATGGTGCCGTTGTCTTGCGGACGGCTTACGCGTTTTCTACTTTGGCGGCAGTCCGAACAAAAAGCGATGCGCAAGAACAGCGCGCACGAGCAGAGGCGGTTGTCCCTCAAACAGCGCACCCGACAGGTGAGTATCCCCATGAAGTCCTTAACCCCCTCCGGCAGCGCCGCGCATCCAGCACGGTTTGATTCAGCGGCCGTCATGACCAACCTCCCGCCGCATGGCGGCCGGTGTGCTCCGGCCTGAACGCGCGAAGCACCCTCACCGCACCACGCATCTCGTCTTTCGCCCACCGTCGTTGCGCCGCTGCGCCTTGCAGCGGCGCAGCCGTCGGCGTCGCTCATCATCAGACCCGCAGGAAGCCCCACATGGACATGCTGGACGTCATTGGTATCGGGATCGGCCCGTTCAACCTCAGCCTGGCAGCACTGATTGCGCCCACACCGCTGCGGGCACTGTTCCTAGAAAAGCGCGGCGCTTTCTGCTGGCACCCGGGGCTGATGCTGCCTAACGGTCGGCTGCAGGTCTCGCCGCTCAAGGACTGCGTCACGCTGGTCGACCCGACCAGCCCCTACTCGTTCCTCAACTACCTGGCGGTGCACCGGCGGCTCTACAGCTTCGTCAACAAGCGCAGCGCCTCCACCTCGCGGCGCGAGTTCACCGACTACTACCAGTGGGTTGCGCAGCAGCTCGGTACGCTGCGCTTTGGTGAGGAGGTGCTCGACATAGTGCCCGTGGCTGGCGGCTATCGCGTCAGCACGCGCGCCGGCACCTACCATGCGCGAGCCGTCGTGATGGGCGTGGGCGTGGAGCCGAAGATCCCGGCCTGCGCCCGCTCATGGCTTGGCGACACCGTCTATCACGTGGCCGACTACCTCGATCGCCCACCACTACGCGCGGGCGAGGAGGTGCTGGTGGTGGGCGGCGGCCAAAGCGGCGCAGAGGTGGTCGAACACATGCTCGAGCATGCGCCGACGGCGCGCATCACGTGGGTCACCTCGCGGGCCAACCTGTTTGCCATGGACGATAACGCCTTCGTCAACGAGGCCTACATGCCGGGCTACAACCGGCGCTTCCACACCCTGCCGATCCGCCAGCGCCGCGCCATTGTCGAGGCCGAGAAACTCACCAGCGACGGCATCTCGGCCGAGCTATGCAACCGTCTGTACGACGTGCTGTACGAACGCAGCGTGGCCGGCACGCTGGCCGGCAGCTTCCGCCTGCTGCCCGGCGTGGCAATGGAAGACATCAACCGCCGCGACGAACGCTGGCAGGTGGGGCTGACCGCGCTCGCCACGCCACACCGCAGCCGCACCCAGGCCGACCGCATCGTGCTGGCAACCGGCTTCCAACCGCGCACGCCGCCCTTCCTGCAAACGCTGCTGGCCGGCGCCTGCTTGGAAGACGGCCTGCCCGACCTCGGCCACGACTACGCCGTGCGCTTCGAGCAGGGCATGCCCGGTCCGGTCTATCTGCAGAATCAGGGCCGCGTGCAGCATGGGCTACAGAGCGTCAACCTCTCGCTGGTGGCGTATCGCAACAGTCGCATCATCAACAGCCTGCTCGGGCATGCGTTCTATCCAGACGTACCGGACCAGCAGCTGCTCGGCGCCCTCGACCAGGCCGATGACGCCGCCGCCGAGGTTGACCTTAGCCTCGGCTTTGAGGCCATCTCGCACCCGCGCCGCCACGCGGCCATCGCATGACCGCCGCCTCGCTCTCTGCCCTCCACAAACGGACAGGCAGCACGGTGCCACCACATGCTGACCTGCTGCCCGGCACGCTCGAGCTGCGCGCCTTCGTGCCGTTCCTGATCGCGTCGATCGTAATTGCGGCTGCCTATGGCACCAGCTTCTTGTTACCGGACTACCTCAAGGCGCACGGCATGAACAGCGCCGCAGCGGGTGCCGTCATCTCCAGCGGAATGGTCGCCACCATCGTGTGCTGCTGCCTGGCGGGGTGGGTGGCCCAGCGCATCGGCGTGATGCCGACCATCGCTGGTGCATCGCTGGCCATGGCGCTGGCCATGCTGGGCTTTGCCAGTGTGGCATTCGATGCGCGTGCGGCATACGTGGGCGGCATGCTGGTAGGCGTGGGCTGGTCGGTGTTCTTCATCCTGGCGCCACTGCAGATCATTCACCACTTGCGGCCGGCCGCGCGCATCCAATACCTGACCATCGTGTCGGGCGCGCAGATGGCGGGCCTAGGGCTGGCCACGCCACTCAGCCGCCTGCTGGCGCAATACACCGGCTCGGTGGCGGTCGTCTACGTGATGTTTGCGGCGGCCTGCGTGGTGGCGGCGATGTGCGTGGAAGCCGCGCGGCGTGCCATGGCCCATGCACCCGGCCTGCCGATGACGCGTGTGGCCATCACCGCGCGTGAAACCTTGGCGCTACTGAGCGAGCGCACCGTCGCACCCATCGCCATGATCGTGTTTGCCGCGTGCATTTTTGCGGGGCTGTCGACCTATCAGAGCGTGTATGCCGAATCGCGCCACCTGCGGCCCGATCTGTTCTTCCTGGCCTTCACGGCAACCAGCGTGGCACTGCGTTTCTCGCTGGCACGCGTGATGGGGCGCATGCCTGTGCAGCGGCTGGCCCTGGTGCTGTTCGTGGCGACGGCCGCATCGCTGGCGCTGTTCATCGCCAACACAGGCAGCACGCTGCTGTACGTGGCGGCCACGGTGGTATTCGCCACGGGCTACGGGCTGAGCTACTCCACGCTCAACGGCATGGCGGTCAACCTGGCTGGCGAACAAGGCGTGTCGGTGCCCGTCACCTCACAGATCTTCACGCTGGCGTACTTCATCGGGCTGTTCGGGTTTCCGTTCATCGGCGGGCACCTGATCCGCCGCTCAGGCCCCAACGCCATGCTGCTCGCGCTACTGGGCGCAGTGGCCATCAATGTCGTGCTGCTGGCCACGCTGCGTGTGCGGGCGGCCGCACCGGCCGTGCGCTGACGCGCGGCCTTCGTCTTTCTTCTCAAGGAGGGTTTTCGTATGCTGACCGAAGCGCAACAGGAAAAGTGGCACCAGGACGGGTATCTCAGGCTGGAAGGCTTCTTCGACGCGGCCGCGCGCGAGCGCATCTCCAACCTGGTCGACGAGGTCGGCCGCTGGAACGTGAGCGACGACAAGTGGATGATGTGGTTCGAGAAGACCCACGAAGACCGCAAGATCGTCTCCAAGGTGGAGAACTTTCTCGACTACAACGATGCCCTGCGCGAAGCCCTGCTGGCCGATGGCCGCATCCGCAGCGCCGTCGAGACGCTGCTCGACGAAGACACGCGCATGCTCAAGGAGCTGCTGATCTTCAAGTACCCCGACAGCGGCGGCTACCGTCCGCACCAGGACATCTATCACATCCCGCACAAGATTCCGGACCGGATGGTGCACGCCGTGGTCGCCATCGGCATCGACGATTCCGACCCCGACAACGGCGGCCTTTTCTTCACGCCCGGCCGCCACAAGGAAGGCGTGTTTCCGATGAACAAGGGCGGCGTGATCGACCCCGAAGTGGCAGACACCTTCACGTGGGAACCGACGCCCTGGAATGCCGGCGACATCTTCATCTTCGACGACTACGCGCCGCATTATTCGGAGCCCAACAAAAGCGACCGCTCACGCCGCACGCTGTATCTGGTGTTTCAGCGCGCCTCCACCGGCGGCCCTACGCGCGCCGAATACAACCGCATGAAGCGCGCCTACAACCCGCCCGAAGGCAAGGTGGCGGACATGGATAACCTGAAGGTGTCCAACGGCATCTTCTACCGCGACTGAGCGGACAACGCCGGGAGAGCACATACGTGTACACGAAGCAGATCGACCGCACGATGATGCGGCCCGAGTACGGCGTGCTGGTCTGCCGCCTGCTGGAGCACCTGCCGCAGGGCCTGCACACGCAGTTCGGCACGTCGGTGGTGGAAGTGGTGCCGGGCGGCGCGGTCGATCTGCACGCGCACCACGAGCACGAGTTGTGGGTGCTCATCTCGGGCCGCGGCGAGTTCGAGGCCGACGGCCAGATCCGTCTGGTGGACGCATCGACCTTGTTCTACATGCCGCCGCACCAGAAACACGCCATCCGCAATACCGACCCGGATGCCAGCCTCAAATTCCTCTCCATCTGGTGGGACTGACCTGACCGATATGCGCACCTACTTCGTTTGCCCCGCACCGCCCTGCCCCAATGGCAAGCTTCACCTCGGCCACATCGGCGGCGTCTACCTGCTGACTGACGTTTTCGTGCGTTTCCAGCGCATGGCCGGCCACCGGGCGTACCACGTCACTGGCGCCGACGAGCACGGCACCTACACCCTCGTGAAGGCCCGCAAGCTCGGCCGCCCGGTCGACGAGGTCGCACAGATGCACATTGATGAGATCCTGCAGTGCCTGCGCGCGCTGCAGATAACACCCGACGTGTTTGTGCGCACTTCCAGTGCCGCCCACAAGAACAACGCCCTGGCGATCTTCCGCCAGTTGCAGGACGCCGGCTACGTTGAAGTGCGCGACGGCGTGCAGCTCTACTGCGAGCACTGCGACGAGTTCGTCGCTGACTCGTTGGCCGCCGGCAACTGCCCGGCTTGCGGCGCACCCACCGACAGCAACCTGTGCGAAAACTGCGGCTTGGCCGTGCAACACGCCACGTTGCGCAACGCGCGGCACACCACGTGCGGCAACGCACTCAAGTTGCGGCCGATTCGCCACGCGGTGCTCAACGTGCCGCTGCTGGCGCAGGCGCTGGACGAAGCCATCACCCAGAGCGCATGGCCCGAGGTGATCCGCAACAAGGAGTGCGGCTGGCTGGCTCGGGATGCCCATGCCCTGCCCATGTCGCGCCACTTCAACCGCGGCGTCGTGCTCGACCAGCCCGAAGCCGTGGCGGGTCAGACGCTGCTCACCTGGTTCGAAGGCCTGTGGTGTTACGACACAGGCATCCGCGAGCAATGCGCCCGCGACGGCCTGGACGCAGAAGCCGTGCTGCACGACCCCGACACGCACCTGCTGTTCTTCATGGGCCAGGACAACCGCTTCTACTACACGGTGGGCGTGAGCAGTGCCCTGCTCGCGCGCGGCTACCCCATCCCTGATAACCATTCGATCCAGGATTTCTACAAGCTCGAAGGCGAGAAGTTCTCCACCAGCCGCAACCACGCGCTGTGGGCCGACGAGGTGGCCCGCGAGCTGGAACCCAGCGTCCTGCGCTATGCACTGGCGCGCGTGGCCAAACCGTTTGGCGGTAACGACAACGATTTCCAGATCGACGGCCTGATTGCCGCTGCAGCGCATCTGCGCGCCTGGGAAGACGCACTGCGCCGCAACGCCGAGGGCGCTCGCCAGGTGGATACCAGTGGCCTTTCGCCCACCCTGCGCGACATCACCGAGCGCTACGCACGTGCCATCGAAGGCGTGCGCTTCTGGGACGCGCTGGACGCCATCGATGCGTATTTCGAGGCGTCGGACTTGGCACATGAGAGCACAGGCGCATGGAAGGCGGAGCACGTGTCGGTGTTCTTGAGCCTGTTGTATCCAGTGGTGCCGGCGCTAGCGATCCGCTACGGTCAGCACTTCTTTGGCGCGGCGTGGCAGCCCTCACTCAAGGAGTTCCCCGTACAGCCTGCCCTGCCCAAAGCCAGGGTCGACTTCCCCTACTTCAGTGCGCCGGTGCCCGCCAGCTTCATCGCGGCCTACTACGAGCGCTTTCGCCCTGACCACGCCGCCGCGACAATGCCTGCCTGACCCCATGGACCTGATCCCCTCGCACCGCAGCCGCCTGTCGCAGGACTTTGCCGCGTTCGACTATTCGGGTGGCAAGCACGCCGTCAACTTCGCCTACGGCCTGCCGGACCCAGCCCTGTTCGCAGAGCTTGCCTGGCCGGATGCCTTCGACACCACCACCGGCGTATCGGCGGCCGACCTCCCGCAATACACCGATGCGCTGGGCCTGCCGGAACTGCGCACGCAGATCGCACTGCGCCACGGCATGCGGCACGACCAGGTGATCCTGACCAACGGGGCCTCGCAGGCGGTGCAACTGCTGGCTGACCTGTACCTCGATCCTGGCGACGTCGTGCTGACCGAGGACCCGTCGTACCTGGGCGCGCTACGCACGTTTTCGGTGGCAGGGGCGACCATCGTGCAGCTCGGCATGGGCGCAGACGGCGTCGACCTGGATGCACTGGAAGCCGCCCTGCGCCACACGCACCGCGTCAAGCTGTACTACACCACGCCTGCCTTCCACAATCCGACTGGCCGCCATATGCCACGCGCACACATGGCCCGCGTGGCGGCGCTGCTGGCGCAGCACGGCGTGCCGCTGGTGCAGGATCTGGTCTACGCCGAACTGCCCTACGATGGCCCCGCCGAGTGGCTTTCGTCCGGTGGCAACGTGATCAATGTGCACAGCATCTCGAAGGTGGCTGGACCGGGCCTGCGCGTAGGCTGGGTGCTGGCGGAGCCCGACATCATCGGCCAACTCGCGCGTCTCAAGTGCGACGGCGGCGTGAGCCCGATCGTCAGCAACGTGGTACTAGGGCTGATGCAGTCGGACGTGCTCGATACGCATATCGCGCGGCTGCGCCTGCATTACCGCGCAAAGCGCGATGCGCTGCACACACTGCTTCAAGGCAGCCGCTTCTGCGAGCCCGATTACCCCGTGCCACGCGGGGGGTTCTCGTTCTGGGTTCGGCTGGTGGCTGGCACCGATGCGCAGGCCTTTATCGACGCCGCGCGCCGCGAGCACGACGTGCGCCTGGTGCATGGCCGGCACTACGGCCCCGCCAGCCTCAACCATGTGCGGCTGTGCTTCAGCTACCTGCCGATGTCCAGCATCGCACAAGGGCTGGCACACCTGGACGGGTTGCATACTCGGCTCTATGGGCCGAGGCAAATCGCTGTCGGGGCAGTAGCGGTCTGAGCTGGGGGCTGTGGACAAACTCAGCCCAACCAGCTAAAGGCGGCGGCGATGGACGAAAAGGCGATCGCGCATCCAGCCGATGCGCGAAGGTTGTCGCGTTGTCGCGTTGTCGCGTTGTCGCGAGAATCAGCATCGGGGGCGCTAACCAGAAGCGTCTGCCTGCGCAGTGGTAGAAGAAACGCCCGGGCGCTACGATCTAGGCTCACAGTCCGCTTCTTCGCTGTCGAAGACTCCTTCAATGCCACGCCGTCACCACCACCACGTCTACGTCATCGAACTCTCGCGGCAAGTGCTGGCCGAAGCGCGCTTCGTGAAAGCCAATCCCGATTACCTCGGCGACAAGCCTTGCGTTTATGTAGGCATGACAGGACAGTCACCGGACGTGCGCTTTGACAAACACAAGGCGGGGCTGAAGGCGAACCGGTTTGTGCGGGAGTATGGCTTGCGTCTGATCCCGGAGCTGTACGAGTGCTTCAACCCGATGCCCTACGAGGCGGCACGGGAGATGGAAGTGGAGTTGGCGATCGGATTGCGCGAAGAAGGGTATGCGGTGTGGCAAGCGTAAATCGGCGCCTGCTGCCCGGCTCCCTGCGCCAGGCGTTCGGCCACGCGCATCGGGCTGAGCGCATTGGTCATCATCAGAGCCACGAAATCCTCCGTGGAGACTTCACCGATGCTCTGGGTCGGGCCCGGATTCGTCGTGCCGGTATTGACGAACAGAACGTCGAACATCCGGCCGCACAGGCGCTGGCAAGGCTTTTTGCTTTGCCGCTGCTGCTTTTTCCCGCAAGGGGTCGGGCCTTTGATCTTGAGACGCTGCGCTCTGAACTCCGCGCGCGAGGTTCTGAACCCCGCGCGCGACACTTTTTGCCTCGCGCTTGCTGTTTTTTTCAGCAACACATGACGCCTTTTTGCTGGCGGTCGAGGTGATGAACTCGGCGATTGGCGTTCTGAACTCGACCGTTGAGGCTCCGGACTCGACGTGCCGGGCTTTTTGCTCGGCGTTTGAGGTTCGGCACTCGGGGCACCGAGTCCCGAACCCGTCGCGCGGCGTTTTGGGCTGCGCGGATGCGCTCCGAGTCGGTCACCGCCACAAACCGCAACTTGCCGCCGCAGCTCGGCGCCCATAAACTCACTCCCGCCCGCGCAAACCAGGCGCAGCCGGGACTGCAATCCCGAAACAGAAATACCCGTGAGTGCCGTTATAGCCCTCGCGTGCCGTCGTTCGCCTATATGGGCGGGCCCGGCAGGGAGGGCTTCGGCCCTGCCGGTTCTTTGGTATTTCTGATCGGTATTGCAGACCTTGCCGTGTGCCCGCCCACCCCTCGCGGTGGGCGGCTCCCCTACTCAACCAGTTAGAGGGCAAGACGATGGCTTTACTGATTCACGCTATCCCCGCCGCTTGCGGACGTTGCTCCGCGACCTTTTCCACCCTGCCTTGCATGCATCGCCGCGCCGATTACGGAGGTGTGCGATGACGCTCGAAAACAACCGTGAATACCTGACAGGTGCGCTGGCTGCGCGCGACTTCCTCCGGCGGACGCAGTCGGGGATGAAACCGCATCGGTACTTCGACCCGAAGCTGTTGCGGTGGGAGTTCCAGATCTACGCCTGCGAGAAATCGCCTGAGTACCAGGCCTGTTTTCTGGATGTGACAGGGGTGTATGTGATGACCACGCTAGAGGGCGTGCTGGTGGACTTGTACCGCTGGGAGTTGTTGAAGCAATTGGAACGGGCGCGGGGTAAATAAGAAGATGCAGTTGCTTTCCCCGAGGACGGGCGGGGAAGCTGGTCAGCACCAAAAATAATCCTGGGGAGACATCAGTGGTTCACCAATCTCTCTGGACTCCCCGCGCGCTGAGCAACCGTCAACCTTCCCATCAAGTCCATTCGGGAACCCCCGGCACCCGCATCCCCTCCACCTCCGGCAAATCAATCCCAAAGTACTCAATCAACAGCCCACGCAGCGCCCGCCGATCTTCCAACTCGAACCTGTGCGGCGTATTCCCACGCCAGATCGTGGCATCGCGATTCATCACCGTCACGCGCCCTTCGTCCGTCAGCGAGCGCATCAGGATGCGGTTCATAAACGGCGACGCCGGATACGTTGACGTGTAGTGGTTCGCCATTTCGAAATCGATCGGGTGGTCCTGCTCCAGCGTGGTGACCCAGGCGTCGACGGGCGTGTCGCTGCGCACCTGGGCGCGCAGCACCCAGCGGTCTTCGTCGCGCACCATCCAGTGCAGTTCACCATCGATGTTGGCGTGCGTGCCATCCAGCGGCACCGGCACGCGCGGCGCCAGCGAGCCAAAGCCGGGGTCGACGACGAACGTGCCTTCGGGCAGCGGCACCGTCAGGAACATGTGCGTGCGGGGTGCTTCGGTGCGCGGGGCAAGCAGTACCACGCGGGAGGAGTGGCGCGTGGGCTGAAAGCCAAGCTGCTCCAACACCGCTGCAAACAAGGTGGCGTGCTCGAAGCAGTAGCCGCCGCGGCGTGCGTGGACGAGCTTGTTCTGCAGGCTTTCCAGATCGATCCGGATGCCGCGCCCGAGCAGCACATCGAGGTTTTCAAACGGTATGTGCCGCATGTGCGCGCCCACCAGTTGCGCGAGCGTGTCGTAGCTTGGGCGGACGCTGCCGCCCCACTGGATGCGGTTGAAGTAGGCGTCCAGGTTCAGTTGCGATGTCACGTGCGGTCTCCTTGTGTGCCAGAGGTGAGGCGAAGTCAGCCCTTTCTGCGGCGGCGGAATTGCTGTTCGGTTACGGTGCTGCCCCACTGCGTGCCAGCTTCTTCATGCGTGCGTTCAAAGCCGAACGATTCGTAGAGGTGGCGGGCGGCATCCAGGCCCTTGAAGGTGTTGAGGTAGGTCTCGTCAAAGCGCTCGTCGACAAAGCGCATGGCTTGCGACATGAGCTTACGGCCAACACCGGTGCCACGCAGTGAATCATCCACGATGAACCAGCGCAGGTGTGCAACGCGCGTGTCCGAGTTTCCGTCAATCGCGAGCGACGCAAGGCTGCGGCCGTTTTCCACACACAGCCACAGCGCCTTGTTGGCGTCAGGCAGGGATTGCGCAAAGTCGGCCAGCTCCTGGGCGACGCGGCGCTCGAAGAACACGCCAAACCCCCAGTGCTGCGCGTAGAACCGGCCGTGCAGGCTGGCGATATCGCCAATGCAGCCGGGCACGTAGCCTTGCACGATCTGGGGGCCGGCATCGGCGGGGGGTTGCGCGGGCTTGTGGTCGTTGTCATCGGCCAGCGCGCTGACGTATTGCGACAGCGATGCGACCAGCCGTTGCTGGTCTGCCGGGGTCAGGTGGCGCAGCGCGTTGGATACCTGGTCGGAGGCAAATGCATCAATCTTGCGCCGCAGTTGCTGGCCGTCCTTGGTGAGGTGCAGTTCGGAAGATCGGGCGTCGTCGGCGCAGGTGCGGCGTTCGACAAGCCCCGCCGATTCAAGCCGGGTGACCTGGCGGCTGGTGCTCGATTTGTCCAGCCGCAAGCGTTCGGCCAAGTCGCGCGCCTGGATGCCGGGCGCCCCGGCAATCTCCAGAATCGCGTGCACCGCAGAGGGTGGCAGGTCGCTCTCGGCCAGCGTGTTGCGCATGAAGCCGAGTTCACGAACGAGCTTGCGCGAGACCTCTCGCAACTCGCGGATCGTTTGTTCGCGTGATTGCGTGGGCGCTTCTATGAAATCCATGCCGGCCTCAATTAGTTGTTTCGCGCAACCAAATATAGTTGCACGAAACAACCTTTTCAAGGCCGGCACTGTCGTGGCGGACAGCGCCTAACGCGCCTGTAGCAGGCGCTCAGGCAAACGCAGGCCGCCCCGACCCGTCCGGTAGCCGGAACACCGACACCGCGCGCCGCAGGGTCGTCGCCTGCTCTTCCAGCGATTGCGCTGCCGCCGCAGCCTCCTCGACCAGCGCGGCCTTCTGCTGCGTGACTTCGTCCATCTGCGTGACGGCCTGGTTGACCTGCTCGATGCCCCGGCTTTGCTCGGCGGAGGCGGCAGCAATCTCGGCCACGATCTCCGACACGCGGCGGATGGCGTCCTTCACTTCGCTCATGGTCTCGCCCACTGCGGCGGCCTGCTGCGAGCCTGCCTGCACCACCGCAACGGAGGCGCCAATCAGCCCCTTGATCTCCTTGGCGGCAGAGGCCGAGCGCTGGGCCAGCGTGCGCACCTCGCTGGCAACAACAGCAAAGCCCCTGCCCTGCTCACCGGCGCGCGCGGCTTCCACAGCGGCATTCAGCGCGAGGATGTTGGTCTGGAAGGCGATGCCCTCGATCAGCCCCGTGATCTCGGAGATCTTGCCCGAGCTGCTGCTGATCTGGTCAATCGTGCCGACCATGGCCTGCACCGCCTCGTTGCCGGCCTGCGCGATCGTGCTGGCGCTCGAGGCCAGGCTGTCGGCCTGTGCGGCGTTCTCGGCGTTCTGCTTCACGGTCTCGGTCAACTGCGTCATGCTCGACGCGGTCTCCTCAAGCGAAGCGGCCTGCTGTTCCGTGCGAGCAGACAAGTCGATATTGCCGGCCGCAATTTCCTTGGATGCCACCGTCACGGATTCGGCCGATACCTTGATGCCGCGCACCGTCTCGGCCAATTGCCGATCCATCGTGCGCAGTGCAGCCAGCAACGCACCAAACTCGCCCTGCGTGTCGATCACGATGTTGTTCTCCAACTGCCCCCCGGCAATGTGGTTGGCAACGTCCACCGCGCGGTTGAGCGGGCGAGAGATCGCGCGCAGCAGATACCAGCACATGCCCACGCCCACTGCCAGCCCTGCGCACACGAGCACAACAGCCACGATGAAGATGGAGTGGTAGGTGGCTTCACTGTCGGCGACGAAGGTTTTGGCCTGCTCCATGTTGATGGCAATGTCTTTTGCCAGCAGATCGCTCACAGCCTGTCCGGAACGGGCGTGGCGGTTGATGATTTGCGCGGCAGCGTCATGGTGGCCGGCCTGCAGCGCTTCAATCGCCTCGCTTGTTGCGGTGTTGAACTGCGGCAGGGCGTCATTGACCTTGCTGGCGACCTCGCGTTCCTGGTCGCTCGTCACGCTGGCGGGGTAGTACTGCTTCCACGCGTCGTTGATCTGGTCCAGATCGGCACGCATGGTGCGCACGGCCGTTGCGACCTGCGCGGCATCATCCTTGAAGACCTGCGCGCGGCGCAGTTGCAGGCGTATATCCAGTTGCGCCGTCCGAAGCTCGGCAAGCTGCGCAATGGGCAGCGTGTTGCCGGTGTAGGCGTCGCCAATGTTGGCATTCAGGCGCATCAGCCCGCGCACCCCAAACACCCCTGTGGCCAGCAGCAGCACCAGACACAGACCAAAAGCCCCGAGCAACTTGAAGCGCACCGAATGCACGATAGACGGCATGATTTCCCCCCGCACTGTTTGTCCGAAGGCCCACGCTCCGGAATCTTGGTCGTTCTAAACAGGGATATCGGTAGGCCGCGAAATACCTTAAGTGGGTAAGTGAAAGTGCCCGCAATACGCTTTGCATTGGTGCATGCAGCCGCGATTCGGGTGCGCGAAGAGAGGCATCGGAGGGTCGGCCCGTACGCGCGACGGACCGACACTGTGCAGTCAGCGCCGTACGCCCCCTAGTTGAACGGGGGCACGGCGTGCGACTGCATGAGGATGACCGAGGCCGCGGTGTCCTTGGCCGTTTCATTCGGCCGCTGCGCCGGCCTGTGCGGGCTGGATGGCGGCAATGATGCCCCGCGCTGTGCGCGGCCCAGAAAGCGCTGCATGAGGCAGAACAGGCACAGCAGCACACCAATGGCAATGCGCGCCCACCAGGAGCTGAGTGTGCCGTCAAAGGTGATCAATGACTGGATGACGCCGAGCAACAGCACGCCCACCACGCTGCCGCTGATGAGCCCCACACCGCCTGTGAGCAGCGTGCCGCCGACCACCGTGGCGGCAATGGCGTCCAGCTCCATGCCTTGTGCGTGCAGCCCGTAGCCGGAGAGCATGTAGAACGTGACCAGCACGCCGCCCAGCGCCGAGCAGAAGCCACTGAGCACATAGACGAGGATGCGCGTGCGTGCCACCGGCAAGCCCATCAGCAAGGCGGAGCGTTCATTGCCGCCCAGCGCGTAGACCGTGCGGCCAAAGCGGCTGCAATGCGCCAGCCACGCCGCTGCGGCAAACACCACCAGCGCAATCACCACGCTCGGCGACACGTAGTTGCCGCCACCCACCAGAATCTTGTGCTGCGACAGCGCGGTGTAGATCGGGTCCGTAATGCTGATCGAATCAATGCTGATGAGGTAGCACAGCCCCCGCGCAAGGAACATGCCGCCCAGCGTGACAATGAACGGCTGAATGCGGAACACCTGGATCAGCACGCCCATCATCAAGCCGAACAGGCACCCGACAGCGAGCACAAGCGGCACCACCACGCCAATCGACCAGCCATGATGTTCGACCAGCGCGGCGGAGATCATGGTGGTGAGCGCCACCACCGCCCCTACGGATAGGTCAATGCCGCCCGACAGAATGACGAACGTCATGCCGATGGCAACGACGATCAGGAACGCGTTGTCGATCAACAGATTGAGAAACACCTGCACGCTGAAGAAGCCTGTGTACGTCACAGACCCGAAGCCGAACAACAACGCGAACAGGAACAGCGTGACGTAGAACGGCAAGCGCCGCGGATTGATTCTCATGGCTGCGCCCCTGCACGGCTTTGGCGTTGAAAGAGCGTGCTGCGAAACGCTTCGGACTGCGCCAGGCACACGGCAAACACCACCACGGCTTTCACCACCAGGTTGATCTCGGGCGGCACGCCCATCGAGTAGATCGCATAGGTGAGCGTCTGGATGATGAGCGCGCCGATCACGCTGCCCCACAAGCTGAACTTGCCGCCCGCGAGCGAGGTGCCACCCAGCGTGACGGCCAGGATGGCGTCCAGCTCCAGCAGCAGCCCCGCGTTGTTGCCGTCCGCGCTCTTGACGTTGGAGCAGATGATGAGCCCCGCAACGCCAGCCATGGCACCACAGAACCCATAGATGCCGAACAGCAGCGCCTTGGTGTTCAGCCCCGCAAGCCGTGCGGCCACGGGGTTGATGCCGACTGCCTCGATAAACAGGCCCAGCGCCGTGCGATGCATCAACAGGAGCAAAAGCCCCAGCACAGCGGCTGCGATGTACAGCCCAAACGGCAGCCCGAACAGATAGCCATTGCCCACGAAGAAGAAGGGCTCGTAGTAGACGGTGATGATCTGCCCGCCGGTAATGAGCTGCGCCACGCCGCGCCCGGCCACCATCAGGATCAGCGTGGCGATGATGGGCTGCATGCCAGCGCCCGCCACCAGCAACCCATTCCACAAGCCACACACCAGCGCCGCGCCCACGGCGGCAAGCAGCGCCAAAAGCAGCGGCACCTTGGTCACGTAGACGGGCAGGCCGTTCTGCACCACCAGCGTGCCGCCGATGAGCGATGCCGCAATGGCGCCGGAAATGGCCACCACCGCGCCGACGGAAATGTCGATGCCGCCCACGGCAATCACCAGCGTCATGCCCAGCGATACGAGCATCAGCGGCGCTGCACGGTTGAGGATGTCGATCAGGCTGCCGTACAGGTGCCCGTTGCGGATATCGAGGTGAAAGAAATGCGGGTTGAACCACGCATTGAGCAAGCACAGCAGCAGTAGCGTCACGCACGGCCAGAACAACCGGTGGCCGCTGAGTGCGCGCAGGCGGGCGGGATTCATGCGGCGCCTCCGGTGGTGGTGGATTGGCTGGCGGGCACCTCGCCGCCGGCAATCACGTGGCACAGGTTGTCTTCGGTGACATCGGCGCCGGCAAGCTCGCCCACCTTCTTGCGATCGCGCAGGATCGCCAGCCGGTGGCTCACGCGCAGCACCTCCGGCAACTCGCTGGAGATGAACAGGATCGCCATGCCCTTGCGGCACTGCGCGGTCACCAGGTCCATGATGTCGAGCTTGGCCGCAATGTCGATGCCGCGCGTGGGCTCGTCCAGGATCAGCATGGCGGGGTCGGTCGCCAGCCAGCGCGCGAGCACGGCTTTCTGCTGGTTACCGCCCGAGAGCTGGCCGATGGGCTTTTCAGCGTCGGGCGTCTTGATGCCGAGCTGGGCGATGTACTGGTCGGCAATCTCGCGCTGGCGCTTCCTGGACAGATAGCGGAACAGCCCACGCTTGGCCTGCAGCGCGAGGATGATGTTCTCGCGAATCGACAGCTCGGCAATGATGCCCTCGGTCTTGCGGTCTTCCGGGCAGAAGCCGATGCCCTGGCGGATGGCGTCACGTGGGGAGCTGAACTGACGCGCCCGGCCCTGCACGTTGATCGAGCCCGCATCGTTGCGGTCAACGCCGAACAGCAGCCGCGCGGTCTCGGTGCGGCCCGAGCCCAGCAGCCCGCCCAGGCCCAGCACCTGCCCGGGGCGGACGTCCAGATCCAACGGCTGCACCACACCGCGGCGGCCCATGCCGCGCGCACTGAGGAATGCCGGCGCGGCGTCGTCCACGGGCGGCACTTCGGTGCGCTCGAAGCGGCTCGCGTCAATGTCGCGCCCGACCATCTTGTTGATCAATTGCAGTTGCGGCAGATCGCGCGCGGCGTATTCGCCTTCCAGCCGGCCGTTGCGCAGCACCGTGATGCGGTCGGCAATGGCGTAGGTCTGCTCCAGAAAATGCGTGACGAACAGCACGGCCATGCCGCGCGCCTTGAGCGTGCGGATGGCGGCAAACAGGCGGGCCACTTCGTCGTCGTCCAGGCTGGAGGTGGGCTCGTCCAGGATCAGGATGCGGGCTTCCGTGGAGAGTGCGCGGGCAATCGCCACCATCTGCTGAATGGCCACCGGGTAGAGCGACAGCGGCAGCGTCACGTCGATGTGGATGTTCAGATCGGCCAGCAGTGCCTGCGCCGCGCGGTTAGTGGCGCGCCAATCGATGCTGCCCAGGCGCATGGGAAAGCGGCCGATATGGATGTTCTCCGCCACCGTCAGATTGGGGCAGAGGTTGACCTCCTGATACACCGTGCTGATACCGAGCTTTTGCGCCTCCAGCGGCGAGCCTGGGGAGATGGGCTGACCGCCCAGCAGGATCTGCCCCCCATCGGGCGCTTCCACTCCGGTCAGCACCTTGATGAGCGTCGATTTGCCAGCGCCGTTCTGCCCCATCAAGGCATGCACTTCACCGGGAAACATGCGGAAATCGACCCCGGCCAGCGCCTGCACGCCGGGAAAGTTCTTGGAGATGCCGCGCATGTGCAGCAGTGCGCCACGTGCCTCGGACGCGGCGGCATGATCAACGTGGTCCGACATGGATATCGCCTGTTGATGAGGCATGCCGGCAAGGCGAGTCACCGTCACCCGCCCTGCCGGCATGCCCCGGTTCAGCAAAGGGCCTGCGAACGCAGCTCAGTACTCAGTACTTGCGGTTCGGAAACTCCTTGGCCGCCACGTCCATCGGGAAGATGCCTTCCTTGGTGACGATGCGCTTGGGCACAGTCTTGCCCGCCAGCACGGCGCGCGCGGTATCCATCAGTTGCGGCCCGAGCAGCGGGCTGCATTCCACCGTCACGTTCAGCTTGCCGGCCATCATGGCTTCAAACGCGCCCTTCACGCCGTCGATCGAGATGATGATGATGTCCTTGCCCGGCTTGAGGCCCGCCTCTTCAATGGCCTGGATGGCACCGATCGCCATGTCGTCGTTGTGCGCGAACAGCACGTTGATCTTCTTGCCCTCGGCCTTCAGGAAGGCTTCCATCACTTCCTTGCCCTTGGCGCGGGTGAAGTCGCCGGTTTGCGAGCGGATGATCTTGTAGCGCGGGTCGGCCTTGATGATCTCTTCAAAGCCGCGCTTGCGGTCGATGGCCGGGGCGGAACCCACGGTGCCTTGCAGCTCGACGATGTTCACATCGCCCTTGCCCTTGTAGTTGTCGACCAGCCAGCGGCCCGCCTTGCGGCCTTCCTCGACGAAATCCGACCCGATGAACGTGGTGTAGAGCGAGGTGTCTTTGCTGTCGACGCCGCGGTCAGTGAGGATGACCGGAATCTTGGCGGCCTTGGCTTCTTGCAGCACGGTGTCCCAGCCGGATTCCACCACCGGCGAGAACGCAATGACGTCGACCTTCTGCGCGATGTACGAGCGGATCGCCTTGATCTGGTTTTCCTGCTTCTGCTGCGCGTCCGAGAACTTCAGGTTCACGCCCTGCGCCTTGGCCGTCGATTTGATGGACTCCGAATTGGCGGTCCGCCATTCGCTCTCGGCGCCCACCTGGGCAAAACCCATGGTGAACGACTTGTCAGCCGCATGGGCCGCTGTCGTCAGGCCCGTGGCCAGCAGCACACCCGCCGTGGCCAGGAAGGTCAATACGGTCCGTCTGGCGCGCGCGGCGCTCGTTTTTTGCATCGTTTGTCTCCGTTATGGTGGGACGCAGCCGGTGACTGCCCCCGGGGCTGCGCACGTCGTCTTTGCAACGCGAGGCACGAGTCAAACCCGGCATGGGGCGCCCGTCTTCCCTTGCCGGTGATTCGTGGTGAGCCATGGTATGGACACCCTGACATGACCGTCTAATGTTTTTTTGGGGGTCAACCGATATCGGTTTTGATATCAGACAGGACGTTTGCGCATCGTGCAGCGCACCAAAATCGCGCAGGGCAAGGACCGACGTACGCCGCTGTTCCCCTGCAGCGCGGTGCGTGGGTCGATCTCGAAGTCGGGCTCGTCCAGATAGCGCTCTTTCCAGCCGGCAGGGGAGTTGGTGTTGTAAAGCACGCGCTGCTTGCCCCGCTGCTTGCTCGCCTCGCCGAGGTATTCCATCAGGCCAAACGAGAGCCCGTCGAAGTCGAAGTCGACGTCGTGCATGGTCTGCCGCAACGTGTCGGCAAAGCCGGCAGAAAAGTCTTGCAGGCGCGCGGGCGGCTCAAAGCACTCTCGCAACTCTAGCGGCGGCTCATGTCAGAAACCGAGCATGCATATCGAAAAAGCTTCGTTCCGCTGCATACGTCTGCTTTTTACACTGGGCGCACTTGTTATGACGAGTTCCGCCACCGATGACACCCCCTACCCTGCACCGCCAACCGGCCCCGCCGCTCTATGAGCGGATCAAGGGCACGCTGCGCGAGGGCATTCTCAGCGGCCGCTACGCGCCGGCGTCGCTCCTGCCTTCGGAAGCGGCGCTGGGCGAGCAGTTCAACGCCAGCCGCATCACCGTGCGTCAGGCCCTGGCCGATCTGCAAAACGAGGGGCTGATCTTCCGCCGCCACGGGAAAGGCACGTTTGTAAGCCAGCCGAAGGCCTTCCAGAACGTGACGGCGCTGCAGGGCTTTGCCGAGGCGATGTCGGCACAAGGCCACGCCATTCGCAACCGCGTGCTGAAACTGCGGACGGTCTCTGCGCCGACCGACGTGGCGCAGGCGCTGCAACTGGCGCCAGGTACGCCCGTCACGGAATTGCATCGCGTGCGGTTGCTGGACCAGTTGCCGGTGTCGCTTGAGGTGACGTGGCTGCCCGAAGCACTGGGCTGCATCGTTAGCCGGGCGGACCTCGTCACGCGCGACGTGTTTCTCGTGCTGGAGCAGGACGCGGGTGTGGCGCTGGGCCACGCCACGCTGTCCATCGACGCGGCACTGGCTGACCACGCCACTGCCGCAGCACTCGACACGGGTGCGGGCACAGCGCTGCTGCGCGTGGAGCGCCTGACGCATGACGCACGGGGCGCGCCCATCGACTTTGAACGTCTTTATTTTCGCGGCGACGCCTTCCAGTACCGGCTTCGGCTGGACCGGCACGTGGCGGCGGCTGCCCAATCGATTCTCCCCCTGCAGGAACACGCATGAACACGCTGGAACTGGAATACGACCTCGTCGTAGTGGGCGGCGGTACGGCCGGCCCGATGGCCGCCATCAAGGCAAAAGAACGCAACCCCGCCCTGCGCGTGCTGCTGATCGACAAGGCGCACGTGAAGCGCAGCGGCGCCATCTCGATGGGCATGGACGGGCTGAACAACGCCGTCATTCCGGGGCATGCCACGCCGGAGCAATACACGCGCGAGATCACGCTGGCCAACGATGGCATCGTCGATCAATCGGCCGTGTATGCGTATGCCCAGCATAGCTTTGCCACCATCGAACAGCTCGACCGCTGGGGCGTGAAGTTCGAGAAAGACGAAACCGGCGACTACGCCGTCAAGAAGGTCCATCACATGGGCAGCTACGTGCTGCCGATGCCGGAGGGGCACGACATCAAGAAGGTGCTGTATCGGCAGCTCAAGCGTGCGCGGGTGGAGATCACCAACCGCATCGTCGTTACACGTGTGCTGACGGATGCCGATGGCACAGCCTGCGGCGTGCTCGGCTTCGATTGCCGCACGGCGGATTTCCTCGTGGTGCGCGCCAAGGCCGTGGTGCTGAGCTGCGGCGCAGCCGGTCGGCTTGGTTTGCCCTCGTCCGGCTACCTGATGGGCACGTACGAGAACCCCACCAATGCAGGCGATGGCTATGCGATGGCGTATCACGCGGGCGCCGAGCTTTCCAACCTGGAATGCTTCCAGATCAACCCGCTCATCAAGGATTACAACGGCCCCGCCTGCGCGTACGTGACTGGCCCGCTCGGCGGCTACACGGCCAACGCGCGCGGCGAGCGCTTCATCCAGTGCGACTACTGGAGCGGCCAGATGATGTGGGAGTTTTACCAGGAGCTGCAGGGCGGAAAGGGCCCGGTGTTCCTCAAGCTCGACCACCTGGCCGAAGAAACCATCCAGACCATCGAGACCATCCTGCACACCAACGAGCGCCCCAGCCGCGGCCGCTTTCACGCCGGGCGCGGCACCGACTACCGCACGCAGATGGTGGAGATGCACATCTCGGAAATCGGCTTCTGCAGCGGGCACAGCGCCTCGGGCGTACACGTGGATGCGCGTGCGCAGACGACGGTGCGCGGGCTCTACGCCGCCGGCGACATGGCCGCCGTTCCGCACAACTACATGCTCGGCGCATTCACGTATGGCTGGTTTGCTGGGCAGAACGCGGCGGACTACATTGCCGGCCGGCAAGGCGACGCGCGCATCAACGACGAGCAGATCGCCCGCGAGCGGGCGCGCATCTTTGCGCCGCTGCAACGCGACCACGGCCTCGCCCCCGCGCAGGTCGAATACAAGCTGCGCCGCATGGTCAACGACTACCTGCAGCCGCCCAAGGTCACGCGCAAGATGGAGATCGGCCTGCGCCGCTTCAACGAGATTGCCGAAGACATTACGCACCTGCACGCGCGCAACCCGCACGAGCTGATGCGTGCGATGGAAGTCGGCTTCATCCGCGATTGCGCAGAGATGGCCGCACGCGCCTCGCTCTTTCGCACCGAGAGCCGCTGGGGCCTGTACCACCACCGCGTGGATTACCCCGAATGCGACGACGCCAACTGGTTCTGCCACACGCGCTTGTACAAGGATGCGCACGGCGCGATGGCCAGCCGCAAGCAGGCGGTTGAGCCGTACGTCATCCCTGTCGATGTACTCGGCACCGATTCCTACGCGCACATGCGCATTCCGAAGGCCGCATGACCATGCTCCAGACCATTCCTTTGACCCACACGCCCCACGACATCACCTCGCGCAGCAGCGCACCCGTCACCATCGACGAAGCCAAGTGCATTGCCGACAAGGGCTGCACCGTGTGTGTGGACGTGTGCCCGCTCGATCTGCTCGCCATTGACCTGACCAAGGGCAAGGCCTTCATGCAATTCGACGAATGCTGGTACTGCATGCCCTGCGAGCAGGACTGCCCGACCGGCGCGGTCAAGGTCGACATCCCCTACCTGCTGCGTTGAGGTGGCAATGACGACAACACTCCTGGCCCGCCTGCGCGACACGGATGCCGCCACCCGCCGCGTCGCGCTCCTACAGCTTGCCGATGCGGAAGATGCCGACGCGCTTCCCGACGTGATTGCACTGCTTGCACACGACCCGGCGCCGGAGGTGCGCCTGGAAGCCGCGCGCATCCTTGCGACGTGGGAGCAGCCGGATACGGTGGCCGCACTCGCCCGCGCGTTGGAAGACGTTGATGCCGCCGTGCGTGAGGCGGCTGCACTCGGCCTGGGGGATTTGAAATCGCCCGACTCTGCCCCTGCGCTGTTGCCTTACGTCGATCATATGAGCGCCTTTGTGCGCGCCGCCGCGTTGCGCGGCCTGCGTGAACTGCGCGTGCCCGAGAGCGAAGCGCCCGCGCTGCGCGCCTTGCAGGACACCGATGCCGCCGTGCGCCGTGAAGCCGTTGCGGTGCTCGGCTGGCGCAAGCATGTGGGCGCACTGCCCGCATTGGCAGAGCGTGCGCGTCATGACGCAGATGTCGACGTGCGCCGCGCCGCAGTGGGCGCCCTCGGCCTCGCCACCGATGCCGCCGTCCTGCCCGCGCTGCTCGATGGGCTGCACGACACCGCCTGGCGCGTGCGCGAGGAAAGCGCCAGCACGCTCGGCAAGCTGCGCGCGCTTGCTCCCGACTCGCACGTCACGCAAGCGTTGGTCGAAGCACTGGCTGATGCGTATTGGCAGGTCCGCCTGCAAGCCGCACGCGCGCTTGGCCGGTGGCGCGCTGCGCATGCCGTCGATGCGCTCGCCGCATTGCTCACGCACCCCATCAGCAATCTGCGCAAGGAGGCAGCGCTCGCATTGGGCGAAACCGGCGACGCCGCCGCCCTGCCCGCCTTGCGCAACGCGGAAACCGATGGCGACCCGGAAGTCGTCAAGGCGGTGCGGATCGCACGGGCACAAATCGAGGGCGCCCATGCAGGCACCTGAGCGCATCGACAACGACACCGCACAAGGCCGGCTGCGGCTGCACTGGGCAGAGGCCGTTGTCACGTTCAGCCACGTGACGTTGCGCGAGGCGTGCCGCTGCGCCGCGTGCCAGTTCAAGCGTCATCACGGCACGCCGATCAATGTGGCGGCCGACGTGCGCGTCACCACCATCGAGCCCGCCGGTTACGGCGTGCAACTGGTGTTCAGCGATGGGCACGCGCGCGGCATCTATCCGTGGGCGTATCTGGCGGAGCTTGCCGCAACCGCGGCGGCAGGCTGACGCTGGCGACGTCTATGCACATGCAATCTTGTTCGTTCCTTCGCGCGTGCGCGGTCCGTAGCATCACCCGCACAACACAGACGACGCAGGAGGAACCATGCAACGAAATTCGCCCCACACCGCCCCATCTGGCCGCCGACGCTGGCTTGCCGCATTGCTTGGCGCCGGCATGGCGCTGTCTACGACCCTGACACAGGCAGCCGACCCGGCCACCGTGCGCATCGGCTTCCAGAAAGCCGGTCTGCTGGCCGTGCTGAAAACGCAGGGTGCGCTCGACAAGCCCCTGGCCGAGCTTGGCTACAAGGTCGAGTGGAAGGAATTCCCGGCCGGGCCCCAATTGCTTGAAGCGCTCAACACCGGCAGCATTGACTTCGGCTATACCGGCGCGCCGCCGGCGGTGTTTGCGCAGGCCGCAGGCGCGCGCCTCGTCTATGTGGGTGCCGAGCCGGGCGGCAAGACCAACGAGGCGCTTTTCGTGCTGGACAGCTCACCCGCGCACAGCGTGGCAGACCTGAAAGGCAAGCGCATCGCGCTGCAGAAAGGCTCCAGTTCCAACTACCTGCTGGTGCAGTTGCTCCGGCGCGCCAACCTCACGGTGCACGATGTCCAGCCGATCTACCTGCCGCCTGCCGAGGCGCGGGCCGCGTTCGAGAGCGGCGCAGTCGATGCCTGGGTGGTGTGGGACCCGTACTACGCGCTGGCACAGAAGGCGTTGAAGACGCGCACCCTAGGCGATTTCAGCGACTTGCCGGTGTTCAACTTCTACGAAGCCACGCCGGAATTCGTGAAGGCACATCCGCGCGCGGTCAACGCCATCCTGGCGCAACTGCGCACGACCGGGCAGTGGGTGAATCAGCACCCGCAGGAAACCGCGGCCCTGCTGGCGCCCAAGCTCGGCATCGAGCAACCCGTTGTGGAAACCTGGCTGCGGCGCGTGCCCTACGGCGTCACGCCAGTCACGCCACAGATCGTGGCCTCGCAGCAGCAGATTGCTGACCTGTTCCTGCAGCACAAGCTGATCCCGAAGGCCGTGAACGTGCAGGACGCGGTCTGGCAAGCGAGCTTCCCGGTGGCGGGGTTGTGAGTCGCCGACGGCCGCCCGCAATGCGCACCGTGGGCGGCCGCTCATTCATCAGCATCAGAAGTTGCCGAACCGGCCGATCCAGGCAGCCGCGCCCTTGGTGTGCCCCTTGAGCGCGGCGTCCAGTTCGGCGCGGGTCAGCCCATTGGGCAGCGCGTCTGGCGCCAGATCCGTGGCGATCAGCACAAAAACGTAGTGGTGCATGCCTGTGCCCTTGGGCGGACACGGCCCGAGGTACGCAGGCTTGCCGATGGCGTTCTGGCCCATGCGCAGGGCACTGCCGGTGCCGGCCCCTTCCGGCAAGCTGGTCTGCGTGACAGGAATGCCATAGGCCATCCAGTGGTTCACGCCCAGGCCGCCCGCGCCCTGCGGGTCGGTGGCGATCAGCGCAAGGCTGTTGGTGCCGGCAGGCACGTTGGACCAGTGCAGCGGCGGCGAGATGTTGTCGCCCGTGCAATTGGCGTTGGCGGGATTCTTGCCGGCGTATTTGCGGTCCATGACGCCGTTGTCGGCAAACGCAGACGACTCGACGGTGAACGTGGTATCGGCCTGCGCATGCACATGCGGTACAGCGGACAGGCACGCCAACGACAACAACGCGCGAAACAGAGTTGGCTTCAAGGCAGGTCTCCTGGCAGGAAAGGCGGCGAAGGGATACCACAATACGCGAATGCGCCGCCCGTGCGCTGCGACATCCCCGCACAGATGGCTGTCAGACTGCCGTGCGACAATACCGCGCCCCAGCGCGCCAGGTTTGCCGCGCGCTCTTGCCTGACCTGACCATAGGAGAACCGGACGCATGTTCGGCGATATCACGCGTTTCCTGCTCGACACGATCTTCTCGCTCTTTGGCGCAGCGCTGCTCCTGCGCGCCTGGACGCAAGCGGTGCGGCTGTCGCCGCGCAATCCGCTGTCGCAGGCCATCTTTCAGTTGACCGGCTGGTTGGTGCATCCGCTGCGCCGGGTGATTCCGGCCACGGGCTATATCGATTGGTCGTCGCTGGTGGCGGCCTATGCCACGGCGCTTGTGTATCTGTTCCTGCTGCTGGCATCGGTGGGCGTAAGCCCGGTGGCACTCGTGCCGATGGGCTTTGTGGCGGCGCTCTTTACGGTGCTCAAGTGGGCGTTCAACGTGCTGGTGTGGGTGACCATTGCGTCGGCAGTGCTGTCGTGGATGGGGCCGGCATCGCCCATGGGCGCTGTGCTCAACACGCTGGTCGACCCGCTGTTGCGCCCGATCCGCCGTGTGGTGCCGCCGCTGGGCGGGCGGCTCGATCTGTCTCCGCTGATCCTGCTGGTGATTGCACAGGTGATCGTGATCGCGCTGTCGCATCTGTCGCTCTCGCCATTGTTCATGTGAGTACGGCACGCGCCTTGCTCGCCTGAGGGTATGCCGGCCTGCATCCGGCCGGCGACTCAGGAGGACATCATGAACGCATGGAAAACAGCGCTGGTATGCGCAATTGCCTTGCTGGCTCCTACGCTCACGGCGTGTACGGCAGGCGGCGCGGTAGCAGGCGGTGTGGCCGGCCACGAACTCACGCATAGCACGGCCGGGACGATCGGGGGTGCCGCAGCAGGCGCCGTCATCGGGCACGAGCTGAGCAAGTAACCCACCAGCGGCCGACCGGCCGCTTTCTCCTTTCAGGCTTGCGCAAACAAGGCGCGGTAGGCGCTGGGCGACGTGTGATACGTCCGGCTGAAATGCTGCCGCAGCGATACCGCGCTACCAAACCCCGCCAGTAGTGCGATCGATTCCACGGGCTGAGCCGTCGTCTCCAGCATGCGCTGCGCATAGGCCAGACGCTGCCCGAGCAACCACTGGCCAACGGTCGTTCCCGTCAACTCACGAAAGCGTCGCGTGAAATTGCGGCGGCTCATGGCCGCGCGCGCGGCCAGCGAATCGAGCGAATGCGGCTGCGCGAGGTTGGCCACCGTCCAGTTCAGCAGATCCGACAGGCGATCGCCGCCGGGCGCATCGTGCAGCGGTTGCTCGATGTATTGCGCCTGGCCGCCCTGCCTGTGGGGCGCCACCACCAGCCGCCGTGCGATCCGGTTGGCGACCTCCGCGCCATGCCAGCGGCGCACGAGGTGCAGGCAGCAATCGAGCCCGGCGGCCGTACCCGCGGATGTCACCAGCCGGCCATCGTCGGCGTCCAGATAAAGCACATCCGGCACAAGCTTCACACGCGGGTAGCGCTGCGAGAACGCATCGGCGGCGCTCCAGTGCGTGGTCGCCTCACGGCCGTCGAGCACGCCTGCTTCGGCCAGCACAAACGCTCCCAGGCACAGGCCGACCACCGTGGCGCCGCGCTCGTAGGCATCGCGCACCGCTTTCACCATGGGCGCGGGCGGGCGCTCTTGCGTATCGCGCCAGGAGGGCACGATCAGCACATCAGCGCGGGCAGCGTCTTCGAGTGTGAGATCGGTCTGCACGGCAAACCCGGCGGTGGTGCGCAAGGCACCTTTCCTCGCGGGCTCCCCCGCGCATATCCGCAGGCGGTAAGACGGCAGCCCTGCCCAGATGCGGTCTTCAAACACGAGACACGGCACGGACAGGTGAAACGGGCTGATGTCGTTGAAGGCCAGAACGGCGATTTCCTGAGGTGGCATAGGGGGCTCCGCGCTTTGGCCCGATTCTTTCGATAAACGTCTTCCGGGCCACTGTCGGAAAGGATAGTCATCCACGAAGATGCTGTCCACGGGCTCACGCAAATGCCCGCCACTAACCACCCTGAGGAGCTTTGCCATGACTGCAACCGCCACCCCGAAGCGCGCTCTGATCGTCATCGATGTGCAGAACGAATACTTCACCGGCGGCCTGCCGATCGAGTATCCGGACCCGCAGCAGACGGTCGCCAACGTCGGTGTCGCTATGGATGCGGCGCGCGAGGCGGGCATTCCGGTCATCGTTGTGCAGCAGACCTCGCCCGCCAGCTCGCCCCTGTTTGCCATCGACACCGATGGCTGGCAGCTGCACCCCGTGGTGGCGTCGCGCCCGCATGACCACTACCTGCGCAAGCTGCTGCCCAGCGCCTATCCGGAGACGGACCTGGCGCAATGGCTGGAAGCACGCGGCATCGATACGCTGACCGTGGTCGGCTACATGACGCACAACTGCGATGCGTCGACCATCAACCACGCGTTGCACAACGGCACGGCAGTCGAGTTTCTGCACGACGCGTCGGGCGCGGTGCCATATCAAAACCAGGCAGGCTTTGCGAGTGCGGAAGAGATTCACCGCGTGTTCAGCGTCGTGCTGCAATCGCGCTTTGCGGCGGTGATGTCGACCCAGGAATGGGTGCACAGCGTGAAGACCGGCGCGCTGCCGGTGCGCGACAACATCTATCTGTCAAACCAGCGCGCGCGTGGGCTGCTCAAGGATGAGGCGGTGCATCGGGCAGCGTGATCGATCAGCCAGCCGCACCCTCTTCTGCCGGCAGAAACCCGCGGAACGACACTTCCACCTGCTCCACCATCGACGCAGATGTGGCTTCGCGCAGGGCCGCCAGCAACGCATCGAACGCGCTTTCCACGGAGGCGCGGTCGGTGGCCTCGACCAGGCGCTGGCGCAGCGGATGCTCGGCCGAACTGAACGTACGTGCCGCAATGTCCATCAGGTACATGCGTGCGGCCGCCAGCGAACGCTTGCGCGCCGGTGCAGCGGGCGCGGTCAGTTTGGGCGCCTCGGGCTGCGGTTCGGCCACCCGAACGAAGACGGGCTCGCCGGCAACATCCGTTGCGCTCTGAATAAAACCGGCTTGCACCAGCTCGAACACGGCCTGCGCTTCCAGGCCAAGCTGGCCGGCACGCACGGCCAGGTCTTCGCCCGTGACCTGGCCATCCACCATGATCAGCAGCGCGCGGCTTGAGCGGCTGAGCGCGCCGTTGCGCGTGGCGATCTCACGGCGCCCCGCGTCTGTTTTTTCGAATCGTGCAGATAACCCCTGCATGGCAGCCCCCATCCTCGCCCGAAGATCGGCACAACATAGGGGGCGTTGTTTGCAGAATCGTGAAACGTGGGCGCCCCGCCTTCAGCCGGCGCCCGGCAAACGCTTGCGCTCAGGCGGATGTCGTCAAATCAAAACACCCTCCCCCGAAGTGGGGCTGACAACGCGCGCACATCGTTGATGCGGCACGCGCCGCGCATGGCCTGACACCCCCTCGCCAGCCCGCTATTGCCTGCGCCTGCGTCCGGTTCTACTATTCGTTGTTACCGGTACCAAAATCGGATGGCAAGCCTCTGGAAACCACCACGCCACCACGCCGATTCCCCGCAGAGGGAACCCTGTTCCACACAACAACCGAGACACCATGCCCGCCCAACCTCCACGCAGACTGCGCAGCCAGCTTTGGTTCGACGACCCAAGCCATGCAGACATGACCGCCCTCTACGTAGAACGCTTCATGAACTACGGCCTGACGCGCGAAGAGCTGCAGTCTGGCCGGCCGATCATCGGCATTGCACAGACGGGTAGCGATCTGGCGCCGTGCAACCGGCACCACCTGGAGCTGGCGCAGCGTGTGAAGGCCGGCATACGCGACGCAGGCGGCATCCCGATGGAGTTTCCGGTTCACCCGCTTGCCGAGCAGAGCCGCCGCCCGACCGCCGCGCTCGACCGCAATCTCGCCTATCTCGGGCTGGTCGAGATCCTGCACGGCTTTCCGCTCGACGGCGTTGTGCTGACGACGGGTTGCGACAAGACCACGCCTGCCTGCCTGATGGCCGCCGCCACGGTCGACCTGCCGGCCATCGTCCTGTCTGGCGGGCCGATGCTGGACGGCTGGCACGAGGGCAAGCGGGTCGGCTCCGGCACCGTCATCTGGCACGCGCGCAACCGGCTGGCTGCCGGCGACATCGACTACGAAGGCTTCATGGAGTTGACCACCGCATCGTCGCCGTCGATCGGCCACTGCAACACGATGGGCACTGCACTGTCGATGAACAGCCTGGCCGAAGCGCTGGGGATGTCGCTGCCTGGGTGTGCCAGCATCCCGGCGGCCTATCGGGAGCGCGGGCAGATGGCCTACGTCACCGGCAAGCGCATCGTCGACCTCGTGCACGAAGACATCCGCCCCTCGAAGATCATGACGCGTGCGGCGTTCGAAAACGCCATCATGGTGGCCTCGGCGCTTGGCGCGTCGACCAATTGCCCGCCTCACCTCATCGCGATCGCGCGCCACATGGGCGTGGAGCTGAGCCTCGAAGACTGGCAGCGTCACGGAGAATCGGTTCCGCTTCTGGTGAACTGCATGCCGGCAGGCGAATACCTGGGGGAGAGCTTTCACCGCGCGGGGGGCGTGCCCGCCGTGTTGCGCCAGCTCGCCGCAGCGGCGCTGCTGCGGCGCGATTGCCCGACCGTGTCGGGCCGCACGATCGGCGCAATTGCCGATGCCGCCCCCGACGCCGACCGCGAAGTCATCTTTCCCGCGGACGCACCGCTCAAGCATCGCGCGGGGTTCATCGTGCTGTCGGGCAACTTCTTTGACAGCGCCATCATGAAGATGTCGGTGGTGGGCGAGGCATTCCGGAAGACGTATCTGAGCGAACCCGGCGCGGAAAACGTCTTCGAGACGCGGGCGATCGTCTTCGATGGCCCCGAGGACTATCACGCCCGCATCAATGACCCGGCGCTCGCCATTGACGAACGCTGCATTCTCGTCATCCGTGGCTGCGGAACGGTCGGATATCCGGGCAGTGCCGAGGTCGTCAACATGGCGCCGCCGGCGGCACTGGTCAAGCAAGGGATCGAATCGCTGCCGTGCATGGGCGATGGTCGGCAGAGCGGCACCTCCGCAAGCCCATCCATCCTGAACATGTCTCCGGAGGCGGCCGCCGGTGGCGGCCTGGCGCTATTGCGCACGGGTGACCGCATCCGTGTCGACCTCAATGCGCGCAAGGTCGATGTGCTGGTTGATGCGGACGAGCTTGAACGCCGGCGTGAAACCGCAACGTTCAGCGTGCCGCAGTCGCAAACGCCTTGGCAGGAAATCTATCGGAAGTGCGTCGGGCAGCTTTCAACGGGCGGCTGTCTGGAGCCTGCAACGCTGTATCTGAACGTCATCGAGACACGCGGCAACCCACGGCACTCGCATTGACACAGTGAGCAGGCGGCGGCCTGGGTGCCGGCTATGCGCTCTCGCGCTCCACAACGCTGAAGTCGATGCGCGAGAGCTTGCGCGCAGCTGTGGCCTCGCCATCGTCGAGCGCATCGAGCAAGACCTCCCCCGTGCGCAGCCCGATGCCATAGGCATCGACGGAAATGGTCGTGATGGTCGGGTGGCAGCACCACGCGATTTCAAAATTGCCGAAGCCCGCCACGGCGATGTCGCCGGGCACGGACAGGCCGCGCCGGTGACATTCCATGATGGCGCCGAATGCGGACATGTCGCTCACGCACATCACGGCATCGGTATCCGGCCAGGCTTGCAGCAAGGCGGCCATGGCGGGCCCGCCGTGGCTCATGGTGATGGGGGAGTCGCCCAGGCGGATCACGCGCGGCTCGC
Organism: Ralstonia psammae; assembly: GCF_958405935.1. NCBI lineage: Bacteria > Pseudomonadati > Pseudomonadota > Betaproteobacteria > Burkholderiales > Burkholderiaceae > Ralstonia > Ralstonia psammae. Next base: position 383,566 of record NZ_CATZBU010000003.1, read on the forward strand.
CCAGGCCCAGCGCCTTGATCCCGCTCGCGTATCCGCGCATGCGATCCGTGCCGCGCCGGTCCAGCTCGCTTGCGCCACACAGGAACCCGATGCGCCGGTAGCCCCGCTGGTGCAGGTGGCACACCATCGCAAGCGACGCCTTGGCGTTTGAGAATCCCACCGCCATATCGATCGGACGCTCGGGCAGATCCCACATCTCGACAACCGGAATCCCGGCGCGCTCCAGCAGCGCGCGCGTGCCTGCACTGTGGTGGCGCCCCGTCAGGGCGATGCCACGCGGCTGATGGCGCAGAAGCGATTTCACAAGCGCCTCTTCCTGATCGAGGTGGTAGCCGGTGTCACCGAGCAGCAATTGCAGACCGTGCGGCGCTAGCGCATCCGTCAGGCCGCGCACGGTATCGGCAAAGTTGGAACTGGCCAGCGAGGGCACCAAGGCGGCCACGAATTCCGAGCGTCCGCTGGACAGCATGCCGGCCGCTGCCGTTGCAACGTAACCGAGTTCGTCGATGGCCTGCTGCACGCGCGCCCGGGTCGCGGGGGACACGCTGCCGCCTGTCAGCACCCGCGACACCGTCATCTTCGACACGCCGGCAACGCGCGCAACATCGGCCATGCGAGGGGGTGTAGGGCCTGCCGTCATGAGAAACGTCTACGTGCGAGGGGAATGAGGAGTTGCGATCATAGCGGAACCGGCCGTGAAACAGCCGGGCGCTACGCCTGCGCCAGCGCGCGGCTGATACGGTCTGCCATGCCTGCAACACCGACAACGAGCCGCTTCTCCCTTCGGGCGTCCAGTCGGCTGGTGGGCACGCTGGAACTCACAGCAACGCGCTTTCCCAGTGGCGTGACCCCCACGAACGCCGCGAAGCAGGCCAGCCCGGCCACCACCTCCTCTCGCTCCGTCGCCAACCCCCGCACGCGAATGCTCGCAAGCTCATGGAGGAGATCGGCACGGCGCGTGGTGGTGTGCGCCGTCATGGCGGCAAGACGGGCCGGCAATAGAGCGCATACCGCTTCGTCATCGAGGCTGGCAAGCAGCGCCTTGCCCAGCGCGCAGCAATGCGCCGGCAGGCGCAGGCCGACGTCCGATACCAGGCGAACCGGCCTCGGCGCATCCTCCCGCGCGATGTAGACGACTTCCGTGCCGTCGAGCACGGCGAGCTGCACGACTTCGTTGTGCGTGGCCACAAAGGCGGCGGATTCGCGCCGGAACGCTGCCAGCAAGCGGTCGTGGCGGAAATAGGCGTTGCCCAGTTCAAACAGGGTCAAGCCGATCAGATAGCCGTCAGCCCGCTTCTCGATCCAGCGGCGCTTTTCGAGCGACTCCAGCAGCAGATACAACGTGCTTCGGGACATACCCGTCGCCTGCGCCAACGCGGCGGGCCTGACGGGGGACGTCGCCGCGCAGAGTAGTTCCAGCACGTCATGAATGCGCTTGAGTGCTGGCACCTCATAGTCTGTCTTCACCGGAAACCTGGCCCCTTCATGATTGGCTCGATTGTCCAACAGGTTGGAAATTCCGTCACTGTGTTGGACACCGTGCATCGCCCTCTCTACGATCTCTCGGGTTCCCTGGCAACAAGGGTGTCCAATTGATGGAGCGCACATGACCGCGATCGCCAACTACTTGCCGCACGATCTGGAGCAGTCAACGCTCGTGGGCCGGGTCTGGCGCACGACCGCCCATGGCGAGGGCCCATCTGTCGTGGTGGTGCGCAACGGTATCGTGTTCGACATCACGCAAGCCGTGCCAACGGTGGCGGACCTGTTCGAGCATCCCGACGCCCTGGCCGTTGCCCGGCAGGCACCCGGGGAAGACCTGGGCCGCGTCGAAGCGCTTGTCGAACAGTCCATTGCTGGCGCTCGGACAAACCATGCCCCAACTCTGCTCGCCCCGAACGATCTCCAGGCGATCAAGGCCTGCGGTGTGACGTTTGCGGTCAGCCTGATCGAGCGTGTGATCGAAGAACAGGCTGGCGGTGATCCGGCAAAGGCCCGCGACGTGCGCGAGTCCATTGTCGAGGTGGTGGGCTCCGATCTCTCACAGATCAAGCCCGGCTCCGATGCCGCCATGCGGCTCAAGGCGGAGCTGCAGCGCCAGGGCGCGTGGTCGCAATACATGGAAGTCGGCATTGGGCCCGATGCGGAAGTGTTTTCCAAATCGCAGCCGATGTCGGCCGTGGGGTTCGGCGCCGACGTGGGCCTGCATCCGGCCTCGCGCTGGAACAACCCCGAGCCGGAGATCGTGCTTGCGGTCAGCAGTGCTGGGCATGTCGTAGGGGCGGCGCTCGGCAATGACGTGAATCTGCGCGACATCGAGGGACGCTCTGCATTGCTGCTGGGCAAATGCAAGGACAACAACGGCTCCTGCGCCATCGGCCCATTCGTGCGCCTGTTTGACGAGCACTTCACCATCGACACGATCCGCACGACCCAGGTATCGCTGCGTGTCGAGGGCGCCGACGACGGCTTCGTGCTCACCGGCGTGAGCCACATGAGCGAGATCAGCCGCGACCCGCTCGACCTCGTCGCCCAGACCTGCGGGCCGCACCATCAGTACCCCGACGGCTTCATGCTCTTCCTCGGCACGATGTTCTCGCCGATCAAGGACCGAGACGCGCCGGGCGCCGGCTTTACGCACCACCTGGGCGACCGCGTGATGATCAGCGCGCCTGCGCTCGGTGCGCTCGTCAACACGGTGCGCCTGTCGACGGAGATCGCGCCGTGGACGTTCGGTGTCCGCGCCCTGTATCGCAGCCTGGCCGCACGCGGGCTTGTCCGTCAGGACTGACCCACCGTCGCCGCGGGAAACGCCACCGCACACTCCGTGGAAGGCAGCCCCTTGACCGGCGCGCGAAACGCGAACAATCCGCCTGCAAGCGGCTGCGCCTGCAACGCCTCGTCCGTCAGGCCCTTTCGGGCAGTGGTTGCATAGACTGTCTGCAAGTCATCGCCGCCAAACGCGAGCTTGGTGATGTTGGAACACGGAAAGTCGACGCGCCCGATGTATCGGCCGTCGGGCGAGAACCGCTCGATCCGTCCTCCGCCGAACAGCGCGACCCACACGCACCCTTCCTCGTCGACGGCCATGCCGTCCGGATGACCGTTGCCCTCAATTAAGGTGAAGACGCGCTTGCGTTCCAGCCTACCGTCGCCGTCCAGATCGAAGGCATAGACCACGCGCCGCAAGGTATCTGTGTGATACAGCGTGCGGCCGTCCGGGCTGGCGGTCGGGCCATTCGTGATCACGTAGCCCGAATCGCGCACGCTCAGCCGGGCATCCCGACCTACGCGATAGAGTTGCCCGCTCGGCTCAGACTCCGCATCGTCCATCGAGCCAAACCACAGCGCCCCCGTGCGATCGACATAGCCGTCGTTCAGGCGGTTCCCCGGCCGATCGGTCTCGACCGGCAACACGCGGCTGAAGGTGCCCGATGCAAAACCGAACCGGTAGAGGCCGCCTTGCACGCCGCAGATCCAGTTGCCGTCAACGCAGGGCAGCGCAAAGCCGATCTGGCCCGGTGCGACCCAACTGCGGCACACAGCGGTGTCGGGGTCATATCGATAGAGCCGCCTGCCTTTGATATCGACAAAGACCACGCAGCGCGACGCAGCGTGCCACACCGCGCCTTCACCCAGCGTCGCTGCCACACGCCAGACGCAATCCGGCATGACGGGCGCCATCATGCGCCGTACCACCCGGCATCGACAAAGTACTCACGCGCCGTGCAGCGGGCGGCATCGTCCGATGCGAGGAACAATGCCATACGCGCCACATGCTCGGGTTCGACACGTTCATGCAGGCATTGCTCGCGCAGCAGCTTGGCTTCGCTTTCGGCCGATTGCCAGAGCGCCATCTGCCGCGGCGTGCGAACCGCGCCGGGCACGATGCAATTGACGCGAATACCGAATCCGCCAAGATCACGCGCCAGGCCGCGCGTCAGGCCTTCGATGCCGGCTTTGGCTGTCATGTAGATGGCGAGGTCCGGCTGGGCAAGGTGCCAGGAGATGGACCCGAGGTTCAGAATCACCCCCCGCCCCTGCTTCTTCATGCCCGGCAGCACGGCTTGCGCGCAGAAGAACTGATGGCGCAGGTTCACCTCGACGCGGTTGTCCCAATACGCCTCGGACACCGTTCCTATCTGGTGGCGGTCATCATTCGCCGCGTTGTTGATCAGGACTTCGATGGGGCCGGATTCGGCTTCTATATCCGAGAATGTTGCGTTCAGCGCGTCGATGTCGCGCAGGTCGCAGTAGCGGAAGACCGGCGGATGCACGCACTCACCCAGCGAGGCCGCCAGCGCTTCTGAATCCGCACGCGATATATCCAGAAACGTAACGCGCGCCCCCTGCTTGGCAAAGCCTTCAACGATGGCAGCACCAATGCCGCTGCCGCCGCCGGTAATCACAACGTTCTTATTAACGAGGCTCGGATAGATTGCGTAAGACATAAGAGATTCCAATGACAGCAAAGGGATAAAGCCTGTAGTGCAGATTCAGCGGCGGCCGGAGCGCGAGATGACATCCACCCAGACGGCCAACACGAGAATGCCGCCCTTGACGATCATCTGCCAGTAAGCGTCGACGTCGAGCATGGACATGCCGTTATCCAGACTCGCCATGACCAGCGCGCCGACCAGCGCGCCGTAGACCGTGCCCGCACCGCCTCGCATCGACGTGCCGCCGATAAAGCAGGCCGCAATGGCATCCAGCTCGCCCATGGTTCCGGCAGATGGCGAACCGGCAGCGAGACGCGCTGTATTGACGATGCCGGCAAACGCGCACATCAGGCCCATGAGCCCGAAGATGGCCAGCTTGACGCGATCGGTATTGATGCCCGACAGGCGCGTGGCCTCGAGGTTCGAACCCACGGAGTAGACGCGGCGCCCGAATACCGTCTGGCTCGCAATCCACGAAAAAATACCCAGCAGGGCCAGCACGAGGAGCACGGGCACCGGGATGCCGCCATAGCTGTTGAGCGTGGCGACAAATGCGACGATGACCGCGCCCGCAGCAATCAGCTTGGCGACGTCTTGCCATAGCGGCGCGACGTCGAGTTCATAACGGCGGTGCTCACGCCGCTGCCGGATCACCACGAAGATCAACAGGCAGAAGATCAGCACCGCCATCAGGTCACCCACCTGGCGCGGCAGATAGCCCTGGCCGATCAGCACGAAGCTGTCCGACACCGGCGCAATCGTCGAGCCATGTGTGAGGCCCAGCAGGATGCCGCGATACGCGAGCATGCCGCCCAGGCCAACGATGAAGGACGGAACGCCCCGGTAGGTCGACCACCATCCGTTGAACAGACCCATGGCCACGCCGAGCAGCAGCACTACGGGCACCGTGGCCGTGATCGGCCAGCCCAGTCCCTGGTCCAGGATGGCAGCAACACCACCAAGCAAGCCAAGCAGCGAACCGACCGAGAGATCGATCTCGCCCGCAATGATGACGAATACCATCCCGCAGGCCAGCATCCCCGTAATCGACATCTGGCGCAGCAGATTGGAGAGGTTGCGAGGCGAGGTAAACGCACCGTTGGTCAGCATCGAAAAGAACAGCCAGATCGCAGCCACGGCGATCAGCAACGCCAGGATCTTGTAGCGTGCGAAAAGTTGCCTCAGGCGCTGCGTTGCGTTGAAAGTACTGCGCGAAGGGTCCACCCCGCTGGCGGCTTGTGGGCGCGTTTGAGAAGTCATGCCTGGCCTACCTGATGGAAAGTTGATGCGTGCCGCACCGGTTGAATGGCTGCGGTCAGAATGTGTTCCTGCGTCAGCCCATCGTTCACGAAGTCGCCACGCAGTTCGCCCTCTCCGATCACGAGCACGCGATCCGAGAGGCCAAGCACTTCGGGCAGCTCCGATGAAATGACGATGATGGCCATGCCGCGCTTGGCGAGGTCGCCGATCAGCTTGTAGATCTCGTACTTGGCGCCGACATCCACGCCGCGCGTCGGCTCATCCAGGATCAGGACGCGTGGCTCGGTGAGCAGCATTCGAGTGAGAACGGCCTTTTGCTGATTGCCGCCGGACAGGCTGGCAATCGGCAGCATCGGGTGCGCGGCCCGCACCGCGAGCCGCCGCATCTCCGTGCGGATCGTGTCAAGCTCGGCCGCCCCGTCAATACGCCCGAAGTTTGCGAAACGCTGGAGAACGGCAAGCGTGATGTTGTGCCCAACGCTCATCAGCGAGACGATGCCGTGACGCTTGCGGTCTTCAGGAACCATCGCGATGCCCGCGCGAATGGCGTCAAGCGGCGCCCGGACTCTCAACGGTTTTCCGTCAAGCACGAGTTCCACTTCACTGGCACCCTCATAAGCGCCAAAAACCGCCTGCATCAGCTCGGTGCGCCCCGCCCCGACCAGGCCCGCCACGCCAAGAATTTCGCCACGCCGCACCGAGAACGACACACCATCGACCCGCTTGCGAGCCGGGTTGTTCACGTCGTAGCACGTCACGTTGCGCGCCTCGAAAACTACCTCCCCGATGGGATGGGGTTCGCGCGGGAACAGTTGCGTAATCTCGCGCCCGACCATCTGCGCGATGATGCGATCGGTGCTCAGGTCGCGCATCGGTGCGGTCGACACATGGCGGCCGTCACGGATGACGGTGACCGTGTCGCACACCGCTTCCACCTCGTCGAGCTTGTGCGAGATATAGACGCATGCAATGCCGCGCGCCTTCAGGTCGCGGACGATGTCGAGCAGGATGCGCGTTTCAGCCGCCGTAAGCGATGAGGACGGCTCGTCCAGAATCAGCAACTTTGCGCGCTTGTTGAGCGCCTTGGCGATTTCAATCAGTTGCTGATGGCCGCCACCGTAGTGCATCACAGGCAGAGCGACGTTGATGCCCTGGATGTTCAGGTCGCGCAGCAGCTTGTCTGCGCCCTGGTACATGGCCGCGTAGTTCATGCGGCCGCCGGGCAGCGTCACCTCGTTGCCGAGATAGATGTTCTCGGCCACCGACAATTCCGGCACGAGCATCAGTTCCTGATGGATGATGACGATGCCCGCCCGTTCCGTGTCACGAATACCGTTGGCCTGCAGCGGCCGGCCCTCCCAGAGGATTTCGCCATCCCAGGTGCCGCTCGGGTAGACGCCAGAGAGCACCTTCATGAGTGTCGATTTTCCGGCACCGTTCTCGCCACACAGGCCAACGCACTCGCCCGGCCTCACGACCAGGTTGATACCGTCGAGCGCCTTTACGCCGTCAAACGTCTTGACGATGCCGCGCATCTGCAGCAGAGGTTCAGACATGCTTGGTCCTTGAGGTACAAGTGGCCGGCGACGAAGCACGGGCCCGTCACCGGCACGCTCTGAGCCTTACTGGCCGCCGATCTGAGCCTGCGTGTAGAAGCCGTCTTTCACCACCAGGTTGACGTTGTCCTTGGTGAGCTGGGTCGGTTGCAGCAACACCGTGTCGACCTTCTTCTTGCCGTTGTCGTATTGCGCGTTGTATTTCGGCTTGTCACCCTTGGCGAGCGCCACCGAAAGCTGCGCGGCCTCCGTGGCTATCAGCTTGAGCGGCTTGTAGACCGTCATCGTCTGCGTTCCGGCAATCACGCGCTTGACGGCGGCAAGGTCCGCATCCTGCCCCGACACCGGTACCTTCCCCGCCAGCTTCTGCGCAGCCAGTGCCTGGATCGCGCCACCTGCCGTGCCGTCGTTGGACGCGACCACCGCATCGATCCTGTTGTTGTTGGCCGTCAGCGCGTTTTCAACGATACCCAGCGCCGCAGACGCGCTCCACTCGGGCACCCATTGCGAGCCGACGACCTTGATGTCGCCGCGGTCGATTGCCGGCTGCAGCACCTTCATCTGGCCCTGCCGCAGCATCTTCGCGTTGTTGTCGGTGGGTGCACCGCCGAGCAGGAAGTAGTTTCCCTTCGGCCGCACGTTGTAGACGCCCTGGGCTTGCAGCTCGCCCACCTTTTCGTTGTCGAACGAGATGTAGGCGTCGACATCGGCATCGAGAATCAGGCGGTCATACGAGACCACCTTGATGCCCGCCTTCTTCGCCTCCGCCACCACATTGGTCAGCGCCTTGGAGTTGAACGGCACGATGACGATCACGTCGACGCCGCGCGAGATCAGGTTCTCGATCTGAGAGATCTGGCGTTGCTCGCTGGCATCGGCCGATTGCACCGACACCTTTGCTCCGAGCTTTTCCGCTGCGGCGACAAAGTAATCGCGGTCGCGCGACCAGCGCTCGACGCGCAGGTCGTCAATACAGAAGCCAATTTCCGGATGCGCCTTGCTTGCGTACGCCAGCGGCGCCGCCATCGTCAGGCTGGCGAGCATTGCACCGCAAAAGGCGGCTCTCAGAACACTACGGCGGTGGTTCGATTTCATGTCTCACTCCATCTTCTATTGTTGGTGGATACCCCTAGGCCGACGGGGCGCGTGGTGCGCCGCAATAGTGATCTCGCCCGGCTCCACGGCAATCGCATGGTGCATGCGCCCACTCAGCACGAGCAATTACGAAATTGCCCAACCGCCCTAACATTTCTTGCCACCCCGCCGCGATCGTCTGACAGCGCCCCATGTAGCCCATAGAATGTGCGAGCGAGCGGCACCCCTCTGTGCGCCGCAGCCGTTTGGCAAACCCCTGCCACCGCGAGCGGCCCGAGCCACCATGCACCGTCAATCGTCCGATCCATCGCAGCAGGCGCAGATTCATCGCATTGCGCTGCTGTTCAATGCCAACAAGGTGTATGACCGCGAAATCATTGCGGGCATTGGCGACTACATGCGCTCCACCCGCGTGACGTGGGACTTGTTTCTGGAAGAGGATTTCCGCTGCAGACTGCCCGGGATCGAGCGCTTTGATGGCGACGGCATCATCGCGGATTTCGACGACCCAGCCGTCGCCGAAGCGCTGCGCGGTTGCCCGCTGCCGGTGGTGGCCGTCGGCTCTTCGTATGAAGACGCAGCGCAATACCCGGCAAAGGCGCCTTATGTCGCAACGGACAACGGCAAGCTGGTGTCGCTGGCATACCGGCACCTGATCGAGGCCGGCCTGCAGCATTTTGCGTTGTACAGCCTGCCCCAGGCGCCCGAGAACCGCTGGGCACAGCAGCGCGAACTGGCCTTTACCCGCTTGCGTCGCCAGGACAATCCCGCCGCCCCGGTTGAGCAGGAGATTTACCGGGGCCTCTCGACCAGCGCGCCAACCTGGCATCAGGCAATCGGCCAGTTGATTGAATGGCTGCGGGGCTTGCCCAAGCCCATCGGCATCATTGCCGTGACCGATGCGCGGGCGCGGCACCTGCTTCAGGCTTGCATGACGGCTGGGTTGGCCGTGCCGGAGGAAATCGCCATCATCGGCATCGACAATGATCCGCTGACGCGCACCTTGAGCCGTATCCCGCTGTCATCGGTCATTCAGGGCACCATGGAGATGGGGCGCACCGCCGCCCATCTGCTGCATCAGATGCTGGGGGGTGCCCGCCTGGCAGGCCGGCAGATTCTCGTGCCGCCGGTCGGCATCAATGTGCTGGCGTCATCCCGGCACCAGCCGCTTGCCAGCCCGTATGTCATGCGCGCGCGGCACTTCATTCGGCAATATGCCTGCCAGGGGATCAAGACCGAGCAGGTCGCGGACTACGTCGGTATCTCGCGGTCCTCGCTCGAAGAACATTTTCGTCGTGAATTGCATTGCACCGTGCACCAGGAAATCCTTCGCCATAAGCTCGACGCCGCCAAGCACATGCTGGCCAGCCGTGATGTCGCAACCGCCGAGGTGGCGGTGCGCTGCGGTTTCACCTCACCGCAATACATGCACGCCGTCTTCCGCCGTGAGTTGGATTGCACGCCACGCGAATACCAGGAACGCACCATCACAGAGGACCAATCATGAGCATCGCGCCAGCGCTGTCCGCACATGCGCCGGTCGACGGCGCCATCTCGTCGGCAACATGGGGGCCATTGCCCGACGGTGAACCGGTTCGGCTGTTTACGCTGCGCAATGCCCTGGGCATGCGCGTATCGATCAGCGACTTGGGGGCGACGCTCGTCTCGTGGCAAGCGCCTGATCGCGGCGGACGCCTGGGAGAGATTCTCCTCAACCACGCGTCGCCCGCCGACTACCTTGAATCGACGGCCTATCTCGGGGGCTTGATCGGGCGCTGGGCCAACCGGATTGCCGGTGCGCGCTTTACGCTCGACGGCATCGACTACGCGCTCGACCGTAATGAGGGCGGCAATCTGCTCCATGGAGGGGCAAGCGGATTCCATCGGGCGCTGTGGGACGCGGAGGAACAAGACGGCGCATTGGTCATGCGGCTCACGTCCCCGGAAGGCGATGCCGGATTCCCTGGCAATGTCGCCGTCCAGGTGCGCTATGCGCTTGACGACGGGGGCACGCTGACGATCGACTACGAAGCGCGGTCCGATGCGCCCACGCCGATCAACCTGACGAGCCACGGGTATTTCAACCTGAGCGGCAAGCCCGGCACGGACATCAAGGGCCACATCCTGTCGATCGACGCCGACGCGTATCTGGAAGTCGATGCAAAGCTGATTCCGACGCGGGCATCCAGTGTCGCGGGCACGGCATTCGATTTTCGCCAGGGAGCACCGATCGGGGTACGGCTGGACTGGCCTAACGCGCAACTGGCGCAGGCCGGCGGGTTCGACCACTGCTTCGTGCTGCGCAATACGGCGCCGGACGATCGCCCTCAGGTGCGCGCGGTCGCCCGGCTGTATGACCCGGGCAGCGGCCGCGAATTGACGGTGCTCACCGACCAGCGCGGGCTTCAGTTCTACTCGGGCCACAAGCTCGCGGGCACACACGCGCTGCGCAGCGGCTTATGTCTGGAAGCGAGCGCGTTCCCGAACCAGGTCAACATGCCCGATGCGGAAATGGTCATGCTCCGCCCGGGCGCGGTGTATCGGCAGCGCACCGCATACCGCGTCTCGGTTGCCCGGGAGACTTGAGGCGCGGGGCTCGATCCTCAATGCGCGGCGGCGGCCGCACCATGCATGATCTCTTGCGACCCGCGAACGCCGTTGAACCACGCGTTCAGCACCACGGCAACCAACGTGCCCATCACGATGCCGCTGTGGGTGATCGGGCGCGTCCAGTCCGGAAAGTGGTGGAAGAACGCCGGCGCCAGCGTGGGCATCATGCCAAAGCCGACCGACACCGCGATGATCAGCAGGTTGTGGCGCTGCTGCTGGAAATCCACCATGCCGAGCATGCGGATACCGGCTGCGGCCACCATGCCGAACATCACGATGCCCGCGCCGCCCAGCACGTATTGCGGCACCGATGCCACCACGTAAGACAGTTTCGGAAACAGCCCCAGCACGATCAGCAGCACCCCGCCGGCAGCCGCCACGTAGCGCGAACGCACGCCCGTGATCGACACAAGCCCGATGTTCTGGGAGAACGACGTATGCGGGAACGTGTTGAACACACCGGCCACGACCGTCGCCAGACCGTCGGCACGCAGGCCGTTGGTCAGTTCGTTGCGCGAGATCGGCTTGCCCACCACGTGCGACAGCGCGAGGAACATGCCGGTTGATTCCACCAGCGTGATCACGATCACGATGCACATCGAGAGAATGGCCGACAACTCGAACTTCGGCATACCGAAGTAGAACGGCGTGACCAGCGTCATCAGCGGCGCGGCGCTCGCGTCGGCCAGCGACACCTTGCCGAACGCCGCCGCCACGAGCGTGCCTGTCACGATGCCCAGCAGCACAGCGATATTGCACAGCAGTGCGTTACCGAACTTGGTCAGCAGCAGGATCGTCACCAGCACAAGCGCGGCAATGGCCAGGCCGAACGGATCGCCAAAGGCGGGATTCGGCACCATGTGGCGCACGCCATCCACCACCTCCGGAATCATCTGCTGACCACCCGCAGCCCAGTTGATCCCCACGCTCAGCAGCGAAAAACCGATCAGCATGATGACCGTGCCCGTCACCACGCGCGGGAACAAGCCGAGCAGCCGACCCATCAGCGGGGCAACGGCAATGCCGAACACGCCCGAAACGATCGATGCCCCGAAGATGCCGGGCAGCCCCATACCGGGCTCCACGCCGATGGCGATCATCGGTGCAACCGCAGCAAACGTGACCCCCATCATCACCGGCAGGCGGATCCCGAAGATCAGGAAACCGAGCGATTGGATGAGCGTGCCGATACCGGCCGCAAACAGGTCGCAATTGACCAGATACGACAGATCGCCCTTCGACAGGCCGAGCGCATTGCCGACAATCAGCGGCACTGCAATCGCACCGGCGTACATCACCAGCAGGTGCTGCAGGCCAAGCGCGAACAGGCGGGGCAGTGGCAGAAACTCGTTGACGGGATCGGCAACGGCGTCACCGATTGTCGACGAAGAATGCGAGGGTTGGCCGGGGGATGGGCGCATTGTCTGTCTCCTGGGGCCGCCCCCATGTCATTGCAGGGAGCGTACTTTTGGCGGATGGGGTGGGTTCCGTCCGCCAGCATTCATGCGGCGTGATGCCGCGTATTTGCCGGAATCTTGGAGGGCCTTCATTTTTATGTCAACAATTTCAATCGTTTTTTGTGTACATATTTTGCGTTCCAAAACGGGAGTGCGCTTCGAACATCGCCACGCCGTGATCAAGCGCACCCCACCCGCGTTTGCGCTGGCGGACAAACGCTGGACCAGCCCATCACCGATCTGGCCCATGCGCTGCAGGTGGCCGAGGTGCCCGCCGAACGGTTCGCCCGCTTCAAGCATGGCGAGACCCGTGTGTGGGATGCCGCCACCTCGCGCCTCGTTACTGAGGCCCCCAAAGAAAAAGCGCGGCCGCGAAATGACGCGCTGGCCGCGCAGTAAAAAATGGCAGGTAAAAACGGAAACTGAGCGCTGCCGTCAAAACCCCGGCAACGCAGCCCTGGCGACGCGTGAAGGGTTATGCCAGTGGCGCTCAGTCGACATCAGATCAGGTCGGCGTCGGCAACCATGCGCGATCACGCAGGCGCGAGCGAATGCGGGCAATCGCCTGGCTGTGGATCTGGCACACGCGCGATTCCGACACGCCCATCACGGCGCCGATTTCGCGCAGGTTCAAATCCTGCTCGTAGTAGAGGCTCATCATGAGCTTTTCGCGCTCGGGCAGTGCCTCGATGGCCGCGACAACCGATTCGCGCAGGTCGTGGTCCAGCAGTTGGTCCAGCGGCGTGGCGTCGTTCTCGGGCGCGCGGTTCTCGATGAAGGCGTCCGCGTCTTCGCGGTCGAAATCTTCGTAATACAGCAGCTGGCTGCCTTGCAGGTCGACCAGTTGCTTCTGGTATTCGGCCAGCGACATGCCCAGCGCCGCGGCGATCTCGGTTTCGGTGGGCGCGCGGCCCTTCTGCTGCTGCAGTTTCTGGATCGCCTGTTCGATCGTGCGCGCGTTGCGGCGCAAGCCGCGCGGCAGCCAATCCGAGCCGCGCAGCTCGTCCAGGATCGCGCCGCGAATACGCTGGGCCGCGTAGAACTCGAACTGCACACCCTGCGTTTCCTCATAGCGCGACAGCGCATCGAGCAAGCCCATCATGCCGGCCTGGATCAGGTCGTCCAGCTCAACGCTGGCCGGCAGCTTGACCATCATCTGGTTGGCAATGCGGCGTACCAGTGGTGCGTACGTGGCCATTTCGTCGGACTTGGTCTTGCGACCGGTTGCGGTGTACATATCCATGCCTGCCTTTGACGCTTCGTTCATGCTGCGCCTCAATAAACCAATTCGGCCGCGCCTGCGGTGGCGCAGGCCGTCGCAGTCGATGCCGACATTGACGTTGCTTGCGCCGATTCATCTGCCGGCTGTGCCGGAGCCCGCGCCGACATGACCACCCGCGACGGCGCACTGCCATCACCGGCTTGGGCCTCGGCGCTGGCCCAGCTCAACATTTCTTCGGCAAGCTGGCGGAAGGCCATGGCCGAAGGCGATGCGGGAAACGCGCTCGCCACGGGCTTGCCAAGCGAGAGCGCGAGTTCTACGTGCCGGTCCTCAGGAAGGTAGCCGGCGAAATCGATACGGGTGTTCAGGTATTGGCCCACGGTGTTGGCCAGGTTGCCGAACACGCGCACGGCGGAATCCACCGAATGCGCGCCGCACACCACGGTGCGGATGCCGGCGCTGCCTTGCAGCACGGCGGTTTTCTTGAGCAGCGTGTACGCGCTCTTGATGCCTTCCGGACCATCGGAGAAGGTCAGCAGCACGTCGTCGCAGGCTTCGGCCACGGTACCCAGCGCCCGGGTGCCGAAATGCGCGGCAACAAGCGTCACATCCGCCGTCTCGTCGTGTTGTTCGAGCACGCCCGCCATGGCCAGTACGGTCTGGGCGCTCACCACGGCGGTGTCGCGGCCCATGGCGGACAGCGCGATGCGCAGGTTGTCGACAAAGTCATCGACCTGCTCTTCCGCGCCGATCACCAGCACGCGGCGTGCAGCGGCATGACCGAGCATGCGCCGCAGCCCTGCGGCTTGATCCTTGGCGAATGGCGTTGTCATGGTCGCCCCCCTTCTCAGGCGAAATCGAAAGCGGCCAGGCCAGGTTCGCGGTTACGCGTAGCGCCCTGCGCCACAAGCAACGATTCATCCGAATCCAGCGTGAACGACGACTGCTCCGCACCGGCCCGGAACGAGCGGTGGATCAGCAGCTTCTTGTTCGGCACCGCAATGTCTTCCGGCACACGCTGGCCGTACGACACGTAGTGCAGCGGCAGGCGGCGGCGGATCATCACGTCCATCGCATGGCCCACGGAGGCAGCCTCGTCGATCTTGGTCAGGATGCAGCCGGCCAGGTTGGCGTCGCGGTAGGCGCCCACGACTTCATCGAGCGTCTTGCCGTTGCTGGCTGCATTGAGCAGCAGCAGGCGCTTGATCGACGGCCCCACGGCATGCAGCATCGCCATCTGCTCGGACACAGCGCGGTCACGCTGGCTCATGCCGATGGTGTCGATCAGCACCACGTGCTTCTCGCGCAGATCGTTCAGCGCCAGGCTCAGGTCTTGCGCGTCTTTCACGGCATGCACCGAAACGCCCAGGATCTTGCCGTAGATGCGAAGTTGTTCATGGCCGCCGATCCGGTAGCTGTCGGTCGAGAGCAGTGCCACGCGCGATGCGCCATGGCGCAGCACGAAGCGCGCAGCCAGCTTGGCGGTGGTCGTGGTCTTGCCCACGCCGGTCGGGCCCATCAGTGCAAACACGCCGCCCTGGTCGAGCAGGCTGTTTTCATCCGACACGGTGGTCAGGTTCTTTTCAATCGCGCGCTGCACGAAGTCCAGCGCGCCTTCATACGAGTCGTGCTGCGGCATGTTCTCCAGCACGTAGCGCGTGAGCTGTGCCGAGAACCCTGCGTTGAGCATGGTCTGGAACAGGCGCGTACGCACCGGGTCGCCCAGCTTCACGCCCAGCGAGGCGAGGCTCGACATGGCGTCGTTCAGCGTGCTCTTGAGCGTTTCGATCTCGCCGACCATGCGGCGGGTCATCACGTCGGTCTCGGCACGGATGCTTTCCTTCACGTCGGCCTGGATGGCCGAACGCTGCAGGCTCACGTCTTCACGCGGGGCTTCGGGCTTGGCCATCGTGTCCTCCACGCGGACGAAAATGTCGGACGACTTGCCGACGTCGGCTTGTGCCTCGGTATGCCCCTCGGTGCGCGCCTTCATGGGCGCTTCGGCCTTCTGCTGTTCTGCACGGAGGGTGCGGGCCTGGGCTTCCACGCGCTCGGCAAAGCTGCGCAGCGTGACCGGGCGATCATCCTGCTCGCGTGCCTGTTCACGCGCCTGTTCGCGGCGGGCGGCAAAGCGGGCGGTCGATTCCATCTCCGGCTGCTCGTCTTCCACCGTGGTGCGGCGGGCGATGAACTGAGCGGTGCTGGCCAGGGCCTGCGCCGCAGACTGGGCAACGTCCGCGCTGGCACGGTCGAGCGACAAGCCAGCCAGCATGCGGGTGGACGCCGCCAGCGCATCTTCTTCGCCAAACGCCACGTCGTCATCCACGCGCGTTTGCAGCGTGCGGCCGGCCGGCTTGGCTGCGGCAACTGCCACGGGTGCGGCCGGTGCGTCTTCCTGTGCAGGGGCACGGCGCGAAGCAATGAAGCGGTTACGCAGACGGGCCAGTGCGTTGGGTGCAGGGGCCTCCACCTGGGCAGCCTCTTCAGCAGGTGCCTGAGCGGCAACGACGGCTGCGGTTGCGGCGGCAATCGGTGCGGGCTCGGGAATCGGAGCCGGTGCCATCGGACGGCGCTGTGCCGTCTTGGGCGCCGACGACTGCGTGTCGACCAACGCATCCACGTGCGAGTCGGACGCCGCGATGATCTCAATGCCCCCCGGAATGGCGCGGTTTGACAGGATCAGCGCGCCATCGCCCAGTTGGTCGCGGACCTTGCGCAAGACGTCACGCGACGTCAGTCCGGTAAATCGATGCATTTTCATGCGCGGCCTCCAAGCATGGCGACAACCTTAATCGTTCGGTGATCTGGAATTTCTGCGTGCGACAGCACGCGCAGGCTCGGTGCGGCACGCTTGAACAGGCGGGCAAGCATCGGGCGCAGTGCGGGCGGCACCAGCAGGACGCCCGTCTGGCCCATCTGTTCGTGCTGGCGCGACGAGTCCGCTGCCGCTTGCATGAGCGAGTCAGCCAGTTGCGGTTCGATCGGGCCGGCATTAGAGCCAACGACGCTTTGCAGCAAGATGTTCTCCAGATTCGGGTCAAGCGTGACGACCTGCATTTCGGTCTTGTTCGGGAAGAGCTGCTGGGCTATCGCCCGGCCCAGCGCCACACGCACGGCGGCGGTGAGTTCGGCGGGGTCTTGCGTCCTGCCTCCGTGTTCCGCCAGCGTCTCGACGATGGTTCGGATGTCGCGGATATGCAGGCCTTCGTCCAGCAGGTTCTGCAGCACCTTCTGCACGGTCGCGACGGGCAACAGCTTGGGTACGACGTCTTCGACCAGCTTCGGTGCTTCCTTGCCCAAATGATCGAGCAATTGCTGGACTTCCAAACGGCCGAGAAGCTCGGTGCTATGGGTGTAAATCAACTGATTGACGTGGGTGGCGATGACCGTGCTGCAATCGACCACGGTGTAGCCCTCGGCCTGCGCGCGATCGCGCACATCGGCGGTGATCCACATGGCCGGCAGGCCAAAGGTCGGGTCCACAGTGGGGGTGCCGGGCAGTTGCGTACCCAGTCGACCACCCAGGCCGCCGTGGCCGCCCAGGCCATCCTGGCCACCCGGGTTGATGGCGAGGAACTTGCCCTGCTGCACCTCGCCGTGGCCGATTTCCACGCCCTTGAGCGTGATGCGGTACGACGACGGGCCCAGCTCCAGGTTGTCGCGGATATGCACAACCGGCGCCAGGAAACCCATGTCCTGCGTGAACTTTTTGCGGATGCCCTTGATCCGGCGCAGCAGCTCGCCGTCCTGGCTCTTGTCCACCAGCGGGATCAGGCGGTAACCGATTTCCAGGCCCAGCACGTCGACCCACGACACGTCGTCCCAGCTCGCCTCGGGCGTATCCACCGGGGCAATGGCTTGCAGCACGGGCTCGACCTCGGGCACTTCGCGCTTCTTCTTGAGATACCAGCCCAGATAGGCCAGACCGCCGCCAAAGAGGATGAACGGGATGTGCGGCATGCCCGGCACCAGACCCAGCACACCCAGCACGCCGGCGGTGGTCATCAGCACCATCGGCATGGCAAACAGCTCGCTCGACAGTTGCTGGCCGACGTCCTTGTCGGTGGAGACGCGGCTGACCATGATGCCCGCCGCGGTGGAGATCACCAGCGCCGGAATCTGCGCGACCAGGCCGTCACCGATGGTCAACAGCGTGTAGTTGGTAGCCGCGTGGCCCACGTCCATGCCGTGCTGGAGCACCCCCACGGCCAGGCCGCCGACGATGTTGATCAGCAGAATGGCGATACCCGCCACCGAATCCCCACGCACGAACTTGCTGGCACCGTCCATGGAGCCGAAGAATTCGGCTTCCTGCGCGATGGCCGTGCGGCGCTTGCGGGCCTCGTCTTCGCGAATGAGGCCGGCGTTCAGGTCGGCGTCGATGGCCATCTGCTTGCCGGGCATTGCGTCGAGCGTGAAGCGCGCGCTGACCTCGGCAATGCGGCCCGCGCCCTTGCTGATCACCATGAAGTTGATGATCACCAGGATGACGAACAGCACGATGCCGACGGTGTAGTTGCCCCCCACCAGGAAGTGGCCGAACGCCTCGATCACCTTGCCGGCTGCGTCGGGGCCGGTGTGGCCTTCCATCAGCACCACGCGGGTGGAGGCGACGTTGAGCGACAGCCGCATCAGCGTGGTGATCAGCAGGATGCTCGGGAACGACGAGAAATCCAGCGGCTTGAGCGTGTGCATGCTGATCAGCAGCACGATGATCGACAGCGCGATGTTGAAGGTGAACAGCAGATCGAGGACGAACGGCGGCAATGGCAGCACCATCATCGCCAGGATCAGGATGATGAGCACCGGGCCCGCGGCGGAGCGGTAGTCGCCCTTGCGCAGGATGTCGGTGACTCGGAGCAGTGCGGCGTTCATTGGCGGGGCGTGCAGCGGGGGGCTTTTCGATGGATGCCATCTTGCCGGGGGCGCCGCCAAATCGAAGACGTGAGAAAGCCGCCCAAAAGGCGGCTTTTCTTTGAAATACCCTCCCACCGGGGGGTGCGGAAGCGGGCGGTGGCGCCGCCTGAGCGGGATGACCGGCTGTGGAGCCCGCCCTTTGGGATCAGACGTCTTCCGGCGCGTCGTCCGGGCCGGGTTGAGGCCCCGGGTCCATATCGGCAGGCACCGGCAGGTCGGTCGGGCGCACCGGAGCACGGCCGCCCACCTGATGCAGGCGGCGCAGCTGGTAGACATAGGCAAGCACCTCGGCCACGGCGGCATAGAGCGCCTCCGGAATCTGGTGGCCGATCTCGGTATGGCGATACAGCGCACGGGCCAGCGGGGGCGCTTCCAGCATCGGGATCTTGTGCTCCGTTGCCAGCTCGCGAATCTTGGCCGCCACCATGTCGGCACCCTTGGCCAGCACGCGCGGCGCGCCGCCTTCCGTTTCGGAATAGCGCAGTGCCACAGCGTAGTGCGTCGGGTTGGTGACGATCACGTCGGCCTTGGGTACGTCGGCCATCATGCGGCGCTGGGCGGCTTGACGTTGCAAGTTGCGGATGCGGCCCTTGACGTGCGGATCGCCTTCGGACTCGCGATGCTCTTTGCGCACTTCTTCCTTGGTCATGCGGTGCTTGCGCGCGTATTGCCACAAGGACAGCGGCACATCCACGGCCGCCACCAACATCATCACCGCCGCCATGCAGAGGAAGGCCACGCCGGCCACGTGCAGCGTGTCGCGCATGGCAACGCCCAGGTCCTGCTGCGGCAGTTCGATCAGGTCACCACGGTAGTACCGGACGAGCAACCAGCCCACACCGGCAATCAGGAACAGCTTGATCAGCAGGCGGGGCAGCTCGATCAGCCCCTCGAGCGAGAACATGCGCGTCAGGCCCTGCAGCTTGAACAGGCGCGAGATGTCGGGTGCCAGCGGCTTGAACGAGATGGCCCCGCGCGTGAGCGCCAGCGGCGACAGCGCGGCAATCACCAGCATCAGCATCAGCCCGCCCAGCGCCATGGCCAGCGGCATGAACTGGCCGGTCACGTAGTTCCACTGGTCCTGTCCGCTGGTGTAGTTGTAGCGGTGGAACTCCAGGCAGCGCGCCAGGAAAGACGATGCGGCCCGCACGATCGAGTCGCCCACCACCCACAAACCACCCGCAGACACCGCCGTGAGGGCGAACGAAGCCAGTTCCCGTGATCTGGGAACGTCGCCTTCCTCGCGCGCCTGCTCGAGGCGCCTCGGAGAGGCGGCTTCAGTTTTTTCGAGATCGCTTTCTTCGGACATGCCGGGATGCGCGGGGTGAACGGGGTCGAATGAACAGCATCGGCCCCATGGCCGACCCTCGCATTATTCCGGCACCCTCGCTCGGGCGAAGCGTGGAAAAAGCCGCCCCGGAGCGGGTTTTTCGACGAAATGGCCCTGCCCCCGGCGCGAGACGCCTGCGTGTCCGCGCACAGCGGTTCGGGGCGCTTTTGCTAGACGAACGACGGCGCATCAAAAACAAAACGGGCGTTGCGCACATCGTCGCAACGCCCGTTTTGTCGTGTCCAGCGCCGGGTTCAGAACCCGAGGCTTTCCAGCAGGTCGTCCACCTGCTCCTGGTTCGCAACCACGTCCGGGTGGTCCGGATTGATCTGCGGGCCGTTGAGCAGCGTCGTCGCCACTTGCGCCGCTTCCACGCGCAGGTGTTCCGGCGCGTTGTCGAGCAGGATGCCGACGAGCTGGCTTTCGATGAGCTGGACCACATCCAGCACCTTCTTGATCACCTGACCGGTCAAGTCCTGGAAGTCCTGAGCCATCAGGATTTCCATGAGCTGCTGGTTCGTGTCGCGCGTCTTTTCGGGAACGCTGCGCAGGAAGCCGTTGGTCTGGCCGACCAGCTCGCGGATCTCGTCGTCGCCTAGTTGGCGGTCCATCCACGACTGCCAGCGGTTGACCAGCGCCTCGGCATCGGACTCCAGTGCGTCTTGCACGGGCCGCGCCGCGTCGATGGCGTTGAGCACGCGGGTGGCCGCCTGCTCGGTCATGTTGGCGATGTAGTTCAGGCGGTCGCGCGCGTCGGGAATGGCCGATGCGGCCTTCTCCACGCCCTTGTCCAGGCCCAGCTCACGCATGCTTTCGCGCAGCATGCGCGTGAGGTGGCCGATGCGCTGGAGCATTTCTGGCATATCACCGTGATCCACGCCTTCTGCGGCCGGCGCCTGGGCGCCATCGTGCATCTCGCTCATCACGCCCCCTTTTCGAGCTTCTCGAAAATCTTGCCCAGCTTTTCGTCCAGCGTGGCGGCCGTAAAGGGCTTGACCACGTAGCCGTTGGCACCTGCCTGGGCTGCGGCGATGATGTTTTCCTTCTTGGCCTCGGCCGTCACCATCAGCACCGGCAACTTGCTGATGGCGGTGTTGGCGTCGGCACGGATGCTCTGCAGCATCTGCAGGCCATCCATGTTGGGCATGTTCCAGTCCGAGATCACGAAATCGAACCGGCCTTCCTTGACCTTCGCCAGGCCGGCGGCGCCGTCTTCGGCCTCGTCAACGTTGGCAAAACCGAGTTCCTTGAGCAGGTTACGCACGATCCGGCGCATCGTCGGGAAATCGTCGACGACGAGGAATCGGTACTGGCTCTTGTCCATGGACACAATCTCCGCAAACTAACTGAATTGGGGGGTTTCGGGCTTCCTTGGCAATCTTATCGGCGCCTGGGGCCGATTCTTGAGCGCTGAAACACGCCTGGACACATTCGGGGGCGCCTGACTGCTGCGCCCCGCAACCAATGTACCCGCAAAGTGAAGCGTTATACCCGGGTCACACGGCCATGGGCCGACAGTCTTGCCAGCACGTGCGGGCCAATTTGCGACAGCGGCAGGACTTCATGCACGCCGCCGTGGGCCACGGCCTCCTTCGGCATGCCATAGACCACGCAGGACGCCTCGTCCTGAGCGACGTTGTAGGCGCCGGCGTTGCGCATTTCCAGCATGCCCACCGCGCCGTCCTTGCCCATGCCGGTGAGAATGACGCCCAAGGCGTTGGCTCCGGCGTTGCGCGCGGCGGAGCGGAACAGCACGTCCACCGCCGGGCGATGGCGGTTGACCGGCGGGCCCTGATCCAGCTCGGTGACGTAGTTGGCGCCGCTGCGGCCCAGCGACAGGTGCATGTCGCCCGGGGCAATGTAGGCGTGGCCGGGCAGCACGCGCTCGCCGTGCACGGCTTCCTTCACGCGGATGCGGCACAGGCCGTCCAGCCGCTTGGCGAACGACGTGGTGAAGCCCGCCGGCATGTGCTGCACGATCAGGATGCCGGGGCAGTCGGGCGGCATTTCCAGCAGGAAATCCTTGATGGCCTCGGTGCCGCCGGTGGAAGCGCCCACGATGATGAGCTTTTCCGTCGACGAGAAATGGGTACGCACAGGGGCCGGGGTCCCCGGCGCGGGCTCTGCGCGAACGTGTGCGCCGGGCGCCGATGCAGTTGCCCCACCGTTTGCCGATCCGGTTGCCGCTACCGGTGCGGCTGCCCGCGGACGCAACCTGGCCCGCGCCGCCGCACGGATCTTGTCGGCAATCTGGTCGGCGTATTCGTTCATGCCGTCGCGCATGCCGAGCTTGGGCTTGGCGACAAAATCCACCGCGCCCAGCTCCAGCGCGCGCAGCGTGGCTTCAGAGCCGCGCTCCGTGAGCGAAGAGATCATGACCACCGGCGTCGGGCGCAGGCGCATGAGCTTTTCCAGGAAGTCGAGGCCGTCCATCTTCGGCATTTCGACATCCAGTGTCAGCACGTCCGGATTGGTCTGCTTGATGAGGTCGCGCGCGATGATCGGATCGGGCGCCACACCCACCACTTCCATGTCCGGCTGGCTGTTGATGATCTCCTTCAGGATGCTGCGGATCAGTGCGGAATCGTCGATGCACAGCACCTGAATCTTGCGTTTGTCGTTCATGTTCAGGGAGCAAGTTCAGGGATTAGGTAAATAGTTGCAGACGCGAGGCCGGCTTCGTCGTGATGGACTTCGACAGCTTGCTGGCGTATTGCGCCTCGCTGTCCAGCTCGGCCGCCGAGTTTTGCGAGCGTAGCTTGCGCACCATGATCTGGCCGGTGGACGGTACGAAATACACCTTGCGCGGGTGCACATCAAAGAGGTCTTTGGCGGCCACCGTCAGCCCTTCGTTGCGCAGGAATTCGAGCACGAACTTGCCGTTGCGCTCGCCCACGTCGAGCGTGCTCATGCCGGCCAGCACGGCGGCGCCGCCAAACACCTTGATCTCCAGGCGCTCGCGCTTGGCGCCCGCCTTGTAGAGCTGGTTGAGCAGCACTTCCATGGCGTGCGTGCCATAGCGCATGGACGGCGATAGGATCGATTCCCCCTCGTTGCGCGAGGGCAGCATGAAATGGTTCATGCCGCCAATGCCGAGGGTCTTGTCGCGCACGCAGGCGGAGACGCACGAGCCGAGCACCGTGACGAGCATCAGGTCTTCGGTGGTGACGGAGTACTCGCCGGGCAGCACTTTCATGGCGCGGCGGCTGAAGGTGGTGTCGTAGTAGGCGTGGGTGCTGGCCGCCGATTGCGCGAGCGTGGCCATGGCGCCAGCACTCATGCCGCTGTTCCCGAGGCCGCTATCGCTGCGCACGGCATCGGCGGCCGATTGCAGCGTCGCGCGTTTGCCGAATTCGATCATCGTGCCCCCATCTTGGCGCGCAACTCGGGCGCGACTTCGTACACGGTCTTGCCGCGCAGCGTCCACGCCTTGGTCACCTGCAGGAAGCTCTCCGAATGGCCGGCAAACAGCAGGCCATCGGGTTTCATCACATCGATGAAATGCTCCAGGATCTTGGCCTGCGTGGGCTTATCGAAATAGATCATCACGTTGCGGCAGAAGATCACGTCGAACTTCTGCTGCAGCGGCCAATCGCGGTCGAGCAGGTTGATCTGGCGGAAGTCGATCATGGCCTGCAGCTCGGGCCGCACGCGGGCATAGCCCTCCTGCTTGCCGGTGCCGCGCAGGAAATACTTCTTCAGGCGCTCGGGCGACAGGGCCGACACGCGCTCCATCGGATAGATCCCGGCACGGGCGCGAGCCAGCGCGTTGGTATCCACATCAGAGGCGACCACGCTCACCTGGCTGGGCGACATCGAGCCAAAGGCTTCGGCCAGCGTAATGGCGATCGAGTACGGCTCTTCCCCCGTCGACGAGGCCGAGCACCACACGGTGAACGGCGTGCGCTTGGCCTTGGCGTGCTCGTGCAGGATGGGGAAGTGATGCTGCTCGCGGAAGAACGCGGTCAGGTTGGTGGTGAGCGCGTTGGTAAAGGCTTCCCACTCGTCGGGCAGGTGGCCTTTTTCCAGCGCGTCCAGGTAATCGCGGAACGAGCCGAGGTTGACCACGCGCAGGCGGCGGGCCAGGCGGCTGTAGACCATTTCGCTCTTGCGGTCGGACAGCGAAATACCGACGCGACGGTAGATCAGGTCTCGGATGCGGCCGAAATCTTCGGCGGTGAACGAAAACTCGCGCGACGCGAGCGTCGGCGAAACTGGCGCCAAGTTTTGTGCTGCCATGGATAACTAACCCCGTGTTTGGCGAGTCTTGATGCCCGCTCTCAGTCGTTGGCGGGCACCGCTACCGCAGGCCGCGCCAAGTTTGCTGTTGGCGAGGCTGGCGTCAGAAGGTGCTCCAGTCATCTTCATCGGCAGAACCGGTGGTCAGCTTGAGGGCCGGGGCGATGGCAGCCTCGGAAACGCCTGCCGAAACGACTGCACCAGCCACCGGAGCAACCGGTGCATGTGCTTCCTGGGGCGCTTTTTCTCCTTGCGCGGCAGCGGGGGCGGTCTCCTGCTCCGGGGCGGGTGCCGGTGCCGCTGCGGGCTTGGCCGCCTTGCGCGAAGCCAAGGCGCGCGCCACGGAGGGCACCACTTCGGTCCTCTCGGGGCGGACCTCGCTGCGGACGGCCGGCGCCAAAACGGCAGTCGGCGCCGCCACGGCCAGCTCCACCGAGGCATCCGTGCGGAACGTCGCCACGGCATTGCGCAGCAGTTGCGCCTGCTCTTCCAGCGACAGGGCGGCAGCCGCGGCTTGCTCCACGAGGGCGGCGTTCTGCTGCGTGACCTCGTCCATCTGGTTCACGGCCTGATTGACCTGTTCGATGCCGGAGCTTTGCTCGTCCGACGCGGCGGAAATCTCGCCCATGATGTCGGTCACCCGCCGCACGGCCACCACCACCTCTTCGATCACCGTGCCGGCTTCGGCCACCAGGGCCGACCCGTTGCGCACGCGGCCAACCGAATCGCCGATCAGCTCCTTGATCTCTTTGGCCGCCGTGGCCGAGCGCTGTGCCAGGCTGCGCACCTCGCCGGCTACCACCGCAAAGCCACGGCCCTGCTCGCCCGCGCGTGCGGCTTCCACCGCCGCATTCAAGGCGAGGATGTTGGTCTGGAACGCAATGCCCTCGATCACGCCGATGATGTCGGCGATCTTCTTGCTGCTGGCGTTGATACCCGCCATGGTTTCCACCACGCGGCCCACCACTTCGCCGCCCTTCACGGCGATGTCCGACGCGCTGCCCGCCAGTTGGCTGGCCTGGCGCGCGTTGTCGGCGTTCTGCTTCACGATGCTGGTGAGTTCTTCCATGCTGGAAGCGGTTTCCTCCAGCGACGAGGCCTGCTCTTCCGTGCGCTGCGACAGGTCGGCATTGCCGGCTGCGATCTGCTTGGTAGCGCTGGCAATGGAATCGGCCGAACTCTTGATATTGGTGATCGTGCCGGTCAGTTGCTGCTGCATCTGCGCCATGGCGAAGAGCATGCTGTCATGGTCGCCCGGGCGGGTCTGTACGTGCACGGCCAGATCGCCGGCGGCAATGCGGCGGGCAATCTCGGCGGCGTACGATGGCTCGCCGCCCAACTGGCGCGACAGCCGGCGTGCGATGACCAGACCCAGCACGATGCCGAGCAGCGCCCCCGCACAGGCCATCACCACCATCACCAGGCGCGAGCGGTGTGCGTCATCGCGGGCCTTGACGGTGGATGCGGCAGAGACCTCCTCCACGCGCCGGACCATCTTGTCGAGCGTCTTTTCAAAGGCAGCGGTGTCGTCCAGCAGGCCGACGTTCTCGGCCGTGACGCGGCTGTCGAACTGGGTCGGGTCGAGGCCCTGCTTGTCCATCAGCGCCACGAAGTCGGTCATGCGCTTGCCCCAGACAGGGTAGATCGCATCGACCTCGCGGATCATCTTCTTGCCTTCGTCCGACGTAAAGAGCGGGCGCACGTTCTCCACACCGTCTTTCAGGTGCTGCATGCTGTCGGCAATCTGTGTGCTGAGCGCCTTGCGCTCGGTGAGCGTGGTGGCAATCAGCAGTGCCGTCTGCGCGCGGCTGGCGTGCGCCAGGCTGTTGGCTGCGCTGCCCATCTGCGTGATGGCGCGCATCTGCTTCTGTGCCAGCTCTTCGCTGGCCTTGCTCAACTGCGTGATGGTGTAGATGCCCAACCCGCCGATGGCCGCGCCCATGGCGGCCACGATCAGGAAACCGCCGGTCAGTACCGTGGACACCGGCAAACGCTTGATCCAACCCATGTTGTCTACCTCTTCCTGTTTTTATATGCCCCCTAACCGCTATCGGCCTGCGGGGGACGGCTCTTTAGAACCGCCATGGGGTCATGCCACTTCAGTGGGGGGTCACCCCGGCTTCAGCAGACACTAGCCCAGGCAAAAAAAAACCTGCCCCGGAGGGCAGGCTGCACACCACAAACACACACGAGAGAGCTTTCGCGAGCAGCGAAGATCCCGTGCATACATGGTCAAAAGGTTTCCCAGTCGCTATCGTCGCCGCCTGCGGCAACGAGCTTGGGTACGGCCAACTTGGGCGCTGGCGCAGCCGCTTTTGATACGGCAGCGGCGGCGGTGCGCTCGCGTTGTTGTTCTTTGGCGCGGGCCGGCGCTGCAGGTGCAGCTGCGGTCTGCGCAGTCGGTTCAGCGGTAGTGCGCGCTGCGGCCTTCGGCTGGGCGGCACGGCGCGGCACAGCGGTGGCTTTCGGTGCCGGCTTGGCAGCCGCGCGCGCGGCCACGGACACCGTGGGCACCGCGTTTGCCTGCATTCCGGTCTGCATACTGGCCTGCATCCGGAACGCCGCCACGGCCTGACGCAGCCCGCCGGCCTGCTCCTGCAGCGACATCGCGGCAGCGGCGGCTTGCTCCACCAGGGCGGCGTTCTGCTGCGTGCCTTCATCCATCTGCGCGACGGCCTGGTTGATCTGCTCGATACCGGCGCTCTGTTCATCCGATGCGGAGCTGATCTCGCCCATGATGTCCGTCACGCGCTTGACGGCCACCACCACCTCGTCGATCACGCTGCCCGCTTCCGCCACCAGCGTCGTGCCGTTTTCCACGCGGCCGACCGAATCGCTGATCAGCTCCTTGATTTCCTTGGCCGCCGTGGCCGAGCGCTGCGCCAGGCTGCGCACTTCACCCGCCACCACCGCAAAGCCGCGGCCTTGTTCGCCCGCACGCGCGGCTTCCACTGCTGCATTCAGCGCCAGGATGTTGGTCTGGAATGCAATGCCCTCGATCACGCCGATGATGTCGGCGATCTTCTTGCTGCTGTCGTTGATGCCAGCCATGGTGTCCACCACCCGGCCAACCACTTCGCCGCCTTTGACGGCAATGTCCGATGCGTTGCCGGCCAGCGTGCTGGCCTGACGTGCGTTGTCGGCGTTCTGGCGCACGATGCTCGTCAGCTCTTCCATGCTCGACGCGGTTTCTTCCAACGCAGAAGCCTGTTGCTCGGTGCGCTGCGAAAGGTCCGCATTGCCTGCAGCAATCTGTTGCGTGGCACTGGCAATCGAGTCGGAGCCCGAGCGCACCTGCCCCACCATCTTCTGCAGGCTTTCCTGCATGCGTTGCAGCGCCAGCAGCAAGCGGCCGGTTTCATCGGCGCGGTCTACTTGAATGGTGTGCGTGAGATCGCCCTGCGTGATGTGCTCGGCCTGTTCGATCGCGCGCATCAGCGGCACCGTGATCGAACGGCGCAGCGCCCACGTCAGTAGCCCGCCCACAAGAATGCCGCCCAACAGCAGGCCGGTGGTGAGGGTGCTCAGGGTGTGATGCTCGGCCTGGCTGGCTTCGTAGCTGGCTTTGGCCGCGTCCATCTGCAGGCGGTTGAGTGCCGTGACCTTGTCGCCAAGGGGGCGGTACAGGGCGGGCATGACATCCATGACCGTCTTGTTGATGCGCGCTTCGTCGTGCGCTTGCACCGCCTGCATCAATACCTGTGCGCCGTCACGCACGAAGATGTCGCGCAGGCCCTCGGCCTCGTCGGCCAGCTTGCGTTCGTCTGCCGTGGTGGGCAGCGCGCGGTAGCGCTTCCAGGCGGTGTCAGACTTGTCGAGGAACATCTTGGCGCGCTCGAGCGTCTTTTCCATACCGGGCGCGTTGGGGGCCATGGCTGCGCGATCGAGCACGATGCGAAAGCTCAGCAGGTTGGAATCGGATTCGGCCAATGCCACGGTGCCTGCCAGCTGCACGGCATAGCCATCCTGCACACGGGTGTTGGCGTGCCGCATGCCGATCAGGCCCGTCACGCCCACGATAACGGCGAGCACACCAATACCCGCCATCATCAGCCCCAAACGGAGCCGGATGGTCATTTTGCTGAACATGCTTCCCTCCCCTTACGGCGCCGCACCTGTGCCGACGGTGTCTTGTCGCCCGCCGGGCCTCCGCGGCCCAGCCTCATTTGCCGGGGGCACGTACGCCGTGCCCCGGCCGGATTCATGTCGCGCTCAGGCTGCTTCGGCTTCGTCGCACAGCGCCATGTCGGCCGACATCAGCAGGCGCTCGATGTCCACCAGAATGAGCATGCGCTCGTCGATCGAACCCAGGCCGCGGATATATTCCGTGTCCAGCGCGCCCGAGAACTCCGGTGCCGGCTTGATCTGCTGGCTTTGCAGCGTCAGCACGTCCGACACGCCATCCACCACGATGCCGACCACCCGGTCCATCAGGTTCAGGATGATGACGACGGTGTACTGGTTGTACTCGACGCGATCGAGCTGGAACTTGATGCGCAGATCAACGATGGGCACGATGATGCCGCGCAGGTTGATCACACCCTTGATGAAATCGGGCGCATTGGCAATGCGCGTGACGGTCTCGTAGCCGCGGATTTCCTGCACCTTCAGGATGTCGATGCCGTATTCCTCGCGGCCCAGCGTGAAGGCCAGGTACTCCTCCCCGCCGGTGTCTTCGCCGACCACGTGTTTCTTAACTTCCATTGCGGCTCCCCTCGGCCCCCGTCGGGCCACTAGATTGAATTCGTTGTGGATGGGTGATCCCAACCTGCCTGGCGTGAACGCTTATGCCGCGGCCATCGCCTCGGTCGAAAAACGACCGCCCTGCGCTTCGCCCATCTCGTGCTTTTCGGCAGTAACGGCACGCATCGCGTTTTCTGAATGGCCCGTGCGGGTCTCGCGCATCAGTGCCGACACATCGACGATCAGTGCAACGCTGCCATCGCCCAGGATGGTCGCGCCCGAAATGCCCGGCACACGGCGGTAGTTGGTCTCGAGGTTCTTGACCACCACCTGTTGCTGACCAACCAGTTCGTCGATCTGCAGCGCAATCTTCTTGCCTTCCGAATCCAGGATCACAACGATGCCTTCCGACGGATTGGGCAGCGACGGCGTGATGCGGAAGCGTTCGTACATCGGCACCAGCGTCAGGTATTCGTTGCGCACCTTGAGCAGGCGACCGCCGCCCGGCACGGCCTTGATGTCTTCCGGACGCGGTTGCAGCGATTCGGCCACGCACGACAGCGGGAGGATGAACACTTCCTCGCCGGTCTTGACCGACATGCCGTCCAGAATCGCCAGCGTGAGCGGCAGCACGATGCGGATCGTCGTGCCCTTGCCCTTCTGCGACTGGATCTCGACGTAGCCACCCATCGACTGGATGTTCTGCTTGACCACGTCCATGCCCACGCCTCGGCCGGACACGTCCGTCACCTGGTCAGCCGTGGAGAAGCCCGGTGCGAAGATGAGCTGGTTGATCTCGTCGTCGGTCATGTTGTCCGACACGGGCAGACCGCGCTCACGCGCCTTCTTGAGGATCTTGTCGCGGTTCAGGCCCTGGCCGTCGTCGCTCACTTCGATGACGATGTTGCCGCCCTGGTGGGCAGCAGAGAGCAGCAGCTGGCCGGTGGCATCCTTGCCGGCGGCCACGCGGGCTTCGGGCAATTCGATGCCGTGGTCCAGGCTGTTGCGCACCAGGTGTGTGAGCGGATCGATGATGCGTTCGATCAGGCCCTTGTCCAGTTCGGTCGATTTGCCGAACGTCGACAGTTCGACCTGCTTGCCCAGCTTGTGCGCCAGGTCGCGCACCAGGCGCGGGAAGCGGTTGAATACGTAATCCATCGGCATCATGCGGATGGACATGGCGGCCTCTTGCAGGTCGCGTGCATTGCGCGTGAGCTGCGACAGGCCGGCAAACAGGCGCTCATTGAGCACCGGGTCGAAGGCCTGCGCGGTTTGCGCCAGCATGGCCTGCGTGATGACAAGTTCGCCCACCAGGTTGATGAGCTGATCGACCTTTTCCACTCCCACGCGGATCGACGTTTCGGCAGCCACGGCCGGCTTGTGGTCGGCAGCGGCCGGGCGTGCCGGCACCGGTGCGGCAGCAGCGGCAACGGCCTGCGCCGGCGCAGCTTCGTTGGCAGCCGGGGCGTGCACTTCCGTCTGGGCAGCGGCGGGCGTCGGTGCAGCCACAACCGGCGCAGCGGCTTCGGCCGGAGCAGCGCCACCCACGTGCGGCGTGATGACAATCTGGTCGGCATCGATGATGAAGCAGCTCACCGCGATGATGTCGTCGGCGGTGCAGGTGCTCTGCAGCACGATGTCGCTGTTGCGGCCGGTGCGCACGTGGCGCAGCACGGTGCCCAGGTGCTTGAGTTCGGTGACGATCAGCTCGCAGTCTTCCTTCGAGACGTCGATGAGCTTGATGTCCAGGCCGCCTTCGATGTCGCCCACGACTTCGGCCGCAGGCGCTTCGGCAACCACCGGCTCGGGCTCGGGTGCAACCACCGGCTCGGGCTCGGGTGCAGCCACCGGTTCGGGCGTCGCCACCACGGGCGCGGCAGCAACCGGCGCGGCAGCAACGGGGGCGCCGTCCTCGGCGGTCAGGCTGTTGAGCTTGGCCACCATGTATTCGAGCGTGGCCGTATCGATGGGGTGCTCTTGCCGGTAGGCATCAAGTTGGCTTTTCAACACGTCTTTCGTTTCCAGGAAGGCATCCACCATGTTTTCGCGCAGCTGCAAGGTACCGGTGCGGGCGCGGTCCAGAATCGATTCCGCCACATGCGTGAGTTCCGTCATGTGCGTGAAACCGAAGGTCGCAGCACCACCCTTGATGGAGTGCGCGCAGCGGAAGATGGCGTTCAGATCATCAGAAGAAGGGTTGGCAACATCGAGGTTGAGCAGCAGCCGCTCCATGTCGACGAGCAGCTCTTCCGCTTCTTCGAAGAAGGCGCCGAAAAACTGGCTAAGGTCGAGGTTCATATCTGTCGTCTCGGTCGTTTAATGCGTCGATGCAGACCCGTGGGTCTGCGCATGCCATTCGAGCAACTGCATCACCGAATCCGTCAGCCCGTCCGGGTCGAACGGCTTGGGCAGGAAACCCGTCGCGCCGGCAGCGCGCGCCTGGTCGCGGATGGTGTTGTCAGCCTCGGTGGTCAGCATGAGGATCGGGGTGTCGGCGTAGGCCGGCAGTGCGCGCAGGGCTCGGATGAGGGTCAGGCCGTCCATTGACGGCATGACCTGATCGGTAATCACAAGGTGGTGGTTGCCCTGGGCGAGCGTGCGCACGGCTTCGAGTGCGGCGGTGCCGTCGCCGGCTTCCGTCACGGCAAAGCCGCACTCGCGCAGGCACGCGGCAATCATGCGGCGAATCGACGTGGAATCGTCCACCACCAGGATGTGTTTCTCGCTCATTGACTGTTTCTCCCCTCGGCGCTCTTTATGGCTTGGCCGCAGTCACCGCGTCCGCCACACCCGTGGCACGTGCGGCGGCGTCGGTCAGCGTGTCTTTACCGTCATTGCGCAGGTCGGCCACCGGCTCGACCCCACCCGAGCGCACGGCTTCAGCGGCGCGTGCGTTGAGCACGACGATGCTGATTCGGCGGTTGATCGGGTTGTAGATGTTGGTCTTGTCCAACGGCACCGATGCCTCCAGGCCCACCACGCGGCTGACCTTCTCGGGTTTCATGCCGCCCGCCACCAGCTCGCGTCGCGATGCGTTGGCGCGGTCGGCCGACAGTTCCCAGTTGCTGTAGCCGTGCTGCGTGGCGTACTGGGTGGCGTCGGTGTGGCCCGACAGGCTGATCGGGTTGGGCACGTCGTTCAGCGCCGAGCCCAGCTCGCGCAGGATGGTGCGCATGTAGGGCTGCACTTCGGCGCTGGCGTTGGCAAACATCGGGCGGTTCTGCTGGTCGACGATCTGGATGCGCAGGCCCTCGGTGGTCATGTCGATCAGCAACTGGTGCTTGAACTGGCTCATCACCGGGTTCGTCTCGACCATCTCTGCAATCTTCTGCTTGAGCTTGTTCAGCGCCGCGTCATCCGACTCGTCGCGAATGTTGCGCTGGCGCTGCACGGTCGGGCTGGGGCTCGGATTCGGCTGCGGCATGTTCTGCTTGAGCGCCGGGCTGCCGTTGAGAATGCTCGACTGGTCGCCCGAACCGGCGCCACCGAACAGCGCCACCTTCAGCGGCGTGCGGAAATACGTTTCGACCGACGACAGCTCGGCCTTCGTCACCGAACTGAGCAGCCACATCAGCAGGAAGAACGCCATCATGGCGGTCACGAAGTCGGCGTAGGCGATCTTCCACGCGCCACCGTGGTGGCCGTGTCCGCCTTTCTTGTTGCGCCGAATGACAATGAAGGTCGGCGTGCTGGACTTGCTCATGGTCCGTTCCCGTCGGTTTGTGCTACGTGGTCATTGGCGCGGCTCGTTGGCCGCGCTCTTCTCTCATAGGGTCAGCGCTACGCCGTCTTGGCGCCGCGCACGTGATCTTCCAGCTCTGCAAAGGACGGGCGCTCGGTCGAGAACAGCACCTTGCGGCCGAATTCCACGGCAATCGCCGGGGCGTAGCCGTTCATGCTGGCCAGCAGCGTCACCTTGATGCATTGGAACAACTTGGTCGACTCTTCGGCGCGCTGCTCCAGCAGCGAGCCCAGCGGCCCGATGAAGCCGTACGCCAGCAAGATGCCGAGGAACGTACCGACCAGCGCAGAGGCGATCAGCTTGCCCAGCTCTGCCGGCGGCAAGCCGACCGAGCCCATGGTGTGCACCACGCCCATCACGGCGGCCACGATGCCGAAGGCCGGCATGGCGTCGCCCACTTTGGTGATGATGCGGGCCGGTTGTTCGGCTTCGTGGTGGTGGGTGTCGATTTCCTGATCCATCAGCGCTTCGATCTGGAACGGATTCAGGTTGCCGCCCACCATCAGGCGCAGGTAATCGCAGATGAAATCCAGCGCGTGGTGATCTGCCTGGATGGCGGGGTAATTGGCAAACAGCGTGCTTTCGTGCGGGGCTTCAATGTCGGCTTCGATCGACATCATCCCTTCGCGGCGGATCTTGGACAGCACCACGTACAGCAATGCCATCACTTCCATATAGAGGGCCTTGGTGTACTTCGAGCCCTTGAACAGGCCGGGCAGGGCCTTGACGGTGGCGTTGATAGCCTTTTTGTCGTTGCCGACCACGAAGGCGCCAATGCCGGCGCCGAAGATGATGAGCAGTTCGGTCGGCTGGAACAACGGCCCGAGGTGTCCTCCGGCCAGCATGTAGCCGCCGAACACCGACGCGAGAATCACGATGTAACCGATGGCAACTAACACGGGGCGAACTCCTGAATGGGCGATCCTTCGATCAATACAAGAGGGAATAACGGCATTCCCCTGGTTAACTGAAGGCCGGGGCGCACACAGCGTTGCTGCCGCGCGGTGCTTGGAAAACCCTGCCGCCGCGCCCTTCTTCACCAAGAACGGCAACAAAACGGGCGGCTTGAGCACCTCGTGGCCCAAAGAGGCCTTCCCCCTAGGCAGATCCAAAGAAAAAGGGACGAAAATCGCTTTCCGTCCCCACTTTTCGTCCTGTTTTCTAAGCGCAAAAAAAAGCCGGTCCGCAGTTTTCCCGCGACCGGCCTACCCCCTTCCCCTTTTGTCCTGCCTGAGCCCCTGTGCTTTTCCTGCTCTGTGTTCCTTGCTCTTTGTTCTTTGTATTGTTATTTGCCGATCTGGCCGGCTATTCCCGTATTTCCCGTACAGCTACCCGCATTTCCCGTCCGCCCTTTTTGTCCATCCCCCGGCGGTTCTGCAATTCCCGTATTCCCGTGTCCTGCAAATGCCGTTATCAGGCGTCGACCGTCTTTTCCGCGATCGCATCAACCGGAGCAGCGACGCGCTTTTTCTTTCCTGCGCGTGACGGCGGCTGGCACACACCGCACACGAAATCGTGGTGCAGGTCGTCTGCGTGGGCCACGAAATGGCCGGTGCAGCGCTTGCACTTCACGGTGTGCAGCATCTTCCCCTCGAAGAACTTCAGCATCATCCACGCGCGGGTGATCGAGAGCACCTCTTCCTGTTCGTGGACGTGAATATGTTCCTGGTACAGCTTGTAGGCCGAGATCAAGCGGCGCACACCAGTGCTGCGGCTGTTCTCGCCCAGAAAACGGTAGATGTTCAGGAAGATCGACGAATGGATGTTCGGCGACCACGTCAGGAACCAGTCTGCCGAGAAGGGCAGCATGCCCTTGGGCGGCGATTCCCCACGAATTTCCTTGTACAGCTTGACCAGACGCTCACGGCTGAGCGTGGTTTCCTGTTCCAGCAGTTGCAGGCGCGCACCGAGCGAAATCAATTCCGCTGCGAGGTGGATCTGCTGAACTTCGTTCATGACGCTGGTGTGACGCATGGCACTGCTCCCGCTTTCGCTTGCTACTCATCCCAAAGTGCAATCTCTGAACCCGGCGGAAAACCCGCCGCAAACGGTTCAGCTGATCTGCTCAACCGCCTGACGTGCCAGCAGAATCGACATTTGCGATTGCTGCAGGCCCTTGTCACGGTGCGGCTGGGTCACCAGACCCAGGATGGCGTGATCGTCGAAGCGGAAGCGGCACAGCATCATGTTCGTGCTGGCCAGCTTGACGATCTGCGCGGGCGACATCGTCAGCAGGATGTCAGCCAGTTCTTCAGAGATGCCCAGGCGAAAGAGTGCGGCATCCCGATCCTTGGCCAGCATCTGCTGAGCAAGCATCAAGTAGGTGAGATTCAGTTCGCTGATCTCGGAAACAATGTCTTGCGTGTCCATGTATGTCCCGTCGTGTGCAGTAAAAGTGCAACTTGCATCCGGTCTCGCATGGTGATGTCCGGTTGGCGCTTTTTTTGCGCCTACCCTCGCCGGGCTGTTCACCAATCCCCACAGATCGGATGTTCCTGCAGTCGGCGCCGTTGCCGGCACTTCCTGCTCCTTCTTACTCACGTCGCTAAAGACATGGCGAAGTTGTTTTCTGTTGAACACATTGTGGGTTTACGTCCGGGGTAAGTAAAGAAGGGGGGACCCCTACGTCAGAGGGGTGAGGTAGTCCGTTCTTTTGTAAGCAATTTTCCTACAAATCTGTTAATAAACGTTGCAAATGAAGCCTTTGCCGACGCAATGGCCGTGGGTGGACGATGCGCTAAAGCGGGTGTTTGACACGTATTTACCCCAATGATCGGCCAAAGATAGCAATTAAATTGCCTAAATCTGCCATAAATCGACAAAGAAGCCGTCGCACTTCTGCGACTGTGAGCATCGGATGCCGGGTTAACTGCTTGTAGGACACTTCTGACCCACTCCTACACGCCGTGTAGGACAGCTCCGACCGGTCTTTGGCTGATTTTGTAGGATCGCTCCTACAGTCAAATGGCAATTTTGTAGGACAACTCCTACCCGTTTGTTTACCTAAAACAGACGCGTCCATCTAAACGATACAAAAGCCACGCAGGAGACGGGCTGACCAGGGCAGGAAGAAGAGGATGCCGCACTCCCCCTGTTGCGACGCAACAAAAAGTGCCGAATAGCTATCTGCTGGGACAAAAAACCGAGGAATGTTGACGATCTGACCGCCGCCCTCGTGTAGGACAGCTGTAGGACAACGTGGACTGCGACAACAGTCCACGTGCGCCCTTTCAGTCGTGGTGCGGCGGGGTCCAGCGGGCGCGCAGTACATTGCCCGTGGCGGATTCGGTAATAACGAGCGATTGCCCGTCAGGCGTGAGTGCAACGTTGGTGGTGGTGCGCCCCCGGCACGACGCGATGCGCGCCAGCGGTTCGCCATGCGGCGAGACGACAAACACCGCGCCCAGCGACGCATGCGCGACGAACAGATGGTCGGCAGCGTCCATGGCCATGCCGTCGGGACCGCTGGTGCCGTAGAACTGCGCGAAGCGGCCGACCTTGCTGGTGCTACCGTCGGCAAGCAGCGGCAAACGCCAGACGGCGTTGTCGCGCGTCATGGCAACGAACAGCGCGGATTCGTCTGAAGTGAGCACCAAACCGTTGGGGCTCGGGCCATTGGCGAGCAGGCAATCGAGCTGGCCATCCGTGCGCAGGCGATACACGCGGCCGGTCGGGTCATGCAGGCCGGTCTGGCCTTGATCGGTGAAATACACATCGCCGTTGCGCGCGACGACCAGATCGTTGGGGCCTTTGAAGCGTTCGCTGTTGCGGCGGGTCAGGAACGGGGTGACCGTACCTGTCGCGGGGTCGAGCGACAGCAACCCGTTCTTATAGTCGGCAACCAGCAGCGTGCCATCGTGGCGCAGCGCCAAGCCGTTCGGTTCGCCGTCGTACTCCGCCACCACATCCCAATCGCCCTGCGGCGAGACGCGCAGGATGCGGCCATGCGGAATGTCTACCAACCACAGATTGCCGCGTGCATCCCAGCACGGCCCTTCCAGAAAGCAATTGACCGGTGCCCCGCCTTTGTTGGCACGCGACCATTCGGTCGGCACCGGGCGGCGCAGCGCGGCGGGCATCTCCGCAAAGACGGTGGTTTCGATGATGGGCCAGTTGAAATACGTCATGGCGTGGTGGGGGCCGATTCGGCTTGAGCCAGATGCCGCTTGGCGTTGCCTGTATAGCGGTACGGCAGTTGGCGCGGCATCGGGCCCTTGTTGCGCTCGCCGCGGCTGCTTTGCTCCCAGGCGTGCGCCAGGATGCCGACGGCACGCGACAGGCAGAACACGCCGCGCGCCAGCGGCGCCGCAAACCCCAGCTCCGCATAGATGACGGCCGTGGCACCGTCGATGTTCATCGGGATCGGCTTGCCCTTGCGGGCCGCGAGCAGCGTTTCGATGGCGCGGCCGATGGCGGCATAGCGCCCGCCGACCACGCCGTCCTGCGCAGCCTCGTCCACGAGCGCGAGCAGGCGCCCCGCGCGCGGGTCGACCGGGTGAAAGCGATGCCCGAAGCCGGGCAGGTATTTGCCATGCTCCGCGATGAACGTGTCGACACCCGCCGCCGTGGCCGCCTCCAGCGAGGCCCCGTCGAACATGCGCGCCTCAATATCGTGGAACAGCTCCACCGCCTGCTGTCCCGCCCCGCCGTGTACGTCGTCCAGCGCGTTCAACGCAGACGCCATCGCACCGTTGAGCGGCAGGCCACAGCTCGTCGCCATCTTGGCAATGGCAATGGAGGGGGCATGCGGGCCATGATCGACAGATGCCACCAGCGCTGCTTCCAGCAGGGCGGCCTGGCGCTTGGCCGGCAATTCGCCGCGCAGCATCAGCCAGATCATTTCGGCAAAACCGATGTGGCCGATCAGCTCCTGGATCGGGTAGCCGCGCACGTGGATGCGGCCCGGTTCGATGTCGATGATGTCGGTGCGCCAGTAATCGGCAGCGAGGCCGGCGGCGTCGTGAATAGGTGCGGTCGTCATGGTCAGATGGCGCCTTCAGCGCGCAAGGCTTCAATTTGGTCGTGGCGGTAGCCGAGCTTGGCAAGCCAGTCGTCGGTATGGGCGGAGAGCAATGGCGCGGGGGTCTGCGGGCACGGGTCTTCGCCCGACAGGCGGAAACCCGCGCGCGTGACATGCTGCCCCGCTTCGGGGAAGGAGGTAACAAAGCTGCGGCCCGTCACTTGTTCGTGCGCCAGCACGCCAGGCACGTCGAGTACGAGCCCTGCGGGAACACCGGCATCGATCAGCAGCGGTTCCCATTCGGCAGCCGCGCGCGAAGCCAACGCAGCTTCCAGTGCGTCGTTGAGCTGCTGGCGATGTTCCTTGCGTGCGTGACGCTCGGCAAAGCGCGCATCGGTTGCCAGTTCCGGATGGCCGACCACGCGACACAGCGCCGCAAACTGCTTGTCTTCGTTGGCCGCAATGTTGATCAGTCCCTCGCCCGTGCGGAACGTGCCCGACGGCGCGGCGGTGAAGTTCTGGTTGCCCATGGGGCGCGGGCTCACGCCGGCATTCAGGTAGTTGGACACCACCCAGCCCATCGTGGCGAGCGTCGATTCCAGCATCGACACATCCACCATGCAGCCCTGACCGGTGCGTTGCGCGCCGAGCAGGCAGGCGGTGACGGCAAGCGCCGCCGTGATGCCGCCCACCGTATCGCTGATCGGGTAGCCAACGCGCAGCGGCGCGGATTCGTCATCCCCCGTGACGCTCATCACGCCCGAAATGCCCTGGATAATCTGATCGTATGCGGGTCTGCCGCTGAGCGGACCGTCCTTGCCAAAGCCCGAGATGGCGCAGTAGACCAGGCGCGGGTTGACCTCGCGCAGCACCTCGTAGCCGAGTTCCAGGCGGTCCATCACGCCGGGGCGGTAGTTTTCAATCAGCGCGTCGGCCTGCGCCACCAGCTTGAGCAGGATGGCCCGCCCTTCCGGGTGCTTCAGGTTGACGGTGACGGACTGCTTGCCCGCATTGACGGCGACGAACGAGGCACCCATCTTGCGGCGCGCCTGCTCCGGATCAGCGCCCAGACGGCGCGCGAGATCGCCATTGCCGGGCACCTCGACCTTGATGACTTCAGCGCCGAGCAAGCCCAACTGATAGCCGCAGAACGGCCCGGCCAGCACGTTCGACAAGTCGAGCACGCGCAAACCCGCGAGAGGCAAAGCCATGAAAACAACTCCTACAGCTAGGGTGGCTCCGCCCCTCGCCCGTTCAGGAGGTTGGGCGTCTTGGCGGAGCCTAGGGTTTTTGGATGAGCTGGGCGGCCAGACGCAGCGGCGCGGGATCGCCACCCAGCGTGGAAGTGATTTGCGCGGCGTGCTCGAGCACAGGCACGCGCCACGATTGCAGCAGCGCTCCATCGATGCGCGAAGCGGGGCCGGCAAGGCACAGCGCCCCGCGCAAGGCCTGCTGCGCACCAAACACCGGCACCGACAGGCCAACCGTTTCCCGATCGCGCTCGCCAATCGACACGTAGTAGTGATCGCGCCGGATCGCGTCGTACGTGGCGCCCTGCATGCCAGAGAACGCACACAGCACGCGCCCGCCCGACCCGCGCTCCAGCGGCAGCACATCGCCCTCGCGCACGTGATCGCGGATCGAATGGCTCGAATCCACCCGGTGCAGGCACACCCGCACATCGCGCTCGCGGATGTAGAGCGACACGGCCTCGCCCGTGGCCTCGGCCAGCGCGCGCATGTGCGGCAAGACCACGTCGCCCAGGCGCATGCTGCGCTGGTAGAGCGCACCGAGCATCAACGGCGCGGCACCGATCTGGTAGCGGCCATCTTCCAGGCGGAACAGCATGCGATGCTGGATGAGCGAGCCTGCCAGCCGCAGGATCGTGCTCTTGTAGAGCCCGGTGCGGGCGGCCAGTTCGGCCAGCGTGAGTGCGTAGTCGCCCGGGCGGAACGCAAACAGGATCGAGAACGCGCGGTCCAGCGCGGCCACGCCCGACTGCCCCGGCGTAGCGGCATCGCCCTCATTGGCGGCGGACGTGGTCTCGTTCTGGGTGGTTTGGCGCTCTGCGGTCATGGCGTGTTGGGCGAGACGGTTCACTTCACCGTCTTCAAGGCTTGGTCGACGAAGCGGTTAGTGTACGTTTTACTCAGGTCGATCTTGGCATTGCGGATCTTGTCGTCGTAGCTGGAGAGCACCGTCAGGGCCACCTTGGCATCGGCATCGGTCATCAGGCCGTCCTTGGAGAAGATCGGCTTGGAGTGGCGCAGCGCATCGACAAACACATCGCGGCCGCCCACGAGCTGCTCCTTGGGCATCTTGTCGGCAATGGCCTCGGGCGTGCTGGCATCGATCCACTTGAGCGTGCGGATGAAGGCGTTCACCAGGCGCTGGACGGTCTCGGGGTTCTTCGTCATGAAGTCGCGCGTGACATACAGCGTGGCCGTCGGGTAGCGGCCCCCGAACACGGCGTTGGAGCCGGCATCGGTGCGCGTGTCGACCAGCAACTTGGCTGCGCGGCGCTTTTCCAGCAGGCTCGCCACCGGATCGAAGTTGACCAGTGCGTCGATCTCCTTGCGATCCAGCGCCACCATGCCCGGTGCGCCCGACCCCACGGCGATATACGACATGTCGCTCACTTGCAGGCCATTGCGAATCGCGTAGTAGCGCGCAAACAAGTCGGTAGACGAACCCGGCGCGGTGATGCCGATCTTTTTGCCTTTCAGGTCTTTGCCGCTCTTGATGTCGAGGTCAGGCCGCACCGCCAGCACGATGCCGGGCGTGGTGTTGAGCAGCGCCACCGACACGATGTCCTTGCCTTGCGCCTGAATGTGGATGGTGTGGTCATAGAAGCCCACCACCGCATCGGTCGAGCCAGCAATCAGCGCCTGCAGCGCCTTGCTGCCGCCGGCCTGGAAGTTCTCCACCTTGACGTTGACCCCTTCCTTCTGGAAGTTGCCCAGCGACTGCGTGAGCGTTACCGGCATGTAGTTCAAGATCATCGAGCCGACCGACAGGCTCACGTCCTTCTTCTCCGGCTCAGCGGCGTTGGCTGCCGTACAGGCGGCCGCACACAACAGGACCGAAATCCATCGTTTCATGGTTGTCTCCATCGTCGTTATTCGGGGTCAGGCGCCGGCTTATGTGCCAACTTCGGGGTCAGCCTTCGGGCGCCACACCAGCAACTTGCCTTCGAGCGCATCCACGCTGCGGTCCAGCGCAATCACGAACGCCGACAGCACGACGATCCCCGAGAACACGCCGGTGGCATCGAACACGCCTTCGGCCTGCGCAATCAGGTGGCCCAGGCCTGCAGACGAACCGAGGTACTCGGCCACGATCGCGCCCATGACCGCCATGCCCACGGAAGCGCGCAGGCTGGAGAGGATCCAGCTCGTGGCGGACGGCACGTACACGTGGCGCAGCAGGCTGATGCGGCTGGCCTTGAGCAGGCGCGCGTTGGCCAGGATGACGGGGTTCACCTCGCGCACGCCCTGGTACGTATTGAAGAAGGTGATGAACAGCACCATCGTTGCACCCAGCGCCACCTTGGAGGTCAGCCCCAGCCCGAACCACATCACGAAGATGGGCGCGAGCAGGATGCGCGGGATCGCGTTGAAGACCTTGATGAACGGGTCCAGCACCTCGGCTGCGAGCTTGGACAAGCCGAGCCACAACCCCAGGCTGATGCCGAGCAACGTGCCAATGCCGAACGAGAGAATCGTCTCGGCCAGCGTGATGGCCAGGTGCGTGTAGATGTCGCCGGCGGCAAACCATTCCCAGATGCGCGCAACGATGGACGACGGCATCGAGAAATAGAACGGGTCGATAACGCCCGCGCGGCCAAGGCCCTCCCATGCGCCGAACATCAACACCACTACGGCCAGCTGGAACAGGCGGATCTTGGTCTTGTGCGCGAGACCGGCGCGCCGCGTGCCTACGGCGGGCATCGTATTAGTGCTGGACGGCATGGCTCTTCTCCACTTCGGTGCCGAGGATCGACCAGATCTCGCGATACAGGTGGATGAACGCGTCGGACATGTTGATTTCAGACACGTTGCGCGGGCGCGGCAGCGTGATTTCCACATCGCCAACCGGGCGGCTGGCAGGCCCTGCCGACATCACCACCACGCGGTCGGCCAGGGCAATGGCCTCTTCCAGGTCATGCGTGATGAACAACAGCGATTTGCGGTCTTCCTGCCAGAGGCGCAGCAGCTCGCTCTGCATGAGGTGGCGCGTATGCACATCCAGCGCCGAAAACGGCTCGTCCATCAGCACGATCTTGGGCGAGAGGATCAGCGTCTGCGCCATGCTGATGCGCTTCTTCTGCCCGCCGGAGAGCTGATGCGGATAGCGCGCC
The DNA here is from genome assembly GCF_958405935.1 of Ralstonia psammae. Classification (NCBI taxonomy): domain Bacteria; kingdom Pseudomonadati; phylum Pseudomonadota; class Betaproteobacteria; order Burkholderiales; family Burkholderiaceae; genus Ralstonia; species Ralstonia psammae. The sequence continues at coordinate 425,436 of NZ_CATZBU010000003.1, forward strand.
TCGAAGCCGGCCAGGCCTACCTTCTTCATCCACGGACGGGCCCGCTCGCGGGCCTCTTCCACCTGCACGCCCTGGAACACCAAACCCAGCGCGACGTTGTCGAGCGCCGTCTTCCAGGGCAGCAGCGAGTCCTGCTGCATCATGAAACCCGCATCCCCGTTAAGCCCCGTCAACGGCTCGCCAAACACAGTGACGGTGCCGCCGGCCGGCTTCAGCAGCCCGGTCACGGCGTTGAGCAACGTGCTTTTGCCACAACCCGTTGGGCCCACCACGGCCACGAACTCGCCTTCACCGATCGACAGGTCAACGCCCTGCACCGCCGTGAAGCTGCCGAACCGCACCGAGACCTGATTGAGCTGAACCGCCGGCAACCCGGCGTGAAGTCGGCCGCCGGCGACCTGAGGGGAAGAAAGCATTGACGTCTCCTTGAACGCACCTGGTTCGATGCATTCTGTTTGATAGAACTATATTCTATTTTATAAGGCGACATCTCGAATGATAACGGGCGTAAACCCTGAAACCTCTGGAAAAGAGAGCGTTTCCGCGCATAATTGCCCTCCTCAGGCCAAATTTTGTTCTTTCTAAAGGAATTTTATTCTTTCTGATAGAACTCAAAAGATATCGGTCCGCAACGATTGTTGCGGCCGAACGCTAAAGTTTTCCGCCCGCCATCCGATGAAGGGCGTACTGATCAGCGAGATGGCCATGCAACTTTCCTCCCCTTCCGTTTCTACTGCGACCGCCGGCGCATCGGGCAGCGGGAGCAGCTCAGCCAGTGACATCGAGCGCCTGCAGCGCCAGCTCAAGAACCTGCAGAAGTCGATGCAGGATCTCCCCGCCCAGAACCTGCCGCCCGATCAAGCCCGCGAGCAGGCACAGTTGCTCAGCCAGCAGATCCAGATCGTGCAGGCGCAGATCGCGCGCCTTCAGGCGCAGAACGGCCTGGAGCAAGCGCAAACACGGCTGGAGAACCGCCACAACGCGTCCAAGAGTGCAGCGGCCACCAGCACCACCGATGCGACAACCAAGGCGCGTACGACAGACAAGGTCACGGGCTCGTCCACGTTGAGCGACGCCCGGCTGCAAGCCCGCCACGCAACGCAGGCGCAATCGGCGCAATCGGCGCAATCGACCCACCCGGCCAGCGCTGAAGCCATCACGCCGGCGGAGCCCCCTCTGGTTTCCGTCAGGGCCTGACCGGCGGCAACGCGGCGGCGGCCGTTTCTTGATGGCGTCCACCGCCGATGCCGGACCAACGCCCTCATCACCCCCTCCCATCGAGGGGACGCCAGCTTGCGGTGCCGACAGCGACAATCGCCGCGCCGCCATTCCGTGCGCGGCATCGAGAACACGCATGACCTCCGCCGCCAGCGACGCCCTGCCCCCGACTGTCCCGCCCGATCCGCATCGGAAGCGCGCGCCATCGCGCAATTTCTTTGCACGGCACTGGCGCGGCGACTACAGCCTCGCCCGCTCCTACTGGCTGCACACGGCGCTGATGCAATTTGGCGTGGTGGCGCTCAGCGCCGGGGTCACGCATGCGCTGGCGCATAACGCTCCGGCGCGCGCGGCATCCTCGGCGTTGCTCGTTATTTATGTGCTGGGATTGGCGCTGTGGATCTGGGCGGTGGTGGGCACCTGGCGCTCGGCCGATCGCGAGCAAGCGCGCAACCGGCTCGCCGGCATGTCGAACCCGTGGCCGCTGATTGCCAAGGTGATGATCGTGCTGGGCGCCGTGGGCACAAGCTCGCGCGTCATCAACGACGGGCCGCGCCTGGGCGCACATCTGCGCACCGCACTCGGTGAGCAGGCGGCGTCCCCATTTGCGGTAATGCCGCAACGCGATGGGCGCGCCATCCTCTTCAATGGCGGCATCAACGATGGCGCCGCCGATGCACTGGAAGCCGCGCTGCGCAAGGCGCCGAATGCCACGGCCGTCGTGCTGCGCTCCGAAGGCGGCTGGCTGCGCGAAGGGACGCTGGTGGCAGACGTCATCCGCCGCCATCAGTTGCGCACGTACGTCGAGCGGACCTGCGCCTCAGCCTGCACGATCGCCTTCCTCGCGGGCGTTGACCGCGCTGCAGCCCCAGGCGCGCGCATCGGGTTCCACCGCCCCCGCGCGGTTGGCGCCGATCACGATCAGACTCCCGGCGCCACCGACAGCGAACTCTGGCGTGCGTATTCAGACGCAGGCCTGCCCGATGCCTTCGTGCGCCGCGTGCAGGACACACCGTTCGACCAGATGTGGTTCCCCACCGCGCAGGAACTGCTGGCCGACCACGTCGTCACGCGGACATCGCCCGGCGGCGAATACGCGACCATGGCCACGCAGTTGAATACCCGCGAAGCCCTGGCCGCAGAACTGCGCAGCGCCCCGCTGTATGCAACGCTGGAGCGCAAGTACCCCGCCCACTTCAGCCGCTTGATCGACACGCTGTGGCCGGAGCTGCAGCGCAACGTGACCGATGCGCAGGCGGTAACGCTGCTGCGCGAGCAGACGGGCAAGCTGTATCGCGCGCTGATTCCGACTGCGCCCAACGCGCTGCTCTTTGCCAACGCGCAACTCACGCTTGAACAGGCGCAGGCCCTGCAGCGCGTGAGCCCGGAGGCCTGCGTGGCTTATCTGGATGGCACATCCGGGGCAAGCGCCGCGGCCGCGCGATTGCCGCGCACGCTGGTGACCCGCGAGCAGGCCTTGTTTTCAGACCTGATGCAGGCGGCCGACCCGGACCACGCGCCGGTTGTCACGCGTGCGCAAACCCTGCCGGTGCTGCGACTGGCCGTGGCCGCGCTTCCGCTGAATGAACAGCGCGTGCTGACCCTCCCCGCGCTGCGCCACACCGCCCCGCCGGCCGAACGCTGCCAGGCGCTGATCGGCTTCTCCCGTTCCATCCTGGCCCTGCCGGAAGCCGAACGCGCGCTGGCGCTGCGCGGCATGTATGCCGATACATCCGCGCCCGATGCGTCATAAGACGCGTTAGGCCGAACGCAACGCGGCCAGCGACGCGCGCTGGCCCCCGGTTTCATCAAAGTTGTCCGGAGACAGCCATTGCTCGAACGTGGCCCGCAACTGCGGCCAATCGGCATCGATGATGGAGAACCACGCGGTATCGCGGCTGCGGCCTTTGTAGACCACCGCTTGGCGGAAGATGCCCTCGAACTGAAAACCCAGCCGCTGCGCGGTCTGGCGCGATGGCGCGTTCAGGCTGTCGCACTTCCACTCGTAGCGGCGATAGCCAAGATCCTCAAAGACGTGCTTCATCAGCAGGAACTGCGCTTCGGTCGATGCCGGCGTCCGCTGCAGCAGCGGCGAGAACGTCACCGCCCCCACTTCCACCACGCCGTGGTCGGGCGTGATGCGCATCAGCGCCAGGGTGCCGACCGGGCGATCGGTGCGTGCGTCGATCACTGCGTACTGCAGCGGATCGCGCTTCGCCGCAATGCGCGCGATATAAGCACGGTGTGCCGTGATATCGGCAAACGGGCCTTCCACCATGTACGTCCAGACGCGGTCGTCCTGCGCGTGGCTGAACGCTTCGAACAGCGCGTCGGCGTGGCGGGCAGCGTCAAGCGGCTCCAGCCTGCAGTAGCGGCCGGCGAGCGGCGTGTGCGGCGGCAACGGCCGGGCCGTCCAGCCGGGCAGCGGCGTGCCAATGGGTTGCTGATAGGGGTTGAGCGTGGTCATGCGTGAAACCTGGATCAGGAACAACAAGGAACCTTCACCCTACCGAACTTCCTGGCTCCATGAAAAGAGCCACGGAAAGTCATTCCGATAGAGCCACCCCAACACCCCACGCCCGGATTAATCCGTTCGATGCCCCGCCAGACGCCGGTGGCGCATGGGCATGCAAATCGATATGTTGAGGGCGGGGGAGAACGGCGCCACGAATAGGCGCGGGCACAGGCATAGGCGTTGCTGTGCAGGGGTATGCACGCGCCCACGGAATCGTCCGCCATCTTTTCTGCCAGGAGCCCGCGAGTGGCGCCGTTCATTACAGAGGGGTATCGCTGCTGGAGCCGCTGCGCCCAATACGCCCGATACGCCCAATACGCATGCGCGGCCGCCTGGATTGCCCTTGCCGGCATGGCGCCTTGGAGCCCGACCTGGGCGGCGCCCAAGTTCGCCTATCCCGTCACGATGCGCATCGACGCCGGTGCGAGCGTTGCCTTGCCGCGCACGTGGGGCCCATCACGGCTGACCAGCGAAACGCCCATTCCCTCTGTTGCGGCGACCATCAACTCCCCGTTCGGTCCGTCACGGCTGGTGTTTGCGCAGCAGACCGTGGCTCCGGAGAGCTTCGCGCTGGTCACGGTACGTAAATCCGATTTCGACAAAGGCACGCCCAATTACCTGGAAGCCCTGCGCCCGCGCGATCTGGCGATCCTGCTCAACCACATGGAATCGCGCGTGCATGGCGATCGCCCCGCCTGGGCCGTCCGTCTCGTGCGCGGCAAGGCCCCAACGCAAAAGATGCTTGCCGGGCGCCGACTGATCTACTGGGAAGGCGAATGGAACACGTCTACCGCGCGGACTGTCGTCGTTCGCGGGTATGCCTTCTTTGGTAACGGCGCGGTTTACCTGCTGCGCGTATTCGGCACCGCGGGGCGCAGTGCCCCGGGAGAATTTGCCGAAGAAGCCCGCTTTGCCGACCTGGTAGCCGCCACCTTCCGCACGAAGTAGCCGCCGAGCCTTCGCCGCGGTTGTTGCAATGCAGCAACACGTGCAGCCCACGCACCAGCCCCGGCGCTCAAGCGCAGGCCAGTCCACGCAAGGGCTGAAATCTGTTGTTACTCTTGGAACAGTCTGTTCACCCACCGCTGTATTGTTCTTCCGCATTGCAACACCTACACTTCGTGACAGTTGTTTAGACATCGATTGCCTGAACAAGCAAAGCAAGTGTTGTAAGGAGAACAATGATGAAATGGTTGGATATTGGCGCCGTCATGGCCGCCTGGATTGCGAGCTGCGTAGCAGCAGGTTGGCTCATCAGCGCCGCCGCCTTCCTGGCTTAACGCCCTCCCATGCCCTAAAAGGCAAAACGGCCGAGCGGGAACCCCTTCCCCGCCCGGCCATGAACACCCCGAACGATCGATTCGTCAGGCTGGTTTCTGACCCGCCCACTGAACGAATCGGTCGACAAACCCCTGCAAGAACTGGCGCGTACGCGCATCCGTCACCCCGCCCTGGGCATCAAAGGGCTCCCCCGCAAAGTGGAAGAACACCTCCGGTAACGGCAAAACCTTCACGCCGACCGCCGCGAGCACATTGCGCAATTGCGCCTGCGCCAGTGCCGTGCCGATTGCACCCGGCGACGCGCCCGCAATGCCTGCTGGCTTGCCGCCCCACACGCTCTGGCCGTACGGCCGCGAGCCCCAGTCAATCGCATTCTTCAGCACGCCCGGTATGCCGCGGTTGTATTCCGGCGTGACGAACAGGATGGCATCCACGCCCGCCACCGCGGCCTTAAAGCGCTGCACGGGCTCGGGCAGGTCGGCATCCAGATCCTGGTTGTAAAGCGGCAGCTCGCCAATCTCGATGAACTGCGCCGTCGCGCCCGATGGCAGCAAGCCCGCCAGCGCCTGCGCCAACTGGCGGTTGAACGACGCCTTGCGCAGGCTGCCGACGATCACGCCGATAGTCAGATTGCTCATGAACACTCCTTGGGTGCCAAACAGTTCAGGACGGCCCTGAGGCTCACTCCGCCGTCGCGGGCTCTGGGGCCACCTCGCGCTTGAGACGGTTGATCAGGGCAAACATCAGCGGGTTCAGCAGAATCGACAAAATCGCTGCCGACAACAGCAGCCCACGCGCACGGTCGGGCAGGATTTCCAGGCTGATCCCCAACCCGATCAGGATGAACGAAAACTCGCCGATCTGCGCGAGGCTCGCGGAAATCGTGAGCGCCGTGCGGTTGCCGTGACCAAACGCGCGCACCACCGCAAACGCCGCCAGCGACTTGCCCACCACCACGATCAGCACCGTCCCCAGCACCGCCCAGGGGTCTTCAATCAGCACGCTCGGGTCGAACAGCATGCCCACCGATACAAAGAACAGCACCGCAAATGCATCGCGCAGCGGCAGCGATTCTTCGGCCGCGCGCTGGCTGAATTCGGACTCGGCCAGCACCATGCCCGCAAAGAACGCGCCCAGCGCGAACGACACGCCAAACAGCACCGTCGCGCCATAAGCGACGCCCAGCGCCGTTGCCAGCACGCCCAGGCGGAACAGCTCACGGCTGCCCGTCATGACAATGCGCTCGAGCATCCACGGGATCACGCGGCGGCCCACCACCAGCATCAGCGCGGCAAACGCCACCACCTTCGAGAGCGTGACGGCCAGCACCTTGACGATGTCCCACGTGCTGACCGCCGTGCTGCCGGCGCCGCCCAGCGCACCGGCCAAGGCCGGCAGCAGCACCAGCGTCACCACCATCACGAGGTCTTCCACGATCAGCCAGCCCACGGCGATATGCCCTTCGTGCGAGTTGTCGATGCCGCGATCTTCCAGCGCCTTGAGCAGCACCACCGTGCTCGCCACCGAGAGCGCCAGCCCGAACACCAGCCCCGGGCCCCAATCCCACCCGAGCAGCCACGCCAGGCCCATGCCCATGAGCGTGGCCAGCGCAATCTGACCGATTGCACCCGGAATGGCGATGGCCTTGACCGCCAGCAACTCCTTCATCGAGAAGTGCAGCCCCACGCCGAACATCAGGAGGATCACGCCCAGCTCGGCCAGTTGCGGCGCGAGGCTTTGATCGGCCACGAAACCGGGCGTGAATGGCCCGGCCACCACGCCCGCCACCAGATAGCCCACCAGCGGCGGCAGCCGCAGGCGCTGCGCGATGGTGCCAAAGATGAAGGCCAGCACGAGGCCACCGATGATGGTGGAGATGAGCGGGGTGTCGACGTGCATGCGGTCCTGGAAAGGGGCTGGTTCAAGGATGGGATGGCGGAACAGAAAAGGAAACGGGGCCGGGCCGGCCCTTGTGCGACAACTGCGGCGCGGATTTGTTCACGTTGCGTCACAACTATAAGGATTGCCCTTTGCGAAACCTTACGAAGCAAATGTCATGCAGAAGACATCGCGCCAGAAACACCGCTCCTACACTGCGCCGCAGATCCCCTCCCCAAGGGCGGCCCCAAGGAGACAACACATGCGCTACGCCAACAAAGTCCTTTCCGTGGACGAGGCCATCTCCCACGTTCGCAGCGGCAGCCGCCTGATGCTGGGCGAATTCGTCGGCGCCGGCGAGCCGGCCTGCTGCATCGAGGCGCTGCTCGCCAGCGGCATCGGGCAACTCACGCTCATCACCAACACGCCGGGGCTGCGCGGCGGCTTTCTCAAAGCCAGGCTATTCGCCTCCGGCCAACTGGCCGAGTTCATTGGCACGCACGTCGGCACGACGGATGAATCGACGCAGGCTTACCTGACCGACTCCGTACACGTGGCCGAGTTCTTTCCGATGGGTACCTGGGCCGAGAAAGTGCGCGCGGGTGCGCTGGGCTTGGGCGGTGCGCTCGTGCCGGTGGGCGTTGGCATCCTCGACCAGCCCGGGATGTTTCCCAAGCGCGGTGCGCCCAAGCCGACGATCACCGTGGACGGCATGACCTGCTTCGTCGAGCCGCCCCTGCGCGCCGACGTGTCGATCATCAAAGGCTGGCGCGCCGATACCTTCGGCAATGTGGAGTTTCGCGGCACGGCGCTGCAGAACCAGCGCGACATCGCCATGGCGGCCGACTACACCATCGTCGAGGTGAACGAGATCGTGGAAGTGGGCACGATCCCGCCCGAGCGCGTGGGCTGCCCGGGCGTGTTCGTCAATGCGGTGGTGCAAGGGCTGTCATTGGACGACCAGCACGCACTCTACAAGCACCACTGGACCAAGCTCGGCCGCCTGCCCGCTGCCGCCGAAGCCTGATCGTCCATCACCACCAGGAGACCGCCCCATGCATGCCCTGCCCGAAACGCCCAAGCAACGCATTGCCGCCCGCTGCGCGCAAGAACTGCGCGCCGGCGAAGTCGTCAACCTTGGCCTGGGTATCCCCACGCTCACGGCCAACTACCTGGACGCCGAGGCGGGCGTCATCTTCCACACCGAGAACGGCGCCTTCGGCTTTGGCGGACGCCCCCCGCTGGACGCCATCGACAGCGACTTTACCAACGCCGGCTGCGAGCCCATCACCCTGATGCCCGGCGCGGCGCTCATGGACCTCGCCACGTCCCTGGGCGCCATGCGCAACGGCTATATCGACGTGACCATCCTCGGTGCGCTGCAAGTGGATGCGCAGGGCAACCTTGCCAACTGGGCATGCGAGCGCAACGGCAAGTGGTGGCCAGGCATCGGCGGGGCGATGGACCTCTGCTACGGCACGCGCAAGGTGATTGCCGCGCTGGCGCACACCGACAAGTACGGCAACTCCAAGATCCTGCCGCGCTGCACGCTGCCGCTCACGGGCCAGGGCTGCGTGAAGGTCATCGTCACCGAGCACGCCGTGTTTGACGTGACCGACACGGGGCTCGTGCTGCGTGAAATCCTCTCGCATGCGACACTCGACGACATTCGCGCCATGACGGCAGCGCCCTTTACGCTGGCGCCGCTGCTGCAGATGCGTGCCGCTTGAAACCCCAGGAACGTTCATGCCCATCACTGTCGACTGGTTCTTCGATGTCATCTCGCCGTTTGCCTACCTGCAACTGGAACAGTTCGATGCACTGCAGAAGGCCAACGACATCGTCATCCGCCCGCGTCCGCTGGTGCTGGGCGCGCTGTTGAACCACTGGGGCCAGAAAGGCCCGGCCGAGATCAGCACCAAGCGCGTATTCACGTACCGGCACGCGCTGTTTCGCGCGCAGCAGCTCGGCATCCCCTTTCGCATGCCGCCCGCGCACCCCTTCAACCCGATCAAGGCGCTGCGGTTGACAATTGCAATGGGTGGCTCGCTCGACGCCGTGCGTGCGGTCTTCCGGCATATCTGGCGCGACGGCAACGATGTGGCATCGCCCGAGGGTTTTGCCGCCCTGTGCGAGGCGGTGGGCTTTGCGCAAGGCGCAACGGCTGTCGACCAGCCCGCCGTGAAAGACGCCCTGCGTGCCCACACCGATGCGGCCATCGCGCTGGGCGTGTTTGGGGTACCCACGCTCGTGCACAACGGCGAGCTGTTCTGGGGTGAGGACGCCACCGGCATGTTTCTGCAAAGCCTGCGCTCCGGCTGGCTCTCCACCCCCGAAGCGCAGCGCGTGAGCACCTTGCCGGTGGGCGTCCAGCGTGGCTGAACACGACACAAACTCGCGTCCCGGCATCACCCGCGCACGCCTGGCGCATATCGCAGCGTGGTCGATCGATTTGCCTGCGGATGAAGCCGACCGCGCCTGCGCCGGCATCGTTGAAAAAACCTATGCGCGCGGCGCCTGCATCTGCCCGAAGAACACGTTGCTGGAAAGCTGGACGGGCGTTGTCACGGGCCTCATCAAAATCGGCACGGTATCGCCCGAGGGGCGTAGCGTCACGTTTACGGGCGTGCCCGCCGGCGGCTGGTTTGGCGAAGGCACGGTGCTCAAGAACGAGCCGCGCCGCTACGACATCGTTGCGCTGCGCGACACGCGCATGGCCTTCATGGACCGCGCCACCTTCATGTGGCTGGTGGACAACAGCGTCGCGTTCAACCGCTTTCTGGTGAAGCAGCTCAACGAGCGGCTCGGGCACTTCATGGCGCTGCTGGAATACGACCGGCTGCTTGATGTCACGCCGCGCCTGGCGCGTTGCATTGCGTCGCTGTTCAACCCCGTGCTCTACCCCGGCGCGGGCGACCACCTGGAGATCACGCAGGAAGAACTCGGCCTGCTCTCCGGCATGACGCGGCAGGTTGCCAACCAATCGCTCAAAGCCTTGGAAAAGGATGGCGTGGTGCGGTTGGAATACGGCGGCGTGACGGTCGTCGACCTCGAGCGGTTGCGCAGCTACGGCGCCTGACGGGCCCACCATTATTAACGAATCTTCATCCGGCGCAGCGGGCCGCACCCGCTAGAATCGCGGCACAACAAGACAAGATCGTTACGCTGCGGCATGCGCCCCGCGCCGCCGCAGCCGAAAAAGGGAACAGGGCATCGCACCTCCGTGCGGGCCTGCATCTATGCTGCCGATTCATCTGCTTTCCACCGGCAAGGCACTGCCGGAACAACAAGTCACGTCCGCTGAACTGGATGCTCGCCTGGGCCATCGGGCTGGCTACGTGCGCAAGAAGTCCGGTATTGATGTCCGCCACCATGCCGCGCTGGCCGAACACCAGTCGGAACTGGCTGGCGCTGCCGTGCGTGATGCGCTGCGCCGCGCCGATGTTCCCGCTTCATCCATTGACCTGTTGATCTCTGCGTCGGGCGTGCAGGAACAGGCGCTGCCCAACACGGCCGCGCGCATCCTGGAGCCCGCCGGGCTGCTGGTCGGCACGCCCGCGTTTGATGTCAACGCCAGTTGCCTGAGCTTCCTCACTGCGCTGCATGTGGCGAGCAGCCTGCTGACCACGGGTGCGTACAGGCGCATTGCCGTGGTGGCTTCCGATCTCGCCTCACGCGGGATCAACTGGGACGATGCCGAGACCGCGTTGATCTTCGGCGACGGAGCTGCAGCGGTCATCGTTGAAGCGGCGCCTGCGGCGTCCGGCGCGGGCGTCCACGCCTACCGCTTGGAGACCTACCCCGCCGGGAAGACCTATTGCGAAATCCGCGCGGGCGGCACGCGCCGCAACCCGCGCACCGGTGCGCACCCCACCGATTACCTCTTCCACATGGACGGCAAGCGCGTGTTCAAGCTCGCCTCGCAACTGATGGATGGCTTTCTCGATCGCCTGTTCGCGGGCAGCAATTACACGCTGCGCGACATGCATGTCGTCGTGCCGCACCAGGCGAGCCACCTTGGCATGCAGCATCTGCGCAAACGGCTGGGCGTGCCCGAAGCGAGCGTAATCGATATCTACGCCCAGCACGGCAACCAGGTGGCGGCGTCGATTCCCACCGCGCTGCATGAAGCGGTAGCGAGCCAACGCATCGAGCCCGGCAAGCCGGTTCTGCTGGTTGGCACGGCAGCGGGCCTGACGCTGGGCGGCATGGTGCTGACGCTATGACGACACTGGTGACCGGCGCTACCGGTGGGCTCGGCCGCAACGCAGTCGATGCGCTGCTGGCGCGGGGCGCGGGCGTGCGCGCTACGGGGCGCGATGCCACGCAGCGCGAAGCTTTTGTCGCACGCGGTGCGGACTACGTACCCGCCGATTTGTCAAAGCTGACACCGGCCACGCTTGATGCGATGCTCGATGGTGTCGACACGGTGTGGCATTGCGCGGCGCTGTCATCGCCATGGGGCGCCTATGACGACTTCTACGCTGCCAACGTGCGTGCGACGGCGGCGCTGGCCGAAGGCGCCGTCAAGCGTGGCGTGCGCCGCTTCGTGCAAATCTCCACGCCGTCGATCTACTTCGACTACCAGCATCACGCCGATCTGCCAGAGAGCTATCGCCCTGCCCGCTTCGCCAACCATTACGCGGCGACCAAGATGCTGGCAGAAGCTGCGATCCAGCAGCAGGTCTCCACGCAGAACCGCACGCACTTCGTCATCCTGCGGCCGCGCGGGTTGTTCGGGCGGCATGATCGCGTGGTGCTGCCGCGCATCCTGCATCTGCTGAAACTGCGCGGCGGCGTGCTGCCGTTGCCCCGCGGCGGCGCGGCACGCATGGACCTGACGTACCTGGAAAACGTGGTGCATGCCATGCAGTGCGCCACCACCGCGGACGTGCCTTCCGGCGCCGCCTACAACATCACCAATCACGCGCCCGCCACACTGCGCGATCTGCTCGCTCAATTGCTGGGGCAACAGCTCGGCCTGCGCCACCGCATCCGCGCCGTGCCGTATCCGGCGATGGCGCTGGCAGCGCGTGCAATGGAAGCCGCCGGCGCCATCACGCAGCGCGAGCCGCTGCTCACACGCTACAGCGCCGCCGCCCTGCACTACGACATGACGCTCGCCAACGACCGCGCGCGCATCGAACTCGGCTACGTGCCGCCCATCGACATGGCCGAAGGCATCCGCCGCACGGCCCACTGGTTACGCGAACATGGCAACCCTAGCGGTCTTTGAAGCAGGGTACTGCACGCACACCGCGTGCGTGGCACTGCGCGGCGCTGGCCTGCGCACGTGCGCCTTCCCTGCACGCGCATGGCTGATCGAAGCTGCCGGCCGACGCTGGCTGTGGGACACGGGCTATGCCTCGCATTTTCATGACCACACGCGCAGTGGCATATTCGCGATCTATCGCAAGGTCACCCCGGTGTATTTCGATACGTCGGAATCCATGGCGGCACAGCTCGCCCAACAGGGCGTGCGCCCGGCCGACCTGGATGGATTGATCGTCTCGCATTTTCACGGTGACCACGTTGCCGGCCTGCGCGACTTTCCGGGCGTGCCGGTCATCTGCTCTGGCGAAGGATGGATGCACCTGCGTGCGCTGCGTGGCGTTTCCGCGTTGCGGCGCGCCTTCGTGCCCGGGCTGATTCCCGAAGATTTTGAAACGCGCACGCGCTTTGTCGAACAGTTCGAGCAAGTCGCGCTGCCACCGGAGCTGGCGCCGTTCACATCTGCCTGGGCCTTGCCCGACAGCAACGGCGACGTGCTGCTCGTGCCGCTGCCCGGCCACGCCGCGGGGCACCTCGGCGCGTTCGTGCGCACGCATGACGGCTGGGTGCTGCTGGCTGCCGACGCCGCCTGGTCACCGCTGAGCTATCGCGAACTGCGTGGGCCGTCTGTGCTGGCGTATTCCATCATGGAAGACCGATACGCTTATTTCGACACGCTGCGCAAGCTGCGCGCGCTGGATGCAAGCGGCCACGTGCGCATCCTGCTCACGCACGAGGGTGCGTTGTGACGGCGCTGCACCGCCTGCTGTGGTCGTACTGGCAAACGCGCCGGTTGCGCCTGCCTGATCGCGCAGCGCTGCAAATGCATCAAGAGCGCCAGATCGCTCGCTTCACGCAGCGCGTGCTGGCGCGCAGCCCGTACTTCCGCCCGTTTGCATCGAAGCCGATGCGCGAATGGCCATTGATGGACAAGGCCACGATGATGGCCCATTTCGACGCCATGAACACCGCCGGCCTGCGCCTGAACGACGTGCTGGCCTGCGCGCAACAGGCCGAGCAGTCGCGCGATTTCCGGCCGATGGTCGGGGCGTATTCGGTGGGCTTGTCGTCCGGCACAACCGGTGGGCGCGGCGTATTCGTCGTCAGCCCCACCGAGCGGGCGCAGTGGGCCGGCATCCTGCTCGCCAAGCTGCTGCCGCGCGGCCTGTTGCACGGCGAGCGCGTCGCGCTGTTCCTGCGCGCCAACAGCAATCTGTATACGGCCGTGCGTAACCCGTGGCTGACGTTCTCGTTCTTCGATCTGTTTGCCCCGTTCGATTCGCACCGCGCACCGCTGGAGGCACTGCAGCCGACCATCATCGTGGGGCCGGCACAGGTGCTGCGTGCGCTTGCGATGGAACGGCTGGCAGGCCGGCTCGACATCGCACCCGTGCAGGTGCTTTCCGGCGCCGAAGTCCTGGAGCCGATGGACCGCGCGCTGCTTGCGCAGGCCTTCGGCAACGTCGGCGAGGTCTATCAGGCCACCGAAGGTTTCCTCGGCGCGACCTGCCCGCACGGCACGCTGCACCTGAACGAAGCGCACGTGCACATCGAGCCGCAATGGCTGGACGAACGCCGCTTCGTCCCCGTCATCACGGATTTCACACGCAGCACGCAGCCCATCGTGCGCTACCGGCTGGATGACATCCTCATCCGCCGCGACCCAGCGCTTGGGGCCTGCCCCTGCGGCAATCCGGCGATAGCCATCGAGCGCATCGAAGGCCGCTGCGACGATACGCTCGTCCTGCCCGCGCTGGGCGGCGGCACCGTCACGCTGTTTGCGGACCTGTGTTCACGGGCACTGGCACAGGCGCTGCCGCTGTATGCGGATTACCGCCTGGTGCAAACCGATGCGTGCACGCTGGCGCTATCCATCCAACCGGTCGACGCCGACATCGTCCGCGCGTGCCAGGCGCATCTGGCGGATGTGTTCGCCTGCCAGGGTGTCGATACGTCGCGCATGACATGGCACGCCACGCCCGAGCGCATCGCCACCGATTTCACCACCAAGCGCCGCCGCATCGTTCGGCTCGCAGCGTCGGGGGCGGCACGATGAGCCCGCTTGCCACGCGCCTGCGCCATATGGCCCTGGGCTGGTGTTCGGTGGGCCTGGTCTATGGTGCGTGCGGTGTGCTGCAAGGCGCGGGCACGGTTGTGCCGGAAACCGCGTTGGACCGCGCCATTGCGTTCAGCACGTCGGGCATCTGGCTGTATGTGTCGTTTTTCGCGCTGATTCCGTTGGCGTATCTGCTGGCCGATATGTCACGCCTGCCCTGGCTGGAACGCGCCATGCAGATGAGCGCGCTGGTGAGCGGTGCGGTGTTTCTGCTGTGGCCGACCACGCTGCACTACCCGCCGCTGGCTGACGCGTCGCTGCCGGCCAGCGTGCAGCGCATGCTGATGGCCGTGGATTCGAGCCAGAACTGCCTGCCCTCGCTGCATGGGGCGCTCACGCTGCTCTCGGTCTGGGCGCTGGCCGACGCGCGCAAGCCGGTTCGCACAGTGCTTGCCGCAGCTTGGGGCCTCGGCATCCTGTACGCCACGATCCAGACCCGCCGGCACGTCGCACTCGATCTGTCGGCGGGTGTGGCCGTGGGCGTGCTGTGCGGCGTGGCGATCCGTCAATGGTTGGCGCGGCGTGCGTCAACGCTCTCCATCGAACCGGTGTCGACATGAATGCCTTTGCTCTGCCGCTCGCATTGATGCTCGGCTGCGTGCTGCTGGAACTCGCTGCGCTCAAATGGTGGCGCGGCCAACCGCTGCCGTGGCGCGACGTCATCCTCAACCTGAACTCGGGCCACGTGCTGATGTGGCTGTGCCGTGGCTTGGAAGTGGCAGGCTTCACGTGGCTGTATGCCCATGCCAGCCTGCATTGGGTGGATGGCTGGCACCCGATTGCGGGCTGGGCCTTCGCCTTTGTCGCGTGGGATCTCGGCTTCTATTGGCTGCACCGCACGCACCACAAGCTGGGCGTTCTGTGGGCGATCCATGCGGTGCATCACGAGGGTGAGCATTTCAACCTGTCGCTGGGCGTGCGCAACGCGTGGCTGTCGTCGCTGACATCGCTGCCGTTCTTCGTGCCGCTGGCCCTGCTGGGCGTCACGCCGGAGATGTTCGTGGCGGTATCCGGCCTGCATTACTCGGTGCAGTTCTACAACCACTGCGGGCTGGTCGGCCGCTCTGGCGTGCTGGACCGCTTCATGGTCACACCCGCCAACCACCGCGTACATCACGGCTGCAACCCGGAGTACATCGACCGCAACTTCGGCGGCACGCTGCTGCTGTGGGACAAGCTGTTCGGCACGTATCAGCGCGCGCTGGCTGACGTGCCGATCCGCTACGGCGTGCACACGCCCACCCACAGCGACAACCCCTTCTGGGCCAACGTGGTGCCGGCACTGCAATGGCTGGGGCTGCGCACACCGCAGCTGCAACGCGATGCGCGCGCCACGCCCGCCGGCTGGATCGCCACCGGTGGTGTGCTGCTGTTTGGCGTGGTGATCGACTCTGTGCGCACCGATGGCATGTGGCCCGGGCATTGGCAGGCGGTTTGGTTCGCGCTCATCCTGTTGCTCACGCTGGCGCTCGGCGGCTTGTCGGATGGGCGCACCTGGGGCCGATGGCTTTGGCCGCTCCTGGCACTTGCACTGCCCGTGCTGATGATCGGCGTATGCGGTGCGGGCGATGCGTTGTCCGACATGTTGGCCGTTGCGCTGGGGTTGCAGGGCCTTGTTTGTGGACTGTGGCACGGGCTGCGTGCCGGATCGTCCCTCTCTTCGTCGCCGCATGCCGGATCTCGCTAAGCTTCGCTACGCTTCACCGCGTTCCTCGTCGCTGGCAGAGGATTTGCGCCGTGCCGCGCACGATCATCTGCAGGCACACGGCGACCATCGCTTTGCCGATGCGCGGCTCATCGCCAAGGGCGTCTTCCTCGTCGCGGTTTCCGCGCTGCTGTATGGCGCCATGATGACGGCCACGAGCGCGACGGTCTTCGTGCTCGCCTATGTGGCCTTTCCGTTCATCGCGATGCTGCTGGCGATGAACGTGCTGCACGACGGCGCGCATCGGGCACTCTCCCCATGGCCATGGCTGGACCGCCTCATGACCCGCGTGAGCGCCATCCCGCTCGGCATCGAACCGGCCTATTGGACGGTGCGCCATGTGCACTATCACCACGCGCATGCGAACGTGGAGCACTACGACCTCGATACCGCTGCAAACCGCTTCCTGCGGCAGACGCCGTTTCAGCCGTGGTATCCGCAGTTTCGCCACCAGCATCGCTACTGGCCGCTGATTGCCGCACTGTCGTTGCCCTACATCAATTGGATCTACGACTGGTCGGACCGCCTTGGCCTCACGCCGCTGACGACGGATCGCGTGTTGCCCGGCTTGCGCGGCTGGGCGACATTCCTGTGCGCCAAGACCTTGCACTTGCTCATTGCCGTGGCGGTGCCGGCCTGGGTGGCACATCAGCTTGGCCTCGGCTGGGGCTGGGTGGTGTTCGGTTACTTCGCGGGGCAAATGCTTGCCTCGTGCGTGCTGGTGGCGCTGATCCTGGGCACGCACTGGGCCGACGTGACGTTCTATCTGCCGCCCGAATCGGGCCAGTTGCCGCACACGTGGCACGAGCACGCCTTCCACACGGCGTGCGACTGGCAACCGCAACCGGCGTGGATCGGCTACTGGCTCGGCGGCTTGAACTGGCACCTGACGCATCACCTCTTCCCGACGTATAGCCACCGGCACTATCCGGCGCTGGCGGCGCGTGTGGCGGAAGTGGCGCGCGCCCATGCGCTCGACTACCGCGCGCTCACCTACCGGGAATTGCTGACTGCGCAGCAGACCTTCCTGCGCGCCATGGGCAAACGCCCGGACTGACGCGCAAACAATACGCTGCCTCAGTCGCGCGCCTCGGTCGCGTGCACCGCGTCGAGAATCACCTTTGCCACATCCTGCGGCCGCGACTGCTGCGGCACGTGGCTCGTCGGCAGCGTCGTCACCTTGGCGCCAATCTTCCTGGCCATGGCGCGCTCCAGGTCAGGCTGGATCATCCGGTCGTGCGCGCTCACGATGAACCACGACGGCTTGCTCTGCCATGCGGCCACCGTGGTGCGCTCGCCAAATGCCGTCGCCTTGATGGGCCCCTGCGTGGCGGCCATCACGCGCGCCTGGGCAGGGGGCACGTCCTGCGCAAAGTCGCTCGCCAGCGCCGCAGCGGGCAGTGAGAGATAGCCGTTGGCATCGGCCACCAGCTTGCCGATGCCCGGTGCGGGCGCGTAGTCCGTGCCCACCTCTTCTGTCGACTGGCCGGCATCCGGCGCAAACGCCGCCACGTACACCAGCCCGGCAACCTTGCTGTCCGCTCCGGCTTCTGTGATGACCGTACCGCCCCACGAATGCCCCACCAGCACGACCTTGCCGGGCTGGTTGCCAATCGCGCGGCGCGTGGCGGCCACATCGTCGGCCAACGAGTTCAGTCCGTTCTGCACGGCCTGCACCTTCACGCCTTTGGCCTGCAGCAGCGGAATCACCTTCGCCCAGTCGGACCCATCGGCAAAGGCGCCGTGCACGATCACGACGGAAGGTTGTTTGGCGTCGGCCGCCGTAGCGGCAAAGAGGGGCGCACTGGCGGCTATGCCAAGTGCCAACGCTGCAGTCGAGACGGCTTTGCGATGAAACATGTCGGGTCCTTGTTATCGGGTCGGATTCTCGGTGGATGGGGTGTCTGCGGGATTGCGGCTTCAGGCGCGGGCACCGTCGTAGTACGGGTTGGCGCTGCGGGCGCCATCGGTGTAGAGGTCGGTGGTGCGAGCACCGTCCGTATAGACGTCGGACGAACGCGCGCCCTCCGTGTAGGCATCCACCGCGCTTTGCACGGCGCGGGCGCCTTCGGTGTACGGGTCACGTGCGCCGACGGACGAAGCGGCTTGCGCGCCGGCAGCGGCCACCGCGAGCGCGACAACGGCAAGGGTCTTGGTGAGATTGCGGGTCATGATCGTTTCCTTTGAACAGTTGGATTGGGATTGCGCGGCCTGCCGGCGCTTTGCATTGCTTGGGCCCGGCGTCGTGGCCACGGAATGCATTTAAGGCGCCTGACGTATCCGGCACGTAGCGACGTGCTGCCCGTTTTGTCTGGGCATGTACCCGGGCGGCGGCCGGATACAGACGCATACAAAACCCCGTCCGTCGATGCCCGTTGCTACAAAGCAATACAAATCGGCGGCATCGTGAAACCGACCGGATACATCGCAGGCGCCCAATGCTGGAAACGCGGTGGGCAAGACTCCGCCTCGTCATCCATCCTTGATCACTGGAGCCTTCATGCAACCGAATCGATTGACCACCACCCTGCTCATCCTTGCAGGCGCGCTGGGTGCGCACAGCGCATTTGCGCAAACCACCGGCGTGCATCGGACGGACCTCGTCCATCACGACCTGAGCGTGCCCGGCCACGAAACTTTGCAAGTGCGCGTGGATTTTGATGAGCGTGCATTCGCCCCCGCGCATCTCCACCCTGGCGAGGAAATCGCCCATGTCCTGCAAGGCTCGATCGAATACCGACTGGACGGCCAGCCCTCGGTGACGCTACACACCGGGGATTCGCTGTTCATTCCGGCGGGCGTTGCGCACTCGGCAAGAAACGTCGGCAGCGGCAAGGCATCGGAATTGGCGACCTATGTCGTGCAGTCCGGTGAGCCGCTGGTCAAGCTCGTTCACTAACCCGCTGTCCCGTCCACTCCGAAGAGAGAACCCCATGTCGAACCCCGTCAACCTTCGCCGTCGCCGCCTGCTGGGCACCACCATCGCCAGCATTGGCGTGCTGGATCTCGGGCTGGCCGAACTTGTGCATGCGCAACCGGCACCGCCCTCCAACGCAAACACGCTGCTGGCCGGCCCGACCGACCCGTTCGGCGCGCTGCAACAGATCGATGCCGGCGTGCTCAATATCGGCTATGCAGACCTGGGCCCGAAGAACGGCCCCGTGATGATCCTGCTTCACGGCTGGCCATATGACATCTACAGCTATGCAGAGGTGGCTCCCGCGCTGGCAGCGGCGGGCTATCGCGTGCTGGTGCCGTACCTGCGTGGCTATGGCACGACGCGTATCCGCTCGGCAGACACGCCCCGCAACGGCCAGCAGGCCGCGCTGGCCGCCGACGTCATCGCGTTCATGGACGCGCTGAAGATCAAGCAGGCGCACTTTGGCGGATACGACTGGGGGGCTCGCACTGCGGACATCATCGCCGCGCTGTGGCCGGAACGCTGCAAGACGCTGGTGTCCGTCAGCGGCTACCTGATCGGCAGCCAGGAGGCGAACCGCAAGCCGCTGCCGCCCGCTGCAGAATTTGCCTGGTGGTACCAGTTCTATTTCACGACGGAGCGCGGCGCGCAAGGCTATGCCGCCAACTGCAAGGCGTTCAACCGCCTGATCTGGAAGCTCGCTTCGCCCACGTGGAAGTTTGACGACGCCACGTACGACCGCAGCGCTACGGCGTTCGACAACTCCGACCACGTAGACATCGTCATCCACAACTACCGCTGGCGCCTGGGGCTGGCGCAGGGCGAATCGAAGTACGACGCGCTGGAACAGCGCCTGGCCACCGCCCCCGCCATCACGGTGCCCACCATCACCATGGAAGGCGATGCCAACGGCGCACCGCACCCGGAGCCGTCGGCCTATGCGAAGAAGTTCACGGGCAAGTACCAGCACCGGAACATCGGCGGCGGCATCGGACACAACCTTCCGCAGGAAGCACCGAAGGCGTTTGTGCAGGCCATGCTGGATGTGGTGCGCCTCTAGGCCATCGAGGCCGCCAGCGCTTCTGGATCACAGCGCCGAGAGCAGCCCCTGGGGTAATCCGCGCGTGAGGGCCAGCAGCGTCATCACGGCCGGCATGGCCGCTGCGGCCATCACCGTCTGCGCGGCGGTGATGCCGGCCATGAGCGGTGCGTCCCCGCCCAACTGGCGCGCCATGATGTACGACGAGGATGCCGTGGGTAGCGCCTGAAACAGCAGCGCCACGATCAATGCGGCATCGGTCAGGCCAACCGCGTGGCCGACCGCCAGCGTCAGCACGGGCATGGCCAGGAACTTGATGACCGACGACACGAACACCGGCTGCGCCCACGAACGCACGCCGCTGAAGTTGAGCGCAGCCCCCACGCACAGCAGGCCCAGGGGCATGGACGCCACCCCGAGCGCACGCACCGCCGGCTCGATCGCCACGGGCATCTGCAACCCCAGCGCCTGCATGGCGATGCCCGCCGAGCAGGCCACCACTGGCGGGTTCGTCACGATCTGACGCACCAGCGCGCGCCCACTGAGCCGTACCGATCCATAGCGGGCAAAGACCAGCACGCACAGCAGATTGACTGTCGGCACAATCGCTGCGTTGCACACAGCCGCCAGCGCAATTCCCTTGGCACCGAACAGGCCCGTGGCCAGCGACACCCCTACGTAGTTGTTGAACCGCACCGCCCCCTGGAACACCGAGGTGAACGCCGCGCCGTCCACTTGCATCCACGGTCGGGCCAGCATCAGCGCGACAGCCACCAGTAATGTCGCGCCAATCAACGTCAGCACCAGCGGCAGCACGGGGAGCGACTGCATGTGTGCCGTGGCCAGTCCATGCATGAACAACGCCGGCAACAGAACGTAGTAGCAGAGCCGCTCGGCCTGCGGCCAGAAGTGTTCGGCGATAAAGGCGGAGCGCTTGAGCCAATGGCCGAGCGCGACCAGAAGGGCAACGGGGGCAAGAGCGAGCAGGATTGCAGCGGTCATGGCTGCGCTCCTGCACAGCGGTGTGCGCGCAATGTGGATGCGAGGCGCAGAAACGTCCGGGACAGCATGAGGAGGCTCGGCAAAGATCAGGAACCCCGCCAAGCTATCACGCAGTCACAGCAGCAATAATTGTTATTTATCCGGCATTCAATGAGAAATTCTCATTGCAGAAGCGACGACGGCGTCGGCCAATGCCTGGGTAAAGCGCTGTGCCGCCCGTGATTGGTGTTCAAGCAGCACCACAGCGCGGTGCAATTGCGGTTGGCCAAATGCCAGTCGGGCAATGGGAGGCAATTGCGTCAGCTCCGAATCGGAGAGCGCCACCACGGCGGCACCCAATCCGCTGGCCACCATGCGCACGATCGTGTCTTTGTTGTCCAGCACCATCTCTTCGCGCACTCGCACGCCCAGGCGACGCAGTTCCGAGGCGATCATGCGGCCGGCCCAGGCCTGCGCATCAAAGCGGATGAACGGCAGCTCGGTCAGCAGCGCGCGCGCATCCTGCTCGGCATATTGGGCCGGAGCGAGCAGCCAGAAGCGGTCTTCGTAGAGCGTCGACCAGACCAGTTCGGCCGGATGCGGCCGCACGGGGTGGGACGTGATCGCGGCATCCAGTTCGCCATCGGCCACGCGTTGCGCAAGCTCGGCCGACATGCCGGCAGCCACGTGCACGCGCAGGCCAGGATGCGCCGTCCGCAGCGCCAGCAGCGCATTGGGCAGCGGCCCCGACAGCGCAGTCTGGATGGCGCCGATGCGCAACCGCCCGACCAGCGCCTTCTCATCGCTCAGGGCGTCGGGAATGCGGTCATACAGCGCGAGGATCTGTTCGGCCTGGGCGAGCACGATACGGCCCGCCTCTGTCAGCGCGGGCTCGCGGCGCGAGCGGTCGAACAGACGGACATTGAACTCCTCCTCCAGCGATTTGACCTGCAGGCTGACGGCCGACTGCGTGAGCCCGATGGCCTCGCCGGCACGCGCAAACGTGCGGTGGCGGGCGATGGCAACGAGCGTTCTCAAGGCGCGGAGAGACATGGCGAGTGCGAAGTTGGATCAGGTGCGGATAGCGCATCGTACCTCTCACCACATCGCCGGGTGCCTCTGCCGCACCGGCCTGCCCCTCGCGGCAGCAAGACAACCCACTTACCCCAGCATGGCAGCCAGCGCGGGAGGCAACCCGCGGTTTGGCTTGTGCGGCGGGCGCGCAAAGCTGCCCTCCACTGCTCCGTGTGGGGCGAGTGCGATCAGGCTCTCGCAATGGCGGATGGCGCTGGAGACGCCGTCCACGACCGGCACGGGAATGCGGTCCTTGAGTGTGCGCGCCAGCCCGGCGAGCGGTGCACCGGCCACGATGATCACGTCCGCGCCGTCTTCACGCACCGCCTGCAGGCTGAGTTCCTCCAAGCGTGCCGCGTGGTCTTCCTGCACGCTGCCGATGTCGCGCAGCGGCTGCTGCAAGGAGCGCACGCTCGCCAGCCGCGACGACAGTCCATTGACGGCCACGCATTCGCGGTACCACGCCTGAATGCGGTTCGAAATGGCGATGATGGAAAAGCGCTGGCCGAGCAGGCATGCGCTGGCCAGTGCCGCCTCGGTCATGCCGACCACCGGCACATTGCACAGCTCCTTGATGCCGGCCAAGCCCGGGTCTCCAAACGCCGCCACAATCACGCCGTCGAACTGACCATCGTGTTCGGCGACGACGCACGCGGTGGCATAACCGCCCACCAGCGCTTCGAAGCGCGTTTCGATATAGGCCACGCCAAATGGCGCCGTCTCCATCGTGAGCGTGGTGCCGGGTGAAACGGAGCGACGCGCCTCCGCATGGATCAACTCCGTCACGCTCTCGGAGATGTTGGGATTGACGACCAGAATATGCACGATGAAACCCTCTGAACCGGAGCAGAAACGTCAAACCAGCGACGGCGCGCCCGCCGGCAGGAACCGCCCGCGCCCCGGTGCCGGTTCGAGATACTTGCCGTTTTCGACCAGCATCTCGCCGCGCGAGAAGCAATGCACCGGCCAGCCCGTCACTTCAATGCCCTCGTAGGGCGTGTAGTCCACCGCGTGATGCAACGCATCGTTGGTAATGCGCACGCGGCGCTCCGGATCCCACAGCGTGATGTCGGCATCGGCACCCACGGCAATGGTGCCCTTACGAGGGTACAAGCCGTACAGCCGTGCCGGGCGATACGACGTCAGCTCCACAAACTGATGCAGCGACAGCTTGCCCCGCGCGATGCCGTCAAACAGCAGCGGCAACCGCGTCTCGATGCCCGGCACGCCATTGGGAATATGGTCGAACGGTTGCGCTTGACCGCCAAGCTTCTTGCCTTCGGCGTCGTCATAGTTGAACGGGGCGTGGTCGGAAGAGAACACGCTGAACACACCGCCTGCCAGCGCGCGCCATACCGCCGCCTGGTTTTCCGGATCGCGCGGTGGCGGGCTGCAGACGCACTTGGCACCTTCGTAGCCATCGTCACCGTGCAGGCCCATGTCTTCGGCGGTCAGGTAGAGGTACTGCGGACACGTCTCGGCGAGGATCTGCAAACCGCGGCTTTGCGCCCAGCGAATCTGCTCGATGGCCTCCTTGCCGGAGACGTGCACGATCAGGATCGGCACGTCCACCAGTTCGGCAAAGGTGATGGCGCGGTGCGTGGCCTCGCGCTCTACGGCAGCCGGGCGCGACAGGCCATGGAAGCGCGGCGAGATGCGGCCTTCGCCCACCAGCTTCTCGGTCAGCCAGGAAATGCAGTCGGCGTTTTCCGCATGCACCATCACCAGCGCGTTGTTCTGCTTGGCCACGTCCAGCACGTCCAGCATTTCGCGGTCGGACAGCTTCAGATCGTCATACGTCATGTAGACCTTGAACGAGGTGTAGCCCTGGCGGATCAGCTCCGGCAGTTCGTGCTTCAGCACTTCGGGCGTGGGGTCGGCCACGATCAGATGGAAGCCATAGTCGGCCACCGCACGGCCCTCGGCACGGCGGTGGTAGTCGGCCACCGCCGCCTTCAGCGAGCCGCCCTTTTCCTGCGCAGCAAACGGGATCACCGTTGTCGTGCCGCCGCAGATGGCCGCGCGTGTGCCGGTGAAGAAGTCGTCGGCCATGCGCATGCCGTCTGCCATGGGCTGGTCGAGGTGGCAATGGCCATCGACGCCGCCAGGCAGCGCCAGCAGGCCGCTGGCATCCAGCTCGCGCGCGGCGCGCGGCAAGCCGTGGCCGAGCACGGCGATGCGGCCATCGCGCACCCCGATGTCGCAGGTAAAGCGGTCGGATGCGGTGACCACATCCGCGTTGCGGATCACCAGGTCGAGTTCCGTGGACATGCTGAGCGCTCCCTCATTCCGTTAAGCAACGTCTGCGAACAGGCGGCCCCAGCCGCGCAGCTCGCGGGTGTCGACACCCGCCAGCCGCAGCGATTTCCACACGACGGTCGAGATGGTGTCGTACACGGGGATGCCCGTTTCCGCTTCCAGTGCTTCCACCAGATGCGCTGCGCGCAGGTTGGTGCAGAACGTGGTGATGGCCGCCGGCTTTTGCTGCGCCACCTCTCGCACCAGGGTACGGATGGTGTCTTCTGCCACATCGGCAAAGCTGTGATTGACGTGCAGATCCAGATGGCGCTCGGCCACGCAGTTGAAACCGTGGCGCGCGTAGTTCTGCACGATGCGCTGCTGCACGTCTTCCAGATACGGCGTCACGAGGGCGAAATCCCGTGCGCCGGTTTTGGCCAGAATCTCGTTGAGCGCCAGCACGGACGTGGTGGCCGGAATGCCGGTGGCTTCCGTGATCTGGCGGCACAGCGCCTCGTCCTTTTCAAAGCCGAGCCAGCCGGACGACGTGCCGTTCCAGGCAATCACGTCCACGTGCGCGTCGGCCAGCAGCTTGGCGGCGTTCAGGATCTTCTCCAGATCGAACTGCCCCAGCGCCTGGTCGCGCAGCGAGATTTCCGTCACCGTGAAGCGCGAGAAATGCGCACTCACGTGAGGCAGGCCGCTCACCATGGCGCTGGTAATGGGTTCCAGTGCCGTGTTGGACGATGGCGTGAGCATGCCGAGCTTGATACGTTTGGTCATGGGAGTCTTCTTCGTGGTTTTGCACGCCCCGACGCACGGAACAGTTGGCGTCGGGGCTGCTTGTTATGTTGATGAGTACGGTTACAGCTTGTCGTCGGAAGTCAGAAGCAAGCGCCGCACCGCAATGCAAAGGGCGTCGGCTTAGGTTGATTCATCGCGCTTCAGACCGGCAGCTTCTTGCTGTAGTCGATCAGCAGCGTCGAGCAGATGAAGAGGCCCGCACCGGCAACAGCAAACAGCATCAGCGCCATGTCGTACGAACCGGTCGCCTGCACGATCAAGCCGACGATGATCGGCATGCCGACCCCGGCGAAGTTGCCGCCCAGATTCATCGTGCCGCCCAGGAAGCCCACACGCTTGCGCGTACCCAGGATCGACGGAATGCACCAGAACAGGCCGCACCAGCGCAGGAAGAACAGCGTGGTCGACAACAGTGCCACCACAACCACCGGGTCCTTGAAGCGCGCCACCGTGTAGATGGCGATCGTGGCCAGGACCGAAGCAATGCCGAACAGCGTGCGCAGCACCCTGGCTCGCGATGCCCCGGTGGCCATCCACTTGTCCGCAATCCATCCACCCACCATCTCGCCCACGAAACCGGAGAAGAACATGGTGAACACGGCACCGCCCATCTCCTTGATGTCCAGCCCATGCACCTTCGACAGATATGTCGGCATCCAGGTCAGCAGCCCGTAGAACAATGCGTTGAAGCACATCCAACCGAAGAACATGCCCCACACAGAGCGGTACTTGAAGAAGTCCAGTACGTTGCCGCTCACGGCGGCGGGCTCGGCAGCCTGGTCGGCGGCGTGCGCCTCTTCAATGTAGGAAGCCTCAGCTTCATTGACGGACGGATGCTCGCGCGGGTGGTTGCGGATGTACCACCACGAGAAGAGGCCCGCCACCATCGTGCCGATACCGGCCACCACGAACGACGTGCGCCACGATCCGAATTCGGCAATCAGCCCCGCGATGATGAGCGCGCCCAGTGCCGCGCCCAGCGGCGCGCCGCCGTCGAGCAGCGTGGCACCGCGGCCGCGTTCGTTCTGCGTCATCCAGATGGCGTTGAGCTTGCCGCCGGCGGGATAGATGGGCGCCTCGGCCGCACCCAGGCCAAGACGCGTGATCAACAGCGGCATCCAACCGGTACACAGGGCCGCGATGGATTGGAAGAAGCCCCAGCCCAGCGTGGCACCGGCAATCACCACACGCGGACCGAACCGGTCCGCCAGCATGCCGCCGGGGATCTGCATGAGCGCGTACGTCAGAAAGAACGAACTCAGCAGTAAGCCTTGCACCGCGGGGCCGATGTTGAATTCCTTCGCGATCAACGGCATCGCGACCGACAACGATGCGCGGTCGACGTAGTTGATCGAAATCAGCATCAACATCATCAAGAAAATCTTCCAGCGCACAGAGCTCTTCGTCTCTGTTAGCGCCATGGCCGGGGCCTGGCTTGCGGTTTCCATTACGCGTGTCTCCTGGTAGCTCCGAAAGTCGTTTCGAAAAGCGGGGCGTTGGGGGGGGCCGGTCTTGACGCCGATCCGCGCCAGCTTCGCCCGCCGAAACGACCTCTTGAGTCGATTTGATGGGTTTGTGTTGCGCAACGAGGCCGAGTATAGGATACGTAATCTGTAATTACAACTTCTGTAAGTTATTGATTTTATTGAACCACAAAAGCACAATGTCGGTGTGTGATAGCCTCTTGTGGTGCATCTTCCCCATTCTGGTGACGTCTGTGACCCAACCGCTGCCCCAATCCCCCCGCCTGCGCACGCTCGGCATGTCAGCCGAGATTGCCTCGCGCCTGCGCACCCTCATCGAAGAAGGCGAATTGCCACCCGGCGCCCGAATCGACGAGCGTGCGTTCTGTGAAATGTTCGATGTCTCCAAGACGCCGCTGCGTGAAGCGCTCAAGGTGCTGGTGGCCGAGGGTCTGGTGCTGCATCGGCAGTACATCGGCTACCGCGTGGCGCCGCTCGACCTGGATGAACTGCGCGCGACCTTCGAAACGCTGCATGGGCTGGAATTCACGGCTGGGGAGCTGGCAGCGGCCCGTCTGTCCGAGGTGGCCTTGGCGCGCCTGGAGCGCAAGCACCAGGCGATGCTCGACGCGCACGCGGCGGGCCGGCGCACCGAGTACTTCCGCATCAACCAAGAAATTCACCAACTCATCATCGACGGCACGGCCAACCCCGTACTGGCTGGCATTTATGCCGCGTTGATGAGCAAAGTGCACCGCGCGCGCGGCGCGGCCAACGCCGACATGCTGCGCTGGCAGGAATCGCACGAAGAACACGAAGCCATCATGGCCGCCCTTCGCGAGCCCGGGCGCCCGCGCCTGGCACACGTGCTGCGCCACCACTCGGAAAACACCGCCAAGGAAGTGCTGAGCGTCGTGGCCCACAGCCTGGCCGAGGCCGGCCACCCCGTCCGATCCACCAAGGAAGCCCCCAAGAAAGGAGCGCAATGAAACTCGTACGCGTGGGTGCACCCGGCGCAGAACGTCCAGGCCTGATCGACCCGCAAGGCCGCGTACGCGACCTGTCAGGCGTGGTCAGCGACCTGGGGCCGCAGCAGTTGTCCGAAGCCGCCCTCGCGCAACTCGCGGGGCTCGATATGCACGCCTTGCCGGTGATACCGGATGCCCGCTTTGGCGTGCCATGGAGCGGCATCGGCAAGATCATCGCGATCGGCCTGAACTATGCCGACCACGCAGCCGAGGCCGGCTTGCCGCCCCCAGCAGAACCCATCATCTTTCTCAAGGCCAACAGCGCATTGAACGGCCCCAACGATGCAGTCATGCTGCCGCGCGGGTCGGTAAAGACCGACTGGGAAGTTGAACTCGGTGTAGTGATTGGCAAGACCGCGAGCGATGTTTCACGCGAAGAAGCGCTCTCGCACGTGGCAGGCTATTGCGTGGTGAACGATGTGTCCGAGCGCGAGTTCCAGCTTGAGCGCGGTGGCACGTGGGACAAGGGTAAGGGCTGCGACACCTTCTGCCCCGTCGGCCCATGGTTGGTCACACGTGACGAAGTGCCCGACCCGCAATCGCTTGGCCTGTGGCTCGACGTCAATGGCGAACGCGCGCAGCGGGGCAACACAGCGACCATGGTGTTTGGCGTAGCGCATCTGGTGAGCTACGTCAGCCGCTTCATGACACTGCACCCGGGCGATCTGATCTGCACCGGCACACCGCCCGGCGTGGGCATGGGCGCCAAGCCACCGCGCTATCTACGCGCAGGCGACATCATGTGCCTGGGCATCGACGGCCTCGGCGTGCAGACGCAGACGGTGGCCGCCTACACCAGGGCCTAGGCATACGGTGCCGCACGCTCAGTGCGGCTGCGCCGCCACCAGCTTGCGCATGGCACCCACCAGCTTTGGGTCCACGGCGCCCAGCGTATTGGTGCGCGCATTGATGCGCCCTTCCGCATCCAGCAGCAGGATCGTGCTCGAATGGTTGAAATCGCCATCGGCCAGACGACGGTATTGCACGCCCAGCAATGCCGCCACCTCGCGCGTGCCGCTGGCGTTGGCACGGGCAAGCTGCCAGTGCGCATCCGCATTGTGCGCGGCGGCAGTTTTCTTGAGCGCTGCAACGGTGTCGCGGTCAGGGTCGACCGTCACCATCAGGACACGCACGCCATCGTGCGCGGGCGTGCCTCCCTTGGCCAGGGTCGCGCGAATGGTCTCGAAGATCATGGGACAGACCATCTGGCACGACGAATAGAACATGCTCACGAGCACCGGCTCGCCGCGCAGGTCGGCCAGGTGAAAGACGCGGCCGTTCTGGTCAGTCAGCACCACATCGGATTGATACAGCGAGCCCGGGGCGAGCGGCCCCGCAGCAAGGGCACTGGCCGTCGCGCCGGCCAGCAGGAGCGCCGCGAAGGCGCGTCGGATGAAAGTCGTGAACATCATGGATGATCTCCATTGAGGGATCGGGCGCAGCGAAAGCCGAGGCTGCCTGTGGCATCTGCGCCTTCAAGTGAAGACAGCAACGCCACGCGCATCAGCACGGCGTAGCTGTCGCGACGCACGATGCTGATGGCACCGGCGCCGCAGAACTTCTGCTTGTCGGGGTCGCCCTGGGTGCGGCTGTCTCCGGCAATGAACAGTGCATTGAAATCGTCGACCCACTCCCAGATCAGGCCGTGCAGATCGCGTACGCCATGGACATCCGCTGGGCCGCCAACGGGTGGCAACACACGCGTGGCGGGTCGCTCGTACCAGCCGAGAATGCGTTGGGCCCATTGCGGGTCGTTCCGGGCGTCAGCACGGGTGGCGTCGGCCGCGGCGGCAAACTCCCATTCCAGCCACGTCGGCAACCGCGCGCCTTCGCTTTCGCAATAGGCGCGCGCGGCAAACCAGCTCACGCCGGTCACCGGCGCTTGCGGCGATGCCTGCGCATCGGCGTGTGTCGCGTCGGCCCAGTCGGCAAGGTAGGCCTTGCCGGCAAAGACTTGCGGCACACGGCCACGCTGCCAAGCCTCATGACGTTGCACGAAGGCCTGGAATTCGCCGATGGTGACGGGCGTGGCGCGCAACTCAAATGGCTCGATGCGCACCCGCTGCGGCAGCCCCGGTGCGTTCTGCGGCAGCACGCTGTCGAAATCACCGCCGGGCAACTGCACATAGGCGGCACCGTGTGCGGCGGCACCGGCCAGCGCCATCAACATGGCAGCAATGTGCAAGGTCAGGCGGGCCATGGTCGTGCAGATCCGCTTAATGTTCGGCCACGGCCTTGGCGGGTGCCGGCTGGGCACGCACCTTCTTCACGTCGTCTGCGCTCACGCGGCCGCCAGGGTTGTCCCAGCTGTTGAGCACGTAGGTCAGGATGTTGGCGACCTCGTCATCATTGAGCTGCGTCATCGGCGGCATGACGGAGTCGTACTCCTGACCGTTGACCTTGATCTTGCCGTTCAGGCCATGCAGCACGATATTCATCGCACGCTTCGGGTCTGCTGCCAGGAAATCCGACTTGGCCAGTGGCGGGAACACGCCCGGCAACCCGGCGCCGTTGCCCTGATGGCACACCGAGCACGTGCCCGCAAACAGCGCGCGCCCTGCCTGCACCTGATCCTGGACCGTCAGCGTGCCGCTCTCCGACGCCTGGGTCGCCCTGGTGACGGCGCTCATGTTGGGTGCGGCACGATCGCCCAGGTACACGGAATCCAGCTCCTTGCCGGAATAGACGAGCTTGTTCTCTGGGCCATCCACCTTGAGGATGGCCATGGCGCCCTTGTTGAAGGCACGGAAGATCGAGTGGTCAACCAGCACATAGCTTCCCGGCACGCGCGCGGTGAACTTCACAACCGCCGCGCCGCCCGCCGGGATCAACGTGGTCTGCACGTTCTTCTGCACGTTGGTGCCGCCCTCGTAGCGCACCTGGTCAAAGATGGCACCGATCACGTGGAAGCTGGAGACCAAATTGGGCCCGCCGTTGCCAACGAAGATGCGTACCGTTTCACCCACCTTGGCGTGCAACGCCTTGTCACCAGTGAGCGCGCCTTCCGCACCGTTGAACAGCACGTAGCTCGGGCGCTCGTCGATGGCCTTTTCCATGTCGAACGGCTGTAGGCCCTTCTCGCGGTACTTGCCGGCGGTATAGAAGTCGCCCTGCATGACGTAGTACTCGTGATCAACCTTGGGCAAGCCCTCGGGCGGTTCGACCAGGATCAGGCCGTACATGCCGTTGGCGATATGCATGCCCACGGGCGCGGTGGCGCAGTGATAAACGTAGATGCCCTCGTTGAGCGCCTTGAAGGTGAACTGTGATTCATGGCCCGGTGCGGTAAAGCTCGACGCTGCACCACCGCCCGGCCCTGTCACGCCGTGCAGGTCGATGTTGTGCGGCATCTTGCTGCCCGGGTGGTTCTTGAGGTGGAACTCCACCGTGTCGCCCTGCCGCACGCGGATGAAGCTGCCGGGAACGGTGCCCCCGAACGTCCAGAAGGTGTAGCTGACCCCTTCGGAGATCTGCATTTCCTTCTCGACCACTTCCAGTTCCACGATGACCTTGGCCGGATAGTTCCGGTGGACTGGTGGCGGCACAAGCGGCGGACTCGTAAGGACGGCGTGGATCGGCTCGCCACGTGGCGGGCCAAAGTCGCCCGGCAACTTGGCGCTGGCGGCGCGGGCCGCAGTGCCCGCAAGCACTGCGCCCAGCACCACAGAAATCAAGCCCGCGCGCATCAGGCTGCGGACGGTGTGAAGACGGCTCATTTTTTCCCCCGTATATCGGTCTGGTGTCGTCCGCTCCACGTTAGGCCCCGGCAGCCAGTAGGGCTTTGATACAGCGCAAACGAAAACCGGCCCCGACCAGCACATCCGCCCCGCCGCATGGCGGGCAAGCCCAGTCGTGGCGTGATTCGCCACATCAAGATGCCCACAAAACAAGCATCTGATATACATCAATAACGGCGGAGATTCTCCTCATTAATATAGTTGCATCCTTAATGCATCTTTTTGATGCAACACCCACAGAGGGAATCCCATGACTCAGTCCACCTCCACCATCCAGCTCGACCTCCGCGTGCTGGCGCCGCGCGAGCGCCATCCGCTGATCTTCTCCGCCTTTGGGGAACTCGGTATCGGCCAGAGCCTGGAGCTGATCAACGATCACGATCCACGCCCGCTGCAGTCGCAGTTTCAAGTCGAGCGCCCAGGGCAGTTTTCCTGGGACTACCTTGAGCGCGGCCCCGGCACGTGGCGCGTTGCCATCACCAAGGTGGCGTCTGCCGCCAGCGCCGGCCACTGCTGTGGCGGCTGCGGTGGTGGCGCCTGAATTTCCGACTGCATCCTGCAAGGAACCTTGTCATGAAAAACAATCAGAGGCTGTGGCGGTGGCTCGGCCTGATCTTCATTCTGTCGTTCGGGGCATTGGGCTATCTGGGGCGGCAGATCTATCTGGCAGCGCCGCCGATTCCGCATGCCGTTGTCACCTCTGTGGGCGACGTGCTCTTTACCGGCGAGCAGATCCAGCGCGGCCAGGAAGCCTGGCTGGCGGCCGGTGGCCAGCAACTTGGCACCGTCTGGGGCCACGGCAGCTACGTTGCGCCTGACTGGTCTGCCGATTGGCTGCACCGCGAAGCCACAGCGCTGCAAGCCATCCGCGCGCATCAGCAGTTCGATACCGATGGACCGCTGACGACCGTGCAGCAAGCCGCCGTCGATGCCAGCGTGAAGGAGGAAATGCGCCGCAATACGTACGACGCAGATCACGACATCCTGACCGTGTCGCGCGAGCGCGCGGAGGCCATCCGCGGTGTGGCCCAGCATTTCGAGGCGCTGTTCGGCACCGATCCTTCACTGGCAACGTTGCGAGATCAATACGCCATGGCCACCGGCGTGCTGCCCGAGCCGGCCGATCGCGAAGCCCTGGCGGCGTTCTTCTTCTGGACGTCATGGGCCGCCGCTGCCGACCGCCCGGGCGAGACCGACATCTCGTACACGAGCAACTGGCCGCATGAGCCGCTCGTGGGCAACACCATGACCGGCGGTGCCGCCGTGTGGTCAATGGTCAGTATCGTGCTGCTGCTGGGCGGTATTGCCGCCATGCTGTGGCTGCAAGGCAGCAGCAAGCACGAAGAAGAGGCTGCGCCGCTGCCGGCCGATCCGTTCCTCAACGCGGTCGCCACGCCATCGATGAAGGCCACGCGCAAGTACTTCTTTGCCGTGATCG
Source organism: Ralstonia psammae (assembly GCF_958405935.1). Taxonomy (NCBI): domain Bacteria; kingdom Pseudomonadati; phylum Pseudomonadota; class Betaproteobacteria; order Burkholderiales; family Burkholderiaceae; genus Ralstonia; species Ralstonia psammae. The sequence continues at coordinate 458,142 of NZ_CATZBU010000003.1, forward strand.
GGCTGATGCTGGTGCAAATCGGCATGGGTGCCATCACCGCGCACTATGCGGTGGAAGGTGAATCGTTCTTCGGGATTCCGCTGGCGCAGGTGCTGCCGTATGTGATCAGCCGCACCGTGCACACGCAATTGGGCGTGCTGTGGATTGCCACGGCGTGGCTGGCCACGGGCCTGTACATTGCGCCGCTGCTGTCGGGGCGTGAACCGAAGTTTCAGAAGCTGGGCGTTGACCTGCTGTTCTGGGCGTTGATCTTTATCGTGGTGGGCTCCATCGCCACCGGCTGGCTCGGCACGCTGCAGCATCGCGGTGCAGACTTCGGCTTCTGGATCGGCAATCAGGGGCTGGAGTACACCAGCATGGGCCGCGTGTGGCAGCTGCTGCTGTTCGTCGGCTTGCTGTTCTGGGTCGTGCTGCTGGGCCGCGCACTGTGGCCGGCACTGAAGACGCCGTCGGAATCGCGCGGGCTGATCGCCATGGTGTTCCTGTCGGCCACGTGCATCGGCGGGTTCTATTCGACCTCGCTGGTGTGGGGCCAACACACGCACTATTCGATGATCGAGTACTGGCGCTGGTGGCTCGTCCACCTGTGGGTCGAGGGCTTCTTTGAAGTGTTCGCCACCGCCGTCATCGCGCTCATCTTCACGCGCCTGGGCCTGATTCGCGCCAGCAGCGCCAATCGCGCCATCGTGGCCGAGACGATCGTGTTCCTGTTCGGCGGCATTCTTGGCACGCTGCACCACCTGTACTTCACGGGGACACCAACCTCAATCATCTCGGTGGGTGCGGTGTTCTCGGCGTTGGAAGTGGTGCCGCTCACGCTGATCGGGCTCGAAGCGCTGCAGAACTATCGCCGCACGCAAGGCACGCCGTGGCTCAATGCGTACAAGTGGCCCGTGCTGTGCTTCGTGGCCGTGGGCTTCTGGAATACCGTCGGCGCCGGCCTGCTCGGCTTCGCCATCAACCCGCCGGCTTCGCTGTACTACGTGCAGGGCCTGAACATGACAGCCGCCCACGGGCACGCCGCGCTGTTCGGGGTGTACGGCATGCTCGGTATCGGCCTGATGCTGTTCTGCCTGCGCGGCCTGTATGCGCGCAGCCTGCATGCCGATCGCCTGCTCAAGCCCGCGTTCTGGGGGCTGAACATCGGCCTGGCGATGATGGTGTTCATGTCGCTGCTGCCGGCCGGCATCTACCAGGCCTGGGCCAGTGTCACCAAGGGCATGTGGTACGCCCGCTCGCCGGAGGTGGTCCACTCCAAGGTGATGGAAACGCTGGTCTGGCTGCGTGTGCCGGGTGACATCGTGTTCGCCGCCGGTGCCCTGGTGCTGGCCTGGTATGCGCTGCGGCTGCTGCGCCGTCCCAAGGCACAACCGGCTGAACCGCTCCCGGCTTCCGCCCGCGTCAGCCGCTGATCCGTCGTACTTATCGTAAAAGCCCGCAGGCCCCGTGTCAGTTTTGACCGGGGCCTGCGGGTTTTCCTGTAATGCCCAGGGGAGGCAAGCTCCCTACAATGCGGAGTCATATAGATGAGTAGTTGACCCATTCACCACACCATGCCCGCCGACCTCCGCCTGCCCCGCTATCAGCAATTGCGCGACGATCTGGCCGCGCAGATCGCCCAGCAGCACTGGCGCCCGGGTGACGCCATCCCGACCGAAGCCGAGCTTGCCAAGATGTACAACGTGGCGGTCGGCACAGTCCGCAAAGCCGTAGACGTGCTGGTGGCCGAAGGGCTGCTCGAACGCTTCCAGGGCCGTGGCACCTTTGTGCGGCGTGCCAGCTTTGCCAGCTCGTTGTTCCGGTTCTTCCGCTTCCAGAGCGAAAGTGGCGAGCGACGCATTCCCGAGAGCCGCATCCTCAAACGCGACGTGCTCGACGCACCGTCTGCACCGGCTGCTGGCCTGCAGATTGAAACAGGCTCGCCGGTCATTCGCCTGACCCGGCTGCGCCTGCTGGATGGCGCGCCAATGCTGGCAGAAGAAATCTGGTTACCGTACGACCGCTTTTCGCCGCTCGCCACACTGGAGCTGGACGCGTTTGGTGACCTGCTGTATCCGCTGTACGAAACGCACTGCGGACAGATCATCGCCAGTGCCGAAGAAACGCTCACGGCCGAGGCCGTCAACGCCACCTACGCGCGCCTGCTGCGCATCAAGCCGGGAGACCCGGTGATGGTCATTGAACGCATCGCGCGCGGTTACGACCGCGTGCCGCTCGAATGGCGGCGCTCGCGCGGCGCGGCGGCGCACTTCCGGTATCACGTTGATATCCGATAGCGCCCTCGCCTCCATACATTCATACCTACAAAACACACACAGGAGACAACACCATGCAGGCGACCTCCCCGCCGTTGCTGGACGTACGCGGCGTGACGCTGCAGTACAAAACGCGCCAGCATCTGGTGACGGCCACCTACCGCGTCGACTTCCAGGTCTATCCCGGCGAGCGCTACATCCTGCTCGGGCCGTCGGGCTGCGGTAAATCGACGTTGCTCAAGGCCATCGGCGGCTACCTTACACCCACCGAGGGCGAGATCCGCCTGAAGGGCCAGCCCGTAACCAAGCCGGGGCCGGATCGCATGATGGTGTTCCAGGAGTTCGACCAGCTCCTGCCATGGAAGACCGTGAAAGAGAACGTGCTGTTCCCGCTGCTCTCCACAGGCAAGCTGGGCGCCCGCGAAGCCGAGGAGCGCGCCCTGCACTACATCAACAAGGTCAACCTCACCAAGTTTGCCGACCACCACCCTCACATGCTCTCGGGCGGGATGAAGCAGCGCGTGGCGATCGCACGCGGCATGGCCATGGAACCCGACGTGCTGCTGATGGACGAGCCCTTCGCCGCGCTCGACGCGCTCACGCGCCGCAAGATGCAGGACGAACTGCTGCAGTTGTGGGACGAAACGCGCTTCACGGTGCTGTTCGTCACGCACTCGATTCCGGAGGCGATCCGCTGCGGCAGCCGCATCCTGATCCTCTCGCCGCATCCGGGCCAGGTGCGCGCTGAACTGCCGAGCCTCGCACGTGGCACGGATGAGAGCAGCGACCCCCAACGCTTCAAGGCCCTCGAAGCCGAGATCCACGACATGCTGTTCGCCCGCGCGGTAGAGGAAACCCATGCAGACTGAAACCCTTTCCATTCCGGCCACCACCGACATCAGCAATCGCGCACCGGTCTACAGCACCCCCGTGGCATTCGAGCGCATCGGCGTGGTGGAAAAACCGCTCTCCATTGCCGAACGTTTGTACGAGCAGGCGTGGCTGCGCAAGCTGGTCATCCTCATCGTTCTGGCGCTCGTGTGGGAAGGCGGTGCACGCTGGCTCGACAACCCGCTCTTGATGCCGACCTTCTCCGACACCGTCCAGGCGCTGTGGGCAGGGCTGGCAAGCGGCACGCTGTTTGCTCGCATCGGCACGTCGATGCAGACGCTGCTGGCGGGTTATGCGTTGGGCCTGGCGCTGTCGTGCGCGCTGGTGGTATTGGGCATCAGCAACCGGCTGGGGCAGGACTTTCTGGAAACGCTCACCGCCATGTTCAACCCGCTGCCGGCCATCGCCCTGCTGCCAATCGCGCTGGTGTGGTTTGGCCTGGGCAACGGCAGCCTGATCTTCGTGATCGTGCACTCGGTGGTGTGGGCGGTGTCGCTCAACACGCATGCGGGCTTCCTGTCGGTATCGAACACGCTGCGCATGGTGGGCCGCAACTATGGGCTCTCCGGCATGGGGTATCTGACGAAGATCCTGATCCCGGCGGCGTTCCCATCCATCCTCACGGGCCTGAAGATCGGCTGGGCATTTGCGTGGCGTACGTTGATTGCTTCGGAACTCGTGTTTGGCGTGAGTTCCGGCCAAGGCGGTCTGGGCTGGTACATCTACGAAAACAAGAACCAGTTGCAGATCCCGGAGGTGTTTGCCGGCCTGCTGACGGTGATCATCATCGGCCTGCTGGTGGAGAACCTGGTGTTCCGCACCCTGGAAGCACGCACCATCAAGCGCTGGGGCATGCAGAACTGAGCATTGCCGCCCACACTCGCGCCCGGATGGTGTGGCCGTACCCTGCGCTAGAGGGCGCCTTGAATCTGTGTGGCGGGAGGAAGTCGGCCCCGACAGCGGACGAAACACGAATTGCACCACCCACACACAACCATACAAACAACGACAAGGAGACAAGCCATGCAGCAAACCCGACGTAACGTCCTCCGCCTGACAATGGCCGCCACCCTAGCTGCATCGCTCCTCGGCGGCGCCATCAACGCAGCCCACGCAGAAGCCAGCGAAGTGCGCATCTCCCACGGCTACGGCATCCTCTACCTGCCTATCATGGTGATGGCCAGCGAGCACCTGCTTGAGAAGCAGGCCAAGGCCGCTGGCCTGGGCGAGGTGAAAGTCAACTACCGCATTCTCGATGGCGGCAACGTCATCAACGACGCCATGCTCTCGGGCGCGCTCGACATCGCCTCGCTGGGCGTGCCGGGCTTCCTCACGCTATGGGACAAGACCCGCGGCAGCGCGATGGAAGTGCGCGGGCTGTCGTCGCTCAGCTCGTCGTCGATGTATCTGATGACGCGCAACCCGAACGTGAAGACACTGGCGGATTTCTCCGACAAGGACCGCATTGCCGTGCCCGGCATCAAGACCTCGCTGCCTGCCGTGGTGCTGCAAATGGCAGCCGCCAAGACCTTCGGCGACAAGCAGTTCAACAAGCTCGATCCGATCACCGTGCCGCTGCCGCACCCCGACGCCACTGCCGTCATGCTGGCCGGCGGCAGCCAGATCAACAGCCACATGGCCTCGCCGCCGTTCTCGTACACCGAGGCCGCTGCACCCGGCCTGCACCGCGTGTTCAACACGGTCGACGTGCTGGGCAACATCACGCTGGACATGACCTACACCAGCAAGAAGTTCTACGAGGCCAACCCGAAGCTGTCGGCGGCATTCGTGGCCGCGCTGGATGAGGCCAACGCACTCATCGCCAAGGACAAGACCAAAGCTGCGCAGATCTACATTGCGCAATCGAAGGTGAAGAGTTCACCCGAAGAAGTGAAGAAGATCCTGGACGACCCGGATTCGCGCTTCACGACCACGCCGGTGGGCGTCGCACACTATGCTGAGTTCATGCAGCGCGTGGGCACGCTCAAGAACAAGCCGGCATCGTGGAAGGATGTCTTCTTCCCGACGGTGCAGAACCGGCAGGGTTCGTAACGCGTAACGCCCGAGCACAACTAGCAGCACGCGGCATCCGCACGGAGGCATTCATGGCACTACGCATCGTCCGGCTCGGCGAGCCGCGTCACCCCGGTGAAGGCTTGCGCATCGGCACCGTGCGGCGCCCGCCGCGCGGCGTGCCCAAGGAAGAATTCGCCAGCCGCGATTTCTACGATGTGTGGATGCCGCTGCTCTCGCCCACGCCCGAACTCGTCAAGCAAGCGCAGGCCGCGCAGTCCGGGCACGACGAAAAAGCCTGGCAAACCTTCGTGCGCCACTTCCGCACCGAAATGCGCGACGGCGATGCCGCACGCCTGCTAGACATGCTGGCCGCGCTATCGCACCAGACCCACCTGTCGATCGGTTGCTATTGCGAAGATGAAGCCCATTGCCATCGCTCAGTGCTGCGCGCGTTGCTGAAGGAGCGGGGGGCAAACGTGGTCGGCTGACGGACGGCCCGGGAAGGCAGCACGTACCCCATGCAGGTGATGACGCGCCGCTGCGGCAAACCTATAACGGAGATACGCGCGACCGAACCCTCGTCGCGTCGCGCCGTCGTTATTTCAGGAGCACCAACATGGGCCGCCGCTACATCGATTGTCGCGCCTTCCCCAGCGAGACCAACTGCTCGGTCGCCATCAGCGCCGACAGCGATGCCGAACTGCTGGAGGCGGCTGTGCAGCATGCCGTTTCGGTACATAAGCACACCGATTCGCCCGAGTTGCGGGCGCAGCTGAAAACCCTTTTCCAGGACGGCACCCCAGCCGTGGCACCACCAAAGATGAGCGCCGCCTGATGATGCAGACGTGACTGCGCCTACCGACGCGCTGACATCGCCAGCATCAGTCGCACCACATCACACTGGCTGTGCGTGTTGGTCTTGCGATAGACGTGCTTGAGGTGCGTGCGCACCGTGTCGAGTGAAATGCCCAGCGTGCGGGCAATACAGGCTGGGTCGGAGCCCCTTGCGAGCAGATCCGCCACATCGGCTTCGCGGCGCGTCAGGTGGAACGCATCGGTCAACCACAGGCTGACCGGCTGCGCAGGCGAGATGCCCGCGCGCGCCGCAACGCGCTGCCAGCACAACGGCAGCGCTTGCGCAAAGTGCGGCAGCAGCGCTTGCGGCATCGCACCATGCTGCAAGGGTTGCGGCACGCCTGCCCTGCGGTAATCGAGCCACACCGCGCCGCGCACTTCGGCGTCGGCCATGGGCCAGGCGTCGACGCCATCATCGCGTACCGCATGCAGCAGCATGTCCGCCGCGCGTGCGCCGCGCGATGCCACCCAGTGCCACCTTCCATCGACTCGCCACCGGATCATGGCCGCGGCATGGTCAGCGCCGCACGCGTCGCGCAGTACGTTCATCACGCCCACCGCATCGCCCGCGCAGGCCGCCACATAGCATTGGCGCAGCACGGTTGCCGAGGCATGGGATGAGGTGACAGAAAGATGCGGCATGAAGGCAATACGGGCGCAGCGGCTTGCGACCGCTGCGCCCGTTCGAAAGGGACTTCATTATAGGAAGCGCGCCACCTCCCGCACTGCCCCTTTTGCCCTAGGCCCATCTTTGCTTCAGGCCAGCGCACGGCGCGACATCCAGCGTGCGCGCAGATGGTCGTATCCGAGGTTGAAGAAGAACGTGTACGGCAGGAACAGCAGCATGATGCCGATGTCGAGCACGAACGCTTCCCACAGACCCACGTCGAGCCACCAGGCGGCCAGCGGCACCAGCATCAAGACCAACCCGCCCTCGAACAGACAGGCGTGCACCACCCGCAGGACCACGGTACGCGAGAGCCTGTAGCGACGCTCCACGCGCTCGAAGATGGCGTTGAACACCATGTTCCATACCATCGCCACCGCGGCAAACATGAGCGTCATGACCCCCATCTCCGCCAATGGCAAATCCATCAACCAACTAAACAGGGGCGCACAGATGAGCATGGCAACCAGTTCAAACGTCAGCGCATGTGCGAGGCGCTCGACTGGCGTTTTGTATGTGGCTTGCATTGCGATTACCTCCAATTGACAGGGGCCATTTTCATCGGTGATAGCCGCTTTATCCAGTTTTCCACTATCGGTTTTTCCGATATATTGAGCGATACACCCCTGTCCGGAGCGCGCAATGCGCCACTCGCCCGAAGCCTTGCTCGCCTTTGCCGAAGCGGCCACGCTCGGTTCGTTTTCCGCCGCAGCCCGCAAGCTGGGCAAACGGCAATCCACGATCAGCGAGGCGATCGCCAATCTTGAAATCGACCTGGGTCTGACGCTGTTCGACCGGAGCACGCGGCAACCAACGCTAACGGACGCGGGACGCGCCATGTTCACGCAGGTGCGTCGCGTGCTCGACGCCAGCGAACAGATGGACCGCCTTGCCGCACAGATGGCCGGCGGCCTGGAAGCGCGTCTGACGCTCGTCGTATCAGACACGTATCAGTCCGACCGTTACGAGCAAACGCTCGCCACGCTCGAGCAGCGCTACCCCGACCTCGAACTCGAATGCCTGATCGCTGAACACGAAGACGTGGTCGACATCATCCAGCTGGGCCGCGCACAGTTCGGCTTGGTAGCCGCGCAGGCGGCATATCCGGCCGATATCGGGTCGGCGACTATCGCAGAGCAATCAGAGATCGGGCTGTTCGTCGGCCTGCGGCACCCACTCGCCCGATACGGCGACGAAGAAGTGCCGCACGCGATCCTGCGCGAGGCGCGCGAGCTACGGCTGAACACCTTCGTCGACCCAACAGGCCCGCGCACCGACGCAGTGCCCGTGCGCAGCCTGCGCCGCTGGTCTGCGCCAAGCTACCTGATGCTGCTGGAAATGGCCGTGCTGGGTTTTGGGTGGACGGAACTGCCGCGCTGGCTGGTCGACCACTTCGCGGCGGATCGGCTGCACGAGGTGCACGCCCGCGGATGGCCGCGCCATGTGCCGGTCGATGCAGTGTGGTCGCGCAAGCGTCCGCTTGGCCAGGCCGGCGCGTGGCTGCTGGAGACGATGCTTGCCGGCGCCACCCAGCCCTGAGGCTGGCGCCGGTCATGATCGCTACTCGTCGAGCCGCTCGATGATGAGATGCGAGAGCTGGGCGGTTTGCTCTTTCGACAGCGTAAATTCCACGCCAAACGAGGGAAACGCAGACGCGGTTGCCCCCAGCGCAGGCGACCCGCTCGCCACGCGCCCGGTCAGGGCAAACGTCTCCAACTGACCGTCCACGTAGGCATTGAAATCCAGGTCGAGTCTATCGCCGGGCTGGAACGCGGGGTTGGCGCTCTGCACAAGCGCCCCATTCAGGCAGATGTCGCGGATCACTGCCACGCGATCCGCTGCCGAGGCGGCCTGCCCTTGCGCACGCACCCGCGCGCCAATCCGAACTTGCACGCGCTTGGCACGGCGCAGCGGCATCTTCTGCATCTTGATGGGCGCAGACAAGACCAGATACGGTGATGGAAACTGGCCCACCGACACCACGCTGCACATCATGGTGAACACCGCGCGGCCGGAAAAACCGCGCAGTATCAACACGTCTCGCGGCTCGGGCCGCAGCGTACGTTTGGCGTCGGCTGGCTGCGTGACAAACAGCGCCTCGCCCTCGATATAGCCGATCAGGCGGCACGGCAGCAGGCCACGGTGCGGCGCGGACTTCTCCTGCACCTGCAAGACGGTGCCCACAGTCAAGCCGGCCGACCCAAGGCGGGGCGCGGCTTCCGCGGGCGCAGCTGACGGCGCTGCGGTAACGTCACCGCCTTCTGCCAGTGCCAGCACGGGGCCGTGGTGGAACAGGAGGCGAACGTCTTCGGCGTCCGGCACGACGGCACCGGCAGGCAACAGAAGCCGGCCCACACTGTCAGCCAGGGGAAACGGCAGCGGTTGACCGACCGGAACGTCTTCCTGCGTGAGTTGCCGCGTTTTTTGAAGGGTCATGTGTGGCGAAGGATCGCGTCTATCATGGGCGGGCCAAGGCCGATGCCTCGGCAGGTACACCGGCCATTTTGTAACAATGGCCGCCAAACCGCCGGAGATCAACTCGCATCAACCCTCCCCACCTGACCCACATCAACGGCAAGCGTTTGCGGCGTTACCCCGCGACTGCAGTTGCCTCAATCTCGACGGCCAGGCCGTAATGCAGCGTCGGTACCGGCACCACCGCACGCGCCGGGCGCTGATCGCCGATCCACGCGCTGTAGAGCGCATCGAACGCGGGCCAGTGCGTTTCCATGTCGGTCACGTACACGCGCACCTGCACCAGGCGCGAGCGGTCCGTGCCAGCGGCGGCAAGCACAGCATCCAGGTTGGACAGCACCTGCCGCACCTGCGTCTCGAACGGCGCATCGACGAGCTTTTCGCCTGCCGGCGTAACCGGAATCTGCCCGGCCACGAACACGAAGCCGTTGGCGCAGACCGCATGCGAATAATGCCCCGCGGGCGGACGCAACGCCGGCGCGTTCAGGTAGCGCACATCGCTCATGCTGCCCCCAGCACGAGCTTGGCGAAGTGCTGCAAATCCACATTGCCGCCCGACAGAATCACGCCGACGCGCTTACCACGCACATCGACCTTGCCGGTGAATGCTGCTGCGGCAGCCAGGCAGCCGGTGGGCTCGACCACCGCCTTCATGCGGCTGGCGAAGAACTGCATGACGCTGACCAGGTCTGCATCGCTCACGGTCACGATGTCGTCGACCAGTTCCCGGATCACGGCAAACGTGTAGTGACCCAGGTGCTGCGTCTGCGCGCCATCGGCCAGCGTCTTGGGCGTATCGATGTGGACGATCTCGCCCGTGCGAAAGCTCTGCTGGCCGTCGTTGCCGGCCTCGGGCTCCACGCCGATGATCTTGCACGCGGGGTTCAGTGCGCGCGCTGCCGTGGCGCAGCCTGAGAGCAGACCGCCGCCGCCCAGCGGGGCGAGCAGCACATCCAGCGGGCCGACCTCTTCGATCAGTTCCTTGGCAGCCGTGCCCTGCCCGGCCATCACGTGCGGGTGGTCGTACGGCGGGATCAGCGTAAGACCGTGTTCCTCGGCCAGCTTGCGGCCGATGGCTTCGCGGTCTTCGGTGTAGCGATCGAAGAACACCACCTCGCCGCCGTAGCCGCGCGTGGCGTCCACCTTCACGACAGGCGCATCCTTGGGCATGACGATGACGGCACGCATGCCGAGCAGCTTGGCCGACAGCGCAATCGCCTGCGCGTGGTTGCCGGACGAGAACGTGATCACGCCTGCCGCGCGCTGCTCCGGCGTGAACTGCGACAGCGCGTTGTACGCGCCGCGAAACTTGAACGCGCCCATGCGCTGAAAGCTCTCGGCCTTGAAGAACAGCTCGGCGCCGCTCAGGGCGTTGGCGGTCGCCGAGGTCAGCACGGGCGTCTTGTGGGCAACGCCGTGCAGACGCGCGTGGGCGGCAACGACGTCGTCGTAGGAAATGGGCAGGCTCATGCAAGGTCCTCGGGAAGGTAGGTGTAGACGGTGGAGCGCGCCACGCCGAGTGTTTGCGCGACTTCTGTCAGTGCGCGGCGCAAATTCAGCAGGCCGCTGGCGGCCAGTTCGCGCATGGCTTCACGGCGCTGGTCGAGCGTCATGGCCATGGGGGTGGTGTTGCGTGCGGCGGCAAACCGTTCGAGCGCAACGCGCACGTCTTCCACGCGACGGGAGCCGAGCGACTCGGGGACCGGCGGTGCAGCCACATCAACGCGCATCAGTTGCGTGAGGCCCGTGGTCACCGCGTTCAACATGGAGACGTCCATGTTCAGGCAAATGGCCGCGACGTATTGACCCCGGCTGTTTTTCAGACCGATCGATGTGCTCTTGGCCGGGCGCCCGTCGGGAAACCGGTTGGCGTAGTTCTCGATGACTTCCGGGAATTCCGGATCGGCCAGGCGTGCGAGACCCAGTTCGGTCACGGCGTCGCCCACCTGGCGGCCGGACAGGTTGTTGGCGATGGCGACGACGGAATGATCGGGGTCGGTCAGGTCGTGCAGGACGACTTCCACCAGCGGCGCCAGTGTCTTGCCCAGCGCTTCGACGATCTTGCGCCCTTCGCGCAGCAGCAGGCGGTTTTCTTCAACGAGCTTCATGGGCATTGACGATACGTCAATTACTGACAATTCGTCAATATCACGATTGCCGCCTTGGAAACGTGCGACTCGCTGTTGGATAAAAAAAGCCTGCCCGAAGGTCGAGAGAGAACGGAGGTAACTTGGGCAGGCTGGTAAAAATCATTCGGGTACCAGTCGGCCTGCGGGCTGCCCGGTTTCGTGCGGATTGCGCTCCACATCGGCCGCGTTGCCGGGCCGGATCCTGAACCAGATGGAGTACATCGCCGGCAGAAACACCAGGGTCAAGATCGTTCCCGCAAAGGTTCCGCCGATCAGCGTGTAGGCAAGCGCGCCCCAAAACACCGAATGCGTGAGCGGGATGAAGGCCAGGATGGCAGCCAGGGCAGTCAGAATCACCGGCCGCGCACGTTGGACGGTGGCCTCCACCACGGCGCGGAACGGATCCAACCCTTCGTCCTTGTTGTGCTGGATCTGGCCGATGAGGATCAACGTGTTGCGCATCAAGATGCCCGACAAGGCGATCAACCCGACCAGCGCATTAATGCCGAAGGGCTGCCCGAACAGAATCAAGGTAGGCACCACACCGATCAACCCCAGCGGGCTGGTCAGGAACACCATGACCATCGCCGGAATGGACCGTACCTGGAAGATCAGGATCAACAGCGTGACGGCCAGCATGATCGGGAACAGCGGCAGCATGGCCTTTGTCGCTTTGCCCGATTCTTCGATGGAGCCCGCTTGTTCAATGCGGTATCCGCTCGGCAGTTTCTCGATGATGGGCTGAAGCTGCTTGGCTATGGCGGTCGACACATCGGGCGGTTGCAGGCCATCGGCAATATCACCGCGCACCGTGATGGTCGGCATGCGATCGCGCCGGCGGATGATGGGCTCCTCCATGCGCACATCGATCTTGCCAACCTGCGAGAGTGGGATGCGTTGTCCGTTGGCGCCGGCCAGCGTGAAGTCGCCAATCTTGGCGGGGTCGAGACGAACATCACCGGCCGAGCGCGCGGTCACCTGCACGGTGCGAATGTCCTCGCGCACGGCCGTCACTGGAACGCCGTTGAGCAGGAACTGCAGTTGCTGCGCGACGGCGCTGGAGGTCAGCCCTACCGCTTGCAAACGGTCTTGCTGCAAGGTGAAGTGCAGCGTGGGTACGCGCGTGCCCCAGTCGGTGTTGACGGTGCGCATCATCGGGCTTGCATCCATGACCTGCCGGACGTCGGCTGCGATGCGGCGCAATGTCTCCGCATCCGGACCCGTGACACGGTAAGCCACCGGGAATGGCGAATACGGACCAAACACGAGCTGCGTGACGCGCACACGCGCCTCGGGAGCGAGACCATCGGCCACGGCCCGACGCAGGTGCTGCTTCAACGCATCACGCTCTTCCTGGCTATCGGTGCGGATCACGATCTTGGCGAACGATGGATCGGGCAACTCCGGCCCCATCGCCAGATAGAAGCGCGGCGCACCCTGGCCGATGTAGGCCGTCACGATCTTGGCTTCCTTCTGTTTGGCGAGCCAAGCCTCGACCTTGGCGGTCGTCGCATCGGTCTGGTTGATCGACGTGCCGTAAGGCATCTGCACCTCGACCAGCACTTCGGGGCGATCCGAAACCGGGAAGAACTGCTTCTTGACCACCGCCATGCCCGCAATGGCCAAGGCAAAGAGGCCCACCACCGCACCTGCGACCAGCCATTTGCGCGCGATCACACGCCCGAGCAGCACACGGAAGCGGTTGTAGCGCGGTGTGTCGTAAATCGCATCGTGGCCGCCTTCAACCTTCTTGAAGTCGGGCAGCATCTTTACGCCCAGGTAAGGCGTGAACACCACGGCGACCACCCACGACGCAATCAGCGCAATGCCCACGATCCAGAACATGTTGCTGGTGTATTCGCCGGCGGTGGAGCGCGCAAAGCCGTTGGGCATAAAGCCAACGGCAGTCACCAGCGTGCCCGACAGCATGGGCGCGGCGGTGTGGCTCCACGCGTAAGCCGAAGCCGCTACGCGGCTGTAGCCCTCTTCCATCTTCACCACCATCATTTCGATGGCGATGATGGCGTCGTCCACCAGCAGGCCCAGCGCCAGGATCAAAGACCCTAGGGTGATGCGATCGAAGTTCTTGCCTGTCGCGGCCATCACCACGAACACCACGGCCAGCGTGAGCGGCACTGCAGCAGCCACCACCAGGCCTGCGCGCCAGCCCATGCTGACGAAACTCACCAGCATCACCACCAGCAGCGCGGCAAAGAACTTGAGCATGAATTCGTCGACGGCAGCGGCGATGTTGACTGCCTGGTCCGTCACCTTGGTCAGACTCATGCCTAGCGGCATCTCCGCATTGATGGCGCCGACTTCCTTGTCGAGCGCCTTGCCTAGATCCAGCCCATTCCAGCCTTCGCGCATGACGATGCCCAACAACAAGGCGGGCTGCCCAGCATTACGCACCCTGAACGTGGCCGGGTCTTCATAACCGCGCTTGACGGTGGCAATGTCTGACAGCTTCAACGTGCGGCCCTGCGACACCACCGGCGTATCCCGAATCTTCTGCAGTTCGTCGAACGCGCCGTCCAGGCGGATGAACACCTGCGGCCCTTTTGTTTCCACGGAGCCAGCGGCCGTCAAGGCGTTCTGACTGTTGAGCGCAGCAAACACGTCTTGCGGACTCACACCCAGCGTCGCCAGCCGGTCATGCGAGAACTCGACGTAGATGCGCTCCGACTGCTCACCGATGATGTTGACCTTCTTCACGCCGGGCACGTGCAGCAAGCGCTGACGCAGCGTCTCCGCATCGCGCACCAGCGCACGTTGCGGCTCGCCGTGCGCCTTGAGCGCGAACAACGCAAATGTCACGTCCGAGTATTCGTCGTTAACGATCGGTCCGATCACGCCGGATGGCAGATTGCCCACCTCGTCGCCAACCTTCTTACGCGCTTGATAAAACTCTGCCTGCACTTCCGACGGCGGCGTGCTGTCGAGCAAGGTCAACGTGGTGAACGCCAGGCCTGGCCGCGTGTAGGTTTCCGTACGGTCATACCAGCGCAGCTCCTGCATGCGCTTTTCGATCTTCTCTGCCACCTGGTCCTGCATTTCCTGCGCGGTGGCGCCGGGCCACACGGTGACGATGTTCATCACCTTGACGGTAAACGCCGGGTCTTCCGCGCGCCCCAGCTTGAAGAAGGAAACGAGCCCCGCCAGCGAGATCAGGCAGATGAGGAACAGCGTGACGGCACGCTCGCGCACCGCGAGCGCCGATAGGTTGAAGCGGCCTTGGCTCACAGACGCACCCCCGCGATGGCGGTGCTGGCGCCCTGACCCGCCACGCGGACTTGCTGTCCCTCACGCAGCAGTTGCGCGCCAAGCGTGACGATCCGGTCGCCTTGCTTGACCTGGCCGGCAACCCGAGCATCCTCGTCACCCAGACGCACGATGGTGATGGAGCGCCACGACACTTTGGCGGGATCACCCTGGATGAGCCACACGCCGGGACCCTTGCCAGCATCGAACACGGCACCCAGCGGCACCTTGAGATCGCCTTGGGCGGTGGCCAGCCGATCGGGAATCTGGATCGTTACGGTGGCGCCGAGCGGCGCATTGGCCAGTTCGCCATCCAGCACATAGCGCGCTTCGTATGTGCGGGTGAGCCGATCAGCAGCGTCCGACAATTGACGCAGCTTGGCAGGCGCACCATCGCTTTCCTTACCGAACAGTGTGGCCTGTGCAACCGAGCCGATCGCGGGCCGCAACGTTTCCGGCAACTGGACCACCGCTTCACGGCGGCCAGCGTGGGCCAGGCGCACAACCGTCTGCCCCGCGTTGACGACTTGGCCGGGCTCGGCCAGCGTTTCCATGACCACGCCGTCGCCATCTGCAACCAACTCTGCGTAGCGGCTGGCGTTACGCGCAACGTCCGCCTGCGCTTCTGCTGCGCTCAGTTGCGCTTTGGCCGCATCCGCCGCGGCTTTGGCCTGGTCATAGGCCGAGGCGGAAATCGCGCCCGTCCCGCGCAGATCGCGGTAGCGCGCTTCGTCCTCCGCCGTCTGTTGCGCGCGTGCCCGTGCAGCGGCGACGGCTTCTTGCTGCGCATGCGCGGCGAGCTTCAGATCGACCGGGTCGATACGCATGAGCGGCTGCCCGCGCTTGACGGTTTGCCCCGCATCCACCAGCCGCTCCAGCACCTTGCCAGGCACACGGAACCCGAGGTCGCTCTGCACCCGGGCTGCGACGACCCCCGTGAATGAACGCGATGCGGAAGCGACCGGCTGCACGAACGCGGTGCGCACCAACGGTGCCTCGGTGCGTGGGTCGGCAGGGGCCTTTTCGCCGCAAGCGATCAACGCCAGCGGCAACGCAAGGACGGCGGTAGAGGTAACAAAGCGACGCGAAAGCATGAAAGCCCCATCGGCAAGATGATCTGGGCTTTCATTCTTGTTCTTGTGACCATTTTAGTCAATGGTCACAGTGAAAAAATCTGCGTGTCAGGGAGAAAGACTTCGGAGCACGAGGCTGGAGAGCAGCCCCGGCGCCGTCTCCGTGTAGTCAAAGCTGTACTGCAAAAGCAACGGATTCATGTACGGGCGCATGACGAGGTAGATCGCCGCCGCCGCCTCGTCCAACGGCGTCTTGCGCTCGAAGTCTCCGGTCTCCCGCCCTTCCTGCAGCACCTCGCGTAGCAACGTCTGGATGCGGCCCTCATAGGCGATCACCGATTGCCAGCGCTCCGTCGCTGCCGAAGCCGCGATCTCGTACAGCTTGCGGTCATGAGAAAACAACCGAATGCTGGCCTCCGTCAAGGCTTTGAACATGCGGCGCAGCTTCTCCGGGGGCGAGTCTGCCTCGGCCAGGGCAGTACTCACGTCGGCCTCGATCTCGCGCAGGCAGTTGGCGCAAATCATCTCGCCAATGGCCTGCTTGGACTCGAAGAACTTGTAGATGTAGGCCTTGGAAAAGCCAATGGCCTTGGCCAGATCGGACACGGCAGTCTTCTCGTAGCCGTAGCGGCTGAAGTGCTCGGTGGCGGCGGCGACGATCTGGTCTCGCACGTCGTGGTCCGCCGGGCCGCGGGCGGAGACGGGGTAAGGAGTGGTCTTCATGGGCTCCAGCTTACGCGAGTCGCGATAGTTGAACAACTTGTGACCATTTTGTACTATAGTCACCAAAAATCCGATGGAAGTCTCCCATGTTGCCAAAACACTCCCTCGCGGCCCTGCTCGTTGTCAGCCTCGCCACCGGGTGCGCTGTCGGCCCGGACTATGTGAAGCCTGATGCGCCGATTCCCGAACGATTCCAGGGCGAGACGGCCATTGAGCAGCGAACTGCGAATGCGGCCCCCGATCTGTCCGCGTGGTGGGCCGGCTTTGGCGATCCGCAGCTCACGCGGTTCGTCCAGCTTGCGCTGGAGCAGAACCTGGACCTCGCACAGGCCTTCGCCCGCGTCACGCAAGCCCGTGCGGGCCTGGGCGCCGCGAATGCCGCGTTGCTGCCCTCCGGCAATGTCACGGGCCAGGCAGCGCGTGCGTACCAATCCGTCGAAACGCCTTTAGGCCGCGTGTTGAATTCAAGGCCTGGCTTCGATCGCTACGGCAACGCGTTTGAAGCCGACGCCAACGCAAGCTGGGAGTTGGACGTGTTCGGCGGACTGCGCCGCGGCCGTGAGGCGGCTCTGGCGGATTACCAGGCCTCGCAGGCGGGGGCAGTCGCCACACGGCTGGCCGTGGCCGCACAGACTGCCGATATCTACATCACGATCCGCGGCTTGCAAACGCGCCTGAGGGTGGCGCGTCACCAAGTGCAGACGCAGGAGGAATTGCTCTCCACCATCAACCTGCTGTATGGCAAAGGCTTGGCGGCCGAGCTGCAGGTACGGCAGGCTGAAGGCGCGCTCGCTCAGGTGCGCGCGTCCATCCCGCAGCTTGAGACGGGCCTCGATGCGGCGATGAACGCGCTGGACGTGATGTTGGGCTCGCTGCCGGGCACGCACCGGGCAGAGCTTGCACAGGGCGGTGACATTCCGGCCGCTCCGCAAATTGCGATCGGCGGATCGCCGGGTGAATTGCTGAGGCGCCGCCCTGACCTCATCGTCGCCGAGCGCCGCCTGGCGGCATCCAACGCGCGCATCGGTGTCGCCATTGCCGAGTACTACCCGAAGTTCTCGCTCGGCGGCCTGCTGGGCAGCGCCACATCGGTGGGGGCCGGAAGCCTGTTCGGCAGCGGTGCCAGCCAATTTGCCGGCGTACTGGGCTTGCGCTGGCGCCTGTTCGACTTCGGCCGCATCAACGCGCAGATCGATCAGGCCAAGGGGCAAGAGGCCGAAATGCTGGCCGCCTACCGGCTCGCCGTGCTGCGCGCCACGGAAGATGTGGAGGACGCCTTCTCTGCCCTGGTCAAGCGCGAGGAGCAGGCGACCGTGCTCACGCAAGGCGTCGATTCGCTCAGTCGGGCGCGCAATGCTTCGTTTGCCGCGTATCAAAAAGGCGTCGTCAGCCTCATCGAAGTCCTGCAGGCAGACGACAGCCTGTTGCGTGCGTCCGACGCGCGCGCCCAGGCCCAAACGGAATCGGCACGTGCTGCCGTCGCAGCCTTCAAGGCGTTGGGCGGCGGCTGGCAGCCCGATCCCTCGACCGCCGTTGCAAGCAAATAGACGCTTCGCAAGAACCGATTTAACGCAGCTCCCGCTCACCCATACAGAAAGAATCTGCCATGTCGAATTCCAAAGTTGTTGTGATTACCGGCGTGTCCTCGGGCATCGGCCGCGCCACCGCCGCAAAGTTTGCCCTGCGGGGATGCCGCGTATTCGGCACCGTGCGCAACCTTGCACGAACGCAGCCGATCGCCGGTGTTGAACTGGTCCAGATGGACATTCGCGATGAAGCCTCGGTTCAGCAGGGAATCGAGACCATCATCAGGCAGGCTCAACGCATCGATGTGCTGGTCAACAGTGCAGGCGTGGCCCTGCTCGGCGCGACCGAAGAAACGTCAGTTGCCGAGGCCCAGACGCTGTTCGACACCAACGTGTTTGGCGTCTTGCGCACCACGCAAGCCGTGTTGCCGCACATGCGCGCGCAACGCTCGGGACGCATCGTGAATATCAGTTCGGTGCTCGGCTTTCTACCGGCACCGTACATGGGGCTCTACTCGGCATCCAAGCACGCGGTGGAGGGGATGTCCGAGACGCTGGACCACGAGGTGCGCAAGTTCGGCATCCGCGTGGCGCTTGTCGAACCCTCATTTACCAAGACCAGCCTGGATGCCAATGCGCCCCTCGCAGCTTCCAAGGTAGCCGCCTACGACGCTGAGCGCGGCGTGGTTTCCCAGGCCATTCAAACGAATGTCCAAAAGGCACCGGACCCCGATGGCGTCGCCAGCACGATCGTCGACGCCGCTTTGGGTGCATGGAAGATGCGTCGCACCCCCAAAGGCGAAGCCTCTCTTTTGCGCAAGCTGCGCCGCTTCATGCCCGCTGGCCCCGTCGATTCGGGCCTGAGGAAGACATTCGGACTCTCCTGAAGCGCATTGCCCCGAACGCTTCCGGCACGCGCACCATCGGAGACATGAGCGCCCTTGTGATGGTCACGCAAAAACTCAACAAAGCTCATGACGCGTCAAGACATGGGATGTGTGGTCAGAAAACATCCTGAATAGTGAAGACCGCATACCGCGACGGCCCGCGAGCGGGCTTGAGAAACCCGCTCGCTCATGCCAACCACAATGACGCCCGGCCCAACGACGCCGGCAAAGCCCTGCGCTCAAGGGAACGTCCCTCTGCGCTTGCCGCCAAGTCAGGCACCGAGGCCAATGGATGGGCTTAAAGCTGGCTCATGCCGCCGTCGGCAATGATTTCCGTGCCGACAATGAAGGCCGATTCCGGCGCCGACAGATGCAGCACTGTCGATGCAATCTCGTCCGGCCGGCCAAAGCGGCCCAGCGGCACTTGGCCCTGGATCTGCGCGGCCGTGGCAGCCAGCGTATCGGCATCCAGCCCGAGCTTGCCGTATAGCGGTGTCGTCACCGGACCGGGGCTCACCACATTCACGCGGATGCCCGAGGCGATCAGTTCACCGGACAGCGTCTTCGCCAGCGAGATCAGCGCAGCCTTGCTCGCCGCATACACCGACGAATTCGGCATGCCGATATGGGCGTTGATCGAACCGTTCAGCACGATCGACGTGCCCGGGTTGAGGATGGGCAGCAGCGCCTGAATCTGGAAGAACGCACCCTTCACGTTGGCGTTGAAGGTGGCATCCCACAGCCCCTCGTCCACGTCCGGTACGGCAGCAAACCTGGCCATGCCGGCGTTGATGAACACGGCGTCCAGACGCACGCCGGCCTCCTGCAGCTGGCGGGTCAGCTCACGCGCGGCGGCCACGGTGCCGGTTTCATTGCGGATGGCGATGGCGTTGTTACCCAGCGTGGCGCGCGCCATTTCCAGCGCTGCCGCATCACGGCCGGTAATGACCACGCGAGCGCCTTCCCGCGCAAATGCCTGGGCGGCTGCCAGGCCAATACCGCTGTTGCCCCCCGTGACCAGAACGGTCTTGCCTTCGAAGCGATTCATGATGTCCTCCAGTAGGAAAGTTGAACTTGAACAATCGCGTGACTGCAGTGTGGACGCGGTCAAGCGGTTTGCCATACGATCCTGACGATGAACACGTTCGAAGGAATTGCACATGTTGACGGACGAAGAATTGGCCTTGCTGGAAGCCATCCGCCAGACGGGCAGCCTGTCGCGCGCGGCAGCGCAATTGGGCAAGGCGCC
The DNA here is from genome assembly GCF_958405935.1 of Ralstonia psammae. NCBI lineage: Bacteria > Pseudomonadati > Pseudomonadota > Betaproteobacteria > Burkholderiales > Burkholderiaceae > Ralstonia > Ralstonia psammae. The sequence goes on from NZ_CATZBU010000003.1 coordinate 478,149, forward strand.
GTCGACCGTGTCGTACGCCGCGCGGCAACTGGAGCAGCGCTTCGATGCCCTGCTGTTTGATCGGCGCCGCTACCGGCTGCAACTCACGCGTGCCGGGCTGCTCCTCACCGAAGAAGCCGCGCGGCTGGCGCAGGATGTGTCGCGCGTGACGCAGCGTGTGCGGCAGGTGGCCAACGGTTGGGAAGACCGCTTGTGGATCGTGACGGACGAGCTACTGGAGTTCGAATCGCTCATGTCTGTGATGCACGCGTTCGACGCGCTGCAATCGGGCGTGGCGCTGCGCGTGACGCACGAAGTGCTGGCCGGCACATGGGAGGCACTGCGCGATGGCCGCGCCGATCTCGTCATCGGGGCGACCAACGAGCCGCCGTCCATCCCCAACCTCGGGTGGTTCGAGCTGGGCGTGGTGGAGTGGGTGTTTGCTGTGTCGCCACGGCATCCGCTGGCTGCCATCGAGGCCCCGCTCACGCGCGAGGAAATCGCGCGGCACCGCGCCGTGGTGGTGGCCGATTCGGCGCGAACCACCGCCGGCCGCGCCTACGGCATGCTCAGCGGCCAACCGACGCTGGCCGTGCCCAGCATGCGTGCCAAGACGCTCGCCCAGCGCGACGGCCTGGGCGTTGGCTGGCTGCCGAGGCACCGCGTGGCGTCACTGCTCGCACGCGGGGAGCTGGTGGAAAAACGCACCACCGATCCGCGCGAGCCGAACCTGCTCTATGTCGGCTGGCGCAGCGGCGGTGTCGACGGCGAAGGCCGCGCACTCCAATGGTGGCTCGAGCAGCTACGGCAGCCCCGTCTGGCCAAGCGGCTGGTACAGGGCATCGACGCATTCGCCTGAAACTTCGCCGGGCCGTGTGATCTTGCCTATGCTGGGATGGCGCCGACGCCGCATCGCGTGTCAGCGCACCACAAGCGACGCCGACTGTTGCGGAATGATCAATGTTGCAGCGTTTGTCTTCTGACAAACCCTCGGATCGGTCAACGCGCGCTGCCGGCCGGCGTTAATCGGTCACGCACGTATCTCCGTGCCTCGTTGAGGGTCTCGTTATGAAACTGTCTGCGTTGATGTTTTCAATGGGTGCGCTGGTGATGGGCTCGGCGTTTGCACAAGGCACCGCCGCACCCGCCACCGCACCGGCAGCGGCTCCGGCGGCCGTCCACGCGGTCTGCAAGGACGGCACGCCCTACAGCGGCGCGACGCTCAAGGGCGCTTGCCGCGGCCATGGCGGTGTCGACAAGAAAGCGAGCGCAGGCGGTGCGGCGCCCGCGGCAGCAGCTGCCGCGCCGGCCCCGGCCAAACCCGCGGCTGCCGCGCCCGCTGCGCCTGCCGCAGCACCGACTCCGGCACCCGCAGCCAAACCTGCAGCCGCAGCGCCTGCCAAGCCTGCCGCTGCCGCCACCGTTGCGCCCGGCGGCGGCCCCGACAAGGTATGGGCCAATGCCAGCACGAAGATCTACCACTGCCCGGGCGATCGCTACTACGGCAAGACCAAGCAAGGCGAATACATGACCGAAGCCGACGCCAAGGCCGCTGGTATGCGCCCAAGCCGCAACAAGGCCTGTACCAAGTAACACACGCCTGAAGCCCACCCGCACGCCGCGGCCCACACCCGGGTCGCGGCGTCGTCCATTTCAGCCGGATCACCGCATCGCATGCCCCCCAGCAACGAACATCCCGCCGCCGCCCTGCAACACCCGGAGAGCTTCGCCCCGTTGGGCGTGCCGCCCCAACCGCCACAGCAGCGCGTGGTGCGCGACGTCATCGCGGGGTTCTCGATTGCGGGCCTGCTGCTGCCCGAAGCCGTTGCCTATGCAGGCATCGCCAGCCTGCCGCCACAGGCCGGCCTGATCGCATTGCTGTGCGGCCTGGTGGTCTATTCGCTGGTCGGCACGAGCCGCTTTGCCATTGTCTCGGCCACCTCGTCGTCGGCCGCCGTGCTGTTTGCGACGGTGCTCTCGGAGCCTGGTGCCAGCGGCGCAACGGCGCTCACGATGGCGGCGGCGCTCATCATCGCGACGGGGGTGCTGTTCATCCTGGCGGGCGCGGCGCGGCTGGGCGGCATGTCGGATTTCATCGCGCGGCCGGTGCTGCGCGGCTTTACGTTCGGGCTGGCGCTGACGATTGCCATCAAACAGTTGCCCAAGATCCTCGACGTGACGGTGCACCACAGCGACACGCCACGCGTTGCGCTGGATCTGATCACCAGTGCGGCCAGTGCCAACCAGTACAGCACGACATTGGGCGCGGTCGCACTCGCCCTGCTCTTCGGCCTGGGGCGCTGGGGGCGTATTCCGGCCACGCTGGTGGTCATCGTGCTGGCCATCGCGGCGGGCTACTGGATCGACTGGCACACCTATGGCATTGCCGTGGTCGGCCATATCGACCTGCAGAACATCAGCTTCGGGGTACCCGACCTGGGCCGCACGCAATGGATGCAAAGCGCCGAACTCGGCTTTGCGCTGATGCTGATCCTCTACGCAGAGTCGTATGGCTCGATCCGCAACTTCGCGCTCAAGCACGGCGATGGCATCTCGGCCAACCGTGACCTCGTCGCACTGGGCTGCGCGAATCTGCTCTCGGGCCTGCTGCATGGCATGCCCGTCGGCGCCGGGTATTCAGCCACGTCTGCCAACGAAGCAGCGGGCGCGCAATCGCGTCTGGCCGGACTGTGCGCAGCGGCCGTGGTGGCGCTGATCGTGTGGCTGTTCCTACCGCAGCTCGCGCGCATTCCCGAGCCGGTGCTGGCGGCCATCGTGATCTTTGCGGTGAGCCACTCGCTCCATCCGGCCGTCTTCAAACCGTACTGGGCCTGGCGCCGCGACCGGCTAGTGGTGATCGCCGCGTTGCTCGCCGTGCTGGTGCTGGGCGTGCTGCATGGGCTCCTGGCCGCGATTGGCGTGAGCCTGCTGCTGACCCTGCGCCAGCTCTCCGAGCCCAACGTGAGTGTGCTCGGCCGCCTGCGCGAGAGCCACGATTTCGTCGATGTGTCTCTGCACCCGGAAGCCAAGCCTGTGCCCGGCGTGCTGATCGTCCGGCCCGAAGTTCCCCTGTTCTTCGCCAACACCGAACGCGTGCTGGGCACGGTGCGCGCGATGCTGCAACAGCCGCACGAGCCCGCCCTGCGCGCCATCATGCTCAGTCTGGAAGAAACGCCGGACGTGGACGGCTCGGCCATCGAAGCGCTGCGCATCTTTGCCGCCGAATGTGCCGCGCGCGGCCTGCAGTTGATGTTTGTGCGGCTCAAGCCGCGGGCGCTGACCGTGCTGCAGCGCGCGGCCGACGACACGCTGCGCCCCGAGATGCTGCACGAGCTGAGTGTGGATGAGTGTGTGCAGTCGTTGGCCGCAACTGCCGACACGCAGGTCGGTGCCTAGCTCGACAACGCTGCCGCATTCCAGACGCCAGCCGTCGCCGCGTCCCGCACATAGTCGGCAAAATCCCGCGGCGCCCGCCCTAAGGCCCGCTGCACGCCATTGGCCACCTGCGTATTGCGGCCATCCAGCACCTCGCTGAACAGCTTGCCTAGAAATTCCGCAAACTCGCGCGGCACGTAGTCAGACAGCATGTCGACATACGCGCCTGTCTCCATCGGCTGATAGTGGATGTCGCGGCCGAGGGCACCACTCAGGATGTCGGCCACTTCCGCAAATGTCAGCGCGCGCGGGCCGGTCAGCTCGTACAACTGGCCAATGTGGCGCACATCTGTGAAGGCAGCGACTGCGGCATCGGCCAGGTCATTGGCATCCACAAACGGTTCGGCGACATTGCCGGCGGGCAGCGCAAGCACGCCAGCCAGCACAGGCTCAAGCAGATGGCCTTCGCTGAAATTCTGGTTGAACCAGGCGGCCCGCAGCACCGTCCAGGCGAGTCCGCTGTTCTGCACGATGGCTTCGCAGTGCTGTGCGGCCAGCTCGCCTCGGCCAGAGAGCAGCACAAGGTGGCGAACGCCGGCCGCCTTGGCCGCATCGACGAACGCCGCGATGGCCGCCTCGGCACCCGGCGCGGCCAAGTCCGGCTGGTAGGTTATATAGACCCCTTCCACGCCGGCCAGCGCCGCGCGCCAGGTGACGGAGTCTTCCCAGTCGAATGCGGGGCTGGCACTGCGCGAGCCCTCCCGCACGACCACGCCGCGGGCACGCAGGCCTTGGGCGACACGTGCGCCGGTCTTGCCGGTGGCGCCAAGAACGAGGACGGAAGAGACAGGGAAGATGCGGGAAGACGGGACGATCGGCATGGTGGCGCTCCTGAAGGCATGGGGGTGGAAAACGCCTCCAGTATGGAAAGACGCGCCGTTCCTGGCGTGATTGGGCGTCCGCCATTCATGCTCGATCGTCCAGAACAGCGCAGAATGCGCCTGTCCTCAAACCGGCTGCCACCATGAATACGCCCGCCCCCTGGACCCACGTCGACCCACTAGGCGAAGCGCTGCACTTCCTGCGCATGACCGGCATGTTCTATTGCCGCTCGGAATTCTCTGCGCCGTGGGGGCTCGCGCTCCCGCCCATGCCCGATTGCATGATGCTGCACGTGGTGGCCAGCGGCCGCGCCTGGCTGGAGTTGGATGGCGAGGTGCCCCGCGCGCTCAGCGCTGGCGACTTGGCTATCGTGCCGCGCGGTACGGGGCACAGGCTGACCAGCCAGCCGGGCGTGGCCTCCGCCGGCCTGTTCGACCTGCCGCGCGAGTTGATGAGCGAGCGCTACGAGGTGCTGCGCCACGGTGGCGGCGGCGAGCCCGCGCAGATGATCTGCGCAGCCGTGCGCTTCAGCCACCCGGCTGCGCAACGGCTGGCGGCGCTGCTGCCCGCCGCACTGTGCGTCGACAGTCGCCAGTCGCCGCACGCGCAATGGATCGACCAGACGCTGCGTTTCATGGCTGCCGAGGCCCGCACGCTGCAACCCGGCGGCGAAACCATGGTGACGCGGCTGGCGGACATCCTCGTCATCCTTGCCATCCGCGAATGGATCGAGCGTGATCCGGCCGCGCGAATCGGTTGGGTAGGCGCGTTGCAGGACAAGCAGATCGGCCGCGCGATGGCGCGCATCCACCGCGAGCCCGAACGGGATTGGACGTTGAACGCCCTCGCCGACGAGGCGGCCATGTCGCGCTCTGCATTTGCGGCGCGCTTCACGCGGCTGGTGGGCGAATCGGCCATGCAATACGTCGCCCGATGGCGCATGCAGATTGCGCTGGGCTGGCTGCAGGAAGAACGCGTGCCCCTGGCCGAAGCCGCCAGCCGGCTGGGTTACCAGTCGGAGGCAGCGTTCAGCCGGGCGTTCAAGCGGTTCAATGGGGTGACGCCCGGGGCTGCGCGACGCACGTCAACCTCGGAGCGGACGGGCTAGCGCGAAGCGTTGCCCGCTACGCGCGCGCCTTCGAGGATGATGCGTGCCAGCTTGGCGTAGTCGCCATCAAAATGATGGCCGCCCGGCAGCTTGACAAGCTGCACCTGCTTCGGATCCAGGCCCGGGCAGTTGGTGTCCTTCTCTTCCTTGCCGTAGATGCACATGCCCAGGCCCGCCGGCAGCTTCTGCACCTCGGGCAGAATCAGCAGGCCGGACGCGCTGCTCGACACCCAGTTCGTCATGTGGAACTCAAAATCCGCGCGCTTGCCCAGGCCCATCATCACGGCCAGCGCGACATGCTCGCGCGACGCCGCCGGCAACCGGTTGACGATGAAGGGCAGCACGTCTGCGCCTTGCGAATAGCCGATCAGCAAGGCTTTCTGTTTCTTCCAGCGCGACGCATAGAAACGCACGAGGCGATCCATGTCGGCCGCAGCAGAAGCCGGCGTACGCGGCGTCCAGAAGTAGCGCAGCGAATCGATGCCGACCACGGGCACGCCCGACTTGGACAGCGCTGCGGCGACCTCCTTGTCGAGTCCTGCCCAACCACCGTCACCCGAGAGCAGCACCGCGAACAGCTCGGATGATGTTCCGGGCTGCGCGAGCACTTCGATGATCGGCAAATCAGACACCGCCGCAGGTGGCGGCGGCGGCGGCGGTTTGCGTTGTGCAACGAGCTTGGCAAAGGCGGTCTTGAACGGCTCGCTGGCGGTCACGGGCGGTGCATTGGCAACCGATGCCGTGGCCGGCAACGCCACCGATTGCGCCCCGGAAATCGTATCGATAAAGGCCTGCGTGGCACGCGCTTCGCACAGCGGACCGGAGCGGCGCGCAAACGACGTCAGCGTGCCCGATTGCAGCGCCACCCACGGCGCCGACAATTTCGTGGCAGGCAACAGGACCACACCAGCGTTCTCGGGCGGCTTGACGCGCTTGGCGGTGGTGCGGCTCTCACTCATGCGGCGGCTGAAGTGCACGCCCTCGCCCTTGCACAGGGGCTTGCGCAGCTCCAGCACCGGGCAGAACTCCATCGACATGGCTGCGGCGAAGATGTTCGGGCGCGCCTGGGCAATCATGGCGTAGGCCAGCGCACCGCCTTCGTTGTCGCCAACGAGGATGGGCGGGAAGTAACCCGGCACCTTCTCGTAGGCCTGCAGGAAGCGGCTGAAGTTTTCGAGATCGCCGTCGGGGAAGGCGCAATCGCCCACGTCTGCCTCCAGGCTGGCGAACAGCGCGGGCGTCGACAGACCTGCTACCAATGCGCCCTGCTGCGCAAGGCCCTCTGCCATGCGCGATGCGGCGGGCGTCCAGCCCAGGTCGCCCGAGAGCATCAGCACGACGGAGCGGATTTCGCCCTTGGGCTTGTAGACCGGCACATCGCGAAAGCGCCCGTGCGTGACGAACTCGACAGCGCCCGGTGCAGCCGCGGGCGTAGGAGGCGCCACCACGGGCAGCGACAGCACGCCGCCGTTGGCGGCCTTGTTGGCGGTAACGGCAGCGGCGCTCATCTGCAGGCGCGGCGGCATGTCGCCCTGAGGGGACACTGCTGTGACGCCGCTGGCTCCGGTCATGCCGACGGGCGGCACCAACACCGAGCCCTGGGCACGCACCGGCGCCGCAGGCTTGGGCGCAGCCGCCGGCGCATCGGCGGCCACAGCCCACGACGCGGCCAGTGTCAGGGCCATCGCGCCCAGACATGCGCCCCGACGCAAAGCGTCGCGTAGCACTCCCCGATGCCGCGCCTCTTGCGTGCGCGGTGCTTGCCAACTCATTTGGAGATCACTCCCTTCAAGCCGCCACTGATCAGCGCGGCGACGTCCGTCAATGTGAATAGCGGCGCAATACCGCCACGCGCGAGTAGGTAGCGGGCTTCCCACACCGGCTCGAACTTGTCCTTGAAACTGCGCAGTCCTCTGAAATTGTAGAAGCGCGCACCGTGTCGGAACATCATCCGTCCGAAGCGGTGCCAGCGCGGCGCAAGCTGATGCTCAACCATGCCAGACATGGGTGCCATGCCTAGCCCGAAACGCTGATACCCCTCCGCCTGGAAGTGGAGGATGAGCTTGCCGAACAGGAAATCCATCGTGCCGGGTGGCACGTCGCTGCGATAACGCATGAGGTCGACACTCGCCTCGATGCGCAGCACGTCGGGGCACATCAGCGTGGCAAATGCCAGGATGACGCCCTCGCGGCGCACCACGGCCACGGGCTGGCTGCGGATGTAGCGGTCTTCAAATGCGCCGAGCGAAAAGCCCTTCTCACGTGCGTTCTGGTTGCGCAGCCATTCGTCGGAGATGGCGCGCAATTCGTCGAGCACGGTGGGCACGTCTGCCTTCGGCACGATTTCGAACGACAGGCCTTCGCGCTCACCGCGCGTGACGCCGTGGCGCAGGTTGGCGCGGCGCGAGCCCTTCAGGCTGAACTCGGGCAACGACACGTAGGCTTCTTCGCCCAGCTTGTAGGCGCGCAGGCCCGCATCCAGATACAGCGACAGCGTCTGCGGGCGCGTCTTGTAGAACGCGGCGCGGCCCCCGTGCGCGTCGGCCATTTCGATAAAGCGCCAGATCAGCTCGGGCCATTCCTGCTGCGCGCCCACGGGGTCCGACAGCGCCACCCACGAGCGCCCCTGCTTGGCGTACATGATGAACGCGTTGCCCGACGGCGAGAACAGCAGGCTCTTGTCGCCCATCAGCGCGAGCACGGCATCGGCGGCGGGCTGCTTGCGGACGATCTCGGCGGCGCGGGCGAGTTCTTCGTCGCTGGGGAAGGTCGTGACGCCCGGCTCCTTGCGAAAGAGCTGGCGCATGCCGAACCCGAGCCCCGTCACGGCCACCGCCATCAGCGCGCGTATGGAGCGCGGCGCATCGCCGTCAAACGTGAATTGCCACCAGAGCTGGTTGGCGTAGGCCACCTCGCGGTAGGCGAAGAAGAGGATCCACACGCACGCCGCAAACACGCAGACCATGGCGAGCAGCCACCCCGCCTCCAGCCGCTGCGAGAACAGCGACGACGGCCGGTCAAACTGCCGGCGCGAGATGACGAGCAGCACCGCCAGCGTCACCAGCACCGCCATCTCCGACACGGCAATGCCCTTGGGCAGCGCCAGCACGCCGGTGAGCAGCGACAGCACCAGCGCGGCCCACCACGCGGCATCCAGCCGGTGCAGCAGCCCGCGTGCGACAAACAGCATGATGAGCCCCGCCACGCTGCCGATCATGTGCGAGGCTTCCACCACGAACAGCGGCACATGCATGCGCAGGAGGTCTTCGGCTTCGTCGCTGGCGGGGGTGACGCCCGAGACGAGCAGCATCACGCCTGCCACCATCGTCAACGCGGCCAACAGCCCCGGCGACAGCTTGACCGCAGCTCGGCCGAACGGTGCCCCGGCGCCCGAGCGCAGCTCGAACACGCCAAGCATGGCGGCGGCCACGACCAGCGGCAGCAGGAAGTAGATGACGCGGTAGAACAACAGCGCCGCCAGCACCTCAGCCGGCGGTGCCTGGCCGCTGCAGCCCAGCAGGATGACGGCCTCGAATACGCCCAGGCCGCCCGGGCTCTGGCTCAGCACCCCCAGCGTGACCGCCAGCGCGTAGAACGCCACAAACGTCGGCAGATCGACGGCGCCTGCCGGCATCAGCACCCACAGCGCCGCCGCAGCCGCAATCATGTCCGCCGCCGAAATTGCAAACTGCCGCGCGGCCAGCCCCGGCGGCGGCAGGCGGATCTCCCACCGGCCGAACAGCGTCACGTGGCGCTGCCGCATGCACAGCACCAACAACGCCACGACGCCGGCCAGCACCAGCAGTGCCACGACTTCGAGCAACGCCGCTGGCAAGTGCGCAATGGAAGCGATGTGCGGCGCGCCCCACAACAGCCCGACCGCACCAAAGGCCGTGGTGGACACGCCCAGCGCGCCCGCATCAAAGGCCACCGCCTCTGTCACGCGCGCGGGATCAACCCCGGCCGCGCTGTACAAGCGCGTGCGCACCGCCCCGGCCGTAAATGAACCGAGGCCGACGGTGTTGCCCAGCGCATAAGCAATGAACGAGGTGGTGGCCACGGTAGCGGGCGCCACATGCGCGCCTACATAGCGCAGGCCGGACGCGTCGTAGCCGGTCAGGGCGGCGTAACTCAGCGCCGTGGCAAGCACGGCCAGCATCAGGTGCGAGCGTGGCGTGGCCTGCAGCGCGGAGACCATGTCGGCGTAATGCACATGGTCGAGCAGCGCATACAGGCTGTCGAACACCAGCGCGCCAAGCATGAGCACCACACCGATCACGATCCAGCCGGTGAGACCAAGGCCCGAGTCGGAGCGCGCAGGCGCGGCAGGCGCGGTGTGGGCCGATGATCGGCGTGATGTTGGACTGGCGTCGTTGGACGCGGCGTCAGGCATGGTGAAAACGAAATCCTGCTGGCTTGGCGAAATGCCTGGTCGAATCGACATGCGAATCCGGGCACGCCAAGGGGGGAGCGCGGCAAGCCAGACCGTCGAAGCCCACGCTCCGCACGGTATCGACTTATTGATTGACCCCTGACCTACCCGCGCGGGCTTGTTGCACGCGCCGGTGTTCTCTCGACCCGCGCTTCAAACGGCGCGTGTGCTGGATTCGCACGTTGTTTGCGGCCTACGTAATACGGTTGAAGCGACCGATTCGTTGACACGCATTCCGTATTTTACGGTTTGGGCGCACTCCCCGGCGCCTTGGGCGGCACATGGGGTTTGCCGGCATCGACAGAAACCGGGTCGCTGGCGGGAAAGGTTTCCTCAATCCCCTCGTCGAGCCGGGCTTCCTCGTGCGTATCGGCCACGGGAGGATGCGGGTTGGCGGGCGCTGGGGTGGGCGAGGCGCGATCGTCTGGCTTTGGCATGACGTTCTCCAAGGATGCTTACCCAGAATAGGCAAAGCCGACCTAACAGGATGACATGGAGGACGGCGTGGGCATATGTCGGGCGGGCGGCGTGCTCGGCGCCACGGGTGCGGCACTCAGCCGATGCTCAGCAAGCGGTGCGCCAGCGCCCCCCCTCAGGCAGTGGGCAAACGGGAGAAGCGCCGCGCTCGCAAACGTTTTCTTTCCCGAAAACGTCCTAGATAGTATTGCGTAGGAAGGTGGAGTTCGGTACACAATCGAAGCTATCGTTTTCAATATTTTCACAATTCTGCGCATGCCTTTACAGCGCGCCACCGGTGCATTCCTGCGGCGGCCCTCTCTGCTGATCATCGGCGCTTCGGTGCTGTCGCTGGTGCTGGCCGCCCTCACCGCCCTGTCACTGTGGGAAATGCGCACGGACGCGCTGGCCCGCGCACGCGATGCTGCCGACAACCTCTCGCTGATCCTGCAGCGCGACATCGCCCGGAACATCGAGGTGTATGACCTGTCGCTGCAGGCCGTGATCGACGGCGTGCGGGATCCCGCCATGCTGGCGCTGCCGCCCGCCGTTCGCCAGCTCGTGCTGTTCGACCGGTCGACCAACGCGCAGGACCTGGGCTCCCTGCTGGTCACCAACCAGGCCGGCGACGTGGTCATCGATTCACATTCGGTGCCGCCGCGGCATATCCACCTGGGCGACCGCGACTACTTCCAGGTGCACCAGGGCTCCGCGGACGTCGGGCTGTATATCAGCGAGCCATTTACCCCGCGCGTGACCGGCCTGGAAAAGTCACTCGGACTCAGCCGGCGCCTGAACGGCCCGCACGGCGAATTCAACGGCATCGTGGTCGGCACGCTGCGCCTGAACTACTTCCGTCGGCTGTTCGACGGCATCAACCTCGGCCCGCATGCCGCTGTGACACTCGTGCGCACCGACGGCACGCTGCTCATGCGGCGCCCGTACAGCGAAAAAATCATCGGCCGCAGTCTGGCCGATGCCACCGCCTTTCAGAAGCGCCTGCTCGCGCCGGAAGGTTCCTATGTGGACATCGCCGCTATTGACGGTATTGAGCGCCTCTTCAGCTTCCGCCATATCGGCGATCACCCGCTGATCGTCAGCGTAGGCCTGGCCACCGAAGACATCTACGCCGAGTGGTGGCAGCGCGCGTGGGTGATCGGCGGCATCGTGCTGGTGCTCGACGCGGTGTTCATGGGGCTGTCGTTCTTGTTTGCCGGGCAACTGCGCAAGCGGCTGGAGATGGAACGGCAGCTTCAACTGCTGGCCAATACCGACAGCCTGACCGGGCTCGGCACGCGCCGCGCGCTGGACTCCGCGCTGGACGCGGAATGGCGCCGCGCCAATCGGCATCACACGCCGATGGCGGTGCTGATGATCGACGTGGACGACTTCAAGCGCTACAACGACCGCTACGGCCATGCCGCCGGCGACACCGCACTGCGCACCGTGGCGCGCTGCCTGAACGACAGCATCAAGCGCCCCGGCGATTTTGCCGGCCGCTACGGCGGCGAAGAGTTCTGCGCGGTGCTGCCGAATACGGACCTCAGCGGCGCCGTGCGCGTGGCAGAAAACATTCGCGCCGCCGTTCTGGCCGCTGACGAGCCCAACGCAGGAAGCGCGTACGGCAAGCTGACGGTGAGCATCGGGGTGGCCGTGCATTCGGGCGTTGCCGCCGAGGACGACACGCTGGAAGATATCGTTCGACTGGCCGACGGGCGACTGTATGAAGCCAAGGCTGCCGGCCGCAACGTCGTCATCCCGCGGCACGAGCGGCCCAAGCTGGCGGTTGTCTAGACCGACGCCCGCCCCCTCCTTTGGGGGCATGCCATCATCGGCCGCCGCTTGTGCAAAATGCCGTGGGCTTTCAGGAAACCGCCGTGAGCAAACCTCCGCATTCCCACTTCGATACGTCGGCGCTACCGCGCGAGCATCAATTCGCGGCGTGGCGGGACGCCATCAACGTGCTGTTCGACACGCGCTCCGCCGCGCCCCAATCGCATGGCTTTCAGGCCAGCGTCGACGCTTATCTGTGCGGCGAGTCGGGGATGGGCATGATCAGCGCGCAAGCCCAGCACTATGATCGGTCCCGCTCTAAGCTGGGCCGCGACGGCATGGATGTCTACGTGCTCCAGTACTACCTGGAAGGCAGTTGCGGACAGCGTGACGGCGCCAGCGGCACCGCCACGCGCCCCGGCGATCTGTTCATCGTCGACGCGGCGCAGCCGCTCGCCACAAGCACGACCGACAGCCGCTTCCTCAGCCTGGCCGTGCCACGGCGCCTGCTGGCGCCGTTGCTGCGCGCACCGGACGAACTCAGCATGCGCGTGTTGCGCGGCGATGCGCCGATGGTCGGGCTGCTGCGCGATCACCTGTGCTCGCTCTACCACTCCGTCGGAAAGCTGACCGATGCCGAGGCGCAGGCCGTCATTCCGGGCACGCTGCAACTGGCCGCGGCGGCCATCAACTGCCAGGTGACCGAAGCCAACGCGCCTGCCGTGAAGGAAAGCCTGTTTGCATCGATCTGCAGGCACGTGCAGCACAACCTGTCCGATCTCACGCTGTCGCCCGAAGGCGTCGCCGTGCAGTTCGGCATCTCACGCGCCACGCTGTACCGGCTGTTCGAGCGCGAAGGCGGCTTTTTCAACCACCTGCGCCTGCAGCGGCTGCGGCAATGCCACGCGATCCTGGCCGACCGGTCGCAGACGCACCGCTCGGTGGCGGAAATCGCGCAGACCTACGGCTTTTCCGACGCATCGAACTTTGCACGTGCGTACCGCCGCGCGTCGGGCATGTCGCCGCGTGAGACACGCATGCTGGCCGTCGAAGGCCGCGCCGCTGCCATGCCCTTCGTGCAGCACAAGGACTGGCGCACCTGGGTCATACAGATGCGCTGAGGCGCGTGCGGCGCCCTCCCCCCGCACTCACTTTCCCCTCCCACCTCCCACGCCTTGCCGCCCCCGGCCTGAGACGCGTTGACAGGTTCGCGCGACGGCCGAACCGGTTGGCGGCAGCAGCCGCTTTCTTCGTTGAATCCCAGCCGGCGTGCGTGCGAGCATCCGGCCCGACCTGACGAGTGCCCATGCGCTCGCGGCGGGCACGAGCGACGTGCTCTCTCTTCGTCGAACAGGTCAAAGCGGTGCGGACATTCCGCGCTTTGCACAACACACAACGACAAAACGGGGGTCTCGTGAAAGACATAACGGGAAAAACGCTTGCCCTGACGCTGTTCGCCACCTTGGCCTTGGCCGCGTGCGGTGGTGGTGACTCGGGAAGCACCACGGCAAGCAACGCCGGCAACACCGGTGGCAATACCGGGGGCAATACGCCGCCCGCATCCACCTGCGCGGAAACCGGCGTCGACGCAAAGTACGCCTGCCAGACGGGCAGCACCGAGCCGCTGTATGCCTACCAATGGGCACTCAAGCAGGCGACGAGTTTCTTTGCGGCATTCGGTCTCGTGGCCAACGGCACGACCGACATCGACGTAGAGGACGCGCACAAGGCCGGCATCAAAGGCCAGGGCGTGAACGTGCTCGTGCTGGACGACGGCATCGACGTGCACAACGAAGACCTGTTCGCCAATGCCAACTCGAACATGACGCACAACTTCGACGATGGCTCGAACGATCCGACACCGGAAGACATTCCCGCAAACATCAATGACGCGCATGGCACCAACGTGGCCGGCATCATCGCCGCGGCGCAGAACGGCAAGGGCGTGATGGGGATCGCGCCGCGCGCGACGCTGGGCGGGGCGCGCTACATCGGTGCGGCCAATCCGGACACGACCGCGGCCTACGGCGGCGCGGACTGGTCGAAGAACGGTCACATCATCAATGCGTCGTACGGCGCGAACCCTCCGTCTCCGCTGGAGTACGACACCTCCACGTCCACACAGGCAGCGGTGCGCGCATTCCCGAACTTGCGCGGCGGGCGCGGGCTCGTCATGCTCAAGGCGTCGGGCAATGAATACGAGTCCATCAACGACGGCATCGGCGTGCCGCCGCGCACGTGCCCGACCGTGGGTGGCACCCCCGGCATGATCGGCTGCGAAAACCCCGCAAACGACCCCGAAGCGCTGGAGCCGGGCGTGATCGTGGTCGGCGCGGCCAACGCGAAGGGCATCAAGTCCAGCTACTCCAACGCGGGCGCAGTCAACTGGGTCACCGGCCTGGGCGGCGAGTTCGGCAACGGCGGCAAATACGGCGAAGTGGGCAGCGGGCCGATGATCTTCTCGACCGACCTGTCCGGCTGCGCACGCGGCTATAGCCGCAATGGTGTCAGCGACACCAACGATTTCGCGATCGGCGGCTCGGAAACCAATGCCAAAGACAACGCGAAGTGCGACTACTCCAGTATGAACGGCACGTCGGCAGCCACGCCCACGCTGTCGGGCGTGGTCGCGCTGATGCTGGCGGCCAACCCGAACCTGACGTGGCGCGATGTACGCGAGATCCTGCGCGCCACGGCCCGCAAGGTTGACGCCGACTACGGCAGCCGTGAAGGCCGCAACGCCAAGATCGACCTGACCAGCAACACGGCCACGGCTGACACGAGTGCCACCCTGGTTGATGGCGCCACCACCGCACGCCTGGACTACGGCTGGCAGACCAACGCCGCCGGCTATGCGTATTCCACGTGGTACGGCTTCGGGCTGGTCGACGCATCGGCCGCCGTGAAGATGGCCAAGGCCACCACCGTCTACAAGCCGGCCAGCCTGTCGGTGCCGGATTTCACCGCCGCCTTTGCCAACGTCAACCAGTTGAACTACGGCGCGGTGCAGAAGCTTGGCCAGTTCAGTGTGTCGGGCACCGACAAGGTCGACGCCCTGCAACTGCGCGTGTCGGGCTCGGTGTGCGTCGGTAGCATCGGCTTCTTTGTGAAATCGCCCTCGGGCACGGTGTCCGCGTTGTCCCTGCCGTACAACGGCTATTACAACAACGGCGTGGATACCGTGAACAAGTACGGCCTTGGCAGCTACGCGTTCTACGGCGAGAACGCAGGGGGCACGTGGGAGGTCTACGCCGTAAGCGGCGTACCGACCAATGCCTGCTCGACGTACCAGCCGCAAGGCGGCACCCATACCGTGACCCTGGCCACGCCGCTGGCCGTGGAATACCGCGTGATTGCCGCCAAGTGAGCCCGTTCGGAGAACATTCAACATGATCAATACAACGTTTATGAAGACCGTCGCGCTAGCGGCGCTCCTTTCGATGGGCTCGGCGTGCCAGGCGGCTGACCTGACGGTCGGCAAGCACCTGAGCACGCAGGAACTGGCGCGATACGCGAGCGCGCCGACGGTGCAGATCGAATCGCAGTCGTTCAAGGTGCTCTCCAGCGGCACACGCACCAGGGCAGCGGGCGCTGCATCCGCTGCCGTGACGCAGGTGGCCAATGAGCGCGGCGTGGTGGGCGAGAGCCGCAACGAGGTGGTCGTCTCGCAGGTGTCGGTTGACAGCGTGCGTCAGGCGGCGGCAGGGCTGACGGTCACACCAGTGTCGGCGGAGTATTACGGCCACCTGAACATCAGCACACTGCGCTTTGCGTCGTTCCAGGATGCCGTGAATGCGCGTGCGCTGCTCAAGAAGACGCTGCCGCAGGCACGGGTGGACGTTCCGATCCAGTACGCCAAGCCCGTGGCACGCTGATCCACTGCCGCCCCACCACGCAAAACGCCCTGCCTTCGCGCAGGGCGTTTTGCGTGGAGGGCGTATCATCCCGGCCTTTTCCCAAGCCAGGACACCACCATGACCAAGGCCACCGGCAGCTTCGAAGCGCTGGCCGCACGCGAAGGCGGCCTGCAGCACCGCCTCTCTTCTGCGCAACTCACCATGATCGCCATCGGCAGTGCGATCGGCACCGGCTTGTTCCTGGGCAGCGGCGCGGCCATTCAGTTGGCCGGCCCGGGTGTCATCGCCAGCTATGCCATCGGGGCTGCAATTGCGCTGCTGCTGATGGGCTGCCTGGCCGATATGGTGGTGGCCCACCCGACCACCGGTTCTTTCGGCGCATATGCCGAGCACTACGTAAGCCCGCTCGCCGGCTTCCTGGTGCGTTATGCGTACTGGGCGGCCGTCGTCTTCGTGATCGGCGCAGAAGTGACGGCGGTGGCGGTGTACATGGGGTACTGGTTTCCGGGGGTGCCGGCGTGGGTGTGGATCATGGGGTTCTCGGCCGTGCTGGTGTGGATCAACGCCAGCAGCGTCGAGGTGTTTGGCGTGGCCGAATACTGGTGCTCGATGATCAAGGTGGTCGCCATCGTCGCGTTTCTGGCGGTGGCAAGCTACGCCATCCATCGCGCGCCCGATGGTGGCCCGATCGGTTTTCACAACTACGTGAGCGCGGGTGGCTTTCTGCCGCACGGCTGGAATGGCGTGTGGTTCGGTGCGGTGGTCAGCATCTTCAGCTTCTTCGGTATCGAGCTGATCGCCGTGGCCGCGGGCGAGGCACGCGAGCCCGAAGCTGCCGCCACCAGCGCATTCCGCTCCACGCTGTTCCGGCTGGTGTTCTTCTACCTCTGCACGCTCGCGCTGATGCTGGCCGTCGTGCCGTGGCAGCAGGCCGGCACGGGCAAAAGCCCCTTCGTGCGGGTGATGGAAATCCTCGGCATTGCCGGGGGTGCGGGCGTGATGAACTTCGTGGTGCTCACGGCGGCACTGTCGTCGATGAACGCGCAGCTGTATGTGTCGACGCGCATGCTGTTCAGCCTCGCGCGCGGCGGGCAGGCGCCCAAGGCGCTGGGCGCGGTAAACGAACGCGGCGTGCCGCTGCGCGCACTGGCGGTGTCCAGCTCCGGCGCGGCATTGGCCGCCGTACTGAGCGTGGTGCTGCCGGGGCACTCGTTCCTGCTGATGATGTCGCTGGCGATGTTCGGCGCGCTGTTTACGTGGTTCGTCATCTTTGTCACGCACTTGCGCTTCCGGCGTGCGGCGCAGCGCGAAGGCCGCACCCTGCGCTTTCGTATGTGGGGCTTTCCGGTGCTGACCACGCTTGGCGCGATTGCCATGGCGGCCATCATCGTGAGCACGGCGTGGATGCCCGATTTCCGGATGACGCTGGTGGTGGGTGTCCCCTTCCTGGTGGCGATGGCGGTGGTGTTCCGGTGGGTGCGCGGCCCGGCAGTGAACGCCTGACCGCGCACCAGGATCAGGCGCGCGCCAATGCCTGGTCCAGATCGGCCAGCAGGTCATCGATATGCTCGATGCCGATGGATAGCCGGATCGTCTCCTGCCGCACGCCCGCCTTGGCAAGTTCGGCTTCCGAGAGCTGCCGATGCGTGGTCGATGCCGGATGCGTGGCCAGCGACTTCGCATCGCCAATGTTCACCAGCCGCGTGAACAACTGCAGCGCGTCCTGAAAGCGCGCCCCGGCGGCAAAGCCGCCCTTCACGCCAAACGTGAGCAACCCTGGCGCCTTGCCTGAGAGGTACTTCCTCACGTGTGCGTGATCGGGGTGGTCGTCCAGGCTGGCGTGGTTGACCCACTCCACTTTGGCGTGGCCCCGCAGATGCCGTGCGATGTGCGCGGCATTCTGCGTGATGCGGTCGATGCGCAAGCCCAGCGTCTCGATGCCCTGCAGGATCAGGAACGCGTTGAACGGCGACAGCGCCGCGCCGGTATTGCGCAGCGGCACCACGCGAGCGCGGCCGATATACGCAGCGTCGCCCAGCGCTTCCGTGTAGACGACGCCGTGGTAGCTCACGTCCGGCTCGTTCAAACGCTTGAAGCGCGCCTTGTGCTTGGCCCACGGAAACTTGCCCGAATCGACAATCGCTCCGCCCAGGCTCGTGCCGTGGCCGCCCAGATACTTCGTCAGCGAATGCACAACGATGTCGGCGCCGTGCTCGAAGGGCCGCGTCAGATACGGCGTCGGCACGGTGTTGTCGACGATGAGCGGCACGCCGTGGCGATGCGCGATCTCGGCCAGCGCGGCAATGTCGGTGACGTTGCCCAGCGGGTTGCCGACCGTCTCGGCAAAGATGGCCTTGGTGCGGTCGTCGATCAGCGCTTCGAACGATGCGGGGTCGCGCGGATCCGCAAAGCGCGTGGTGATGCCCGACAGCGGCAGCGTGTGCGCGAACAGGTTGTAGGTGCCGCCGTATAGCGTGCTGGCCGAGACGATGTTGTCGCCCGCCTCCGCAATGGTCTGGATCGCATACGTCACGGCCGCCTGCCCCGACGCCAGCGCCAGCGCGCCGATGCCGCCTTCGAGCGCGGCAATGCGCTTCTCCAGCACATCGTTGGTCGGGTTCATGATGCGCGAGTAGATGTTGCCCGGCACTTTCAGGTCGAACAGATCGGCGCCGTGCTGGGTGTCGTCAAACGCAAACGCAACGGTCTGGTAGATCGGCACCGCCACCGCGCGGGTGGTTGGGTCGGCACTGTAGCCGCCGTGGACAGCCACGGTGTCGAGTTTCCAGGCAGGGGTAGTGCTCAAGGACGGCTGCGTCATGGTGCGTCTCCGGAAGGTTGGTCCGGCGAGCATATGGGCAGGCCTTCGGCGGGGGAACGACCGTTTTTGCCTTTGGTTATGCGCGAAACGACGGAATGCGGATGCCGCATGCGGTCATGCGGATCTCGCATACCTAGGGTAAACAGGGGCCATCTGGCGTGAACCGAGCGGATAGCCTCCACCCTATCGAACGCACCGCACCGGAGAGGGACATGGAAGTCAAATGGATCGAGGACTTTATTGCCCTCACACAGCACCAGAGCTTTTCGCGGGCGGCGGAGATTCGCAACGTCACCCAGTCCGGCTTCAGCCGGCGCATCCAGGCGCTAGAGCAGTGGGTGGGCGCCGAGCTGGTGGATCGCAGCACGTATCCGCCCACGTTGACAGCGGCAGGCCGCCTGTTTGAAGAAGCGGCGGATGACGTGCTGAGCAAGCTGATCGACACGCGCGCCATCATCCGTTCCGAACACCGCATGCCGGGGCCAGGGCTGCAGATTGCAGCCGGCCACACGATCTCGCTCAACTTCCTGCCAACGTGGTTCACGGCGGTTGGCAAGCAGATCGGCAACCTGCGGGCGCGCGTCATTCCGGGCAACGTGCACGACTCGGTACTCACGCTCGTCAACGGCACGTGCGACCTGATGTTCGCGTACGACCACCCCAACCTGCCCCTGCATCTGGACCCGATCAAATACCCCAGCCTGACGGTCGGGCGCGACACCTTCATGCCGGTCAGCAAGCCCAACGCGCGCCTTGGGCCGATGCATCGCCTGCCCGGCACGGCCAACCGGCCCGTGCCGCTGATCTCTTACACCCCCACCAGCTACTTCGGCCGTTGCCTGGCGCTGCTGCTGAGCCAGGCCGAAGCGCAGCCCTTCCTGCGGCTCGACTACGAATCCGACATGGCCGAGGTGCTCAAGAAGATGCTGCTTGCGGGCGAAGGCATCGCCTGGCTGCCGAAGAGTTCAATTGAAGCGGAACTGGCCGCCGGCGTCCTGGTGCCGGCCGGCGGGCCGACGTGGTCGCTCGATCTGGACCTGCGCGTGTACCGCAACCAATACACACGCAACGAGCTGCTCGAAAAACTCTGGCGCCATCTCAGCCTGCCCTGAGCCTGCCAAGGCGGGCAGCTTGCTCGTTTACCCGAACTATGCGGCATCCGCATGAGCCCGTGCGGGAGTCGCATCACGGCGCGGGCTGCCGTTCCTACACTCCGTCCACGCAATGCAAGCCGAGCCGCAATCGCCGGCCGGCGTCATGCGAAAGGCCACGGATTCGGTGTTCTCCGATTCCGGCAAGAGACCTCACTGGACGGAGCACCATGAAAAAGAATCGCCTTACCGCAACCATCCTGGCAGGCATGCTGCTGGGCATCGCCGTCGGCTATGCGTGCCACAGGCTCGCCCCCGACGCCAATGCCGCCAAAGCCATCGCCGGCTATTTCTCCATCATCACGGACATCTTCCTGCGGCTGATCAAGATGATCATTGCGCCGCTGGTATTCGCCACGCTCGTCTCGGGTCTGGCCGGCATGGACGGCACGCAGGCCGTGCGCCGCATCGGCCTGCGTTCGGTCGCGTGGTTCGTTTGCGCGTCGCTGATCTCGCTAGCGCTCGGGCTGGTGCTCGCCAACGTGCTGCAGCCGGGCGCGGGGCTGAACATGACGCCCAATGCAGCTGACGTTGCCACCGGCCTGAACACCGCCGGCCTGAACTTCAAAGACTTCATCACCCACGCATTCCCCACCAGCGTGCTGGATGCCATGGCACGCAACGACATCCTGCAGATCCTGGTGTTCTCGGTGTTATTTGGTGTGGTGCTGGGGGTGCTCAAGGGCGACGAACGTGTCGCGCCGCTGTCGCGCACCATCGATGCGCTCGTGCCCGCCATGCTCAAACTGACCGACTACGTCATGGCGCTGGCGCCCATCGGCGTGTTCGGTGCCATTGCCTCGGCCATTACGCTGCATGGGCTCGATGTGTTGACAACGTACGGCAAGCTGGTCGGCAGTTTCTACCTGGGGCTGGCGCTGCTGCTGGCCATCCTGATCGGTATCGGCCACCTCTTCCTGGGCCGCCAGACGTGGGCGCTGCTCAAGACGATTCGCGAGCCCGCCATGCTAGCGTTCTCGACCGCCAGCAGCGAAGCGGCCTACCCGCGCCTGACCGAAAAGCTCGAAGCCTTTGGCGTTGACAAGAAGGTGGTGGGTTTCACGCTGCCGCTGGGCTACGCGTTCAACCTCGATGGTTCCATGATGTACCAGGCGTTTGCGGCGCTCTTCATCGCGCAGGCGTTTGGCGTCGAGATGCCGCTGTCGCAGCAGATCCTGATGCTGCTGGTGCTGATGGTCAGCAGCAAGGGCATGGCCGGTGTGGCGCGTGGCTCGGTGGTGGTGGTGGCAGCGGTGGCGCCGATGTTCCATCTGCCGCCCTCGGGCGTGGTGCTGATCCTGGCCATCGACCAGATTCTGGACATGGGCCGCACTGCCACCAACGTGGTCGGTAACAGCATCGCCACCACGGCCATCGCCAAGTGGGAAACACGCCGCGCCGCGCGTGAGCAGACGCAAGGTTTCGACGGCCTTTCCGGTATTTCGGGCGAAGCAAAATGACAACCCCGCACACCCGTCGCTCGCTCGGCGTGATTGGCGGCCTGGGGGCGCTGGCCAGCGCAGACGTGTTCTTCAAGCTGATCCAGTCCACCCCCGCCAGCACCGATGCGGAGCACCTCGACATCGCGTTCGAGCAGCATCCGTTTTATCAGGCAGGCCACACGACGGCAGCCACCACGGAGCGCAAGCTCTACATCTTCGATCTGATTCGCGATTTCCAGCGTCGCGGCATCGGGGCGGTGGTGCTGCCTTGCTTCTTGAGCCACACCTTCATTGATGAACTGAGCGCCAATTCACCGTTACCCATCATCGACATGATGGCCGGGTTGCGCAGCCACGTGCGGCGCAAGTTTCCGGCCGCGCGCCGCATTGGCGTATTGGCCTCGGACACCACGCGCAACAAGCGTTTGTTCGAGCGCTACTTCAACGCACCGGAGTTCGACGTCATCCACCCGCGCGTTAATGGCATCGACCGCGTGACCGAAGCGGTGTATGCCCCCGACGGCATCAAGAGCGGCAACCTGCGCGGGCGGCCCATTGCGCTGCTGCGCGAAGCCTGCGCCGATCTTGTTGCCCAGGGCGCCGACCTGATCCTGCCGGGGCTGACCGAGATCGCACTGGTGCTCGGCGAGCTTGGCCCGCTGGACGTGCCCATCGTCGATTCCAACCTGGCCTATGCGCAGTATGTGGTGTCAGGGCAGCACGATGCGCCCGGCAAGCTGTTCAAGGTGGGCGTAGTGGGTGGCGTGGGGCCGGCCGCCACGGTCGACTTCATGCAGAAGATCGTGCGCAACACGCCGGCCACGCGCGACCAGGACCACATCAAGCTGCTGGTCGAGCAGAACCCGCAGATTCCCGACCGCACCGAAAACCTCATTGGTGAAGGCCCGGACCCGACCATCTCGCTGTACGCCACGTGCCGCAAGCTGGAGGCGGGCGACGCCGACATCATCGCCATCCCGTGCAACACGGCACATGCGTACGTGGAGCGCGTCCAGCCGTATCTCGGCATCCCGATCGTCAACATGCTGACCGTGACGGCCGAACATATTCGCGACAGGTTTCCCGCCTTGCGCAAGGTCGGCCTGCTGGCGACCTCCGGCACGGTGGCCAGCGGCGTCTACCGCAAGGCGCTGGAAGCGGCCGGCCTTGAGCAAGTGGTGCCCAGCGCCGAGCGGCAAGCCGGCGTGATGAGCGCCATCTACGGCCCGCAGGGCGCGAAGGCGGGCTTCACCGCGGGCACCTGCGTAGACGATTTGCTGGCCGCCATCGACGCGCTGGCCGCAAGCGGCGTCGAGGTGGTGATTCTCGGCTGCACGGAACTGCCGCTGCTGCTACCCCACGCCAGCGTCACCACATCGCAAGGCCGCGTTGTCACGTTGATCGACCCGACCGATGTCCTGGCCCGGCACTGCGTGACGCGTGCACTCGCCCACCCTTCTCCATCGCATTCCAACGCTTCACTGCAAACCACATGACCCATCGTATCGAACACGACCTGCTCGGCGACCGCGAGGTCCCCACCGATGCCTACTACGGCGTGCACACGCTGCGCGCGCTGGAGAACTTTCCGATTACCGGAACCCCTATCTCCGTGTATCCCCAATTGCTCAGGGCATTGGCCAGCGTGAAGGCTGCCGCAGCGCTGGCCAATCACGAGCTGGGGCTGCTGGACAGCCTCCATGCCAACGCCATCGTGCACGCATGCGAGCGTGTGCGGGCGGGCGAGGCGCACGCGCATTTCGTCGTCGACGTCATCCAGGGCGGCGCGGGCACGTCCACCAACATGAACGCCAACGAGGTCATCGCCAACCTGGCGCTGGAGTCGCTTGGCCACGCACGCGGGGACTACCAGCACCTGCACCCGAACGAGCACGTCAACCTGAGCCAGAGCACGAACGACGTCTATCCGACCGCGCTGCGGATTGCCGCGCACGAAGGCGTGCTGGCCCTGATCGATGCGATGGGCGTGTTGCGGCAAGCGTTCGAGCGCAAGGTCGAAGCGTTTCGCGGTGTGCTGAAGATGGGCCGCACGCAGCTCCAGGACGCCGTGCCGATGACGCTCGGCCAGGAGTTCAGCGCCTATGCCGTCATGCTGGGCGAAGACCAGGAACGCCTGGCCGAAGCCGCCGCACTGATGCGCGAGATCAACCTGGGCGCCACAGCCATCGGCACCGGCATCAACACGCATCCGAGCTATGCGGCGGCGGTTTGCCGGCATTTGGCGCAGATCACTGGCATTCCGCTGGTGACGTCGCACAACCTGGTGGAGGCCACGCAGGATGTGGGCGCGTTCGTTCAGCTCTCGGGCGTGCTCAAGCGGACGGCGGTCAAACTATCGAAGACCTGCAATGACCTGCGGCTGCTCTCCAGCGGCCCCCGCGCTGGGCTGGGCGAGATCAATCTGCCGCCCATGCAGGCGGGGTCGAGCATCATGCCCGGCAAGGTGAATCCGGTGATTCCGGAAGTGGTCAATCAGATTGCCTTCGAGGTAATCGGCAATGACCTGACCATCACCTTTGCCGCCGAGGCCGGGCAGCTTCAGCTCAATGCCTTCGAGCCCATCATCGCGCACAGCCTGTTCAAGAGCGTTGCGCACCTGCGCAATGGGTGTCTGACGCTGGCTGAGAAGTGCGTCGACGGCATTACCGCCAACGAGGCGCACTTGCGTGCCAATGTGGAACACTCGATCGGCATCGTCACCGCACTCAATCCGCATATTGGGTATGCGAATGCCACAGCGATTGCGCAGGAGGCGCTCGCGAGCGGCACCAGCGTGTATCAGCTCGTGCTGGACAAGCGCCTGCTCAGCCGCGAGGCACTGGACGAGATACTGCAGCCGGAGATGCTGGCACAGCCGCGTGCAGTGGCGGCGGTCAGGGCCATTTGATCGAACGCAATTAAGGTGGTCCGGCGTGCCGTAGTGGGGCCCGAGGCAAGGCGCCGCTTGAAGCCAAGCTCGGGCCTCGGTTCTAAGAGCGCTCGGCAGCCGGAGCCTGCACCGCCGGCTCTGCTTCGGCTGGGCGCTTCGCCTGACCGATGCGCTGTGCCTGATAGATGCCGGTGTGGCCTGAGAAGAGATAGCTCACCACGCACGCAATGCCGGCAAACGTGCCGACTTCGGGGCCAAAGAGTTCCATCGCCATCAGGGTCGACGCAATGGGCGTATTGGCGGCGCCCGCAAACACCGCAACAAACCCGAGACCGGCGAGCAGCGGGAACGGCAGCGGCAGCACATAACCAAGCGCATTACCCAACGTGGCGCCGATGTAGAACAGCGGCGTGACTTCGCCCCCCTTGAAACCGGAGGCCAGCGTGACGATGGTGAAGGCCGCCTTGCCGGCAAAATCGTAGGCCGGCAGCGGGTTGTGGAACGCATCCACGATCACGGGAATGCCGAGGCCCAGATACTTGTCCGTGCCCAGCGCCATGGCCGCAGCCACGACCACGCAGCCGCCCAGCACGGGGCGCAGCGGGCCAAATGCAATGTGATGCTTCAACAGGCGGCTCAGCCGGTGCGTCAGCGCCGCGAACGTCATGCCCGCCAGACCGAAGACGATGCCGGCCAGCACCACCAGGCCAATCGCGAGGGGCGTGAGATGCGGCACAAAAGGAATCGCATACGGCGTGTGATGCACGCCCAGCAGCGGCGGCACCAGGTCACCCACAATGGCTGCGATGAAACATGGCAGGATCGCGTCATAGCGCAGACGCCCGATCGCAAGCACCTCCAGCCCGAACACGGCACCGGCCAGCGGCGTGCCGAACACCGATGCGAAACCGGCGCTGATGCCCGCCATGAGCAAGATGCGCCGGTCCGCCGGGGGCAATGCGAACAGCCGGGTCAGGTAGTCCGCAAAGCTGCCGCCCATCTGGACCGCCGTGCCCTCACGGCCGGCCGAACCGCCAAAGACGTGGGTGACAACGGTGCCCATCAGAATGAGCGGCGCCATGCGCTTGGGCACGACACGCTTCGGGTCGTGGATCTCGTCGATGAGCAGGTTATTGCCCCCTTCCACCGAGCGTCCCGTGTAGTGGTAGAGCAAGCCAACACCAAAGCCCGCCACGGGCAGGAACCACAGCAGCCAAGGGTGGGCGCTGCGCGTGTCGGTGGCCCAATCGAGCGCCAGCAGCAATACCGCAGAGCCGAACCCCGCAAGCATGCCGACGAGCGATCCCAACGAGAGCCAGCGCAGCAGATACCCAAACATGAGCAGCGGCTCGGAGCGAGTGACCATTTTCTTCATGATGACCAGATTCGAAGAACTCAAACCTGAGCGACAGAACGTCGTATGGGCGCGTGCCTACAACTCCCTTCTCTCAGGAACTTGTAGGCATCATCAGCCGGTTTCGTTACCGATCACCGGCGGTTAAGGGAGGAATGCCATCTCCACAAGGTCGTGCATTTTGCCTGAAGGCGGCCACGGTCACAACCCGGCACAATCGCGCGCAACCCAGAAAGAAGCCCGCCCAGGCATCACACCGGGCGGGCTTTCTGACTTCAGGCGGCCACTTACTACCGCAAACCCTTCACGCGGCCTGCGGTGATGTCGGCAGGTTGCCCGCCAAAGCTCGTCCGCAGGTAATTGGCCAACGCAGCCAGTTCCGTATCGTTCATCTGCGCGAAGCTGGGCATCTCCTGCATGGCTTCCGTGCGCGGGAAGCGCTGCGCTTCAATGCCGTCGAGCATCGAGACAAGCAGGTTATGCGCGTCGGCATTGCGCACGGTGGCGTTGCCCAGCATCGGCACGGCAACGTGCGGCTTGCCTTCGCCGTCGCGGCCATGACAACCGGCGCAGACGGCGAGGTAATGCGCGCGTCCGGCCTTGAGTTGGTCGACATTCTCAGGCGTAGCGGCCACCGGCTTGAGCGGTTGCGGCGCTGGGGCCTTGTCGCCAAGCAGATACGTTGCCAGTGCACCCACGTCCGCCTGGGTGAGGTACTGCGTGCTCAGGTGGACCACCGGGTACATCTCGCCAAAGGCGGAACCCTGCGGCGCGATGCCCACGCTAAAGAACGTCTGCAGATCGGCCTGCGTCCAGCCGCGTGCAGCCAGCCCAGCGGGCGTGATGTCCGGCGCAACCACGCGGCCAAGCGCAGCGCCGGCGAGCGGCTTGCTGCTATCGAGCTGACCGGCAAACCCGCGCGGGCTGTGGCACTCGGCGCAGTGGCCCAGCGCGTTGGCCAGATACCGGCCACGCTGCCACGCCGCCGCATTGCCGACGGAGGCATCGGGCAGCGCGTCCTTCAGGAAGAACACGTTCCAGCCTGCCATGGCGATGCGGATGTTGTACGGAAAGCGCAGCGCATGTTCGCGGTTGACGACGGCCACAGGCTTCACCTGCTGCGTCAGGTAGGCGTACATCGCATCGGTATCGCCGCGCGACAGGCCGCGATACGACGTGTACGGCATCGCCGGGTACAGGTGCTTGTCGGGCGTGACGCCATCGTGCAGCGCCTTGTAGAAATCGTCCGCGCTCCACTTGCCGATGCCGTGCGCCTTGTCCGGCGTGATGTTGGTGCCGTAGAACGTGCCGAACGGCGAGGCCAGCGCCACGCCACCCGCAAACGGTGCACCGTTCTTGGCCGTGTGGCAGGCCGCGCAATCGGCCGCACGCACGAGGGCGCGGCCGCGGTTGATGAGGTCTGCGCCGGTCAGCTTGGCCGGGGGCGGCTGGTCAGCGGCAGGCGGGATGTCGGCGGCATGGTCACCACAGGCGGAGAGCGCAGCGGCGGCCAGGAGGGGCACCAGTGGCAGCAGGGCCTTGCGAGCCAATTGGGTCAGTTCAGCCATGACCATCACTTACTGTCCTTGACGAGTCCGGGCGTGCTCAGGACGACGTCCTTCACGGCCTCGAAGTAGCGGACATAACCGGTGCAGCGGCAGATATGGTCGTTCAGTGCTTCGGTAATCGTCTCGTCAAGCTTGTCGCG
Organism: Ralstonia psammae; assembly: GCF_958405935.1. Classification (NCBI taxonomy): domain Bacteria; kingdom Pseudomonadati; phylum Pseudomonadota; class Betaproteobacteria; order Burkholderiales; family Burkholderiaceae; genus Ralstonia; species Ralstonia psammae. Next base: position 505,377 of record NZ_CATZBU010000003.1, read on the forward strand.
CGACACCGGCTCGCGCTTGAGGCGCTCCACCAGAACCGTCGCCCCGTTGACGAAACCCGGCGTGCAATAGCCGCACTGGAAGCTGAAGTGCTCCAGGAACTTCTGTTGCACGAGCGTGAGCGACACCACCTCGCCGCGCGCGTCGCGCTTGGCATGCCCTTCCACCGTGCGCACCTTCTTGTTCTGGAAGAAATGCGCGCCGGTAATGCAGGTGCGCACTTCTTCGCTGGTGCCGTCCGGCTTGTCGAGGATGACCGTGCATGCGCGGCATACGCCCTGCCCGCAGCCCAGCCTCGAGCCGGTCAAGCCCGCATATTCATGCAGAAAGTCGATCATCATCAGGCCCTCGGGCACTTGCGTTGGGCCGACGTCCTTGCCATTGATATGCACGGTGAGCGGTTTCGTCGTGATGGTCGTGCTCATGCCAGTACCTCCTGAATCTTTTCCGCGGTCACTGGCAGGCTGGTGAAGCGGTGTCCGATGGCATGCGCGATGCCGTTCACAATGGCGCCCACCACCGGGATCATCACCACCTCGGCGATGCCCTTGGGCGGGTCGGTTTCCGACACGGGGGGCAGCACCGTGCCGGTCTGCGTCCACACGGCCACGTCCTTCGCGCGCGGCAGGTGGTAGCGGTTGAAGTTCCACGTGCCGTTGCCCGGGCCGTCTTCGTACAGCGGCAGGGCCTCGTGCAGCGCATGGCCGATGCCCATGGCCAGCCCGCCCTGCAATTGCCCCGACACGAGTTGCGGCGAGATCTGCGTGCCGCACTCCATGATCGTGTGGTGCGACAACAGATCGACCTTGCCGCTCGCTTCGTGCACCGACAGCTCGACCAGCGTGCCGACCGCGCTGTAGTACGTGACCGACGCGTTGTTACGCTGCGTCGGCGCGATGTAGACCTTCTTGCGATCCAGCACGTGGTAACCGCCCGGGGTGGTCATCCTGGCCTTGCGAGCCGCATCGGCACCGTCGCCGTAGCGCACGGACAAACCGTCGATCGGCACGCGTGTGGCCGCGCCATTGACCTCGAAATCGGCTTCCGTCCATTGCCAGCGGTTGAACACGTGTACCACCGCACCCGTCACCAGGCCCAGCTCGTGCGCCTTCTTGACGATCCGCTCGTAGGGCAGTGCCTCCAGGCCGCCGGCCGAGAGCTTGCCGTCCACCCAGCGCGCATCTTCCACGCGCACCACCAGCGAGGCCGCCTGGCCACCGCCGATGCCCTGGCTCCAGATCGCCATCGCTGCCGGCCACAGGCCATGCATGAAGACGATGCGTGCCGCCTCGCGCGTGCTGTGCGTGAAGTAGTACGCCGAGTTGGTCGCGCTGGATGGCGATGCATATGCCGCAGACCAGCGCGGGTTGGCCGATGCCTTGTCCTGCTCGGCCTGGCTCATCAGGTACGGGTCGCCGCTGGTGACCACGGGCAAGTCCGCCCACTCGGTCACCGCCACGCGCACTTCCGATGCCGGGCGCCCCAGCCAGCGCGCCACCGCCACGGCTTGCGAGGTCGACATGCCGGTACCGATTTCCGCCGCCACGTGATGCAGCGTGATCTGTCCATCGGCGCGGATTTCCACCTTGGCGAACGACGCTTCGGCGCCCGTGCCGAAGTCCTTCTGCACGCAGGCAAAACCCACGCCGTAGCGCTTGCCCGGGTGTGCGGCTTCAAACTCGGCCTTCTTCTTTGCGCGGTTCACCCACAGGGGGTGCACCTTGGCGGCCTGCAGCACTTCATCCACGCGGATGGCACCGGCGGGGATCGCGCCCTGCGTGTTCTTCATGCCCGAACGCAGCGCGTTCTTCAGGCGGAACTCGATCGGGTCGAGCTTCAATTGTTCGGCAAACTCGTCGACCATCACTTCGGTGGCCGCCATGCTCTGCAGCGTGCCGTAGCCGCGCGCCGAACCCGCGTCGATGGCGCGCGAGGCAATCGCCACGCCAGTCAGGTCGTTCTTCGGGAAGTAGTAGATCGACTGTGCAGCCGTCGCGCCCACCATCGCGACGGACGGCGAGAAGTTGGCACGCCCGCCGCCATTGGCCTCGAAGTGGCCCTGGAACGATTGGAACAGACCCGTCTTCTTGTCGACGGCGATGCGGTACCGCATCTTGAAGGCGTGGCGCTTGATGGAGGTCTGGAACTGCTCGTAGCGGTCATTCGCCAGGCGCACGGGCTTGCCGTCGGCATACAGCGCCGTCACCAGGCCGTAGAACGGGAAGTTGTAGTGGTCTTTCGAGCCGTAGCCGACCGTGTAGCACGGGTGCACGATCACCTGCTTCACCGGGAACGCGCCGCGGGCGCGGGCCACCATCTCGGCCGCGCTCTCGCCCACTTCCACCGGACTTTGCGTGGGCACAACCATGTGCAGCGTCTGCGTGGCGCCGTCGTACCAGCAGTTGGCGTTGTCGCTCTCCAGCGCGGCCGTGTCGACCGATTGCGTGTTGTACTCGCGCTCGAGCACCAGCCAGTCCGCCGGCGGTTGGTCCAGTTCTGCGGCAATCTGGTTGGCGTAGAAGATGCCCTGCTCGCCGAGCTTGCCGTGGTCCACGCCGTCGGGCCACACGGGCTCGTGCTTGCGCATCATGCTCGGGAAGATCGGCGCGTTCTTCAGGCTGGAGAACACATCGTCGTCATACGGGCCTGCGCCGCCCACGCGCACAAAGCGGAAGGTGCCCCAGGGATCGCGCTCCAGCGGGCCGGTCTGCGCGCCGTACCGGATGATCTTGTCCTGGAACTTGAGCTTGTCTTTCGCAAAGCGGAAGCGCGCGAAGTCGTGATAGACCAGGATGGCAACGGCATGCCCAAGATATGCAGGCGTCTTGCCGGTGGGCAGCAGCATATCGTCGCCATAGAAGGCGGGGAAGACGATGCCATCGCGCGCCAGATCGTCGGCGGTCACCACGCGATCGGGCTGCAGCGCATCGCCCAGCAGGCTCAGGTCGAACCCTTCGTACGTACGGTCAGCCAGCGTGGTGCGCAGGATGAACGCATGCGATTGCTGCTGGGGCCAGTGCGGCATGTCGCGCGAGCGGATGTCACGCGCGAAGACCTTGTCGCCCGTCACCTTGGCAATGCCGTCGATGCGGAACCTTGGCGTGCCGGTTTTCGGGTCCCATTGGACGGGAGTGAGGATCTTTTCTTCAAACAGGGCCGCAAAAGCGCGGCCGCCCAGCGGTGCGATATACACCGAGACGCCGGCCACGACGGTCGCTTTCAGGAAAGCGCGGCGTGACGGATGGGTAAGCGGCATGAATTCTTCCTCGACGGGAGGATGATGTGGGGAAAGAGAAGGAGAAGGGGACCAAGTGCGGGTGTTGCAAGCGGCTCCGCCTCTTTCGATTTTGGTTCGCGCTTTGATCGATAACAAGACGAAGTGACGAATACCGTCTATTTGGCGCGCGTTATCTGCCTTGGCATTCTTTTGTGCATACGCAGCATTGCTGCCCTCGTTTTAGCCGGGTTCCACCACGCTTGATGGCAGGCGCAGAAATCGCTCCCGGGTCGTCGCGCAGGCGTTGTCCAATCGCATTCACCAGTGTGCGCAATCAAGGGCGGATTGTTCAGCATGGGGCGATCCGGCATGCTGCGCAGGTTGAACTGCCGTCAGATCGAACCATCACGACATCGCGCCCGCCACAGGAGACATGCATGACCGCCCAACTGATCTTCGACGACCGCGCCACCGATGCGGGCACGCTGCTCGCGCGCGGCGCAGCCCTGGCCGGTGGTTTGCGCCGCATGGGCGTGCTTGAGGGCGACGTGATCGGCGTGCTGCTGCGCAATGCGCCCGCCTACATCGACGTGATGCACGCCTGCCGCATTGCGGGGTGCTACTTCTGCCCGATCAACTGGCACTTCACGCCGGCCGAGGTGGAGTTTCTTGTGCGCGATTCGGGCGCCAAGGTATTGATCGGCCATCGCGACCTCGTGGATGCAGTGGAACCGCTGCTGCCACCCCACGTGCAACTGCTGCGCGTGGACGCCGAAGGCACCGATCGCGCCGACGGCTATGCCAACTGGCTTGCGCTGCAGACGCCGTACGACGGGCCGCTGGTATCGCCACGCGGGCACATGGCCTATACGTCGGGCACCACGGGCCGCCCCAAGGGCGTGGTGCGCCAGGCCGTACCGCTCGATCAGCTCGATGCACATCTGCAGAAAGCACGCGCCGTGGTAGCCGCCACGTTCGGTATCGTGCCGGGCTGCCGTGCGCTAGTGCCGGCGCCGCTCTATCACAGCGCGCCAAGCCTCTTCGCTCAGCAAGCCGCGCAGATGGCGGAGGTGCTGGTGGTGAACGCGCGCTTTGATGCACTGCGCGTGCTGGAGCAGATCGAGCGCTACCGCATCGACACCGTCTACCTCGTGCCGATCATGTATGTGCGCCTGCTCAAGCTGACGGAGGAAGAACGCAGCCGCTACGACCTGTCTTCGCTGCGCTTTGTGGCATCCACGGGCGCACCCTGTGCCCCCGAGATCAAACGCCGCATGATCGACTGGCTCGGCCCCGTCATCTACGAAACGTATGCATCGAGCGAGACCGGCATGATCACCGTGATGGACCCGCGCGACGCGGCCGCCCGCCCCGGCAGCGCCGGCCGCCCGGTGTGCGACGCGCGCGTGCGCATCCTGCGGGAAGACGGCACGCCCTGCCCCACCGGCGAGATTGGCCTGATCTACAGCCACCAGCCCGCGTACCCCGATTTCACCTATCGCGGCAATGACGAAGCGCGCGGCAAGATCGAGCGAGACGGCCTGGTCACGCTCGGTGACATGGGCTACCTCGATGCAGACGGCTACCTGTATGTATGCGACCGCGCTTCGGACATGGTCATCTCGGGTGGCGTGAACATCTACCCAGCCGAGATCGAACATGCGCTACTGCGCCACCCCGATGTCGTGGACTGCGCCGTCTTCGGCGTGCCCGACGACGAATACGGCGAGCGCCTGATCGCCGTGGTGCAGACCGAGCGCGCGAACGCGCAGGCCGAGCCCGTGATCGAATGGCTGCGCGGCCAGATTGCCGGCTTCAAGATCCCGCGCCAGATCGAGTTCACCACCGCGCTGCCGCGCGACGACAACGGCAAGATTGCCAAGCGCCGTCTGCGCGACGCATGGTGGGGCGACCGGCAGCGGCGCGTGTGAAGGCGCACGAACCGCTGCCGTCGTCGATCACGCGATGGCAGCCTCCTGCTCCGTGCCCGACTTGGCGAACAGCGTGCGCTCCGTGAACTTGATGTTCTGCGGATCGTAGTACGGGTCGGCCCATGCGGCGGACGTCTTCAGGAGCAGCGGGTTGGCGGCCGTGGCCTTCGATTCGCCGGCGCGAAAGCGATAGTGGTCGAACAGGCGGATGGCTTCGATCGCGTAGGCTGTGACGATGGCCGGGTCGTAGATGGCGATCAGGCTGTCGCCGTTCTGCTCCTCACCGCCCTTGGACAGGTTCGACGAGCCGCAGAACACCACTGGCTCGTCGCCATTGAAATCGCACACGACAAACTTGTGGTGGATGTGCTGGCCAGTGCCGGCATCCACCTCCTGCTTGAACGGCGCAGGCGCTTCGTCCTTCAAATACGCGAACGACACGGTTTGCGAGGGCACATCGCGGCCGGGCGCAAAGGCATCCACACCACCCTGTTTATCGATCACGCCCAGCGAGAGCAGCCCAGCCTTGTGCGGCACAACCTGTTCGAGCGTGGTCAGCATCTCGCCACCGCCATCGGTGGCCATCACCGCAAACAGCACGGACGACAGCGCACCCTTCACGCGGTCAGCCGCCTCCGTCAGCAACGCATCGGTCTGATGCGGCGAGAACCCGAAGCGCGCCCGCGGTGTGCTGCCTTGCGGTACCGCCTGCCAGCCGGCGGCCAGCGCATCGGCGCGAAAGGCAGCCGCCACCTTGCGGCTGCCGGCGGAATCCTCACCGTACTGGCCGATCCACCCCCACAGATGCTCGAACACCTGCGCATAGAGCTGTGCGGCGTCTTGCCCGAACACCAGCACGCTGTTGGCCTGCACGTACAACCCGCGCAGCGAGAAATTGGCCGAGCCTGCGAGCACGCGCACCGGCTTGCCGGCGGCATCGCGCAGCAGGATCGCCTTGTGGTGCTGAAAGCGCGCAAGGTGCGTGCGGCGAACGTCCGCGCCGGCCTGCCGGAAGTATTCAGTGGCCTGCGTTTCGAAGGCGTTGTCGGTGCCATGGCCCGCCGGGTTGGCGCCGGTGCCGACGTAGTTGTCCTGGATCACGCGGACTTTGCGCCCGTTCTGTGCAAGCCACGCAATGGCACGGATGATGTCCGGCTCGTCCAAGTCATAGGCGAGCACGTCGATGCCGTAGCCGTCGGACGCCCGGCACTGGTTCAGCAGATCGATGATGAGACTGCGGCCGGTGGCGCCCAGGTAGGCGTACTTGTTCTGATACGGCTGCGTGTCGTACAGCAGCGGCGATTTTGTTTGTGCGCGCTTGTCCGGCGCCAGCGCCGTGTTGCCGCCGTAGTGATCGATGAACGCCTGCGACGACACATAACCGCGCACCATGCCCACGGTGGCCCAATCGCTCATCGGCTGTTGCAGCGTCACGTGCACCGCGCGCGTGGCGCGCGTTTCGAGCTGCACCGGGTTCGTCGACGCAAAGTAGCGCACGTGCACGGTGTAGCTGAGCTGCGTGGCCGCGTGGGGCGGAAAGTGGACCCAGTGGAACGACTGAAACGGCGCGTCGATGGAATCGGCGTACTTGCCGGCCTTCAGCGGCGCATCTGCATGAACGGGCGTGTCGAATGTCAGCCGGTTGGCCACCCAATACGGCGCCCCGCCCTGCGGCGTGCACTGGATGGCAAAACCGGCCAGATCGGCGCGATCGGCATCGGCCACATCAAAGGCGAACAGCACCGCACTGTCGCCCTGATACACCTTCACCTGGAATGAATCGACGGATGTCGCCATGGGAGCCTCCTGGGGTGGCAAAGCATCCGCCAGTTAGCACCGCGATTGTGACAACCATCTGACGCAAGGCACCCGAACCTAGCTGCCATGCGGGTTGAGGGGCAGCGAATTCAATCGTGCTTTATTCCGATCTGCGCACGCGCCTGCAACTGGATGCGGCGCAGCCACCCCAACGTATGTCGACCATACGTCCCGTTCCATCACCTGGCTCAACCAAGGCCTACCAACGGATGCCCCTCGGCGCGCCACGGCGACGTCAGAAAATGCCGCACCCGCTCCGGCCGCACCTGCGGCAATGTGGCGGGCGCCCAGCCGGGCCGATGGTCCTTGTCGACCAGATGCGCGCGCACGCCCTCGCAAAAGTCGCCTTCCTGGATGCCGCGCGCCACAATCCCCAACTCCATCTGAAAGCATTCGGCCAGTGACAACTGCCGACCCCGCAGCAGCGCTTCGCGCGTCACGTGCAGCATCGTCGGTGAATGCGTCGTCATGGCATCAAGCGTGGCCTGCAGCCACTGGCGTGGCTCGCGGGCGGGTTCGCGCTCCAGGCTCTCGCGCAGCGTGGCGACAATGCGATCGACCGACGATCGCCGATCGAAATAGCGCTGCACCCAGGGCACCGCCTGTGCAAGCGGCGCGTGCGGAACGATGTTGCACGGCGGCTCGAACACGCGGCGCAGGGCCTGCATGAGATCGCCGCCGTGCGGCATGCGCTGCAGGCGGTCTTCGAATGAGGCGAGCCATTCGGCAGGCACGCACACATCGGCCAGATGGCAGTGCAGCGCGTCGGCGCCCGTCAGCGTCACGCCCGTCAGCCCGACATACAGCTCAAGCTCCGGCGACATCACACTCAGAAAGCGCGTGGCGCCCACGTCTGGCAGAAACCCGATGCGCGTTTCCGGCATCGCCATCTTCGTGCGCTCGGTCACCACACGCAGCTGTGCAGCCTGCCCAAGGCCCATGCCGCCGCCCATGGTGATGCCGTCCATCAGCGCGACGATGGGCTTCGGAAACTGGTGCAGTGTGTAGTCGAGCCGGTATTCGTCGACGAAGAATTGTAACCAGCCGTCGTCGCCGTCCATGTGGCCCCGTTGCGCGAGCTGATAGAGCGCGCGTACATCGCCGCCGGCGCAGAAGCCCTTCTGGCCCGCACCGCGCAGCACCAGTGCGACGATGCCGTCGTCGTGGCGGCATTGCTCCAGCAGCGCCGCCAACTGGCGCACCATGCCGTGCGACAGGGCATTCAGGGCAGACGGCCGGTTCAAGGTGATGATGGCCACGCGGTTCACCACGCGCATCAACACCTCGGGTTCGGCAGCGGCTGCCTCGGGCGGCGTCGCCTGCATTTGGACGGCACTCATTGCAGCGTCTCCGATTCGTGCGCGGACTGCCAGCGCGGCGCGCGTTTCTCAAGGAAAGCATTCACGCCTTCGCGCTGGTCCGGGTGATCAAACAGATCGACAAAGCGTTCGCGCTCTACGGCCTGCGCCGCGCTGCGTGGCACGCCATTGCGGGCCTGGTGAATGAGCTGCTTGCTGAAGGTGACGGCCTGCGGGCTCAACGCCGTCACACGCTGTGCCATAGCGATGGCCGCTTCGCGTGCGGCGCCCGTGTCCACCACCTCTTCCACCAGGCCGATACGCAGGGCGGTCTGCGCATCGACGCGCTCGCCGGTCAGGATCATGCGCTTGGCCCAGCCTTCACCCACGAGCCATGGCAGCGTCTGCGTGCCGCAACCGCAGCACAGCAGGCCGACGGCGGTCTCGGGCACGGCCAGCTTGGCGTGGGCCTCGGCGATGCGGATGTCGCATGCCAACGCGCACTCCAAACCACCCCCCATCGCAAAGCCGTTGATGGCGGCAATCACCACCGGGCGCGCATTCTGCAACGCTTCGAACGCGGCACCGAAACGGGCAGCCGCCTCGCGGGCCACATCGCGGTCGCCACTGGCAAAGGTGTTGAGGTCGGCTCCCGCGCTGAAGAACTTCGGGCCATCGCCGGTGATCACGATGGCGCGCACGCGTGCGTCGGCATTCAAGCGTTCGACGGTGGATTGCAGTTGCAGCAGACCTTCCGGCGTGAACGCGTTGGCAGGCGGACGCTTGAGCGTCAGCAGCGCGATGGTGCCCTGGTGCAGCGTTTCCAGTTCAATCATCACGCCGCTCCATCCTTCCGATAGAGCTTGATGACAGCGGAGAAATCCAGCTTGCCATCGCCCTTGCTGCTCACGGTTTGGTACAGCTGCTGTGCCAGCGCACCCAAATAGACGGGCTGACGGACGGACTTTGCTGCGTCACCGGCCAGGCCCAGATCCTTGAGCATCAAGTCGGTACCGAACCCGCCGGTGTATCCGCGCGATGAGGGCGCGGTCTCGATCACACCGGGGAACGGGTTGTACGTGTCCGAACTCCAGCAGCGCCCCGTCGAGGTATTGATGATGCCGCCCAGCACCTTCGGGTCGATGCCCAGCGCTTCGCCCAGCGACATGGCTTCGGCCACGCCTGCCATGGTGATGCCGAGCACGAGGTTGTTGCAGATCTTCGCGCCCTGGCCGGCGCCCGTGTCGCCGCAATGCACGAGGTTCTTGCCCATGGCGGAGAGCACGGGGCGCACCTGTTCGAACGCCGCCGCGCTGCCGCCCACCATGAAGGTGAGTGTGCCGGCCGCAGCGCCGCCCGTGCCGCCCGAGACCGGCGCGTCGACAAAGGTATTGCCGTGCTCGGCCGCCAGCGCGGCAAATGCCTTCACGCTGGCCGGGTCAATGGTGCTGGAATCGATGATGGGCACACCCTTGGCAATGCCAGCCAGCACACCGTCTTCCGCTGTCAGCACATGGCGCACATGCGCCGCGGCAGGCAGCATGGTGATGACGGTCTCCGCGCCGGTCACGGCCGCTTTGGGCGAAGCCGCTGCCGTGGCGCCGGCTTCGACCAGCGCGCCCACCGCCTGCGCGCTCAGATCAAACACGGTCAGCGCATGGCCCGCCTTGAGCAGGTTGCGCGCCATGGGGGCGCCCATGTTGCCCAGGCCGATGAATGCGATTTTCATGACAACGCTCCTCGTGCAATCAGCGCAGGCTGATGGTGGTGTTCACGCCACCGGCATCGACCGCGTCGTCAAACCAGCGCGCCGTCACCGTCTTCGTTTGCGTATAGAACTGCACCACCTGCTTGCCGTACGGGCCCAGGTCCCCCAGCTTGGAGCCGCGCGAACCGGTAAAGCTGAAGTACGGCACCGGCACCGGGATCGGGATGTTGATGCCGACCTGGCCCACGTCGATCTCGCTCTGGAACTTGCGCGCCGCTGCACCGCTCTGCGTGAACAGCCCCACGCCGTTGCCGAACGGGTTCGCGTTAACCAGCGCAATGGCATCGTCCAGCGTGGGTGCGGTCAGCACCAGCAGCACGGGGCCGAAGATTTCGTTGGTGTAGATGTCCATGTCGGTCGTCACATCGGTGAAGACGGTCGGGCCGACGAAGTTGCCGTCTTCATAGCCGGCCACGCGTACGCCGCGGCCGTCCAGCGCGAGCGTGGCGCCCTGCTGCACACCCGATTCGATCAGGCCGAGAATGCGTTGCTTGGCCGCACGCGAGACGACGGGGCCAACGTCGGTGCCCGGCTCCACACCGGCATTGACCTTGAGCGTCCGGGCCTTGGCGATCAGGTCCGGCACCCAGGCCTGGGCGGCGCCCACCAGCACCACCACGGACGTGGCCATGCAGCGCTGCCCCGCCGCGCCAAAGGCTGCGCCGACGAGTGCGTTGAGGGTCTGTTCACGGTTGGCATCGGGCAGCACCACAGCATGGTTCTTCGCGCCCATCATCGATTGCACACGCTTGCCGTGCTCGCTGCCCAGGCGGTACACATGCGTGCCGACCGCCGTGGAGCCGACAAACGAAATCGCCTTCACATGCTCGTGCGTGCACAGTGCATCCACGACGTCCTTGCCACCGTGCACAACGTTCAGCACGCCCGGCGGCACACCGGCCTCCAAGGCCAGCTCGACGAGTTGCATGGTCGACAGCGGGTCTTGCTCGGAAGGCTTCAGCACGAACGTGTTGCCACACACGATGGCCATCGGGAACATCCACAACGGGATCATTGCGGGAAAGTTGAACGGCGTGATGCCCGCGCACACGCCAATCGGCTGGCGCAGCGTATAGGTGTCCACCGCGCCGGCCACGTTCTCCAGAAACTCACCCTGCTGCAGCGAGCCCACCGAGCACGCGTGCTCCACCACCTCCAGCCCACGGAAGATGTCGCCTTCCGCATCGGGCAGCGTCTTGCCCTGCTCGGCCGTCAGCGTGCGCGCGATGCGCGGCGAGTGCTCGCGAATCAGCGCCTGAAACCTCAGCATGATGCGCATGCGTGCGCCCACCGGCGTGTTCTTCCACGTGGCAAACGCTGCGTGTGCCGAGCGGATGGCGGCGTCCACCTCATCAGCCGTGGCAAATGGCACGCGCGCCAGCACCTCCTGCGTAGCGGGGTTGACCACATCGCGCCATTCCTTCGACTGCGATTCGACAAACTCGCCGCCGATCAGCAGCTTGACGGTGGGCGGGGTGTCCTGCTGTGCGGCAGGCTTGGCGGAAGCGAGAGAGGCAACGGCGCTCATGGGGGTCTCCTGGCGAATCGGTGTCGGTAGCGGTAGCGGGTTCAATGCGGGATGGGCAAATCAGGCGAAATCTTCTTCCCAGTACTCGCCGGGCAGGCGAGCCGGCTGGGGGGTACGCTCGAGTTCGAGCCGGCGCAGCTCAACGCGGCGGATCTTTCCGGAAATGGTCTTGGGCAATTCGCTGAACTGCAGGCGGCGGATGCGCTTGTAGGGTGCGAGCTTCTCGCGCGAGAAGAGGAACACGGCGCGGGCCAGTTCAGGGCCCGCCTCATAGCCCTGCCGGACCGTGACGAACGCCTTGGGCACGGACAAGCGCAGGGGGTCGGAACTCGGCACCACGGCCGCCTCGGCAATGGCTTCGTGCTCGATCAATACGCTTTCCAGCTCGAAGGGGCTCAGGCGGTAATCCGACGACTTGAACACGTCATCGGTGCGGCCCACGTAGACAAAGTAGCCGTCGTCGCGGCGCATGGCGACGTCCGACGTGTGGTAATAGCCGTTGCGCATCGCCTCGGCGGTGGCGCGGGCATTGTTGGCGTAACCCTCCATCAGGCCGAGCGGACGGTGCGAGAGCGGCAGCACGATCTCGCCTTCGCTGACGGGCTGGTCGTCGTGGTCGACCAGCTCTACGCGGTAACCCGGCAGGGGGCGCCCCACCGAACCTGGCACCACCGGCTGGCCGGGCGTATTGCCAATCTGGCAGGTGGTCTCGGTCTGGCCGAAGCCGTCGCGGATGGTGACGCCCCAGGCGCTGCGCACACGTTCGATGATCTCGGGGTTCAGCGGCTCGCCCGCACCGACAATCTCACGCAGCTTGACCGCGTACGAGGCCAGTGGCTCCTGCACCAGCATGCGCCACACGGTCGGCGGCGCGCACAGCGTGGTCACGCTAAAGCGCACCAGCACGTCGAGCGTGTCCTTGGGTACGAAGCGCGCGTAGTTGTAGACGAACACGCAAGCCTGTGCGTTCCAGGGGGCGAAGAAGCAGCTCCACGCATGCTTGGCCCAGCCGGGCGAGCTGATGTTCCAGTGGATGTCGCCGGGCTGCAGACCGATCCAGTACATGGTCGACAGGTGGCCGACCGGATAGCTCTGGTGCGTGTGCTTGACGAGCTTCGGCTTGGACGTGGTGCCCGAGGTGAAGTACAGCAGCAGCGGGTCGGTGGCGCCGGTCGGGCCGTCGGGCACGAACTGCGCAGGCGCGTCGTAGGCTGCGGCCAAGTCGATCCAGCCATCACGCTGCCCACCCACGGCGATGCGTTTGACGCCCGCATCAACACCGTCAAACTTGTGCAGATCCGCCGCGTCGACAACCACGCAGTTCGCACCGCCGAGTTCCACGCGGTCACGCACATCGTCCGGCGAGAGCTGCGTGGTGGCCGGCAATACCACCGCGCCCAGCTTCATCGCCGCGAGCATCACGTCCCAGAGTTCCACGCGGTTGGGCAGCATCAGCAGCAGACGATCACCACGCACGATGCCAAGCCCGCGCAGGAAGTTCGCCATGCGCGACGAGCGCTCGGACATCTGCGCAAACGAGAGCTTCAACCCCTCGCCCTGCAGATCATCGACGATCCACAGCGCCGGGCTGTCATTGCCGCGCGCCATCACATCGAAGTAGTCAAGCGCCCAGTTGAAGGTGTCCAGCGCGGGCCACGTGAACTCGCGGTACGCGCGGTCGTAGTCGGTGCGATGGCGCAGCAGAAAATCGCGCGCTTCCACAAAACCCTGTGCTGCAGATACCGCTTCGTTCATCGTCGTCTCCTGGTCGGCGCGTTTGCGCTCTTTCGTGTTCGGTCGATGTGCGCGGTGCGTGCTACACGTGCCGCGCGATCACCATCCGCTGGACTTCGCTGGTGCCTTCGTAGATCTGGGTAATGCGTGCATCGCGGTAGTGGCGCTCGACGGCGTAGTCGGCCAGGTAACCGTAGCCCCCGTGGATCTGGATGGCGTTGGAGCAGATTTCTTCGGCCAGTTCCGACGCATAGAGCTTGGCCTGCGAGGCTTCCGACAAACAAGGCTTGTCTGCACTGCGCAGGCGCGCCGCGTGGTGAACGAGCAAGCGCGCGGCATTCAGGCGCGTGGCCATGTCGGCCAGCATGTTGGCGATGGTCTGGTGCTCGCGCAGCGCCTTGCCGAACTGGATGCGCTCGTTGGCGTAGTTGCGCGCGGCATCGAATGCGGCACGTGCAATGCCCACGGCTTGCGCGGCAATGCCGATGCGCCCGCCCTCCAGGTTCGACAGCGCGATCTTCAAACCTTCGCCGCGCTCGCCGAGCAGGTTGGCCTCGGGCACGGCGCAGTCTTCGAGCGTGATCGGACAGGTGTCCGACGCGCGAATGCCAAGCTTGTGTTCGGGCCGCCCAACGAGAAAGCCCGGCGTGTCCGTCGGCACAATGAAGGCGGAGATGCCGCGCTTGCCGGCCTCGGGATCGGTCACGGCAAACACGATGGCGATGTCCGCCCGCGCGCCGTTGGTGACGAACTGCTTGTTGCCGTTGAGCACCCACTGGCCGTCGCGCAGCACGGCGCGCGTGCGCAGGTTGTTGGCTTCGGAACCGGCATGCGGCTCGGTCAGGCAGAACGCGCCAATCGCGCGGCCCGTGGCAAGGTCGGGCAGGTAACGCGCCTTCTGCGCCTCGGTGCCGAACTTGAGGATCGGGCCGCAGCCGACCGAATTGTGCACGCTCATCATCGTCGCGCTGGCGGCGCAGCCGGCGGCCACTTCTTCCAGCGCGAGCGCATAGGCCACGTAGTCGGTGTACGAACCGCCCCACTCCGCCGGCACGATCATGCCCAGCAGCCCCAGCTCGCCCATCTCGCGCACCACGTCATCCGGCAGTGCACCATCGCGGTCCCATTGTGCGGCGTTGGGCGCCAGGCGCTCGGTGGCAAAGTCGCGCGCGGCATCGTGGATCATCCGCTGTTCTTCGGTATAGAAGTCGTCCATCGCTTGGCTCTCGCTTGTTTGCGGACCGGCGCCGCGTGACGCTGCCTGTACAGGCGCCTTACACTGTGCAGCCTGCGGCGCTGGGTTTCGATGGGGAAAAAGTGTAGGCACGCGGCGGGGCGGCTTCGATGCCCGTCACGATCAACTTGCGTGAGCGGATTTGCCATACCGATGAAAAACAACGAAAAGGGAACCGTCTCTGTCAGCCTCGTCAACGAGGCGGTGACACGTGCGCGCGCGCACGGTGTGGACACGCAGCCCATCATGGCCGCTGCGGGCATCACGCCGCAGATGCTGGCGCAACCGCGCAGCCGCGTGTCTTCGGCGCAGTACGGCGCGCTGTGGGCCGGCATTGCGCAGGCCATGGACGATGAGTTCTTCGGGCAGGATGCGCACCCCATGCGCTGGGGCAGTTTCGTGGCGATGACGCAAGCGGCGCTCACCGCGCGCACGGGTCGGCAGGCGCTCGCGCGGGCCACGGGCTTTCTGCGGCTGGTGCTGGACGATCTGCATGTGCAGATTGAAGAAGACGATCAGCGTGTGCGCCTCATCTTCGTGCACCGCAAGGGCACGCGGGTGCCGCCCATGTTCACCTACGCCACATGGCTCATCATGGTCTACGGCCTGGTGTGCTGGCTGGTGGGGCGGCGCATTCCGTTCATTGCGGCGCGCTTCCGATGCGCGGCACCGCAGGACGCGCAGGAATATCGCCTGATGTTCTGCGACGACATGGCGTTCCGGCAGGAAGCCTCGTTCGTGGATCTTTCACCGGCCTTCCTGGAACTGCCCGTCATCCAGACGGCGGCGTCCATCAAGACCTTCCTGCGCGATGCACCGGGCAGCTTCATCGTCAAGTACCGCAACCCGGATTCATTCTCGGCGCGCGTGCGCAAGACGCTGCGCAACCTGCCGGTGGCAAGCTGGCCCGCTGCAGACGCGATGGCACTCAAGCTGAATGTGGCAGAGGCCACCATGCGGCGGCGCCTGAAGCTGGAAGGCCACACGTATCAGTCGATCAAGGACGATCTGCGGCGCGACATTGCCATCGGCCAGTTGCAGGACACGCGCCGCACGATTGCAGACATTGCGGTGGCCGTCGGCTTTGCAGAACCGAGTGCGTTTCACCGCGCGTTCCGCAAATGGACGGGCATGCGGCCGACGGACTATCGGCTGGCCAGCGCAGACTGAGGCTGCGCAGCAGCAGCAGCAGCAGCAGCGTCGCCCGCTCCGCTCACTTCCCGCAGCGTATCGAGAAAGGCCTTGAGCACCGGCGATTGATCGTCCACGCGATAGTGCACGTACAGCGGCACGGACGGCAGCGCCGGCTCCAGCGGCCGGAAGACCACACCCGGGGGTGCCAGGTTGGCCGTGGAGCCCGGCAGCAGTGCCACGCCAAAGCCTGCGCTCACCAGTGCGAGCAACGTCTGCACCTCGGTCACCTGCTGGCGCACGAGCGGCGCAAAGCCGGCCTGGATGCATAGATGCAGCAGGTGATCGGCAAAGCGCGAGCGCTTGGACTCGAAGGCAACAAACGGCTCGCCGGCAAAGTCCCCAAGGGCAAGGCTGGCGTGGCCGGCCAACCGGTGCGTGGCCGGCAGCGCCATCACGATCGGCTCGTGCTGCAGCAGCTCGCTGCGCACGGCGGGGTCTTCCTGGCCCAGTCGGAAGATGCACGCGTCGATGCGGCGCTCCTTGAGGGCGGCCACCTGCGCGGCGGGTGTCATCTCTTGCAGACGCCATTCAACGCCGGGGTAGCGCTCGCGAAACTGGCGCAGCGCTTCGGGCAGCAGCCCCACCATCACCGAACTGATCATGCCGATTTCCAGCTCGCCCACCTGGCCACGGCCTGCCTGCCGTGTGAGATCCAGCGCGCGGTTGAGCTGCGCGAACACCAGCGGGGCTTGCTCTTTGAGCGTGCGGCCGGCCGCCGTGAGTTCCACGCGGTGGTGGCTGCGCACAAACAGCGGCGTGCCGATCTCGTCTTCCAGCAGCCGGATCTGCTGGCTCAGCGGCGGCTGCGACATGAACAGGCGCGCCGCCGCCCGCCCGAAATGCAGCTCGTCGGCCAGCACCGAGAAGTAGCGCAGCAGGCGGATATCCACGATGCGCGCTACGCCTGCAGGTCGAGCTTGAAGGGCGTCTCGCGCTGGCGCTTGCCGGTCAGCCGGAAGATGGCATTGGCAATGGCGGGCGCAACCGGTGGGTTGGCCAGCTCGCCCACACCGCCGGGCTTATCGCGATTGCCATCGACGATGACGATGTCGATGGCGGGCATGTCCGACATGCGCATCACCGGGTAGTCGTGGAAGTTGCTTTGCTGCACCGCCCCGCGCTGGATGTCGATGCGATCGAACAGTGCATGGCCAAGGCCCCACATCAGCCCGCCGTAGAGCTGTTCTTCCACGCCCGTGCGTGAGACGGCCAGGCCGACGTCCGCCACGCAGGTGAGCTTTTCCACCACAACGCGGCCATCCTTGCGCGCCACCTGGGCCACCACGGCAATGTAGCTGTCATACGCCTGATGCGTGGCGACACCCAGTGCGTGTCCACGGGCAGTGTTTCCCCACCCGGCGTGCTGCGCGGCGGTACGCAGCACCGCCACATGACGCGGCCGGTCAGCCATGTGCGCAACGCGAAATTCCACCGGATCACGCTGGGCCGCCGTGGCCACCTCGTCCATGAAGCTCTCGGTGGCGAACACGTTGGGGATGAAGCTGACAGCCCGGTACCAGCCCGTCGGGATGCCCGTTTCGTGGCGCACCCAGCCGATATCCATGTGGTTGGCACGGTACGGGAAATCCCACTTCGAGAGGGCCTCGGTGGTGCTGTAGTCCATGCGATCGGGGCGGTCGAAGTAGCCGGGCTCCCACTGCTCGGGCGAGGCCGGCGACACCGCGCGGATGCGCAGCGCATCCAGCCGGCCCTGGGCATCGAGCGCACCTTCGAGCTGGTGGTACGTGGCGGGGTGGCCGTACAGCGCGCGCATCTCGTCTTCGCGGCTGTTCATCAGCTTGACGGGCACGCCGGTCTTCCTGGCGAGGTAGCTGACCTCGAACAGCCAGTACTTGCTCTCGCGTGCGCCAAAGCTGCCGCCCGACACCCTCTCGTGCAGCACCACCTTGTCGCGCGGCAGCCCGCAGACCACCTCGGCCGCCTCCATTGCCGTCGACGGCACCTGGATGCCACCCCAATACTGGATGACGCCGTCCTTGAGCCACGCCGTGATGTTGACCGGTTCGAGCGGATTCTGCTGCTTGTACGGCATGCGGTACGCCGCACTGACGCGGCGCGCCGCATGGCTCATCGCAACGTCCGTCGCGCCTGCCTGGATCGTATGCACCACGCGCGCCTTGCCGCCGGCAAGCCACGCCGCCTGTTGCCTGGCCACCTCGCCGCTGTCGAAATCGGCGAAGGGGCTGTCGTCCCACTCCACCTTGAGCACGGCGCGGCCCCTGTTGGCGGCCCAGTAGTCGTCGGCCAGCACGGCCACGCCTTCCTGGTTGCCGCCCAGCACATCGGGCCGCATGGGGATCGTGATGACCTGGCGCACGCCGCGCACCTTCAGCGCCTCGGCGCTGTCGATGCGGCGCACGCGTGCACCCGGCATGGGCGCACGCTGTACGACCGCCACCAACATGCCGGGCAACGACACATCGATGCCGTACTGGAAGCGGCCCGTCACCTTGGCGAGCGCGTCGCGCTTGTGGCGCAGCTTGCCGATGTACTTGAAGTCCGCCGCGGGCTTGAGCGAGACATGGGCGGGCGCAGACAGGCGGCCAGCGGCATCGGCCAGCTCGCCGTACGTGGCCTGGCGGCCGTCGGCATTGCAGATGACGGTGCCGTCCGCCGTGCTGCACGCGGTGTCGGGCACGCCCCAGCGCTGCGCGGCCGCGCTGACGAGCATCGCGCGCGCCGTGGCACCGGCTTGCCTCAGGCGCACGTATTCGAGCGACACGCTGGTACTGCCGCCGGTGGAATGCACCTTCCAGACCGGGTGGATGTATTCGTGGAAGAACGGATCTTCCGGCGTGATGACGGCAATGCGCATCGGGTCCACATCCAGCTCTTCCGCCACGCAGGCCGCCAAGGCCGTCTGCGTGCCGGTGCCGGAGTCATGCTTGTGAACGACGATCCTGACCGTGTTGTCGGCCAGCACCCGCACCCAGGCGTTGGGCTCGAACTCGCCCGCGACAGCATCCTTGCCGGCGGCCAGCGCATCGGGCAGACGGAAGCCGACCGCCAGCCCCGCCGTCAACAGCGCGCCCTGCTGCAGGAAGCGGCGGCGCGACGGTGCATGCAGCTCACGCGGCGCGCTCATGCCTTGCCCCGTTCGTCGGCGGCACGCTTGATGGCCTGGCGGATGCGCCCGTAGGTGCCGCAGCGGCAGATGTTGCCGGCCATGGCGTTGGTGATGGCCTCGTCGTTGACGGGCGTGCCCGCCGCCAGCAGCGCGGCTGCGGACATGATCTGCCCCGACTGGCAGTAGCCGCATTGCGGCACGTCTTCCGCCACCCAGGCGCGTTGCAGCGGGTGCGTGCCGTCTTTCGACAGCCCTTCGATGGTGGTGACGCTGTGCCCCGCCGCCACCGACGCGGGCGTGATGCACGCGCGGATGGGCGCGCCATCCAGATGGACCGTGCAGGCCCCGCAGAAACCGCCGCCGCAGCCAAACTTGGTACCGGTCAGCTTGAGCCGATCGCGCAGTACCCACAG
Organism: Ralstonia psammae; assembly: GCF_958405935.1. NCBI lineage: Bacteria > Pseudomonadati > Pseudomonadota > Betaproteobacteria > Burkholderiales > Burkholderiaceae > Ralstonia > Ralstonia psammae. Next base: position 524,598 of record NZ_CATZBU010000003.1, read on the forward strand.
CAGGGGCATGTCGGCATCGGCGGCATCCAGCGCATGGGGGGCGCCATTGACCATAATCTCGGTCATCATTGTCTCCTCCGGAATCAGGCCGTCTCGTGCGGCCACTACCGGCTGCAATATGACGCCACGCCCCCGCACCCCGCCAGCGACGATTTCTGCCAACCCCTGTAAGCCGAACTAACAGCTCACCCACCGCCGCCATGTACAAGCGTTATCCGTCGATCCAGTCGATGCATGCCTTCCTGCAGGCCGCGCGCACCGGCAGCTTTACCAAGGCCGCGCAGCAACTGGACCTCACGCACAGCGCGATCAGCCAGCAGATCCGCTCGCTGGAGGAGTTCATCGGCCAGCCGCTGTTTGTGCGCGAAGCCGGCGGCATCGTGCTGACCGACGCCGGCCAGCTCTTCGCCAGCATGCTCACCGACGGCTTCGGACAGGTGGACCGGGCACTGTCTTCCGTGCGCAACCGGCATGTGCCGCAAACGCTCATCGTCGATGTCGACAGCGAACTGGCGCAGGGCTGGCTCAATGCGCGGCTGCCGCGGTTGCTGGCGGCGCTTCCCGGTTACCAGGTGATGTTCCTGTCGACCACGCGCGGCGACCGGCCGTCGTTCGAGCGCGTGGACGTCTCGCTGCGCTACGGTTATGGCGAATGGGATGACTGCGAGATGGCCTTGATCTGTGGCGATCACGTCACCGCCGTGGCGGCACCCGCGCTGCTGCAGCGGCATGGCGTGCAGGCACCGCTGGCCCCGTCGGCCGCGATGGCGCTGCCGCTGCTGGGCTACACGCGTCGCTCCTGGATTCCCTGGCTTGACGCAGCCGCGCTGGAGCCGCTGGAACCCGCCGTGGCGGCCGCCTTCGACAACGCGGCCAACATGGTCGCGGCGGCCGAGGCCGGCATTGGCGTGGCGCTCGTGCGCGGGCTGCTGGCGGCCGATGCACTGCAGCATGGGCGCCTTGTGCAACTGACGGACGTGGCCATCCCAGCGCACTACAACCTGTATGCGGTCTGGCAGCGCGGCCATGGCGAACGCGCGCAGGCCGTGGTGAGCGCGGTGCAGCAACTCGCGCGCGACACGCTGGCCGGATAAGCCCGCCCCGTCACCCCGTTTCCCTCCCGCCCACTTGCCGATATCGGCAACGTATCAAGACCGCCGCCAAATAGTATTGGCCGCCCACCGGCCCTGACTCCGATACTGCGCCCCAAGCAGCACGCATCCGGCATCACGCGATCCGGCGAGGGGAAGGCACACGCCTAGCAAAGCGCCGCGCTGCCTGACGTGCCTGCCCTCACCGGGAAGCCATCACGCGCTTCCTCCCAGTCATCAGGAGATCGAACGATGATCATCGACATCAGCTGCTACCCCACCGACCTGGTGGACCTCGCGTGGTGGCACGACGGCGACCCCTTTACCGGCGAGCGCCTGCTCGAAATGATGGATGGCCCTTACATGATCAACGGCAAGCCACGCCGTATCGACAAGGCCTTCATCCAGCCGCCGCAGGGCAACACCATCTACACATGGACGGACGGCGAGCTTTCGGGCCGCGAATCCATCGACGCCTACATGGCGTACACGCTCAAGATGGTGCAGACATACCCCGACCGCTTCATCGGCTGCTTCGTCTACAACCCGCGCTGCGGTGTGCAGAACGGCGTCGAAGCCATCGAGCGCTACGTCAAGGAGCACGGCTTCAAGATGGTCCAGATGCAGGCCAACATGCACGCCTATCGCCCCGACCGCGCACTGGACTGGGTGATGCCTGCGTTCGAGAAATGCGCCGAGCTGGGTGTGCCCGTCAAGCTGCATACGGGAGACGGCCCCTACAGCATCCCGTCGGAGTGGATTCCGATGATCAAGCGGTTCCCGAACGTCGATTTCATCATGGCGCACTTCGGCGTGCAGACCGGCGGCGTCTACGTGTTCGAACCGATGCAGTGGGCGATGGAGCTGCCCAACGTGTATTGCGAATCGGGCTGGTGCCTGCAGTCGCGCATCGTCGAATTTGCCAAGGTGTTGCCCAAGCACAAGATCCTGTTCGGCACCGACACACCGCCCAACGAGCCGGGCATGTGGCTGCGCCTGCTGGAAGTGCTGTGCATGGACCCGCCGCAGGGCCTGAACCTCGATGAAGACACGCTCGAGGATTACCTGGGCAACAACATCGCCCGCATGATCGGCCTGGAGCCGACCCGTCCGCCCAAGACCGTGGCCGAAGCCGAAGCGCAGCTCGCGCTGGCTGCCGCCTGAGCCACCGCAGAACGCACGGAGCGCACACATGATTATCGATACCCATCTGCACCCGACCAACCTCGTTGACGAGGCCTGGCGCCACACGGGCACGCCGTTCAACGGCGAGCGCATGATCCAGCTGATGGATGGCCCCTACATGATCAACGGCAAGCCGCGCCGCATCGACATGGGTTTCATACAGCCGCCGCCGGGCAACACCGGCTACCGCGACGGCAACCGCCGTGGCCGTGAAGGCATTCGCGACTACATGTCGTATATCGCAGAACTCACGCAGAAGTACCCCGATCGCTTCATCGGCAACTTCACCTACAACCCGCGATGGGGCCCGGAAAACGGCGCGGCGGAGCTGGAATTCCACATCAAGGAATACGGCTTCAAGATGGTCAAGCTGCACGCCAACATGCACGGCTACCGCCCCGACCGCGCGCTCGACTGGCTGCGCCCCGCCATGAAGGTCTGCGCCAAGTACAACATCGTGGTGCTGATCCACACAGGCGACGGTCCGTACACCATCCCGACGATGTTCTATCCGATCATCCGCGAGTTCCCCATGGTGAACTTCATCATCGGCCACTTCGGTATCCAGACCGGCGGCAACTACTCGTTTGAGGCGTTCTGGATGGCGATGGACACGCCCAACGTGTACTGCGAATCGGGTTGGTGCTTCCAGTCGCGCATCGTCGAGTTTGCCAAGCAACTGCCGCGCGACAAGATCGTGTTCGGTACCGATTCGCCGCCCAACGAGCCCGGCATGTGGCTGCGCGAGCTGGAGGTTCTGTGTTCGGCGCCGCCGCAGGGGCTGGGTATCGACGAAGACCACCTCGAAGACTACCTGGGCAACAACATTGCGCGACTGGTCGGCATCGAGCCCACCAAGCCACCCAAGGACCTGGCCGAGGCGGAACTGCGCCTGAAGTCGACTTACGTCCAGACAGCAGAAGCGGCCTGAGCGCCGATCCCGCGGGCGCCGCGCCTCTGTGGCATGCGGCGCCCGCCTCTAGCGAGGTGTGCCATGAGCATGACCCGGCTTGGCGAAGGCCAGGATTTCCACGTCTTCGCCAATCTCTATCGCGAGCTGTATCCGGAAGATGTGCTGACCCTGCACAACGGCATCTCTGCCGACCAGGACGTCACCGCCGTCATTGATCAGCTTGCTGCGCGCAACCAGAACCCCATGCTGGTCTGCGAGCAGGTGAGCGGCCTGCAAGTGCCGCTGGTCACCAACGTCTTTGCCTCGCGCACACGGTTGGCACGGATGTTCGACGTGCTGCCGCATCAACTGCACGATGCCTTTCAGGCGCGGGCCAATGCCCCCATCGCCCCACGCGTCGTGTCGTGCGGGCCCATCACCGATGAGGTGATCGAAGGCGATGCAGTGGACGTTGCGCTGCTGCCGATGATCAAGCATTTCGAGAGCGACCGCGCGCCCTACATCACCAACGCCATCATCGTGGCCGAAGACCCGGTGACGGGCGTGGCGAACATGAGCTATCACCGCTCGATGCGCCATGCGCGCAACGTGCTGGCGACGAGCCTGCACTCGCGTGGCCACCTGTGGCGCATGCTGCAGACTGCGCGCGAGCGCGCCGACGTGCTGCGCGTGGCCATGGTGGTGGGTGCGCATCCGCTGTTCATGCTGGCCGCCGCAGCGCGCCTGCCTTTCGGCGCCGACGAACGCGCGGTGGCAGGCGGCCTGCTCGGTTCGCCGCTGGATATCGTACGCACGCCGCGTTATGGCATTGGCGTACCGGCAGCAGCGGAGTTCGTGCTCGAAGGCACCATCGACCCGGCCGCCTATGCCGAGGAAGGTCCGTTCGGCGAGTTCACCGGCTATTCGTCGGACCGCTCCACCAACAACGTGCTGCGCATCGACACGCTGATGCGCCGGCGCGATGCGTGGCTGGTCGACGTGGTGGGTGGCCCCTATGCGGAGCACCTGACGCTGGCCCGCCTGCCGCGCGAAGCCGAGATGAGCGAGAAGCTCAAGGCGCGTTTCCCATCGGTAACGGCGCTGCACTATCCAAACTCGGGCACGCACTTCCATTGTTACGTGGCGCTCAACCCCACGCGCGATGGCGAGGCGCGCCAGGTCATGCTCGCGCTGCTCGGCTGGGACCCATACCTCAAGACCGTGATTGCCGTGGATTCGGATATCGATCTGCAGCAGGACGAGCAGGTGCTGTGGGCCATGGCCACGCACTTCCAGCCGCATCAGGATGTGTTCATGGTCGATGGCCTGCCGGGCAGCCCGCTCGACCCGTCGTCGTCCGTGCATGGAACGACCTCGCGCATGGGCATTGACGCCACGCGCGGCGCCGGCTTCGAAGGCATCCGTGCGCGTATCGACCCCGAAGCCATCCGGCGCGCGGGCGAGATCCTTCACCAGGCCGGAGTCCGGTCATGAGTGCGCGCCACCCTGGCCACCTTCGCCCGGCAGCGCCACCTCGCATGGTGGTCGGCATCAGCGGGGCGTCAGGCTTCATTTACGGCGTGCGCCTGCTGGAGCTGCTGCGGGCGCTGGAGGTGGAAACGCACCTCGTCGTCACGCGTTCTGCGCTGCTGACGATGACTCATGAAACGCCGTACAAGCTGGCCGACGTGATCGGTCGTGCCACGCATTACCACCGCGCAGACGACATGGCCGCCGGCATCGCCAGCGGTTCATTCCGGGCGCTCGGCATGATCGTGGCGCCGTGCTCGATGAAGTCGCTGGCCGAGATCGCCACCGGTGTCTCGTCGACGCTGCTGACACGCGCGGCCGACGTCACGCTCAAGGAGCGCCGGCCGCTCGTACTGATGGCGCGCGAGACGCCATTCACGCTGGCACACCTGCGCAACATGCAGGCCGTCACGGAGATGGGCGCCATCGTAGCGCCCCCCGTGCCGGCCTTCTATGCGCGCCCTCATACGTTGGACGACATGATCGACCACACCCTCGGCCGCGTACTCGATCTCTTCGGGCTCGATGCCGGCACCGCCCTGCGCTGGGGCGAACACGCCTTACCTGCCTTAGTCCGTACCCCACCCACGCTCGACAAGGAGACTGCATGAAACCCCAAACCACGGCGCACGCTGCGCTGCCCGGCCCGAACACCAAGATTCCGGTCACCATCCTCACCGGCTTCCTGGGCGCCGGCAAAACCACGCTGCTGAACTTCATCCTGCGCGAAAACCATGGCCGCAAGATCGCTGTGATCGAAAACGAGTTCGGCGAGGTCGGCATCGACGGCGGCCTGGTGATGGCTTCCGAAAACGAAGAGATCTACGAGATGGTCAACGGCTGCGTGTGCTGCACGGCCGAGGTACGCGAAGACCTCGTGCGCATCGTGCGCCAGCTCGTCGCGCGGCCCGAGCGGCTGGACCACATCCTGGTGGAAACCAGCGGCCTGGCCGATCCGTATCCGGTGGCGCAGTCGTTCTTCATCGACGATCCGATTGCCGAACATGTGGAGCTGGACGCCATCGTCACCATGGTCGACGCCAAGCACATCGCTGCGCATCTGGACGACCTGCACCTCGACGGCGTCGACAACCAGGCCGTTGACCAGATCGTCTGCGCAGACCGCATCGTCATCAACAAGGTGGATCTGGTCGACGCCGACGCCGTCACTGCGCTGCACGGGCGCATCCGCGGGTTGAACGCCACGGCCGATATCGTCACGTCCAGCTATGCCGAGATCGATCTGGACAAGATCATCGGCGTGGGCGCATTTGAAGCCACGCAGAAGCTGCTGGAGATCGGCGCGGCGCAAGACCACCCGCACTCCGATCACGCGGACGATGGTCACGGTCACGACCATACGCATGAACATGAACATGAACATGAACATGAACATGAACATGAACATGAACATGAACATGAACACGAACCTGACCACGAGCATGACCCCAGCGTCAGCTCGGTCGGCTTTGACGTGCCCGCCGACGTGGACCTCGCACGCTTCCACGCGTGGATCGATACCCTGCGGACCGAGCAAGCGGAAACGCTGTTCCGCATGAAGGGCATCCTGGCCGTGAAGGGCCAGGCACAGCGCTACGTGCTGCAGGGCGTACACAGCCTCATCGACTTTCGCGCAACGCAGCCCTGGGGCAGCGAAGCGCGCAGCAGCAAGATCGTCTTCATCGGCCGCGACCTCGATCGTGCGGCCCTGCAGGACGGTTTCAACGCGTGTCTGGCGGCGTGAGCATGCCATGACATGACACCCCTGACCTGAGGGCGGCCCCCGGCACGCCCCGGGCATCACAACGATAGGAGACAACCATGACAACACCCGTACACCCGGTCGACCAGATTCTGTCGACCCGACAGATGTTGACGTTGGGCTTGCAGCATATGGCGGTGTCGTACATCGGCGCCATCGCGGTGCCGATGATCATTGCATCGGCGCTCAAGATGTCGCAGGCAGACACCATTGTCCTCATCAGCACCACGTTGTTCTGCTCGGGCATCGCCACGCTGTTACAGACCATCGGGTTCTGGAAGTTCGGAGTACGGTTGCCGATCTTGCAGGGGGTTGCGTTCAGCAGCGTGGGGCCGGTGATTGCCATCGGCACCAACCCTGCCGTAGGTTTCGCGGGCGTGTGCGGTGCGGTCATTGCGGCCGGGCTGTTCACGCTGCTCGCCGCACCGCTGGTGGGGCGGCTGCGGCGATTTTTTCCACCGGTGGTCACGGGCTGCATCGTGACCGTCATCGGCCTGCAGCTCTTTCCCGTCGCCTATGACTGGGTGGGCGGCGGACGCAACGCCGCCAACTTCGGTGCGCCGTCGTTCCTGCTGGTGGCCGTGGTGGTGGTCGCCACCATCCTCCTCATCAACCGCTTCGGCAACCCGCTGCTGCGCAACCTTGCGGTGCTGGTGGGCATGATTGTCGGCACGCTGCTCGGCTGCGCCATGGGCATGGGCAACTTCCACGGCGTGGCAGACGCGCCGTGGGTGACGCTGCCGGTGCCGTTCCACTTTGGGATGCCCGTGTTTGCCGTGGTGCCCGCGCTCACCATGATCGTGGTGATGATCGTGCAGATGGTGGAATCGATGGGCCTGTTCCTGGCCATCGGCGACATTGTCGAAAAGCCCATCGAGGAAGAGGAAGCCATCAATGGCCTGCGCGCCAACGGCCTGGCCAGCGCCATTGCCGGCATGTTCGCGGCCTTTCCGTTCATCGCGTTCATGGAGAACGTCGGGCTGGTCGTGCTCACCGGCGTGCGCAGCCGCTGGGTGGTGGCCGTGAGCGGCGTGCTGATGTGCCTGGTGGCACTGGTGCCCAAGGCCGGCGCCGTGATTGCCGCCACGCCATCGGCTGCGCTGGGCGGTGCAGGCATCGCCATGTTTGGTGTTGTGGCTGCGGCCGGCATCCAGACGCTGTCGCGCGTGGACTACGAGCACAACCGTTACAACGTGCTGATCGTGGGCTTCACGATCGCCGCAGCGCTGGTGCCGGTGCTCGCGCCCACGCTGTTCAAGGCCCTGCCCGACTGGACGCAACCGTTCCTGCACAGCGGCGTGGTCATCGCCTGCCTGGTGTCGGTGGCGCTGAACCTGCTGCTCAACGGCACCGAAGAAGCGCACGTGCCCGCATCCGTCGTGCGTACGGCCGGCCGCGCCTGACCTTCCAATGGACATCTCCATGCACAACACGCCTCTAGACATCCTCATCCGCCGCCCCATGGCCGTCATGACCGGCCTGCGCGGCGACGCGGCACGCGCCGGTGCCGTCGACATCCGCATCGCCGGCGGCCGCATCGCCGAGATGGGCCCCGACCTCATGCCCCGCCCTGGCGAGCGCGTCATCGACGCCAGCGACTGCATCGTCTACCCCGGCTGGATCAACACGCATCACCACCTGTTCCAGAACCTGCTCAAAGCCGTGCCGGAAGGCATGAACCAGGACCTGCAAGGGTGGCTGGCCAGCGTGCCGTATCCGCGCCTGCCGCTGTTCACGCCGGAGCTGATGCGCACCGCCGCACGCCTGGGCATGGCAGAGCTGCTGCTGTCGGGCGCCACCACTTGCGCCGACCACCATTACCTCTATCACGCCGGAGGCAGCACCGAATCGGGCGACATGCTGTTCGATGTGGCCAGCGAATTCGGCATGCGCTTCGTGCTGTGCCGCGGCGGCGCCATCGAATCGGCCAGCAGCCACCCGGGCTTCTCGAAGACGGCGCTGCAACCTGAAACGCTCGACCAGATGCTGGCCGACATCGAGCGGCTCAAGCACCGCTATCACGACGACGCACCCGACGCGATGCGCCGTGTGGTGGTGGCACCGACCACGCCCACGTTCTCGTTGCCGCCCGCATTGCTGGTGGAACTGGCACATGCTGCGCGCGGCATGAACCTGCGCATGCACACGCATCTGTCCGAGACCGACAACTACGTGCGCTTCTGCCGCGAGAAATACAACTGCCTGCCGGTGGAGTTCGTGGCCGAGCACGAATGGCTGGGGCCGGACGTCTGGTTTGCGCACCTCGTGCACCTGCAGCCGTCGGAGATCCGCATGCTCGCGCAAACGGGCAGCGGCATCGCGCATTGCCCGGTCAGCAACAGCCGGCTGGGCAGCGGCATCGCCCCGGTGCCGCAGCTGGTGGCCGCCGGCGTGCCGGTGTCATTGGGCGTGGATGGCGTCGCGTCCAACGAATCGGGCAGCATGACCGGCGAGGTCAACACCGCGTGGCTGATCCACCGTGCCGCCCAAGGCGCCGGCGCCACCACCGCCGAAGACGTCATTCACTGGGCCACCGCAGGCGGCGCGCGCGTGCTCGGCTTGAGCGAAGTGGGCACGCTGCAGGTCGGGCAAGTGGCCGATCTGGTGCTCTACGACATCAACCACCCGCGCTTCTACGGCTTCCATGATCCGGCGCTCGCGCCCGTGGTGGCCGGCGAGCCCATCACCGTGCGCACCAGCATCATCGGCGGGCGCGTGGTGGTGGACGAAGGTGCAGTGTGCGGGCTGGATGTGGCGGGCATGCGTGCCGAGGCCAGCCAGGGCGTGGCCGACCTGATGGCGTGTGCCTGACGGTTCAGGCGTCGATGCGCAGCGCCATGTGTTCTTCGTCGTAGAAGCGATCACCGACACGCATGGCGCGGCGCTCGACGCCGAAGGTTTCGAAACCCGCGTCGCGATACAGCGCTTGCGCACGCGGGTTTTCGGCGTTCACGCAGAGGTGAATCTGCAACACGCGTGCACCACGCGCATGCGCGATGGCGGCGTCCAGCAGACGGCCGGCAATACCGCCTCGCCGATGCGCGGGGTCAACAAACACGCCCCACAGCACGGCCTTGTGTGCAACTTGCGCCAGCGGCTCGCGGCGCAAGCCGGCAATGCCAATCAGCTCAGGCCCGGCAAATGCGCCAAACACGATCTGATGGTCAGTCGTGCGAATGCGGTTGCGTGTTTCTTCCAGCGTGCGCCCCGACTCTTCATCGTGCGTCGGCCAGATGGCGGTGGGCACGTCTTGAATGGCCTTCAGGCGCAGCGCCTTGAACGCCTCGGCATCCTCATCAATCAACGGGCGGATGGCGACCTCGCTCATGGCTGTCTGGCCTCCACGGTAAAAGCATCGCCCGTCTCAAAGAACGCGCCGCCCGCGAGGTAGTGCAGGGTCTTGCTGCCTGCATCGGTAAAGTGCCAGCGCCCGTTGCTGAACAGCGCGGGGTCCGCCCAGGCGGCTGTCACCTCTCCGATGAAGAGGTCGTAGCGCTTCTCGTTGTGCGGCTCGGGAATGACGCGGCACTCCAGCCACCCCGCGCAGCCCGCCACCAGCGGCACGTCGATCGTGCGGGCGGGCATGGTGGCGAGGCCCAGGGCATCGAACTTGTCGCCATCCCGGCCGGAGAGTGTGCCCACAGTCAGTGTCGTCTCGGCAATCGCGCGTGTGGGAATGTTGAGCGCAAACACGCCCGAGGCTTCGATCAGCTCGCGTGTGAGCGTGCGGCTGTCGACCACGACGAGCACCTTGGGCGGGTCGAAGTCGAGTGGCATCGCCCAAGCCGCTGCCATGACGTTGCGCACGCCGTTGTGGGCGCTGGTGACCAGCGTGGTCGGGCCGTGGTTCAGGAGGCGGTAGGACTTTGCCAGTTCTACCGGGGCGAGTGTGATGGGGTTGGGCATGATGGCGAGGGGACTTAGGGGAGGCGTCATCATAGGCCAACGATATTGTGGGTGGTTTTGTGTTGGCTTTTTTTGTTGTTGGTGCATCCCTTGTTTCATCCCCTGCCGGGGCTGACTCACTTTCTTTGTCTTGCCAAAGAAAGTAAGCAAAGAAAGGCGCGCCCGATGCGGCGAAAGACTCCTTGAATTTCTGTGACCGGGCGGGGAAGGAGGCAAACTCGCTGCGCTCAGACAAGCCTCCTTCCTTTTTCAGCCCGCCCACAGAAATTCAAGGCGCCGCATAGGGCAGGAAAGTCAAAAGACAGAAGCCGCACCCTCTGGGCGCCAGCCCAAACGACAAGGCCAACCGCGCGATGGGTTGGCCTTTCTCTTTTGACGTTGAGCCCTTGATGGCGCCTTGGATTTTTGTTGCGGGGAGGATCAAGGAAGGAGCCTTGTCTGAGCGCAGCGAGTTTGGCTCCTTCCCCTCCCCGCGACACAAATCCAAGGGGAAGTCGCCATCTCGGGCGCGCCTTTCTTTTGCTTACTTTTCTTTGGCAAGACAAAGAAAAGTGAGTCGTGCCCGGCAGGGTACGAAACAGGGATGGACCACAAGAACAAAAACAAAACCCCAGCGAAGTTCACTGGGGCTCTAATTTACTCAGCAACCCGCCTAGCAATATGCTCCAACGCCTCCTCCACCTGATCAATCAAAATCAGGCAGAGATCACCCGGCTGCAGCCGACCCAGCGCGGTGTCGATCGCAAGGAACTCACCACGGATTTCATCAACACGGCTCGTGCGCGACGCACCCTGCAGCCCTTCACGCAACAGCGCGAGCACTTCACCGTCGGCGCGCCCGCGCTGGCATTGGTCTTCGTACAGGACCACATCGTCAAACACGCCGCCAAGAATCTGCGTCTGCCGGCGGATATCCTCGTCGCGACGGTCGCCCGCACCGCTGATCACCACCATGCGGCGCTGCGCCGGCATGGTCGCCACGGCGTTGCACAACGCCTGGATGGCATCCGGGTTATGGCCGTAGTCGGCGATCAGAGTCGCGCCCTTGTAGTCGAACAGGTTGAAGCGCCCCGGCGCGGTGGCGGCGTCGTTCACGAACGTCCCCAGCCCGCGGCGGATCACCGCCCAGTCGATGCCAAGTGCCCAAGCTGCGGCAATCGACGACATCGCATTTTCAATCTGGAAGCCGATTGTGCCGTTGCGCGTGAGCGGAATGTCGGCCAGCGCGATGCGGGTTTCGCTGGCGCCCTCGGCGGCCACAATCTCTGCGCCCTCGACAAACACCACGCGCTTGCCCTGCGCGCGGTGCAGCGCCATGGTCGGCAAGCCCGGATCGTGCGCGAAGAAGGTGACCGAACCGGGGCAGCCGTCTGCCATGCGCGCGACCATCGGGTCGGCGGCGTTGAGCACCGCCATGCCGCGCGGTGCGACGTTCTGCACAATCACGCTCTTGAGCACGGCCAGGTCTTCCACCGTGCTGATGTAGTTCAGGCCCAGGTGGTCACCCTCGCCCACGTTGGTCACCACGGCCACATCGCAGCGGTCGAAAGCGAGACCTTCGCGCAGCAGGCCGCCGCGCGCGGTTTCAAACACGGCAGCGTCGACGTCCGGATGCAGCAGCACGTTGCGCGCGCTGCGCGGGCCGCTGCAGTCGCCGGTGTCGATGCGCTGGCCCTGGATGTACACACCGTCGGTGCCGGTCATGCCCATGCGCAGGCCGCTGGACGCCAGCAGATGGGTAATCAGGCGCACGGTGGTCGTCTTGCCGTTGGTACCGGACACCGCCACCACGGGAATGCGGCCGTCGTCGCCATCGGCAAACATCGTCGAGACGATGGCCTCGCCCACCGCGCGGCCCTTGCCGTACGAGGGCTGCAAATGCATGCGCAAACCCGGCGCGGCGTTGACTTCCACGATGCCGCCGGCCTGGTCCTCGAACGGCTTGAGCATCGTTTCGCAAACGGCATCCACGCCGCAGATGTCGAGGCCGACCATCTGCGCGGCCGCCACTGCACGCGCCGCGATGGCCGGATGCACGTCGTCGGTCACGTCGGTGGCGGTGCCGCCCGTGGAGAGGTTCGCGTTATTGCGCAACACCACGCGCGTGCCCTTCGGTGGCACGGCATCGGCGGTGAGGCCTTGCTTGGCGAGCGTGGCCAGTGCGATGTCGTCAAAGCGGATTTTCGTCAGCGACGTGGCATGGCCTTCGCCGCGACGCGGGTCGCGGTTCACTTCGTCGACCAGCTCACGCACGGTGTGCTTGCCGTCGCCAATGACTTGCGGGGGGTCGCGGCGTGCAGCCGCCACCAGATGCTTGCCGACCACGAGCAGACGGAAGTCATGGCCGGGGATGTAGCGCTCGACGATCACGTCCGACGAAATGTCGGCCGCCACTTCATAGGCCGTCATCACTTCTTCGCGCGTGCGGATGCGCACGGCGACGCCCTTGCCCTGGTTGCCGTCGCGCGGCTTGACCACGACCGGACCCTGGATTTCCTGTGCGGCTTCCCAGGCCTCTTCGGCGCTGGTCACCGAACGGCCTAGCGGCACCGGCACGCCGGCCGCATGCAGCAGGGTCTTCGTCAGCTCTTTGTCCTGCGCGATGGATTCAGCCACGGCGCTGGTCATGTCGGTTTCGGCGGCCTGGATGCGGCGCTGCTTGCTGCCCCAGCCAAACTGCACCATCGAACCCTGCGTGAGCCGGCGGTACGGAATCCCGCGCGCCACGGCAGCGTAGACGATGGAACCGGTGCTCGGGCCCAGACGCACGTCTTCGTCCAGCTCGCGCAGGCGGTGGAGCGCGTCGTCCAGATCGAACGGCTGGTCGTCCCGTGCGGCCAGGCACAGTTGGCCGGCCAGCTCGAATGCCAATCGCCCCACTTCCTCTTCGCTGTATTCGACGACGACCTGGTACGTACCGGGTTCGAGCGTGGGCTCGGTATGGCTGAACGTCACCGGGCAACCGGCGGCAGCTTGCAAGCCCAGTGCGGCGGCTTCCAGCGCGTGCGCAATCGACGGGGCATCGGCTTCGTCATCTGGGCGCATCGGGCCAATGGCCGGAAAGCGCGCGCGCAAACGGTCTTCAAAACCCGGCAGTTCGGCCAGCAGTTGGGATTGATCCGAGCAGGCCACGATGGCCTCGATGGCCGTATGGCGACACCAGAGATTTGGGCCGCGCAAGGCGCGGATACGAGAGACTTCCATGCAATCAGCTTTCCGTTGTGCTTTGGGCTTTCTTTCTGACTCAGGCCCGGTCGTCAGTTCTGGGATACGGCGCGGCCCATCCACTGGTGTACTTGCTCGACGGTGCCCTCGATGGCGCATTCGTCGCATTGCAGGACCAGCAATTCGCCTGCCGTGAGCTGCGAGAGCGCCGCTTCCACGGCATCCCGGCGCTTGCCCCCCTCGACAACGACTTCGGCCACGCGACCGCCTGCCTGCAAGCCTTGCTTGAGCAGCGCGCGTGCTTGGCGGTCGAACTCAGCATCGGTGCGCTTGACGCTGGCGTCTTCACACAGCAGCACGCGGTCGAATGTCCGGCCGATGACGGTGCCCTGCGCCACCAGATCCTGATCGCGGCGTTGCAGGCCGGCACCGAACACCAGCGTGCGGCGTTGCGCCGGGAAGTTGTCCAGCGCAGCGGCCAGGGCTTCCAGCGCCGACGCGTTGTGCGGGTCATCCACCACAATCGTGGCGCCGTTGTGCTGGAACAGCGTGAAGCGGCCCGGCACATCCACTTGGCCCACATCGAAGGTGACGATGCCGGCGCGCATCAGATCGTTCGAAATGCCCAGTGCCCAGCCGGTGGCCACGGCGGCCAGCACGTTCTCAAGCTGGAACGGCACCCGGCCGGCGTAGGTCAGCGGAATGGCCGACACATCGGCCAGTGCCACTTCGGTCGGGCCGGTGGCGAGCACCACCTTGCCGTCACGCACGAACACGGCCCGTTTGCCTGCGGCGCGGTGCGCAGCGATGGCCTCCAACTCGCCCGACACGGCGAAGAAGATCACATCGCCGTCGCACAGGTCGGCCATTTCAACGAGGCGCGCGTCGGCGGCATTGAGCACGCCCACGCCACTCTTCAGCACAACGTCAATCTGCGTGCGCAGGACGCTGTACATGCGATCTTCGTCTTCGACGTAGAAATCGCCGATGTGGTCGGGGGCCGCAAAGTTGGTCACCACACCAACCTGGCAGCGGTCGTACGGCAGGCCCTGCGAGAGGATCATGCCGCTGTCGCTCTCGAACACGGCGGCTTCCACCGCGCGGTTCATCAGGATGCGGTGGCACGCGTCCCAGGCAGCGCGATCGCTGCGCGCACCGGCTTCCACCTGGCGGCGATCGAGGTACAGGCCGTCGCTGCAGCCCAGCCCCGTGTGCTTGCCCGACAGCTGCAGCAGTTGCGCGACGAGCTTGGCCACGACGGTCTTGCCGTTGGTGCCCGTGATGCCGACGATGGGAATGCGGCCATCATCCTGCACGCCGTCCTTGCCGGAAAACAGGTGATCAACAATCGCGCGGCCCACAGGGCGCGGTTCGCCCTCGGCCGGCCGGATGTGCATCAGCAGGCCCGGCCCCGCGTTGACTTCCACAATGGCGCCGCGCTGTTCATCCAGCGGGCGCGAGATGTCGTCGGCCACCAGGTCGACGCCGGCAATATCGAGCCCCACCACCCGCGCCGCCAGCGATGCATGCGCGGCCACGCTCGGGTGCACGCGGTCGGTCACGTCAAAGGCGACGTTGCCGTTGCGCTGGATCAGCACGCTGCGGCCCGCCGGCGGCACGGCGGTGCCATCTGCATAGCCCTGGCGCTTGAGTTCGAGGCGCGCGGCGGAATCCAGGCGCACGCAGTTCAGCGGGTGGTCTTCGGTGCTGCCACGGCGCGGGTCGGAATTGATCTGCGATTCGATCAGTTCTTCGATGGTCGAGGTGCCGTCGCCGGTCACCGACGCGGTTTCGCCCATCGCAGCCGCTGCCACGCGGCCGCCCACCACCAGCAGGCGGTGTTCGTTGCCGGAGACGAAGCGCTCGACAATCACGCCGCTGCCTTCCTCGATGGCCACGGCGTACGCGGTTTCCACCTCTTCGCGCGTCATCAGGTTCGTGAACACGCCACGGCCGTGGTTACCGTCATACGGCTTGACCACCACCGGCACGCCGATATCTTCGGCGGCGTCCCAGGCGTCTTCGGCGCTATCGACCATGCGGCCTTCCGGCACCGGCACGCCGCACGATTGCAGCAGGCTCTTGGTCAGGTCCTTGTCGCGCGAGATCGATTCGGCAATGGCGCTGGTGCGGTCCGTCTCGGCCGTCCAGATGCGGCGCTGCCGTGCGCCGTAGCCGAGCTGCACGAGGTTGCCGTCCGACAGGCGGATGGAGGGGATGTTGCGATCATCGGCGGCGTCGACGATGCAGGCGGTGCTGGGGCCGAGGCAGTGTTCGTCGACCAGGTCGCGCAGCGCTTCGACGGCGGCGTCCACGTCATACGGGCGGTCTTCAATGGCCGCCATGACCAGGTCACGGGCGGCCAGCAGGGCGGCGCGGGTCACGTCTTCGTGCCAGGCACGCACGATCACCTTGTAGACGCCGCGCACCGGGGTCTCGCGCGCCTTGCCAAAACCGCCGGGCATACCGGCGAGGTTCTGCAATTCCAGGGTGACGTGTTCCAGGATGTGGCCGGGCCAGGTGCCTTCCTTCAAGCGCATCAGAAAGCCGCCGCGCACGCCGGGGCTGCAGCGGTGCTCGATCAGCGTGGGCAGCCATGTCGACAGGCGCTCGTAGAACCCCGGAATCGTGTTGGAGGGAAAGTCCTCCAGTTCACCAATGTCGACCCATGCCTCCAGCACTGGCCGATATGTCCACATATTCGGGCCGCGCAGCGACATGACATCGAGAATCTCAATGTCCTTCTTCTTCATTGAATTTGCTTGGAAAGCAGGGGCGATGTACCCGTGAATTGGTCCGTGAAATCGAACCGTTACCTTTCAATAACGTTACAACGGCATCGGCGTTGACGTCTTGAGCCGGAAGTGCGTTGTGCGGCGCACCAAACGCCCGGCTCGCGTGGCTATGTATACTTGCGAGCAAAATTTGCAGGCCGCAACACACGCGACGCCGCCCCCTTGCTCCGATTTATGTTCGTCCTTTTCCCGTTTTGGGCTGTTTTCTGGGCCATTGGGACGCGCTTTTTGAATTCTTTGCGCCACTGATGACCCAGTCCTCCCCATCGTCCGCCCCCACCGTCGCCCGCGCTCAGGAACCCTGGAGTGTCGTGCTCGGCTCAAGCCTCGCTCCAGAAGAGACCGTCCTGGCCGGGCTGCAGCTGGATTTGGACGCGAGGCTGCATTTTACCCAAGGGTGGCTGGTTGTTACGAACCGCCGCCTGATCGGGCAGGCCCCCGGTGAAAAGGATTTGCAAAGCTGGGACATCGCCCCCGGCATGACGCTTGCTCACAGCGACCACGCCGGCGTCGGCACGCTGGAGCTGTCCGACGGCCAGCGCCGCCTGGCGAGCTGGCGCTACACGCTGAGCCACAACACCGATGCCCTGCGGCTGGCCGACGTCTTCGACGCCCACCGCAACGCCCTGGCGACCGGCGCCCAGGCCGCGCAGCCCGACACGAATGTCTGCCCGACCTGCAAGGCGCCGCTCCCGCCCGGCGAAGACAACTGCCTGCAATGCAACCGCGAACTGGAACAGCCGCCCTCCACCTGGGCGCTGCTGCGCCTGTGGCGCTTCGCCCGGCCGTATCAGTGGGAATTGCTGGCCGGTTTCGCCCTGTTGCTGATCGGCACGGCCGCCACCCTGGTACCGCCGTACCTGACGATGCCCTTGATGGACAAGGTGCTGATCCCCTATCAGAACGGGCAACCCGTCGATTACCACCTGGTCACGCTCTACCTGTCCGGCCTGTTTGGCGCCGCGCTAGTGGCGTGGGTGCTGGGCTGGGCCCGCACCTACCTGCTGGCGCGCGTGTCCGAGCGCATCAGCGCCGACCTGCGCACGACCACCTACGAGCACCTGCTCAAGCTGTCGCTCGAATACTTCGGCGGCAAGCGCACTGGCGACCTGATGGCACGCATCGGCTCGGAGAGCGACCGGATCAGCGTGTTCCTGTCGTTGCACCTGCTCGATTTCGCCACCGACGTGCTGATGATTGCGATGACGGCGGTGATCCTGGTCTCGATCGACCCGTGGCTGGCGCTCGTCACGCTGGTGCCGCTGCCGTTCATCGCGTGGATGATCCACCTGGTGCGCGACCGCCTGCGCCATGGCTTTGAGAAGATCGACCGGATCTGGTCGGAAATCACCAACGTGCTGGCCGATACGATCCCGGGCATCCGCGTGGTCAAGGCCTTTGCCCAGGAAAAGCGCGAAGTGACGCGCTTTACCGAGGCCAACAAGCACAACCTGGCGATCAACGATCGCGTCAACGCGGTGTGGTCGCTGTTCACCCCGACCGTCACGCTGCTGACCGAAGTCGGGCTGCTGGTGGTGTGGATTTTCGGCATCTGGCAGGTCAGCCACGACGCCATTACCGTCGGTGTGCTGGTGGCGTTCCTGACCTATATCAGCCGCTTCTACACGCGTCTGGATTCCATGAGCCGCATCGTGTCCGTCACGCAGAAGGCGGCGGCCGGCGCCAAGCGGATCTTCGACATTCTCGATCACGTGTCGAGCGTGCCGGAGCCGGCCAGGCCCGTGCACATTGAGAAAGTGAACGGCGCGATCGAGCTGCGCGACCTGGGCTTCCGTTACGGCAACCGCGCGGTGATCCGTGGCCTGAACCTGTCGATCCAGCCGGGCGAGATGATCGGGCTGGTGGGGCATAGCGGCTCGGGCAAGAGCACGCTCGTGAACCTGATCTGCCGCTTCTACGATGTATCGGAAGGTGCGATCCGGGTGGATGGCGTGGACATCCGCTCGCTGCCCGTCTCGGAATTCCGCCGCAACATCGGCCTAGTGCTGCAGGAGCCGTTCCTGTTCTTCGGCACGATTGCCGACAACATTGCCTATGGCAAACCCGGCGCCACGCGCGAAGAGATCGTTGCCGCCGCGCGTGCTGCCCACGCACACGAGTTCATCCTGCGCCTGCCGCACGGCTACGACTCGCTGGTGGGTGAACGCGGCCAAGCGCTGTCGGGCGGTGAACGCCAGCGTATTTCGATTGCGCGCGCGCTGCTCATCAACCCCCGCATCCTGATCATGGACGAGGCCACGTCGTCGGTGGATACGACCACCGAGAAGGAAATCCAGAAGGCGCTCGACAACCTCGTGCAGGGCCGCACGACCATCGCCATCGCGCACCGCTTGTCGACGCTGCGCAAGGCCGATCGCCTGGTCGTCATGGACCGTGGCCAGATCGTCGAAGTCGGCAACCACGATGAGCTGCTCGCGCGCGAAGGGGCGTACTACAACCTCTATCAGGCGCAGGCCCGCAATGTCGATGCCGACGCCGATCTGACCAGCGACGGCGAGCGCGTGGACGCCGCCGCGCCGGCTTACGCGCAGTGATCCCTTATTTGAAATGACTGCGATGCAAACGCCCGATTTCACCCTCAACCGCAACGGCTTCGGCAAGCTTGTGATGACCCTGGTCGACGGCACCGTGCATGAAGGCGTGGTGCCGGTGCGCGCGTTCCCGATCTCCGCCGCCAACGACGGCTTGAGCCTGATGAGCACCGACGGCCGCGAGCTGGCATGGATCGCTCGGCCAGATACGCTGCCCACGCCGATGCGCGCGCTCATCGACGACGAACTCGGCGCGCGTGAATTCATGCCCGAGATCCGCAAGATCCTCGGCGTGTCGACCTACGCCACGCCCAGCACGTGGACGGTGCAGACCGACCGCGGCCAGACCGACCTCGTGCTGCGCGGCGAGGAAGCCATCCGCCGCCTGACCGGCACCACGTTGCTCATTTCCGACAGCCACGGCATCCACTACCTGATCCGCGATCAATTTGCCCTGGACAAGCCCAGCCGCAAGATCCTCGACCGGTTCCTCTAAGCCCGCTCAGCCGCGCTGCCGTTACCGGGGTGACGGCAGCACGGCCGTCATCACTTGGTCGCGCAGGGTTTCGGCCTGCTTCCAGCTCGCGCGCTGGTTGTAGTCGCCAGCCGTGGTGACAATCACCATGTCGAGTCCGGGCACGATCCACAGGCGCTGGCCACCGTTGCCGATGCCACCGATCCACGCGTGTTCGGTGCCGCCGGCCGCCACCTTGCCAAGCCCCCACTGATAGCCGTACTGCAAGCCCATGCCGGTATCGATGTGCGGGCGCGTGGATTCGGCAATCCACTCGGCAGGCACGATTTGCCGCCCATTCCATTGGCCATGCTGCAGCACGAGCTGGCCGATGCGCGCCAGGTCTCGGGGGCGCAGGCGCACGCCGGCAAACGCCAGCGGGCGGCCACGGTAATCGTCCACCCATTCCCAGTCGGTGATGCCCAGCGGTTCGAAGAGTTGCTTGCGCGCGTACTCCGGCAATGACATGCCGACGCGCTCTGCCAGCAGTCGCGCCAGTACCGCCGTGTTGCCGCCGTTGTAATTGAACTGCGTGCCCGCCGGGGCCGCCATCGGTCGGTCGAACACATAGTGCACCTGAGACGTGTGCCAAAACAGCCCGAACTCGTCGTTGTTGAACAGGCTCGTCGCACGCCATTCGTTCCAGGCAAGGCCACTGGACATCGACAGCATCTGCGAGAGCGTGATCGCCTCGCGGCCATCGCGATTCAGATCCGCCAGCTCGGGAAACAGGGACAGTGCCGGCGTGTCGAGCGGCGGCGTCTTGCGTTGCCCCTGCGCGATGCCCCACAACAGGCTCGTCACCGATTTGCTGATCGAGCGGATGTCGTGAAGCGTAGTGGCGTCGAACGTGCGCGTAGTGCGAAACACATCCTTCACCCGCTCATCCTTGCCGGCGTGGTAGACCTCTCCGACCAGACGGCCATGACGCACCACGAGCAGGCTGTGGAAGTTGATATCGGCGTCGGCGATATTGCGCAGGACAGCGCAGAGGCGATCGGCATCGAAGCCGGCTGCAGCAGGATCGGCCTCGACCTGCCACCCGTCATTCAGGTGGGTGGGCGCATCGCAAGGTGCCGCCAGGGCGCCGCCTACCATGCAAGCCAATGCCCAAGCGATGCCGATGCTGCGAAGTCGTCGTGTCATCCCGGCCCCCAGTTCGATGGGCCGCCAAGTATCGTACCCTGCACGTGAGGGTGCAAACGCCGTGCGATAAATGGTCGATTTGGGCGCCCGAACGGCGGTGGATCGGCCATCCGGAGGAGCCCCCGGCCCGCGTTGGAACCCTGGCCCGCGTTACCATGTCGGACCATTCTTATTCATCAGTCACATCACAGGCACCTATGGTCACACGTCGAACCCTTCTTGCCTCCGCATCCGTTACCGCCACGCTGGCGGCGCTCGGCATTACGCCCGAAGCGCTGGCCGCCAATCGCGTCAAGCTGGGCGATGCCGCGCCGTTTTCTTTCGATGCACTGATCGAGCGCGCCCGCACGATGGCCGGCAAGCCCTACACGCCGCCTGCCACGGCGCCGGCCGACATCCTGGCCAAGATCGACTACGAGGCACACGGCAAGATCAAGTTCGACACCGCCCACGCGCTCTTTGCCGACGGCCCCGGCCAGTTTCCAGTGACGTTCTTCCACTTGGGCACGTTCTTCCGCGCGCCGGTGCGCATGCACGTGGTGGAGAAAGACGCCGCTCGCGAGATCGTCTACGACGAGTCCTACTTCGACATGCCCGCCGACAGCCCGGCGCGCAAGCTGCCGCGGGGCAGCGGCTTTGCCGGCTTCCGCTTCCAGGAAAGCCGCCTGGGTGACCAGAAGAAGCTCGACTGGAAGAAGAACGATTGGGTCGCCTTCCTGGGCGCGTCGTATTTCCGCGCCATCGGCGAGCTGTATCAGTACGGACTCTCCGCGCGCGGCATCGCATTGGATGTGGCGCAGGCGGGCAAGCCTGAGGAATTCCCCAATTTCACGCACGTGTGGTTCGACACGCCCGCAGACAACCGCGCCGATTCCGTGACGATCTACACGCTGCTCGACGGCCCGAGCATCACGGGCGCATATCGCTTCGTGATGCACCGCACGAAGGGCGTGGTGATGGACATCGATACGGCCATCTTCCTGCGCAAGGATGTAGACCGGTTCGGCATCGCGCCGGCCACGTCGATGTACTGGTTCTCTGAAACCGCCAAGGGCACCGCCACCGACTGGCGCCCCGAGGTGCACGACTCCGACGGCCTGGCCCTCTGGACGGGCAGCGGCGAACGTATCTGGCGCCCGCTGAACGACCCGCCGCGCACGATGGCGTCCGCGTTTGGCGACAACAACCCGCGCGGCTTCGGCCTGCTCCAGCGCGACCGCGATTTCAACAACTACCAGGACGGCGTGCACTACGAGCGCCGCCCGAGCCTGTGGGTCGAGCCGCTGGAAGGCTGGGGCGAAGGCGCCGTGCAACTCATCGAGATCCCGACTGACGATGAGATCCACGACAACATCGTCGCCATGTGGGTGCCGAAGGCACCGGCGCGTGCGGGCAACCAGTACCGCCTGCGCTACCGCCTGCACTGGCTGGCCGATGAACCGTATCCGACGCCGCTGGCGCGCTGCGTGGCCACGCGCCTTGGCAACGGCGGCCAGCCCGGCCAGCCGCGTCCGCACGGCGTGCGCAAGTTCATGGTCGAGTTCAAGGGCGGCCCCCTGGAAAAGCTGCCCTTCGGCGTCAAACCGGAGGCAGTGCTCTCCACCTCGCGCGGCACGTTCTCGTATGTGTTTACCGAAGCCGTGCCCAATGGCGTGCCGGGCCACTGGCGCGCGCAGTTCGACCTGACGGTCGACGGGAAGGAGCCCGTGGACATGCGCCTGTTCCTGCGTGTGGATGGCAAGCCGCTGTCCGAGACGTGGCTGTACCAGTACCACCCGTTCCAATCGCCGGTGGGGCCGGTGGCGTCGTAAACAACATCTCGGCGGTGAACAAAAAAGGCGGGGCGTTCCCGCCTTTTTCATTACTGGTAGGAGAGTGTCACCACCGCAAGCGCTGGTTCCACCCCCGGCAAGCGCGACAAGGTCAGCGTGCCGTTGTTTGCCGTCAGCAAGTTGGCCTTGAAGCCGCCGTACTTGACCAAGACGTCCGCCTTGCCGCGCGCATCACCCACCCGCAGTGGCTCGAGCGACGACGCTGCACGCGCCTCCACCGACACATCGACCGGCACCACCCGCACCGCCGCCGAGCGAAAGTCCAACACCACCTGCCCACCGGACGCGGACGCGCGCGACTGCAACGCGCTTTCCGCACCGGTTGCCGGCTGCGCAGGCTGCACGTGGAACCCGGCCTCGACGATGGCGCCCGTGAAATAAATCACGCCACCCTGGCTGCCGCCCGCCAGAGCGCCACTCCCACTCGCACCGATGGCCGCTGCCGTGGCGACGGCCATTGCCTTGTAGACCCTGAACATGAGACCCCCCGATGCCCGACCCTTGGGCGATGTGTTGCATCCGTCCGTGTTCCTACGGACTGGCGCAACAGTTTTTTACGATTTGGATCATCCTCGGGATCGATCTCATTGAGGATTACGGGCATCCCTGATTGCGGGTCAGACAGTGGAACCTGCAGATACCCCGCTCATGGCGCGGGCCAAACCGCCAGCGCCTGCATCAACTGCTTGCCCAGCGGAATGCGCTTGGCCATATCGCCCTCGCGCGGCATGTCGATGTTCAGTGCGAAGGCATACACGCGCCCGGCACGCTCCACCCAGCCGACCCACCACCCGATCTCGGGCTGGTATTCGGTAGCGACACCCGTCTTGGCATACAGCGCGGCGTCGCCTTGCTGCTCGATCAACAGCATGCGGTGGACCCTGTCCCACGTGCGCGGCGTCACCGGCAACTGCTTGAGCGCCATGCGGCTGGTGAAGCGCGCCTCTTCGAATGCGGAAATCTCCAGCGGGCCGCGCAGCCAGAACTGATCGATCACGCTGCCGAGTTGGCGATTGCCGTAATCGAACGCATCCACGTAGGCCTGCATGCGCGCAAAGCCAACACGGCGCGCCACTTCCTGGTAGATCGGCACGGCGGACAGACGAATCGCCTCGGGCAACGCCATGTCGTGCTCCCACTGCTTGTAAGGTTGCGGCTTGCCGCCGTAGGGCAGCACTTCCTGCTCGTCACGCACCGCCCCGGTGTCGAAGGCGATCAGGCTGTTCGGAATCTTGAACGTGGATGCCGGGTGGATGCGCCGCGCGGCGCGCGCCGGGTCGACGACATAGGTGCGGTCGCCGCAGATGTCCATCAGCACAAAGGTGCCGGAGACGCCGGCGGCGTCGAACACGTGCTTAAGGTCATTGCGCACGACCAGCTCAGCGTGGGCGGTGGTGGTGCTCATCGCGACGGCGCAGGCCGTGAGCGCGAACGCGAAGGTCTTCGACCAGCGAGAAAACATGAAGGGCTCCTTGAATGGGTGGATGGCTACCGGCACCCGTCGAGGCAGAGATGTGCCGGCGTGCGCATCGTAGGGAGCGCGCCATACCGCCGCCAGCGTGCAGGACAAGCCGCACGTCACGCGCGTAACGCCTGTAACAATCGGCTTGGCGCACAATGGCGCCACGTTTCGCCTCGCCTGATTGCCTGCATGACGCCGCCCACCCTGCCCGCCCTCCATGTCGAGCTGACCACCCCGCAAACGGTGGATGGCCGGCGTGCGCCGTTCCAGAGCCTGTGGCTGCTGGTGCGGCTGTCATACGCGCATCGCCTGTCGCCGGAGCAACCGCTGGTGCGCCTGGCCGACTTGCGCGGCGCCGTGTCGGACGCCAGCACGCAGCGCATGATGATCAGCCGCGCCTTTCGCGACTGGCAAAACTGGGGCGTGCAAGCCGGCTGGGGTGAACAGCGCGACCGCGAGCCACGCTTCCTCAACGCGGACAAACGCAGCCAGGGCCCGTTCTGGCTCACACCCGAAGACGCGGCACGCGTGGTCTGTATGGTTGAAGGGCGGATAGCCGATGACGCCGATGTGCGGGCTTTCCTCGGGATCGCCGCTCCAGAAAGCGGCACGGATAGCGCCGAAGCCAACGCCAGCGCGTTGTCTGGCCCCGAGCCTGGCACACCCAACCCCGCGTTCTGGCACGCCTTTCTGACCGCGCGCCACGCCATGCGCGAAGGCCGCCTGCTGCATGCGCTGGACGCCAGCACGGGCGCGTCCGACACCGAGCGCGGTGGCGCCCTGCTCGCGCTGCGCCACGCCGGTGACGCTGCCGACAACGACTTCCAGCGCGCCCTCGTCACTTTGGGCGAGGCGATGGCCGCGCGCCGCCTGGGCGATTCCACACGCGCGAGCGCCCTGCTCTCGCAACTGCGCGCGCACCGCCGGCAGCGCCATGTACTCGGCAACGATTACCTCGCCGCCATGGAGCGCATCGTCACCGCATGGTGCGCGTATGACCGGCGCGACCTCGACCTCGCCGCCGGCCTGCTCGCCCGCCTGGCCGATGCCGAGCCGGGCCGCAGCCTGCTGCGCTATCACCCGCAGATCCGCTTCGAGTGGAACAACCTCAGCGCACTCATCGAGCGCGCCCGTCTTCTCTACGCCGACACCGACGGCATTGCATCGGACGTGCGCGCCCAGGCCGCGCAGCGCATCGTCGCGCAATTCGAAACCGCGCTGGCTGCCGCACTGGAAAGCCAGGCCTCCGATGCTGTGCAGCAAGTTGCCGCCAACCTCGGCATGACGTGCTGGCTGCTGCGCGATGCACTCGGCAACTCGGCGCATGCCGACGGCACCGTCGATGCCGTCCGCTGGCTGGCCATGAGCGAATGGCAGGCGCTGCGTAACGGTGGGCCGCTGCAATCGGCGTGGAATGCCATCGCGCTGATGCGCATTGCACGCGCCGACACGAGCCGCGCGGCGCTCACGTTGATGGACCTGCGCACGCAGGCCGGCCCGTTTGCCGAAGCCTTTGACGCGCGCTACTGGCCGCAGCGCTGGACCGACGTGGCCGCACTGCGCCTGCGCGAACACGACAGCGGCCGTCATCGCTACGGCCACGTGCAGGTGAGCGGATTGCTGCTGGAGCTGGCATGGTTCTCCCACGCAGACGGCGACCACGTCACCGCACGCACGACAATGGACCGCCTCTCGCAAGCCATGCAAGACCTGGCGCCGCACGATCGCGCGTACTTCGTCCAAGCGCTGAAGCAGCTCGCGCATACGGCAGACGCGGCGACTTAAACCGCACCTTCAGCCGATCGACGAAGTGAACGCCGGTGCCGTGCACCGACACGCGCAATGGCAAATGGCTGACCCGACGCTACAGGCCAGCCACGCTTGTTCTTGCGCGCGACAACCTTCAGGCCACCAGCGGCATGAGCAACATCCGCGCGGCCAGTTCCTGTCGGAAACCTTCGAGAGCCTGCATGGCGGCATCGGCACCGCGAGCAGTGTTCTGCAAGCGGATCCCTTCCACCTGATGGATGCCCACCGTGGCAAACACATAACGCAGATACGGCATCAGGAAATCGGTCTGCGCGTGGGCACCATCAAAGTGGCCGCCAGAGGCGGATACCACCAGCACCGAGCGATCGGTCAGCATGCCCACCTTGCCCGTGGGTGTGCGGCGGAACGTGCGTTCAGGCCGCACCACCAAGTCGATCCACGCCTTCAACGCCGAAGGCACCGTGTAGTTGTGCACCGGCGTGGAGATCAGCACGGCGTCCGCCGCTTCCAGTTCACCGATCAACGTTTCCGATAGGGCAAGCGCTGCGCGGTGCGCGGCAGTGCGGTCGGCATCGGCCATGAGGCTGGCTTCGACGAAGCCCGCATCGGGATGCGGCAGCGGCGTCGCCGCCAGGTCGCGCTCGATGACGCGCAGGCCGCCGGCGGCTTGCGCCAATTGTGCAACCACCAATTGCGCGCCGCGCCGGCTGTGCGAGCGATCGTCGCGCGGGCTCACGGTCACGTGCAGCAGTGTTGTCATCGGCAAGCTCCAGGTTGCGTGTTCATGCCAAAGCGCAAGGCGCCTGCGAGCAGCCCGCTGCGATAGTAGAAGCGATGGCCGAGCACGTTGGACAGCGGCGTGTCGAGCACCAGCCGTGCACAGCCGAGGCGCTCGGCTTCGGCCTTGAGGTGGTCCATCAGCACGTTGCCGAGGCCGCTGCTGCGCAGGTTGGCATCGGTCACCAGGTCGTCGACATAGAGGAAGGCACCGTAGACGAGGTTCTCCTGCTGCCGATAGCCCGCCAGCGCAACCGGCACGCCATCCCGCCAGACGGCGATGAGGCGATAGCCGTCTTCCACCTGCCGGCGCCAGCGCGCGACCAGCTCGTCGGCGTCGGCAAGGTGCGGCCGCAGTTGATGCATCACGGGAAAGCACGCACGCAACGCGGCTTCGTCTTCGATGGGACGGATGGCGTCCATGGTCATGCTTCCTCTGCGGTCACGGCGGCCGGCACCTGCGGCGCAAAGCGCATCGCAATGGCAATACGGTTCCATGCCTGGATATTGGCGACGGCGGCCGTGAGGAAGGCGACTTCCGTCCTGGAGAAATGCTGGAGCACGGCGTCGTATTCGTGATCTTCCACGCCATGGTCGGCGGCGCGGGCCAAGGTGGTCAGCGCTTCCGTCCAGGCCAGCGCGGCGCGCTCGCGCGGGGTGAAAACAGCCGGCGTGTCGCGCCAGACCGCCACCAGATCCAGCTTGGCCGGCGCCACGCGCAGCTTGCGCGCCAGGTTCAGGTGGAACTGCACGCAGAACGCGCAGCCGTTGATTTGCGAGGCACGCAGCTTGACGAGTTCGGTCAGCAGCTTTTCCAGCCCGGAGGCGTCCACCGCCTTGCCGAGCGCCTGCAATGCCGGCGCCACGCCGACGGCAGTGTCGACAAATTCCGAGTAGTCCATGCGCGGGGAGAGATCTTCCATGTCTGGCTCCTGCTGAGGGTCCGGGTTGGAGGAGTGGTAATATCAGTGTTCGAACATCATATTCGAACTCTAACATTATGAGCAAGCGCGCCACTGCTGCCGGCAAGGAAAACGACACGCCCCGCAATTCGCCTTCCATCCCCGAGCCCGGGCAGGGCAAGCGTGGTGAAGAAGGCTATCTCGGCTATCTGCTGCGCCAGGCCAGTGCCGCCCAACGGCTGCGCATCGAGCGCGCCATGGCCGACGTGGACGTCACCCTGCCGCAGTTCCTGGTGCTTACGATGCTCCGCGCGTACCCGGGCATCTCGAACGCCGACCTCGCCCGGCTGACCATGCTGACGCCCCAGACGGTGAGCGTCATCGTCGCCAACCTGGAGCGCAGCGGTGCCATCACACGCAGACCCCACGCGGTGCACGGTCGCATCCAGCACATCGACGTCACGCCAGAGGGGTCGGCCTTGCTTGCCGCGTGCCGAAAGCGCTCGGGCGGCATCGAACGGGATCTGCTCGACGGGTTCACGCCCGAAGAGGAGGAGGTTGTGCGGCGCTGGCTTGTCCACGTCGCCAAACTCGGTAACGACAAACCCGGCGCCTGATCCACCGGGCCATTTTTTCCCGCTGTCGTCCTTGATGTCCTTGACTTCTGGGTCATCGCCACTATCATGCGATGTATCGTAAGATATATCTAGTGATGCTATCAGGAGAACGGCGATGCGCGGATGGTTCGGACACCACCCCAAGATGTGGATAGAAAAGCACCTGATGATGGGCCGCCATGGTCATGGTGGACACGGTTTCGGGCGCGGCATGGGCGGCGGCTTTGGTGGCCCCGGCGGCTACGGAGAAGGCGACGACGAGGGGGGTAGCCCATGGCGCGGCCGCCGGCTCAGCTCGGCCGACTTGCAACTGGTGCTGCTGGCACTGCTCAAGGGCGCACCGCGCCACGGCTATGAGTTGATCAAGGCGGTGGAAGAGCATTCGCTCGGCTTCTACACGCCGAGCCCGGGCATGGTGTACCCGGCGCTGTCGTACTTGGAGGATCACGGTTTTGCCTCCGTCACCGCCGAGGGCAACAAGAAACGCTACGGCATCACCCCCGAAGGCGAAACATGGCTGGCCGAGCGCCAGAACAGCGCCGACGCCATCCTCGCGCAGTTGCGCGCCATGGGTGAACGCGTCAAGCGCATGAACGAAGCCATGGCCTTCGACCGCGAAACCGACAACGCCGCCGAATGGACAGACACGGGCCACGACCCGCTGCGCACAGCGCGCTGGCGCCTGAAGTTCGCGCTCATGGAAAAGCGCTTCGCCTCGCGCGAAGAACAGCAGCGCGTGGCAGACATCCTGCTACGTGCTCTCAAGGAAATCACCGGAGAGCGGTAAGCGGTAAGCCGCAAGCAGCCGCACCGATTCAGCCGCCCCGGGTGAAGCATCATCGCCCGGGCCCCGCCCCCGGTCCGTTCCGCAGCCATCTATGTTTGCATTCAATCGCACACAAGGTCTCATGTCGCAGCTGCTCAGTTCTGTCAAACCCGCCACACGCCGCATGCGTGTGCGCGCCATCCATACGCTGTCGCCGCGCATGCGGCGCGTGGTCTTTACCGGCGTGGCCGCTACGGATCTCGCTGATCTGGCGGGCGCGCCGCCCGGCGCGGCCATCAAGCTCATGTTCCCGCACGATGCTGCAGGCACCGGCCGCACGCTGGGCCGCGCTTACACCATCCGCCGCTATCACGCGGCGCGCGACGAACTTGAAATCGATTTTGTCGTGCACGACGAAACCCCCGCCGCGCAGCACGGCCCTGCCGCACGCTGGCTCGAACACGCCGCACCCGGCGATGAAGTGGAATTTGCGGGCCCCAAGCGTGGCTTCCGTGCCGACCCTGCTGCACCGTGGACGCTGCTCATCGGCGATGAAACCGCGTTGCCCGCCATCTTCGCGATTCTGGAGACGTTGCCCGAGCACGCGCAGGTGCTGACCTATATCGCCATTGGCGACGCGCGCGCCCGACTGCCGCTGGAAGGCGCGTTGGCCGCGCACCCGCGCAGCCGCAGCATCCATTGGGTGGAAAGCGATTCGGCCCACGCCGGCGCAATGATGGTCGGCGCGCTCAGTGCGCAAGCCATGCCGACCGGCACACCGCAGGTGTTCCTGGCCGGCGAGGCGTCATTGCTCAAGCAGGTCCGCACGCTGCTCGAAGGCGCCTGGGCCGTGCCGCACGACGCCATCGACGCCAAGGGCTACTGGACGGCGGGGCTCTCACGCGAAGAACGCAAGGCGGCCGAGGCGCGCTGATCTTCGAGTCGCCTCAGGTGGCGGCTTCTGCACTGGGCGTGGCACCCCGCACCCAATCGCGCAACAGGCGCTGCCCGTAAAGCAGCGCCGCATCCATTGCTTCGCGCGGCGAGCCGAATGTACATCCGGGCCGCACCGGTTGCGAGCCCGACAACGATTGCCCCTCCGCGCCACGGAACACCACGTCGACACGCGCCTCCCAGCCCCGCCCGCCGGCGGGAACCACACGCGGGACGATCTCGACGTCTCCACAGATCTTGTGCACCTCGTTCCTCCATCTGCAGCGCCTGAACGGCGCACTGCCAGCAACGTAGCAACGGCCATGCCCAGGTGCGCGGGGCGCTGTGATTTGATCGAGATCAAATCCTAAGGCCCGCCTCACCTTTAGCCCGACGCCGGCGTGCCGATGCAAGGGAGGACAGGGCGTCTCTCACGCCCCCCTTCCGTCCATCCGCGCCCACAAAGCGTGGCACCACCATGCGCAAGAATCTGCCGGTCACCCAAGCCGAAACCGCCCTCAACCCGACGGACTACCTCATCTCCCGCACCGATCTCAAAGGCCGCATCGTCTTCGCCAACCCGGCGTTCGTGCGCATCAGCGGCTACACGCACGACGAGCTGGTGGGTGCGCCGCACAACCTCGTGCGCCACCCAGACATGCCCGAAGCCGCCTTCGCGGATTTATGGGCCACGCTGCAAGCCGGCAAGCCGTGGCGCGGCTTCGTCAAGAACCGCCGCAAGGACGGCGGCTTCTACTGGGTGCTGGCCAACGTGACGCCGGTGTTTCAGAACAACGCAGTGGTCGGCTATACGTCCGTGCGCTCAATGGCCACGCCTGCGCAGATCGCGCGCGCGCAACGCGCCTATACCGCCATCAACGAAGGCGACACGTCGTACACCGTGCGCGCCGGCCGCATTCTGCGCACAGGCTGGCGGCGCGCCGCGAATCTGTTCCAGCGCGACAGCCTGCGCTTCAAGGTGATCGGCCTGCAAACGCTGATTGCGTCGGCCATCCTGATCGGCACGCTGTGGGCGCACATCGCGCTGGAAGCTGCCGATCTGCATGGCGCAGCGTGGCTCGTGTTCAGCCGCGACTGGCTGTGGCTCACCGGCGTGGGCTGCGCCGGGCTGGCAACGGTGTCGGGCGTGCTGCTGGCCCGCACGCTCATCCGCCCGCTGGAAGAAGCCGCCACGCTGGCCACGCGCCTGGCTGCCGGCGATCTGACCACCGTGGTCGAAGCCCGCTCCAACGACGAGCTGGGCGAAGTCATGCGCGCCATGGGCACCATGCGCGCGAGCCTGTCGTCCATCGTGCGCGACATCCAGGACGGCGCCGCCAGCGTCGCACACAGCACGCTGCAAATTTCCGCCGGCAACCATGACCTTTCTGCCCGCACCGAGCAGCAAGCGGCCGCGCTGGAAGAAACCGCATCGAGCATGGAAGAGCTGACGTCGATGGTCGCCCAGAATGCCGACCACGCCCGAGCGGCCAGTGCCCTTGCCGAGCAGGCTTCCACGATTGCGGCCGACGGCGGCCAGGTCGTGCAGCGCGTGGTGCATACCATGGACGCCATCCGCGCCGACAGCCAGCGCGTGACCGAGATCATTGCCACCATTGAGAGTATCGCGTTCCAGACCAACATCCTTGCGCTCAACGCCGCAGTGGAAGCCGCCCGCGCAGGCGAAGAAGGCCGCGGCTTTGCTGTCGTCGCCGGCGAGGTGCGCAGCCTCGCGCAACGCAGCGCGCAGGCCGCAGCGCAGAGCAAGGAGATCATCCGCGCCTCCGATCAATCCGTGCGCGACGGCGTTGAACTCGTCCACAAGGCGGGCGCCACCATGACGCAGATCGTGCAATCGGTGCAGACCGTCACGCAGCTCATGTCGGAGATCTCGGCCAGCTCGCGCGAGCAGTCCAGCGGCATTGCGCAGATCAACGCGTCGGTTTCGCAGCTCGATGGGGTCACGCAGCAGAATGCCACGCTGGTGGAAGAAGCGGCGGCCGCCACGTCGGTGCTGGCGCGCCAATCGGAAGATCTGAAGCACGCCATCGCGGTATTCCGCGCGTAGGGCCGCAGCGGGTGCGGTGTCTTACAGCGTGAAGTGCGTGTCGCGTTCCAGCAATGCCGTTACCGCATCGGGCAACAGCGGCTCGCTGAAGTAATAGCCCTGCAGCACGTCGCATTGGTGCGAAGCCAGGAAGGCGCACTGCGCGGCATCTTCCACGCCTTCCGCGCACACCTTCACGCCCAGGTTGTGCGCGAGCACCACGACGGTCGTGCAGATGGCGGCATCGTTGGAATCGCGGTCGATGTCCTTGACGAAAGCGCGGTCGATCTTGATGAGGTCGATCGGCAAGCGCTTCAGATACGCCAGGCTCGAATAGCCCGTGCCGAAATCGTCGATGGCAATGCGAACGCCTAGCTGGCGAATGGCGGTGAGGTCTTCGATGGTGCGCTCGGTGCCCTCCATCAGCATCGATTCGGTCACTTCCAGCTCAAGGAAGCCCGAGCCCAGGCCGTATTGGCGCTGCAGCTTGAGCAGCGTCGGCAGCACGGTGCCGCGCTTGAACTGCAGCGGCGACACGTTCACTGCCAGCGTCAGGTCGTCAGCCAGACCGCGCTTGTGCCACTCGGCGCGCTGCTGCGCGGCCTCGGTCAAGACCCAGTTGCCGATCTCGACAATCAGCCCGCTCTCTTCGGCCACCGGAATGAAGGCGGCCGGCGGCAGCAACCCGCGCGTCGGATGAACCCAGCGGATCAGCGCTTCGAGCCCGCACACGCGGCCCGTCTTTGTGTCGATCTGGGGCTGATACAGCAAGCGGAACTGGCCTTGTTCCAGCGCTGCGCGAATCTGGTGTTCCAGGTTCAGCCGGTACGACACGCCGATGTCCATCTCGGGCGCGAAGAATTCCAGGCGATTGCGGCCGTTCTGCTTGGCGTAGTACATCGCCATCTCGGCATGACGGATGAGGGTGTCGGCGTCTGCGCCGTGCGCCGGGTATTCAGCCACGCCAATACTCGCCGTCACGAACACCTCGTGCCCTTCCACGCGCACCGGCTCGGCAAAGAGGTCGAAACCGAAATCGACACCACGCGAACCCGCGTGCGAGATCACCAGCGCAAACACGTCGCCGCCAAAACGCGCCACGGTGTCCACCGTATCGGCAGCATCGCGCAGGCGCTCGGCCACACGGCGCAGCACCTCGTCGCCCAGCAGGTGGCCAAGGCTATCGTTGACGACCTTGAAACGGTCGATGTTGACCAGCGCCACATAGAAGCGGCTGCGCTGGCGTGCGGCCATCTCCACCGACTGCTGCACGCGGTCGGCCAGCAGCGTGCGGTTGGGCAGGCCCGTGAGCGAGTCGATGGTGGCGTGCTGTGCCAGGCGCGCGCGCGTCATCTCTTGCTCGGTCACATCGTCCTGAATGCCGACGTAGTGCGTGACCGCGCCCTTGGCATCCCGTACGGGCGAGAGCAGGAAGTTGTTCAGGAATGCGTGGCCGTCCTTGCGGAAGTTGCGCAGCAGCACGCGGATCTCGCTCGCGTCGCGCAGGGCGGCGCGCACTTCGTTGAGCGCAGGCTGCCCCGGCTCGGATGAATGCAGGAAGCGCGCGTTGCGGCCCAGCACTTCTTCTGCGCGATAGCCCGTCATGCGCTCGAAGCCGGGGTTCACGTACACGATGGGAAGGTCGGGCTGCTGCGCGTCGGCCACGGTAATACCGGACGGCACCGATTCGACCACACGGCGCAGCAACCGCAGTTGCTCGTCGGATTCGCGCCGCTCGGTGATGTCCTGCATGGTGCCGAACAGGGCGACGACCTCATCGCGATCGTTGCGCTCGATGTTGCCGCGCGAGAGCACCCAGCGGTGCTCGCCGTCGCGGCGGATCACCTCCAGCTCCAGCGAGTAGGGTTCGCCTTCGGTCACGGCGCGGCTGGCAGCTTCACGCAGGCGGTTATAGCTATCGGCGGTAAAGAACTGCGCCTGCTGCGCAAAGGCCGGCGGCGCACCCTGCGGCACGCCCGTCAACACGTACATGCCCGACGACCACGTGGTCGAGTCGCGCAGCACATCCCAGCGCCAACTGCCCAGGAGCGCAATCTGCTCCGCCACGCGCAGGTTCGCTTCGCTGCTGCGCAGTTCCTGCTCGATCGCCGAGCGCTGCGAAATGTCGGTTACCCCACCGACCATGCGCACGGCGCGGCCGTCCTGATCACGATAAAGACTTGCGCGAATTTCCACCGTGCGCGTGGCACGGTGGGCATCGATCACCCGGCAGACGTACTGCCAGCTGTCGCGGTCCGAATTCAGTACGGCGCGCAGCTCCTGGGCAAAGGCATCGACGTCGTCCGGGTGGACGAACTGGTGGAAGGTCAGCGTGCGCGACACACCGTCGTCGTCACCTTGGCTGAGCAGCGCGTCGCTGCCAAGCAGCCGATGCAGGCTGGCGTTGGCCCAGGACTCGCCGGTTGCGATATCCCAATCGAAGATCCAGTCGTTGGTGGCGCGCGCCACGCGCTGGAAGCGTTCGGTGAGGCGATGGACGGTGGCGTCGTGGCGCTGGATGGCGGCACGCATTTCGTTGAAGGTGCGCTCAAGCAGCGAGAGTTCATCGCGCGAGGCGCCGTGCTCGGGTACCTGGGCAGAAAAATCGCCGGTTGCGTAGTGGCGTGCCGCATCCACGAGCGCGTCGATGCGTGGCATGACCATCCGCCGCAGCGCCATCTGGATCAGCGCCAGCAACATCACGACCATCAGCAGGATGGCGCCGCCGCCGGCCAGCGTCATGTTGCGCTGCTGGCGAACGATGTCGGTCGCATCCACGCCCCGCACGATGCGCAAATGCCCGCCGGCCGCATGCGGCACCACCATGGCGGCGTAGGCGCGGCGCACGCCGTCGGTGTCGTCCACCAGCAGGGGTTCGCCTGGCTGCTGCCCGGCCGTAGCCAGCAGCGGCCCACGCACGATGGCCGGCACTTGCGCGGCGGTCAAAGCGCCGTGGGTCGACAGCACATTGCCTGCCTGATCAACAAGGTAGACCGGCGCGTCCGGCATGCCCTCCATGGCCGCCGCAATCAGTGCACTCTGCCGCACGGCTGCGTAGGCGACGCCACGAATGGCGCCATCGCCGCCCACCATGGGCTGGCCGGAAATCAGCACGGGCTCGCGAGAAACGCGGCCAGTCGAGAACGTCGACAGCGCCGGCTTGCCGCTCGCCAACACTTCATGAACATACGGACGATCCGACACCGTAACGCCAAGTCGGGCCGCATCGGGCGTGCACACCACCTTGCTGTGCACATCGATGAGGCCCAGCCCGGCCAGGTCATTCTGGTTGTGAGAGACGCGGCTGACGAAGCTGCTGCATTCCTGTTCGTCCATCCGGAGGGCCGAATCGTCGGCAAGCAGCACGGACAGCAGCGCGTTGGCATTGGACAGCACCATGCCGACGCGCGCGGCGGCGGCCTCGGTCTCGTGAGTCAGGTGCTGGGCAAGGTGGTCATTGAGCCGGTCACGGTAGAGCGCCACGCCGGCAATCGCCACGACAATGGCCGGCAAGGCGGCCACCGCGGCCAGAGCAAGCAAGCGGCCGCGCAGCGTGGTGGGAAAGAGAGCGTGCTTCGGCACTTGGGTAACCGGTAGAGCCTTATGTGGAGAGCGGATGCACTCTGCGGTTGCACGATGCGCGGCTCAAGGACCATCCCCCGGCGCACGATGCAGTTGCGGCATCGTGCCGGCTGACGGCTGACGCAGTGCGCAAGCATTTTGCTTGCAATTCCTATCGCACGCAACTTGTGGATAGTCTGTAGTCGACCCGGCCGCAAATCGGCGTGGCAGGCGGCACGAGGGGTGGCAGCAGCGCGGGCGGTGGGCGCCCCGAACCACCGTTGCCGCTGCCCCGGTCGACGGCGACGCAAGCTGGCGGTCTGGGAGTCGGCACCGTTTGACGCAGCTCACCTGCACGCGGCGCGCGCCCATAGAAAAAGCCACCGGATAGCGGTATCCGGTGGCTTCAAGAATACGCTTTGAACGGGGAAGTTCAGCGCAGTTGAAGCATAGGCAATGGTCCTTGTTCTGGCCAATACCCAGGATAGGGTAATTTGGTAAAAACCCTGCATGGGCAGCGGTTTTGGCCGCCCCGCCCCTTTCGGATGTGCCTTCTGCACAACGTCTGCCCCCGTAACAACCCGTCCTCCGAAATATCCATCCCGGCGACCCGGTGCCGCAGCCCGCCCCCGGTATGTTGCGTTATAATGAAAACGATTCGCATTTAGCTTCCTTGCCTGACCACGTACGTTAACAATCACCTACGATGCGGCTTTCCGAGCTTTCCCGCCGGGCGACGGCGGTGGTGGACCACGTTGAAGACCGTGAACCCGCCGATCCCATCAGCCAACGCCTGCGCGAACTCGGGTTCGTGACGGGTGAAGAGGTGCGCGTGGTGGCCGTCGGCCCGTTCGGCGGCGATCCGCTGGTCGTGCAGGTGGGCTTTACCCGTTTTGCACTGCGCCGTCAGGAGGCCGCCCGCGTGTGCGTGCGCACCGAATCGGCCGCGCAACCCGCCGCCATTGCTGCCCCCGAAACCGCCCCGCCCGCAAAGGTGCGCGAGGCGGCATAGGCCGCCTCCCATTGGCGCCGCTTTCCGGCTCCGCTTATCCGGCTTCATGCAGATGCACGCTTCTTCCTCCTCCGCTTCCTCACCCGCATTGCGCGTTGCCCTGGTCGGCAACCCCAACTGCGGCAAGACCGCGCTGTTCAACCTGCTGACGGGCAGCCGCCAGAAGGTCGCTAACTATGCCGGCGTGACGGTCGAGCGCAAGGAAGGCCGCTTCACCGCGCCGTCGGGCCGGCATGTGCAGATCCTCGATCTGCCCGGCGCCTACAGCCTGATCGCCACCAGCCCAGACGAAGCCATCACGCGCGATATCTGCCTGGGCACATTCCGCGGCGAGTCTCGCCCGGACATGCTGATCTGCGTGGTCGACGCCACCAACCTGCGGCTGCACCTGCGCTTCGTGCTGGAGCTGCAACGCCTGGGCTTGCCGATGGTGCTGGCGCTGAACATGGTGGATGCGGCCGAGCGACGTGGCATCCGCATCGACCGTGCCAAGCTCGAAGCCGCCCTGGGCGTGCCGGTGGTGCAGACCGTGGCCATCAAACGCAATGGCGCGTCAGACCTCGTCGCGCATATCGACCACGAACACCTGCCGGCTGTGCCGGTTGGGCTGCCGGCCGATGCGGATCCGCACGTTGAAGTGAAGCGCCTGCTCGATACCGCCGTGACCATGCCGCGGAGCACAGCCGAGCTGGACGACCGGCTCGACCGCATCGTGCTGCACCCGGTACTGGGCCTGATGCTGCTGGCCGTGCTGATGTTCTTCATGTTCCAGGCAGTGTTCTCGTGGGCACAGCCGCTCATGGACGGCATTCAGGGCGCTGTGGAAGGCGTGGGCGTGTGGGTCGGCAACGTGATGCCCGACGGCATGCTCAAGAGCTTGTTGGTGAACGGCATCATTGCCGGCACGGGCAGCGTGCTGGTGTTCCTGCCGCAGATCCTGATCCTCTTCCTCTTCATCCTCTCGCTGGAGGAATCGGGCTATCTGCCGCGCGCGGCCTTCCTGCTCGACCGGTTGATGGCGGGTGCGGGGCTGTCGGGGCGCTCGTTCATTCCGCTGCTGTCGAGTTTTGCGTGCGCCATCCCCGGCGTGATGGCCACGCGCACGATTCAGGACCCGCGCGACCGACTGGTGACGATTCTGGTTGCGCCCCTCATGACATGCTCGGCGCGGCTGCCAGTGTATGCGCTGCTGATCGGCGCGTTCATCCCGGTCCGGCAGGTGTGGGGCCTGTTCAATCTGCAGGGGCTGGTGCTGTTCGGGCTGTACATGGCGGGCATCGTGTCGGCGCTGATCGTGGCATACGTGCTCAAGTACCTGAAGCGCGATCGCAACGAGCACCCGCTCATTCTCGAACTGCCGTCGTACCGCCTGCCCAGCGTGCGCAACCTGATCGTCGGCCTGATCGAACGCGCACGCATTTTCCTGCGCCGCATCGGCACGGTCATCCTGAAGATGATGGTGCTGCTGTGGTTCCTCTCGACGTTCCCGTCGCCGCCGGCAAACGCCACGCTGCCGGCCATCGATTACAGCTTTGCGGGAATGATCGGCCGCGCGCTGGAAGTCGTGTTCGCGCCGATCGGCTTCACATGGCAGATGTGTATTGCGCTGATTCCAGGCATGGCTGCACGTGAAGTGGCCGTGGGCGCGTTGGCGACGGTGTACTCGCTATCGGCCACGCATGAAGATGCGGCTGCGCAGCTGGCACCGATCATCTCCCAGCAATGGTCGCTGGCCACAGCGCTGGCCTTCCTGGCGTGGTACGTCTACGCGCCGCAATGCATCTCGACGCTGGCCACCATCCGCCGCGAAACCAACTCGTGGAAGGTCATGGCGGGCACTGCCGGCTACCTCTTCGCGCTGGCCTATCTGGCCGCTTTCGCCACCTACCAGATCGCACGGGTGCTGACATGAGCGTCTACCACGTTGTCGAAACCGGCGTTGTCGCCACGGTCGTGGCGCTGAGCGCGTTGTCGCTGACCGGCCGCTATGCGCCGGCCACGCGCGCCCGCACGATGGCGCGTGTGGCCGGCTGGTGTGATCGGCCGTCGCGGCCGGGCTGGATGCGCGCCTTCGGGCAGCGGTTGCTCACGCCGGGCGAGTCGCCTTCTTGCCACTCCGATCCGCTTTCGGGCAGCGCGTGCGGCAGCGGTTGCAGCGGCTGCGCATCGGGCGGATCGTCATCACCCGCGGCGGTTGAACAGCCGATCCACTTCGTGCGGCGCAAATAGCGGCCGACGCAACGCCACAACACCGACGGGCTCGCATGACGCGGGCCCGTTTTGTTTTTGTGGGGTGCAAGCGTAGACTGGTCCAAACCTGAACGGGGGACGCGTCATGACCGAAGAATTGCTGGTCCAGTTGATTGCGGAAGTCGAGAAGGAAGACCCGGTGGACTTCGCCAATCTGCCCTTTGACGAGCAGATGTTGCGCGACCTGGTGTGCAAGCTGGTTTCGCGCCAGCTGACGCAAATGGAAAATGCCCACTTCAGCCAGGACGAGGTGATCGTGTCGCTCACGGCGAGCATTGCCAAGCTGGTGCTCGAAAATCTCGTGCTGAATGCGCGCCTGCTGGCACAGCAGGGTCACGGCGAAAGCGCTCGCGCGCTGCTGGAGCGGATCGCTCGCCAGGCGAAGGGATAAGCGGCGCGGTTACTGGCCCGGCACCACGTTGTACTGCGTGCGGGCCCGCGTCAGCAGGCGCTTGGCGACAGACAGGCCGCGAATGGCGGCGGCATCGTCGTCGACCGGAAAATCAAACTCGGCGCTCCAATTGCAGCCGGTGTGATCGGGGCGGTGAATGCACATGGCGCGCAGTTCGCACTGTGCGCATTCCGGATGTTGCTGGACACAGCGGGCCAGCAAGGTCTTGAGTTCATCTTCGGACTTCAGGCGGCGTTGCATCGGCATCTCCTGGATAACAGGAAGTTGGAACCCCGAGCGCGCAGTGAGTTTCGCCATGATTCCGTCGATACTGTTTCAGCAAGTTACCGGATCACATCACGCGTTCAACCCGATCGCGCCGGACACGCCCGCGCGTGCCTGACACGCCGGACAGATGCCGTAGAGCGCCAGCGCATGATCGCGCAGCACAAAGCCGCGCTCGTTGGCCACACGCTCCTGCCGCGACTCGATGGCGTCGTCGTGAAACTCCTCCACACGGCCGCACGACAGGCAGATCAGGTGATCGTGATGTGCGCCCTCGTTCAACTCATACACGGCATGGCCGGCCTCGAACGTATGACGCAGCAGCACACCGGCGTCCACCAACTGATTGAGCACGCGATAGACCGTCGAAATGCCGATGTCGAGTTCCGACGTGAGCAACTGACGGTACACATCTTCCGCGCTCAGGTGGCGGCCGTGTTCCGTGCCGGCGGTGAGGATTTCCAGAATCTTGACGCGCGGTGAGGTGGCTTTGAGCCCCGCCCGGCGCAGGTCGGTCGAGTTTGGCATGGCGTTCGTTGGGGCGAGATTTGGGTACAGCAGGCGGGGCACTACAGCGGGTAAAGACCAGGAACGACAACATCGCAAGCATCCGCGCCGGTCGCTGAGTTCTTCAAAAAAAACGGCATGGCTGGCAGCCCGGAAAAGTCGCAGTCGGGAAAGCGGGGTCTGAGTGCTTTCCCGACTGTCGGGCGGCTTGCTACTGCCAAACGCTCTGTGTGTCAGAGCGGTCCCCACAAAAGATCGGTTGCCGGGCGCCGACCCGTGAAACAGCGGGCGCACGCATCGAAATTCGGTTCGATGCGCCGTGCCTTGGGGGATGTGCCCTGGAGGGCGGGTCCATCGGCTACAACGCTGTCGATGGACACACTATAAATGCGAATGATTCGCATTACAAGTCTTTTCTTTGGGTACTTTTGAAGACCCCGCGCCGGGCGTGGTTACCCGGCACTGCGGGGGCGTTACACCGGGCCGATCGCGTCGGCGTAGTCGCTGGGGGCAAAGCGCACGGTTGTGATCATCGACGCGATCACGATGGCAATCAGCAGCAGACACCTGGTACGAGATGGCGACGGCTATCGACAAGTCCCGACGATGCGGAATCCGGCGCCGCTGTCGCCCTCGGCGTGACGCCCTTCCTTATTTGCGCCGCGCTCCATCAGCCTCGACGGCGGGGTGCCATGCGAAGGCGTCTGCGGCAGTCACGACCGTGCCGATGCCGGGATACGGAAAGTGCGGCGCAAAGATGGTCTCGTGAGACGCCGCAAGCCGCGCCAGCGTTGCTCGGCGGTTGTCCTTGGCGACTTGCGGCTCGCTGTCAAAGCCCATCGTCCACTCCGGCTTTTGCAAGGAGAGGATGGCGCTGTGGGCGGCGTCCCCGATGTCGAGCAGACGGCTGCCGCCCGACACGACCTCATACCCCACATGCCCTGGCGTGTGCCCTTTCAACGGAACCGAGGTGATGGATGGCGTCACCTTGGCGCCGGCGTCAAACGGCTCGACTTGTGGCCCGATGACCTTGATGACCTCCGCCATGCCCGATTGCGTCTGCAAGGCAGCCCAATCGACGGAGGAGAACCAGATCTTTGCGTGGGGGAACGCAGATTCGCCCGCCTTTGTGAGAAGCCCGCCGATATGGTCCGGATGCGGGTGCGTGATCAGGACATCCGTGACCTGCGCGGCAGTGGCGTCGGCCAACTTGAGACTGTCGAGCAATACGCCCCCGACCTTCGGGCCGAGACCTGTGTCGATCAGTACGAGGTGGGCGCCATCGCGGACGAGCAAGGCATCGACGGGCAAGGTGATCTGGTCGGTGGGCGCCTGGGCCGCTTTCAAGACTTCAGCCACGGCGCTCGGGCCAACGTCGGCACCAAAGATTTTTCCGTCGTTGGGTAGCACGTACACACCGTCGGCAAGCGACGTCACGCGGAGCGCCCCGAAGGTGAACTGGGTCGCCGCAGGGGCGGCAGGGCCGGGGCCGGCAGCGATGGCGCCAATGGGTACCAGCAGGGCGGCCATTGCGGCGCTGAGCAATGCATTGAGCTTCATGGATGTGGTTCTCTCTTCAGTTGGAACGTGCTCGGGAAGTCGGGGGATCGCTTACACAGCTTTGGCGTCGGGCGCCCATCTGGCCGGAAAGTCCTCGGCGCGCAACGCAGGCATGGCCGCCACAACGGCGTAGTCGACGAGCTTGTGAACGTGGAACGAGTCTTTCTCCAGCATGGCGTCAAGCTCTGCGCGGTTTTCACAGCAGGCGAGCAGAAAACCGCCGGTTCGCGGTTCAAGCGGTCCGGCTAAAAGAATCCGCCCTTGCCTGGTGTAGTCGATGAGCCAATCGCGATGCGTATCGAGATGGCTTTCAATCTCCTGCATGGGACGGACGTAGTTCAGCGTGACGGCATACAGCATGGGTTCAATCTCCGGGTCGATCGGGTTGTTGGCGCGCGGACCGGCTTAAAGGGCTGCGGCGGACACGGCATCGCGCACGCCAGCCTGTGCCGCATTCATGGATTCGCAGCGTGCATCGGTGCCCCTGGAGAGCCGCTCCGCGCGTACGAAGCGGACGTCCGTGATGCCCAAAAAGCCGAACACTGCGCGCAGGTAGGCTTCCTGGAAGTCCATGGCCGCTGCCGGCCCGGCGGAGTACATGCCGCCGCGCGTGGAGGCGACGATCACCCGCTTGCCCTGGACCAAGCCCACAGGGCCGTTCTCCGTGTACTTGAACGTGCGGCCAACTTGCGCCACACGGTCAATCCATGCCTTCAACTGGCTCGGTACCGAAAAGTTGTACATCGGCGCGCCCACGACGATCACGTCGCTGGCCAGCAGTTCCCTGACCAGCGTTTCAGACCGTGCATGTTCGGCGCGGGTGGCGTCATCAAAGTCGCCAACGCCGGGGCTGCGGAAACCGGCGGCGATGGCACCGTCCAGATGCGGGATGGGCTCGACGGCCAGATCACGATGAACGACCACGGCCGCAGGGTGCTCACGGCGCAGTTCATCCGTGATTGCGGCGCTCAGGATGCGCGAAGCAGATGCATCGCCAAGGATGCTCGAATCGAGGTGCAGGATTTGCATGACGTCTCTCCAAAAAAGTGGTGGGATGGACGCCAAGATAGGGGGACGGCCCTTGCGCAACTAGGGGCGCGTTTCGTTACGGAGCGTCCTATGAATGAGACAATCCTTGCTCACCCTTGCCATCGCTTTTGGAGCACTGCCGTGGAGGATCTCAACGACCTCGTCATGTTTGCCGCTGTCGTAACGCATGGCAATTTTTCGAGCGCCGCACGGGCGCTCGGCATTCCAAAGTCTCGGGTCAGCCGCTGCGTGGCGGAGTTGGAAGAGCGGCTTGGCGTTCGGTTGCTGCAGCGGTCCACGCGGGCCGTGCGCGTGACGGATGTGGGCTCGGCCTTCTATGCGCACTGCGAGGCCATCACGCAATCCGCACGCGCGGCAATGGAAGTTGCCGAGCGCGCAAGCGACAAGCCTTCGGGGCGCCTGCGCGTGAGTTGTCCGGTCGGCGTTGCACATATCTTCCTGGCCCCGGTACTGGCCAAGTTTCTTGACGCGCAGCCCGATGTACGGCTGGAGCTTGAGCTGACCAACCGCCGGGTGGACGTCATCG
Organism: Ralstonia psammae; assembly: GCF_958405935.1. Classification (NCBI taxonomy): domain Bacteria; kingdom Pseudomonadati; phylum Pseudomonadota; class Betaproteobacteria; order Burkholderiales; family Burkholderiaceae; genus Ralstonia; species Ralstonia psammae. Next base: position 567,384 of record NZ_CATZBU010000003.1, read on the forward strand.
CCGAAGGCTATGACGTGGCCTTGCGTATCCGGTCCACGCTGGATGATTCGGAGCTGGTCTTGCGCAGTTTTGGGCTCAGTGAACAGGTGCTTGCTGCTAGCCCAGCCTTTGTGGCAATGCGAGGCCCGTTTGATACGGTCGACGCGCTGCAAGGCGTGAACGGGGTCGGACCGGGCGGCGCGCGTGGCGAGCCTGCGCGTTGGGAAGTCACTGGCCCCGATGGCCTCACCCAGGACATCCACTACAAGCCGACGCTCGTGACCGACGATGTCTACCTGCTCGAGCAGATGGCAATCCGCAGTGCGGGCGTGGCGCAGTTGCCAGTGGATCTGTGCGGGCCGGCCATTCAGGATGGCCGGCTTGTGGTTCTGCTACCGGAATACCGGATGCCCGCACACCAGCTTCATGCGGTATTTCCGTCGCGCCGGGGGCTCGTGCCGGCAGTGCGCGCCTTCATCGAATTTCTTGCCGCAGAGTTGCCGGTCATGACCTCGGCGGCCCGCCATCCGGAGGAGACGGCGCGGCCCAGCGCCCAGTGACGTGGCGACGAGCGGTGAGACCACCCGCCCCATGCGCCTTCGTCGCCAGCGCATTCAACGGTGCGCTTCTTTGGCAGCGCGCTCGATCAGGTTGACCACCACGGCAGGGTGCGAGACCAACGACATGTGGCTCGATTTGACCGATGTGACGCGGGCGCCGATCAGTTGCGCCAACTCACGCTGCACGGGCGTCTTGAGCGCGTGATCCTGTTCGGTAACGAGATACCACGTTGGCTTGTCGTGCCATGCCGCATGCGAAACCTTGCCTTCAAAAGCGGCCGTTGAAATGGGTACCTGCGTCGCGGCAAGAACGCGGGCGCGGGGTTCCGGCACATCGCCCGCCATGACTTGGCGATAGGCGGCGGGATCGTCGAGCCAGATCAAGCCGTCGGCATCGGGTTTCAAGCCATCCATGGGCGCCTTCAGGCGCGTGAGCAAGTCCGACACGGACTCCCCGCTGTCCGGTACGAGCGCCGAGAGGTAGACGATGCCTTTGACGTTGTCTGCGTTCCCCGCTTCAGTCACCACGGCACCGGCATAGGAGTGCCCCACCAGAATGACATCGCCCGACTGCCGGGCCAGAACACGCCGCGTGGCGGCAACATCGTCCGCCAGTGAGGTGAGCGGATTCTGCACGGCGGTGACGTGATAGCCCTTGCGCTGCATTGCGGTGATGACCTCCGACCAACTGGACCCGTCGGCAAACGCTCCGTGCACCAGGACAATGTTCCGGATGGGGTGATGCACTTCCTTTGCCTCACTTGTTACGGTGAACATGCTTGCCGTGAGCCCGATGATGATTGCGGCAGCTTTGAGCCATCGCAGTGCGGTATTGGTGGGGCCGGCACGAAGGGTTCGGATGCTGCGGCCGTGAAGAAATGGAATGACTGAGCGACTCGGGAATGCGTTCATGGGCGGATCTCGCACGTTGGAGGAAAAACGGGGTCAAGCAGATGCTGCGTCTAGGGGCGTGAGAAGAGCGTGCTCAAATACGCACGAACGTCACGGATGGCTGCTTCGCGCGCCTGGGCGTTGGCACCGACGTGCGGGTCCAATTGAACGCACGCATCCTTGAAGCTGAATTCGGATTGCGTCGCGAGGTTGATCAATATCCCCTTCTCGTCTTCGGCAATCTCGCACGCGCGCACGGTTTGCGAACCCTTGGCAACCGTGGGCGCCATGTCGAACGGCAGATCGAATGCATGATGCGCATCGGGGTATACCGTCATCGCGACGTCGTGACCGGACTCGCGCAGCCGGTCTACATAAGCGGCGCACTTTTGGGGTGGGTCGTAGTCGTCCGCAGCGCCATGGAATTCCCTGATCGGTGCATCTACGTCGGTGTCGTTCTTATAGCGGGTCATGCAGTCCGGATAAAACGGAAGGTATGCCTGGAAGCGCGCACCGCTCGTATTCCACAGCCGGTGAAGCCGGCGCATCGCCGCATAGAGCGTGGCCTGCCCTCCGCGCGAAAACCCCATCAGGACGATTCTTTGGGGATCGATGCGCGAATGATGCGCGAGAACGGAGAGCGCGCCATACGCGTCGATGATGAGATTCAACCGACCCAGTTGGCTTTGGTCACGACTCGTCGAAACGATGCCTCGCCCCGTGAAGCCGTCGATGGTGAACGTGGCAATGCCCATGGCGTTGAATATGCGTTCCCACATCTCGATGTTGGGGCCAATGCCGCTCGAACCGTGAATGAGCACCACCGCCGGTTGACGCCCGCTCGCCTGCGCGAGGCGCAGCACGCCACCCACTGTCACCGGCTTTCCATCTTTGCTGCCGGTCAAGACCTGACTGTCCGACAGCGTAAGCGACGGGATCGCATGCACTTCAACATGCGCCGCGATATCACCGCTTTGCGCCTGTGATTGGGTAGCCCAGCAGCACAGGGCGAGCGCGAAAACAGTCAACCACTTCATTGCCACCCCCTCGCGATTCAACCTTCAGTTTTGAGCGTGCCGCGCGAAATCTGGTCGCGCTCCAACGACTCGAACAGCGCCTTGAAGTTGCCTTCTCCGAAACCTTCGTCGCCCTGGCGTTGAATGAATTCAAAAAAGACCGGCCCAAGCACGGTTTGAGAAAAGATCTGCAGCAGCAGACGAGGTTTCCCTCCGGAAGTGCTTCCGTCCAGCAGGATGCCCCGCGCCTTCAACTGCTCGATCGGCTGCCCATGATTCGGCAGGCGTGCCTCCAATGCGTCGTAGTAATAGTCGTTCGGAGCGGTCATCAACGGCACGCCGGCCAATTGGAGCTGGTCGATGGTGTCGAGCAGATTGTCCGTCAGAAGCGCGATGTGCTGAATCCCTTCTCCATTGAATTGCAGGAGGAACTCTTCGATCTGGCCGCTGCCCCTGGATGATTCTTCATTCAGGGGAATCCGGATTTTCCCGTCGGGCGCCGTCATCGCTCGCGACGCCAGTCCTGTGTATTCGCCCTGGATGTCGAAGTATCGAAGTTCTCGAAAGTTGAACAGGTTTTCGTAGAAGGTCGCCCAGAACGCCATGCGGCCACGGTAGACGTTGTGCGTCAGATGGTCGATGCGCTTCAGTCCATATCCCGTGGGGTGCGTATCGGCGCCTTCGATGAATGCGAAGTCGATGTCGTAGATGGACTTGCCGTCTTCAAACCGGTCGATGAGATAGATCGGCGCACCACCAATGCCTTTGATGGCGGGTAATCGCAACTCCATGGGGCCCGTCGGAATATCGACCGGTTGGGCGCCGAGTTCAAGCGCGCGGTGGAACGCTTGATGTGAATCCTTGACCCGGAACGCCATGCCGCACGCGCTGGGCCCGTGTTCGGCCGCAAAGTATGCGGCCAGGCTTTTCGGCTCACGGTTGACGATGAAATTGATCTCCCCTTGTCTATAAAGAAGAACGTCTTTCGAACGATGTCGCGCGACGAGGGTAAAGCCGAGCGTCTCAAATATAGGTTCGAGCGTGTTTGGCAAGGGGGATGCGAATTCCACAAACTCGAATCCCATCAAGCCCATCGGGTTGCTAAAAAGGTCGGTCATCAGCGTTCTCCACGCGTTTGCTGTTTCCTGTTCACTCGACTGCGGTCACCAGCTCCGGCACCACGGTGTTCAGGTCGCCCACGAGGCCGTAATCGGCCACCTGGAAGATCGGCGCTTCCGGATCCTTGTTGATCGCGACGATCACCTTGGAGTCCTTCATGCCGGCCAGGTGCTGGATCGCACCCGAGATACCCACAGCGATGTACAGCTGCGGCGCGACGATCTTGCCCGTCTGGCCAACCTGGTAGTCATTCGGCACGAAGCCGGCGTCCACTGCGGCGCGCGAAGCACCCAGCGCGGCACCCAGCTTGTCGGCCAGCGGCGTCAGCACCTTGGTGTAGTTCTCGCCCGAGCCCACGCCACGGCCACCAGAGACGATGATCTTGGCGGCGGTCAGTTCCGGGCGGTCGCTCTTCGTCACTTCGCGCGAGACGAATTGCGAGATGCCGGCGTCGGCCACTGCGCTCAGGTTCTCGGTTGCAGCGGAGCCACCGGTGGCAGCAGCCGGGTCGAATGCCGTGCCGCGCACGGTGATCACCTTCACCTTGTCGGCCGATTGCACGGTGGCGATCGCGTTGCCGGCGTAGATCGGGCGCTCGAACGTGTCGGGGCTGTCGACCTTGGTGATGTCGGACAGTTGGGCCACGTCCAGCTTGGCGGCAACACGCGGCAGGATGTTCTTGCCGTAGGCGGTGGCGGGCGCCAGGATGTGGCTGTAGTTGCCAGCAATGGCCAGCGCCTGCTCGGCGACGTTCTCTGCCAGGCCATCGGCAAACTGGGGCGCGTCAGCCACCAGCACCTTGGTCACGCCGGCGATCTGCGCGGCAGCTTGTGCAGCCGCGCCGCAGCCAGCGCCGGCCACCAGCACGTGGACGTCACCGCCGCATTGGGCGGCTGCCGCCACGGTGTTCAGCGTCGCGGCCTTGATGGATTGATTGTCGTGTTCAGCAATAACGAGTGCAGTCATGTTTGTTCTCCCCGCGCTCAGATAACTTTGGCTTCGGTCTTCAGCTTGGACACCAGCGTGGCCACATCGGGCACCATCACGCCGGCGCTGCGCTTGGCGGGCTCGACCACCTTCAGCGTCTTCAGGCGCGGTGCAACATCCACGCCCAGGTCTTCCGGCTTGACCGTATCGAGCTGCTTCTTCTTCGCCTTCATGATGTTCGGCAGCGTCACGTAGCGCGGCTCGTTCAGGCGCAGGTCGGTGGTGACCACGGCCGGCAGCTTGACCGACAGGGTTTCCAGGCCGCCGTCCACTTCACGCGTGACCGAGGCCTTGCCGTCGGCAACCTGCACCTTCGAGGCGAACGTGGCTTGCGGCAGGCCCGCCAGCGCAGCCAGCATCTGGCCGGTCTGGTTGGCGTCGTCGTCAATCGCCTGCTTGCCCAGGATGATCAGCTGCGGCTGTTCCTTGTCGACCAGCGCCTTGAGCAGCTTGGCGACAGCCAGCGGCTGCAGCTCTTCGGCGGTCTCGACCAGGATGCCGCGGTCGGCGCCGATGGCCATGGCGGTGCGCAGGGTTTCCTGGCACTGCGCCACGCCGCACGACACGGCGATCACTTCAGTCGCGACGCCCGCTTCTTTCAGGCGAACCGCCTCTTCCACGGCGATCTCGTCGAACGGGTTCATGCTCATCTTGACGTTGGCTAGATCGACACCGCTGCCGTCCGTCTTCACGCGAACCTTCACGTTGTAATCGATCACGCGCTTGACTGCGACCAGGACTTTCATCGTGCTTTCCTTCTTGCTGTTTATAGAATCCGGCCGCTGTTCAGAATGGAATCGGGGTCGAGCAACGCCTTGAGGCTGCGCATCAGCGAGATTTCCTCCGTGGACCGGCTGTTATGTAGGAACGCCTTCTTTATGACGCCGATGCCATGTTCGGCCGAGATAGAACCGCCTACTTCCCGCACTGCCGTGTAGACGATGTCCTCGACGCAATGCAGGTTCTCGTCCGTCATGTGGGGGCCCGACAGAACATGCAGGTTGCCGTCGCCGATGTGTCCGAAGAACAGATGCCGCTGTTCGGGAAACCTTTGCGTCAGAACCTCTCGCGTCGATTCGACGAAGGTCTCCATGGCAGCCATCGGGATGCCCACATCAAACGCAGCATGCGGTTTCATCTGCGCCAGCAGTTCCCCGACGGTTTCGCGGTATTGCCATAGTTGATCCTTGCCATCGAGCGACTGCGCAACGATGACGTCCATCACCGCCTCTGCCTCCAACGCTTCACCCAGGAAGGCCTCGAGTTGCCGGCGTTCTTCTTCCTCGTTGGCGCCTTGCGTTTCAATCAAGACATAGACGGGCGCCTCTACTGAGAATGGCTGGCGAAGTGATGCAACCTGGATGGCCGCGGCCATGAAGTCCGCCCACATGACTTCAAATGCTGAGAGGCTGGGCAGGGCCATACGGGCCCGCCGAAGGAGTTGAGCAGCAGCAGAGAATGACGGCATGGCGCACAACGCCGTGCAGGAGCTGGTCGGCTTGGGTGATAGCTTGAGAACGAGCCGCGTAATGACACCCAGTGTCCCCTCACTGCCAATGAAAAGATGCTTCAGGTCGATGCCGGTCGTGTTCTTCTCGACTCGATTGAGCATCGTGAGGAGCGTGCCGTTGGGCAAGGCGACTTCGACACCCAACACCATGGCGCGCATGGTTCCGTAACGGATGACGCGGTTTCCGCCCGCATTCACTGCCGCGTTTCCGCCCAGCTGACACGATCCCCGCGCGCCGAGATCCAATGGGAATGACCAACCGTGCTCTTCAACGCGCTGCTGCAGCGCTTCAAGAACCACGCCGGCTTGTACGACAGCGATACCCCCAACAGCATCGATCTCTTCGATGCGATTCAGCCGCGATAAGGAAAGTGCAATCTCACCCGTGCGCGGCGTGCCGCCGCCAGCAAGCCCGGTCAGCCCGCCTTGCACGACGACCGGCTGGCGAAAGCGCGAGCACACGTCGAGCGCGGCAGCCACCTGTTGCGGCGTCTGCGGAAGCAGGACGAGCCTTGGCGATTGCTTTGGTGCTTCGCTCCAGTCCCCCGCGTACGCAGACACGATGTCTTCGTCACGGACGGTGCCACCCTCTCCGAGCACATCGGCCAGCGCGGCATACAAGTCTTCCATGTGGTGCGTCATGATGCAGAGTCCCGGTTGAGCAGGCTGTCAGTTGCCGTGGGGCGATTGGTCTGGGAGACCAAATACGATGGCGCCCGAGGCGAAGAGACATCCGGCAATAACGTAGAGCGCCAGGTTCGTGTTGCCGGTGTGATCGACAATCCAACCGACCATGTACGGGCTCAGGAATCCGGCGAGGTTGCCCACTGAGTTGATCAACGCAATGCCTGCAGCGGCCGCCACGCCGCCGAGCATGGAAGTGGGAATCCGCCAGAACACAGGCGCAAGACACTGCAAACCCATGCAAGCCAGCGTGAGCGCCCCAATGGAGAGGGCTCTGTGGTCGCTATATGCGGCGCTCAGGGCCAACCCGGCCGCTCCGGCAATCGCCGCCACAAGGTAGTGCCACCGATGCTCGTTTCGATGGTCGGCACTGTGTCCGACTGCAAGCATGGCGACAATGCCGAAGGCGTACGGAATGGCAGAAAGCAATCCAACTTCAGAGGGCGACTGCACGCCCATGCTCTTGATGATGGACGGAAGCCAGAACCCGAATCCGTACTGGCCCATGGCTGCGCCGAAGTAGACCAGTGCCAGGACCCACACCATGGGCCGCCGAAACGCGGCAGACAATGAAACCGCCGTTTTGCGTTGGCTATCCGCTTGAATGTTGGAAGCCAGCAGATGCTGTTCGGCCGGGGTCAGCCATCTGGCGCCACGGATGTCGTCGTCCAGATAGAAGAGCGCGGCGATGCCAATCAGCAGCGAGGGAACGCTCTCGATAAGGAAGAGCCACTGCCAGCCGGCCAAGGCTCGATAGCCATCAAACGCCGTCAGGATCCATCCCGAAAGCACACCGCCGCTGACCCCCGCGATGGGGATTGCCGTCATGAAGATGGCGATCACGCGGCTCCTTCGATTGGCGGGATACCAGTAAGTCAGATACAGGATGATGGCGGGAAAAAAACCGGCTTCGGCGGCCCCGATGAGCAAACGCACCACGTAGAAGGCCGTGGTGGAATGAACGAACGCCATGGCCCCCGTCAGCAATGCCCACGTGATCATGATTCGCGCGATCCAGCGGCGCGCGCCGACACGGTGCATGACGAGGTTGCTCGGGACCTCGAAGAGGAAGTAAGCGAGGAAAAAAATGCCCGCGCCGAAGCCATAGGCCTGCTCGCTCCACCCCAACTGCGAAACCATCTGAAGTTTGGCGAACGCGACATTGACGCGGTCTAGAAACGCGATCACGAAGCACAGGCAAAGAAACGGGACCAAACGCCACGTGACTTTTCTGTATGCGCGTTCTTCGGAATCGTCCGTCGTGGCGAGGGCCGCAATGGTGGGGGGCGCCATGGTGTCTCCTTGAGTGGAACCGCTCATTTTTTTCTTGGACTGGCGAGAGCATGCGGCAGGGTATAGAACAAAACAATCGATGAATAATGGCCTATCATTAAGTTCGCCTTATGAATCGATCGCGTATGTCTCAAGCACGATTTACCCCAAGACAACTCCACGCCTTCCTGACCGTCGCAGACGTTCGTAGCTTTGCCAAAGCGGGTGAGCGGATGAATCTGTCGGCCTCGGCAATCAGCCAGCTCGTGGCGGAACTGGAAGCTGCGGTGGGTTTTCGGCTGTTTGATCGGACCACCCGCAGCGTGATGCTGTCCCCTGCGGGTCGTGAGTTCCTGGCACCTGCGAGAAGCGTGCTGAAGCACATTGAATTGGCTCAGTCATCAGCGGACGACATCCGCAATCGCGCGGCAGGCATCGTGCGCGTCGCCGCGCCTCTGGTGGTGGCCAGCACCATCCTGCCTGCGGCGATCAAGGCATACGCAAAGGACCACCCCAAGGTGGTGATCCGCATCCGCGACGCGGCAGTGGACGATCTCATCAACATGGTGGTCAATGCTGACGTCGATCTCGCGATCGGGCCCGACCAGGGGGTATCGGAGGATGTCGCGAGCATCGGCCTGTTCCAGAGTCCTTGGGTCCTTTGGTGTGCGCGCAGCCACCCGCTCGCAAAGCGGCGGGAAATTGCATGGGCAGACTTGCGCCATCAGCCGCTGGTGGCGGCGGGTCGGGACTACGAGCGCAACGTATCGCTGATGCGGGCCGGCGCTGACGAGCACGAGCGCATTGCACCCATGGATATCGTGGACAACATCAGCACAGCGCTGGGGATGGCGGCCGAAGGGTTGGCGCTCACGCTTGCGCCGGCTTATGTCGGTTTGCTGGGCCGCCCGCTGGGTCTAGTGATGCGACACATCGTCGATCCGGAGGTGGTGCGCCAAGTGTGTCTCTATCACTCCGCAAGCCGGACAGTCTCGCCCGCGGCCGAAGGGTTTCGCGACCACCTGATTGACTGGCTCAGAGGCAAAGACGATCTCGGGATGGCCGCAAGAAAGAGCACGTGATCTTTCACTGGAACTGGGCAGGCGCGCACCATCCGGTTACGCGAACACGCTATCGATCCGCGGTCCAATACTGCTCTATGCGCTCTCTCGGTCAATGATGGCGAACCCGGTATCGATGCACCGCGGCCCCGCGGGGGGCGCCGTCTCGAAGCGTTCAAGCAACGCCTCTGCCGTCCGCTTGCCGATATCGGCGCCGCCCACCTTGACGGTGGACAGCGCGGGATGCAATTGCGCCGCCATGCTCAGATCGCCGAAGCCCATCACCGCGAGATCCGTTGGCACTTGAATGCCGCGGCTGGCCGCTTCCATCAGAACGCCCTCGGCGAGCGTGTCAGAGCTGCAGACGATGATGTCCGGCGTGGTGTATTCGAGCATGTGCGACAGCCCTCGCCGTCCGCCCTCAAGCGTTGCGGGCGCGGGCAGCGTTTCGAATGGGCATTCGCTGATGCCGTGTCTCGCGAGTTCTGCCCTGAAGCTTTCACATCGCCGCAAGCCGCGTGGGTCGTTGACCGAGATGACGCCGAACCGGTGATAGCCCTTCTGCAGAAGATGGCGAGCAACCTCTCGCCCCACTTGCTCGTGCGAAAAGCCGATCACCATATCGATCGGCTTCTCGGTCAGATCCCAGATTTCCACGACCGGGATTCCTGTTCTGGTCAAACGATCGATGGTCGTGTTGGTGTGGTCTGTCCCCGCGAGAACGATGGCATCCGGCCGGCGCCCCAGCAGTGCCTCGACCAAGGCCTCTTCGCGACTGGCGGAGTAACCGGTCAAACCAATGAGCGTCTGGTAGTTGGCCACCGACAATCCGTCCATCAGCGCCTGAACCGTCTCGGCAAAGATTGAGCTGGCAATGGTGGGCAACAGCACGGCCACCAGCCGGCTTCGGCTACTGGCGAGCCCGCCGGCAAGCATATTCGGCACGTATCCCGTTGCGCGCACGGCTGCCAATACCTTCTTCTGCGTTTCCTCCCGCACGAGTTCAGGACGATGAAGCGCTCGCGAAACCGTCATGGGCGCGACGCCGGCCACACGCGCGACATCGATGAGCGTCACGCTGGGCGCCCCACTCGCTCGCGCGTCGGGCGAGCGGCTCTTCAGTTTTCGGACCATGTGTCCTCTCCGGATAGTGGATGAGGTGCGACGAAGGGCGCTGTCGACCTCCGATGTCGCCGCAGGGTAAACGAGGATGATTGCGCAATCAATTCTACTTGAATGATTGCGCAATCATCTAATAATGGCCTCATCGACGGCAGCGAATCCCAGTTGCATGGGAGCCCGGGCCGGCGAAAAAGAGAACTCGCTCAACCACGGAAGCGAGCCATGGCGTCCAACAGGAGACCTGTATGCCCACATCCGCCCAATCCACGCACCGAACCCGCGTGCGATGGTTCATCTTGTCGATGATCTTCATCGTGACGGTGTTCAACTATGTGGATCGCGCCACGCTCTCCATCGCCGCACCCAGGATGCGCCACGACCTGGGCTTTGACGCGTTGGCCATGGGCATTGCGTTTTCGGCGTTCGGATGGGCCTACACCGCCATGCAGATTCCGGGCGGTCTGATTCTCGACCGGCTTGGTGCGCGTGTCGTGCTCGGGGTCAGCCTGATCACATGGTCGGTCCTGACATTCCTGCAAGGCTATGTGCACCTGTTTGCGGCGTCTGCCTTCATCGTGCTGTTTGTGCTGCGCTTTCTGATGGGGGTGGCAGAGTCGCCTGCCTTCCCGTGTAACAGCCGGCTCACGGTGATGTGGTTCCCCAGTCAGGAACGCGGGCTGGCGACATCAGTGTTCCAGTCGGCCCAGTACTTTGCGTTGGCCGTGTTCACCCCGGTCATGACGTTCACCGTCAGCACATGGGGATGGCAGTACGTCTTCTTCACCACGGGCGCCGTGGGCGTCCTGCTGGGCCTGATCTGGCTGCGCGTGGTCCGTGAGCCGTCCAAACATGCCCGTGTGAATACGGCGGAGCTTGAGTACATCTCCGCCGGTGGCGGCCTGCCGACCATGGCAGATGGTCCGAGCCCGTTCAGCTGGCGTCAGGTCAAGGCCATCTCGGCAAACCGCATGATGGTCGGTATCTACATCGGTCAGTTCTGCCTCACTTCAATTACCTGGTTCTTTCTGACGTGGTTCCCGACGTATCTGATCGAGGCCAAAGGCATGTCGATCCTGAAGGTGGGCCTGGTGGCGGCGATTCCGGCCGTGGCCGGCTGCCTGGGCGGCATCATCGGTGGCCTGTGGTCTGACTGGATGCTCAAGCGCGGCTTTAGCCTGACCGCCGCGCGCAAGGTGCCGATCATCACCGGCCTGGCGCTATCGAGCTGCATCGTCATTGCCAACTACGTGCAGTCAACCGCCGTTGTGGTGCTGGTGATGTCGGTCGCGTTCTTCGCCAAAGGCATCGGCAATCTTGGCTGGTGCATCGTGGGCGATGTCTCGCCCAGGAAGGCCATGGGCATCAGCGGCGGCATCTTCAACCTGTGCGGCAATCTCGCCAGCATCGTCACGCCGTTGGCTATTGGTTGGATGATCAAGCAGACCGGTTCGTTTGAGGCCGCGCTCACGTACGTTGCAGGCGTGGCGCTGGTTGGTGCGTTCTCTTACCTGCTGGTTGTCGGCAAGCTGGAGCGCCTTCCCTCCGAACCGGCACCGGACACCCATTCCGCTTCATCAAGGGCACCTGCGGAGTCGCTGCCTTGACTGCGATGCAGCAGCCATTGAACTTCCTGTCTCTTCTCTCAAGCAATCACCATGAACCATCCTGACAGCCTTCTTGCCTACCAGCTTGTCCGCGATCGCATCGAGCACATCCGCATCAGCTCGGTGTTCCTGCCGCTTGCGAACCCCATCAGCGACGCCAAGGTCCTGACAGGTCGTCAGAAGCCGATGACCGAAATCGCCATCCTCTTTGTCGAGATCAGTACGGCAGACGGCCATCGCGGCCTGGGCTTCAGCTACTCCAAGCGTGCCGGCGGCCCCGGTCAGTTTGCGCATGCCAAGGAGATTGCGCCGGTGCTGATCGGCGAAGACCCGAATGACATTGCGCGCCTGTGGGACAAACTTGCGTGGGCCGGCGCATCGGTGGGCCGTAGCGGTCTGGCCGTTCAGGCGATCGGCGCGTTCGACGTCGCGTTGTGGGACATGAAGGCCAAACGCGCCAATCTGTCGCTTGCCAAGCTGCTAGGTGCGCAACGCGATTCCGTGCGTTGCTACAACACCTCAGGCGGCTTCCTTCACACGCCGCTGGACCAGTTGCTGGTGAACACCGACATCTCGCGCGCCAAGGGCATCGGGGGCATCAAGCTCAAGGTGGGCCAGCCCGATCGCGCCCTGGATGTGAAGCGTGTCGCAGCGGTGCGAGAGCATCTCGGTGACGATTTCCCGCTCATGGTCGACGCCAACCAGCAGTGGGACCGCCCGACTGCCCAGCGCATGTGCCGCACCTTCGAGCCCTTCAACCTCGTTTGGATCGAAGAGCCGCTCGATTGCTACGACGCTGAAGGCCATGCCGCACTCGCCGCCCAGTTCGACACACCGATCGCCACCGGTGAGATGCTTACCAGTGTGTCGGAACACTGGGAGTTCATCCGGCAGCGTGGGGCGGATTACCTCATGCCGGATGGCCCGCGCGTCGGCGGCATCACCCCGTTCCTCAAGATTGCCGCGCTGGCCGATCACGCCGGTCTCATGCTCGCGCCGCACTTTGCAATGGAGCTGCACGTTCACCTTGCCGCAGCGTACTCGCGTGAACCGTGGGTCGAGCATTTCGAGTGGCTGGAACCGCTGTTCAACGAGAGGCTGGAAACGCGCGATGGCCGCATGATGGTGCCGACGCGGCCTGGCCTTGGCCTGTCCTTGAGCGAGCGCGTCGCCGGGTGGACAGCTCTGGCGGCGGAAATCACGAATGCAGGGTAAGCAACGCGACATGTGTCGCTAGGACCGAGCCGGAAGGAGATTTCAGCGGCAGACATGGACGGGTTCTGCAGGTAGGGCTTCGCCAGCGCTTCTCGCAAACCGTCAGGAGTTTCCTGGTAACGCGTGCCCTCCTCCTTCAACCGTCGCTGAAGTGTACAGGTGCTAACGTGCAACTTACTGCAGACCACGCGCATCGAGGGTTCACCAGCCGGCAACGTTGCGCAACCGCTCCAGTCCAAATCGGCAAGCCGCGATAATCTCGGCGACCCCTATCGGCTGTTCCGCTGCCGCTCGATATTGAATTGCACGGACGTTCGCCCGAGGGGGCTGAACCCAGCAAAGGCAATCGGCGAAATCAGAGCCATGCTTGCCCGCCGCATCATTTGAATTGGTTCGACCCCACGCGCGACACTTGGAGAACGCATCTCTGTGCTGTGAGACCGCGTGGTCCGACTCGCTACGCCCGCCCGCCGCGGCACCCTGTGCGACGACGTCGCTCACGATTGACGTGCCTGCCATGCCTCGTAGAGGCCCTGCTCGCCCGTCGGCTTGGACGAATGCAGTTGCAACTCACCGCCTTCCGGCGCGCGACGCATCTCGGCATACAGGGCGGCGGTCGACATGCCAAACGGCTCGCCATCTTCGTTCGAATACGCAAAGTAGGCCGCGCGAATGCCGCAGCGATGCATCGCTGCAAAACACATCGGGCACGGATGACCGCTGGCGTACATCACCACACCGCGCAAGTCGGGCGTGGCCAGTGCGTGGCTGGCCTGGCGGATGCCCTGCATTTCGGCGTGTGCGGTGGGGTCGCTGGTGGTGTGCACCTCGTTGACGGCACGCGCGACGATCTTGCCATCGCGTACCAGCACCGCCCCAAATGGCAGGCCGCCGGCGTTGACGTTACCGCGCGCAAGCTCCACGGCCTCGCGCATGTACCGGTCATGGGACATCGATTCTCCCCATACAAACATTGCCGGTCGATTATGGTTGCGCCCCTAAACATGTTCAAATTAAATAGTGAAACGATGTTCAGTGGGTTTTCAAATGATTGATCTTGTCTTGCTGCGTAGCTTTGTCACCGTGGTGGACACAGGCAACTTCACACGGGCGGCAGAGCATTTGCATCTGACCCAATCGACCGTCAGCCAGCAGATCCTGCGTCTGGAGCAGCAACTGGATTGCCGCCTGCTCGACCGCAGCAAGCGCCAGGTGTTGCCTACCGAAGAAGGCGACCGCCTGCTCGGCTACGCACGCCGTCTGCTACGCCTGGCCAATGAAGCCAGCGAGGCGCTCAGCCCCGAACACACCGGGGGCGTGCTGCGCCTGGGTGTGCCGGAAGACCTCGGCAGCGGTGCGCTGATGCCGCTCATTGCCAGCTTTGCACGCGAGCGCCCACGGCTGCGTCTGGAAGTGGAAAGCGGCCTTTCTCACCACCTGCTGCGCCTGTATCGCAATGGCGATCTGGACATGCTGCTCGTCAAGCAATGGGGTACCGATAGTGACTGCCATGCGCGCTGGGCCGAACCGGTCTGCTGGATCGACAGCGCCGAGCGGCCACACACGCTGCCGCTCGGCGCGTCGCAACCTCCGTTGCCGCTGGTGGTGTTTCCGGTCGGCGCGCTGTATCGGCAGGAGATGCTGCACGCGCTGGAATCGATCGGCCAACCGTGGCGCATCACGTATTCGAGTCCGAGCCTGGCGAGCCTGTGTGCGGCGGTCAGCGCTGGGTTGGGTGTGAGCCTGCTGCCGGCCAGCACCGTGCAGGCCGGGCATCGCGTGGTTGGCGCTGCCGATGGTTTGCCGGAGATCGGTGGGCTGGAGCTGGCGCTGTTTGCGCGACCCGACCTCGACAGCGCGGGGCGCGCGTTGCGCGATCGCCTTGTCGACATGTGCTCCGCGCGTGCGCAGGCGCTGCAGTCCGCCGCTGGCTGAGCACCGAGGCATCAAAGAAAAAGCCGGACCCGCAGATTGCGGAGTCCGGCTCGGTACGAGTACGGCTTCGTTCAGCTTCAGGCAGCTTCGGCCAGCGGCACGCGGATCAGATGATCGAACGCCGACAGTGCAGCCTTCGCACCATCGCCCGTCGCGATGATGATCTGCTTGTACGGCGTCGTGGTCGCATCGCCTGCGGCGAACACGCCTTCCGCGCTGGTCTGGCCACGTGCATCGACGACGATCTCGCCGAAGCGGTTGCGCTCAAGTGCGCCGTCCAGCCATTCGGTGTTGGGCACCAGGCCGATCTGCACGAACACGCCTTCGAGCGCGACAGTGTGCTCGACGCCGCCCACGCGGTCCTTGTAACGCAGGCCATTGACCTTCTGGCCGTCACCGGTGATCTCGGTCGTCTGCGCGTTGGTGACGATGGTCGCATTCGGCAGGCTTTGCAGCTTGCGCACCAGCACGGCATCGGCCTTCAGCTCACTGGCAAACTCCAGCAGCGTGACGTGGTTCACCAGGCCGGCCAGATCGATGGCGGCTTCCACGCCCGAGTTGCCACCACCGATCACGGCCACGCGCTTGCCCTTGAACAGCGGGCCGTCGCAGTGCGGGCAATACGCCACGCCCTTGTTCTTGTATTCCTGCTCGCCGGGCACGTTGACGTTGCGCCAGCGCGCACCGGTCGACAGGATGACCGAGCGGCCCTTGAGCACCGCGCCGTTGGCCAGCGTCACCTCGGCAAAGCCGCCAGGCGCAGCCGCAGGCGTGAGCTTGACCGCGCGCTGCGTATTCATGATGTCGACGTCGTACTGGCGCACGTGCTGCTCCAGCGCGGCGGCAAACTTCGGCCCTTCCGTCTCCTGCACGGAGATGAAGTTCTCGATGCCCAGCGTGTCGAGCACCTGCCCGCCAAAGCGCTCGGCCACCACGCCGGTGCGCACGCCCTTGCGCGCCGCATACACAGCGGCAGCAGCACCGGCAGGCCCACCGCCGACGATCAGTACGTCAAACGCTTCCTTGGCGGCGAGCTTTTCAGCGTCACGCGCGGCCGCGCCAGTGTCGATCTTGGCGAGAATCTCTTCCACGCCCATGCGGCCCGTGCCGAATGTCTCACCGTTCAGGAACACGGTCGGCACAGCCATGATCTGGCGCGCTTCGATTTCGCCCTGGAACAGCGCACCATCAATGGCGACATGCTGGATGCGCGGGTTGATCACGGACATCACGTTCAGCGCCTGGACCACGTCGGGGCAGTTCTGGCACGTGAGCGACATGTAGGTCTCGAAGCGGAACTCCCCTTCGATATTGCGAATCTGTTCGACGACGTCGGCTTCGAGCTTGGGCGCGTAGCCGCCCACCTGCAGCAACGCCAGCACAAGCGAGGTGAACTCGTGGCCCGTCGGGATCGCTGCAAAACGCACGCTCACATCGGCGCCGGTGCGACGGATCAGAAACGAGGGCGCGCGCTCGGCGGCGTCGCGTTGTTCGGTCAGCACGATCATGCTGGACTGCTCGGCCACGTCGCGCAGCAGGTCCATCATGTCGCGGGAGCCCTCGCTGTCATCGACGTTGGCGACCAGCTCAATGGGCTGCACGAGGCGTTCGAGGTAGGCCTTCAGTTGGGCCTTGACATCAGCATCCAGCATGACGACTTCCTTTGTATTCATTGAATCCGTAACAGGGCGTGGCACATGCCGTCGCCCTTAAGCAAACGGCCGGCAGTGCCGGCCGTTTTTCATGCTGCCCGAGAGCAGCAAACAGCCTTGAAATTTAGATCTTGCCGACCAGGTCGAGCGACGGCTTGATCGTCTTGGCGCCTTCGTTCCACTTGGCCGGGCACACGTTGCCGGGGTTGTTGGCGACGAACTGGGCAGCCTTGAGCTTGCGCAGGGTTTCCTTCACGTCACGGGCGATGGCGTTGTCGTGCACTTCCATCGTCTTGATCACGCCTTGCGGGTCGATCACGAACGTGCCGCGCAGTGCCAGGCCTTCTTCCGGAATGTGCACGCCGAATGCGTTGGTCAGCGCGTGGGTCGGGTCGCCCACCAGCGGGAACTGTGCCTTGCCCACGGCCGGCGACGTTTCGTGCCACACCTTGTGCGAGAAGTGCGTGTCAGTCGTGATGATGTAGACCTCGGCGCCAGCCTTCTGGAATTCTGCGTAGTTGTCCGCTGCGTCTTCCACTTCGGTCGGGCAGTTGAACGTGAATGCGGCCGGCATGAAGATCAGCACGGACCACTTGCCCTTGAGCGACTCATCCGAGACTTCGATGAACTTGCCGTTGTGGAACGCTTGGGCCTTGAACGGTTGGACTTGAGTATTGATCAGCGACATAGTGGTTTTCGGTTGGGTTGCTTGGTTGACAACGGAGGTGATCGTATCGTCGTTCGATGCATTGCACAAGTTGATTGATATGATTTTACCGATTGTTTTTTTCTATTGCCCAGGCAATCGAACGAACGACGGCCTGATGCAGCCCATGGACGAAATTACACAGCGCACCCGCAGGTTGCACACTCCGCACGTGCGCTCGCAGCGCGCACATCACGTACAGCCAAGGCGGCGTGAGCACAAACCCACTGCCTTGTCAGCGCCTGTCCGACTGGCATAGCTCTTGCGCGAAGGAGAGGATCACAAACCTCCGCCACGCATCGGCGCCCGCCACTGCTCATGCAGTTGGCTGACGGCCCGGCAGGCGAATTCCTCCGGGAGCATGACCTTGTCGCTGAACGTTCTCTTTGTCGCTTCTGAAGCTGTGCCGCTGGCCAAGACCGGCGGGCTTGGAGATATGGTCGGGGCGTGCGCCAATGCCCTCCGGCGCGCCGGCATGAAAGTGACGGTGATGCTGCCCGGCTATCCCAACGCCATCACGCAGTTGCAGCACACGCGCACCGTGTGCGAATGGACCGACCTGCCAGGTGGCCGCGCACGCCTGTTGAGCGGGCGGATGGGCGCGCAGGGCGCCCCGGTGCTGCTGTTCGACGCGCCGGCGCTGTTCGCGCGGCCCGGCAACCCTTACCTGGATGACCACGGCGAGCCGTATGAAGACAACGCGCTGCGCTTTGCGGCGTTCAGCCAGGCCGCTGCCCGCGTTGCCGGCGGGGTGCCCGGTGTGCGTCGCTCTGACATCGTGCAGGCGCATGACTGGCATGCGGGGCTGGTGCCGCTGTTCGTCAAGCGTGCGCAGCTGCCGGTCAAGACCGTCTTTACGGTGCATAACCTCGCGTTCCAGGGCAATTTCCCGATGCACGTGGTACCGGCCATTGGCGTGCCACCCGATGCTGCGCACGAAGCCGAATTCTGGGGCCAGTTCAGCTTCCTGAAGGCCGGCCTGCTGTGGGCCGATCGCCTCACCACCGTAAGCCACGCGTATGCGCGCGAGATCCTGACCGACGCGGCAGGTTGCGGCATGCAAGACCTGCTGCGCGCGCGACAGCAAGACCTGGTCGCCATCCTCAACGGCATCGACAACGATGTATGGAACCCATCGAAAGACCCGTTGCTGCCGCAGCCGTTTGTTGCCGCCAACCTGAGCGGCAAGCACACCGCCAAGCGTGTGCTTCAGCAACGCTTTGGCCTGCCGGAAGATGCCAAGGCGCCGCTGCTGGCCGTCGGCAGCCGCCTGACGCATCAGAAGATGTCCGACGTGACGTTGCAGGCGCTGCCTCAACTGCTCGAATCCAACCCGCAATTGCAGGTGGCCGTGCTCGGCTGCGGTGAACACGCGTACGAGACCGGCATGGCCGAACTGGCGGCGCGCTATCCGCGCCAGGTGGCCGCGAAGATTGGCTACACCGAGGCCTATGCCCACCTGCTGCACGCCGGCGCCGACATCCTGCTGCATGGCAGCCGCTTCGAGCCGTGCGGCCTGACGCCGCTCTATTCAATGCGCTACGGCACGGTGCCGGTCGCGTCCCGCGTGGGCGGGCTGACGGACACCATCACCGACCGTGGCTCGCCCGAAGCGGCGTTGCACGGCGCGACGGGTTTCCTGTTTGACGGCGACACCGCAGACGCCATGGTGGCCGCGGTGGAGCGCGCGCTACGCGTCTTCGCCCAGCCGCAGGCGTGGCGCATCCTGCAATACAACGGCATGACGACCGACTTCGGCTGGTCGCAGGCCGCACGCGAGTACCTCGCGCTGTACCGCACCCTGGTGCCGGCCGCCACGCCCATGCCCGCCTTGGCGCTGGCGCAGGCGCCCACCGCACCCGACGCGCTGCACGCGCCCCGACCCGACCAACCTGTGCGTACGCCGGCGCGGCGACGCTCAACGGCGCTGTCCGACGAGATCCGAGCGCACGCGGTGGCGCGCGCCGCCAGTGCCGAGAAGATCCGTGCCTGACCGCGCCTGACACCCTGCCCCGCTTTCACGCATGCCCGAGACCAAGTCGCCCCAGCCCGCCACTTCACGTAAAACCACGGCCGCACTCAAGGCGGCCAAGCCACCCGGCAGCAAAGCCAAATCGGCATCGAAGCCCGTCACGAAGCCGATCGGGCAGCCCCGCGCCGCGGCCGAGCCCCCCTATGCCCCCGCCATCTGCTACCTGCACCCGCTGCAATTGGGCCGGCTCGACCGGTGGGACGGCGTGCTCGATCGCATCGCCTCGTTGGGCTTTGATCATGTGTTGATGGCACCGCCGTTTGCGGTGGGTGCGGCCGGCAATGTCTTCGTCACGCGTGACCATGCGCTACTGCATGCAGCGCTGGGTGGCGGACCAGCCGACGCCGCACTCGCAACGCTGGCCCAAGGCTGCCGCACACGGGGGCTTACGCTGTTGCTCGATCTGGTGATCGACCGCGTGGCCGTCGATGCGCCCCTGCGTGCCGACCACCCCGACTGGTTCGCCAGCCATGCCGAAAACGGCGACGCGCTCGACCCCCGCCTGCCGCCATCGCACCTGGAGGTGGCCTCGTTCCGACACGACGACCCGCGCACCGCAGGCGCCATCCTCACGTGGTGGACACAGCAACTGCGCGCGTGGGCCGCACTCGGCATCGGCGGGTTCCGCTGTGAAGCGCCCGCCCGCCTGCCTGCGGAACGCTGGCGCACGTTGATTGCCGACGTGCGCAAAGACGCCGGCGCCGTGCGCTTCCTGGCCTGGACGCCCGGCATGGATGGCACGGCGATCGATGCGCTGGCGGGTGCCGGTTTTGACGCGACATTCTCGTCACTGCGCTGGTGGGACTTCCGCGCCGGCTGGATGGTGGAAGAACACGCGCGCCTGGCCGCCGTGGCACCGCCCATCGCCACCGTGGAGGCACCGTTCGGCACGCGCTACGGTCAGGCGTTTGGCGAAGCGATGATTCGTGAACGCGCGTACCGCCGCCTCCTGCACGTGGCCGACACGCTCGATGCCGGCTGGCTGATGCCGCTGGGCTTTGAACGCGGTGCGCTGCTGCCGATGCTGGCCGAGCGCGGTGACCCATCCGACCAGCAATGGATCGACGCACATGCCGCGTTCGACCTGAGCGATGCCGTGCGCGATGTGAACGCCACCATCCGCGCCGCACGCGAGACGAACACCGTGGCACCGCACGCCGAACTGCGCATGCTGACCGGCCCCGATGCGCCCGCCACCGCCCTGCTGCGCGCCGACGGCCCCGACCTGCGCGCGGGAGATGCCGCTACGCTGACCGTCATCAATCCCGACCTGCACATGGGCGTGTCGGTGCATGCCGACCATTTCCTGCCCGGCGTGGCCGGCGGCTTTACGCGCGGCGTGGCGCTGGACCTGCTGACCGAACCCGTCGGCAGTTGCGACGACGCGCTGCGTGCCAGTGCACGGCCCTTGGCCGAGATCGACCTGCTGCCCGGTGACGTACAGGTCTGGCGCGTGTTCCGCAACGCGCCGGTGCGCTATCCCGCGGCAGGCAAACCCGCCAAGAGTCCGCGCACGAAGGCCGGCGAAGCGACGGAACCCGTCAGCGCAGCCATTGCCTCGCCGCGCATCGGCATCGAACAGGTGCAGCCCAGCGTGGATGACGGCCGCTTTGCCGTGAAGCGCCTGGTGGGCGACGACATCACCGTGGAGGCCGATGTGCTGATGGACGGGCACGACGAGTTGGCCGTCCACCTGCTGTGGCGCGCGCAGGATGAAGACGCCTGGCAGCACGTGCCGATGGTGCCGCTGGGCAACGACCGCTGGCGAGGTACATTCCGGCCCGGACGGCTGGGGCGGCACGTGTATGCCGTGGCCGCGTGGCGCGATGCGTTCGGCACCTACCGGTCTGAGCTGGAAAAGAAGCACACCGCCGGCGTGGACGTGACGCTGGAGCTGGAAGAAGGCGCGCGGCTCGTCGCACAGGCGGCCGAGCATGCGCCCAAGGACGCACCCGTCGACGCGTTGCGCAAGCTCGCACACCTGTTGGCGGAGGCGGACCCGGCGCACCGTCTCAAGTTGCTCCTGGACCCGGTGACCGCGCACGTGATGGCGCAGGCCTCGCACTACCGGCCGTTCTATGTGGAAAGCGTGGCGTACCCGCTGGACGTGGAGCGCGCGGGCGCAGCGTTCGCGAGCTGGTACGAGCTGTTCCCCCGCTCAGCATCGGATGACGAACAGCGACACGGCACCTTCGACGACGTGATCCGCCGCCTGGGCGCCATTCGCGGCATGGGCTTCGACGTGCTGTACTTCCCGCCCATCCACCCCATCGGCCGCACCAACCGCAAGGGCCGCAACAACAGCCTGCGCGCCGAAGCCGACGACCCCGGCAGCCCCTACGCTATTGGCGCCGCCGAAGGCGGGCACGACGCCATCCACCCGCAGCTCGGCACGCTGGAAGACTTCCGCCGCATGCGCGATGCCGCGCGTGAGAAAGGCCTGGAGCTGGCGCTGGACTTTGCCATTCAATGCTCGCCCGACCACCCCTGGCTGGGCGAGCACCCCGGCTGGTTTGCGTGGCGCCCCGATGGGAGCATCAAATACGCAGAAAACCCGCCCAAGAAGTACGAAGACATCGTCAACGTCGACTTCTATGCCAACGACGCCAAACCCGGCCTGTGGAACGCTTTGCGCGATGTCGTGATGTTCTGGGCCGACGAGGGCGTGCGCCTGTTCCGCGTCGACAATCCGCACACCAAGCCGCTGCCGTTTTGGGAATGGATGATCGGTGAGGTGCGTGCGCGCTATCCGGATACGGTGTTCCTGTCGGAAGCCTTTACGCGGCCCAAGGTGATGTACCGGCTGGCGAAGGTGGGGTTCTCGCAGTCGTACACGTACTTCACGTGGCGGCATACCAAACAGGAATTCATCGATTACCTGACCGAACTGACGCGCACGCCGGTGCGTGAATATTTCCGCCCGCACTTCTTTGTCAACACGCCGGACATCAACCCGGTGTTCCTGCAGACATCCGGGCGACCGGGCTTCTTGATTCGCGCGGCGCTGGCGGCCACGCTCTCTGGCCTCTGGGGCGTCTATAACGGCTTCGAGCTGTGCGAAGGCGCACCGGTGCCGGGCAAGGAGGAGTACCTCGACTCCGAGAAGTACCAACTGCGCGCGTGGGACCACAACCGCCCCGGCAACATCGTCAAAGAGATCGCGCTGCTCAACCGCATCCGCCGGGCCAATCCGGCGTTGCACTCGCACCTGGGCGTGACGTTCCAGCCGGCCTCGGGCGATCACATCCTGTTCTTCAGCAAATCGACGCCGCCCGTGCTGCCCACGCAGTTGCACAGTTCGCCCGCCGAACTGGCCAACGCCCCGCCGCCGGACCGCTTTGGCGACAACACGCTATTCGTTGCCATCAACCTCGACCCGCACCACGCGCACGAATCCGACATCGAACTGCCGCTGTGGCAATGGGGCCTGCCCGACCACGGCGCGCTGATGGCCGAAAACCTGATCAACAACCAGCGCACCGTGTGGCGCGGCAAGTGGCAACACATCCGTCTTGAACCCGAGCAGCCATTTGCCATCTGGCGCGTACGCCCGGCCCTGCCTTCGGAGGAACAACTGTCATGACGCGCAATCCGACCGCGCTGCTAGTGGACGACGCGCTCTGGTACAAGGACGCCGTCATCTATCAGCTGCACGTCAAATCGTTCTGCGATTCCGACAACGACGGCGTGGGGGATTTCCCCGGGTTGATCTCCAAGCTCGACTACATTGCGGAGCTTGGGGTGGACGTGATCTGGCTGCTGCCGTTCTATCCGTCGCCACGCCGCGACGATGGCTACGACATCGCCGAATACCGCGGCGTGCATCCTGATTACGGCAGCATGGCCGACGTGCGCCGCTTCATTGCCGAAGCGCATGCGCGGGGCCTGCGGGTGATCACGGAACTCGTCATCAACCACACGTCGGACCAACACCCGTGGTTCCAGCGTGCGCGGCGCGCCAAGCCCGGTTCTGCGCTGCGCGACTTCTATGTGTGGTCCGACAACGACAAGAAGTACGACGGCACGCGCATCATCTTCATCGATACCGAGCCCTCCAACTGGACGTGGGACCCGGTGGCCAAGGCCTACTACTGGCACCGTTTCTATTCGCACCAGCCAGATCTGAACTTCGACAACCCGCGCGTGCTCAAGGCCGTCATCGGCGTGATGAAGTTCTGGCTGAACCTGGGCGTGGATGGCCTGAGGCTGGATGCCGTGCCTTACCTCGTGGAGCGCGAAGGCACGTCGAACGAGAACCTGCCGGAGACGCACGAGGTGCTGCGCAAGATTCGCGCGGCCATGGACGCGCAATTCAAGAACCGCCTGCTGTTGGCCGAAGCCAACCAGTGGCCCGAAGACACGCAAGAGTACTTCGGTGCCGGCGACGAATGCCACATGGCATTCCACTTCCCGCTGATGCCGCGCATGTACATGGCGATCGCGCGTGAAGACCGCTTTCCGATCACCGACATCATGCGGCAGACGCCAGAAGTGCCCAGCACCTGCCAGTGGGCCATCTTCCTGCGCAATCACGACGAACTGACGCTCGAAATGGTGACCGACGCCGAGCGCGACTACCTCTGGGAGGTCTATGCCAGCGACCGCCGCGCGCGCCTGAACCTCGGCATCCGCCGCCGCCTGGCGCCGCTGCTGGAACGCGACCGCCGCCGGGTCGAGCTGATGAACAGCCTGCTGTTTTCGATGCCGGGCACGCCCGTCATGTACTACGGCGACGAGATCGGCATGGGCGACAACATCCACCTGGGCGACCGCGACGGGGGGGGGCCCCCGCTGGCGTGGTCGCCCGCCCCCCACCGCGGCGTCTCGCGCGCCGACCCCCAACACCGCGTGCTGCGGGCGCTCATGGGCTCGCTGTACGGCTATGAATCGGTGAACGTGGAAGCGCAGAGCCGCGACGCGCACTCGCTGCTGAACTGGACGCGCCGGCTGCTTGCCACGCGCAAGCGGCATCGCGTGTTCGGGCGGGGTTCCATCCAGTTTCTGCAGCCGGCCAACCGCAAGGTGCTGGCGTATATCCGTGCGCTGGAAGGCGAGGCGCCCATCCTGTGCGTGGCGAATCTTTCCCGAGCCTCGCAGGCCGTGGAGCTGGACCTGGCGGCCTTTGCGCAGCGCGTGCCGGTGGAGTTGATTGGCGGGGCGGCATTTCCGCCCATCGGCCAGTTGTCGTATCTGCTCACGCTGCCGCCGTACGCGTTCTACTGGCTGGAGCTGCGCGAGAACGAGCCCGGCCCGAGTTGGTCGCAACCGGCGGCCGAGCAGTTGCCCGAGTTCACGACGCTGGTGCTGCGTGCAGGGCTGGATGCCCTGGCCGACACAGGACAGCGCGAGGCGCACCGCCAGTTGATCGAGCGCGATATCCTGCCGACCTATCTGCCCAAGCGCCGCTGGTTTGCAGCCAAGGACAGCGTACTGCGTGGCGCGAAGTTTGCCTGGGGTGCCACCGTGCCGGTGGATGCCGCATCCACCAACCGCCCGCTGGCCGGGGCAACGCGGCCCGAGGTGTTCCTCAACGAAGTGGCCGTCACGCTGGGCAGCCCCAATGGCACGGAGCGCGTCGAGCGCTACCTGCTTCCGCTTTCAATCGCATGGGAATCGGCCACCCTACCGGCACTGCCGGTTCAGCTCGCCCTGGCACGCGTGCGGCGTGGCCGCCATGTCGGCTACCTGACCGACGCCTTCACCACCGAGACGTTCGCCCGCGCGCTGCTCACCAACCTCGTGCGGGGCACCACGCTGGAAGCCAATGACGGCACCGTGCGCTTCGAGCCCGAGCCGAACATCGCAGAACTGGCGGAACCGGCTGACACGCCTGAAGCCGGCAGCTCGCGGCCCGCACCGCTACCGCTACCGCTGGCACCCGACACGCCCATTCAATGGCTGGCGGCCGAGCAATCGAACAGTTCGCTGGTGATTGGCGAGTCGGTCATCGTCAAGCTCATCCGCCGTATTGCAACGGGCGTCCACCCCGAGGTGGAGATGACGCGCCACCTCACGCGCGTGGGCTACGCCAACACGGCGGCGCTGATCGGTGAGGTCTCTCACCACGCGGCCGACGGCGAACGCGCCACGCTGGCCGTCATGCAGAGCTTCGTTCCCAACCAGGGCGATGCTTGGACGTGGGCACTGGACTACCTGCGACGTACCATCGACGAACTCGCGGTGCAGATGGAAGGCGCGACCGCGGGCGATGGCGAATCCTCCCCGGTGGCCGTCTCGGAAGCGCGCGTGGATACCGACGAGGCATTGGCCAGCTATGTCGGCTTCATCGGCGTGATCGGCACGCGGCTGGGCGAACTGCATGCCGCGCTGGCGGCGCCCACCGAAGACCCGAACTTTGGCGTGCGCATTGCCGACGCCTACGATGCCGCCTACTGGACAGCCCGCGTGAGCGAACAGCTCGCCCGCGCGCACGAGAACCTGACGGCATGGCAGCAGAAAAACCCTGACAGCCCCCAGCAACCCGACGTGCAATGGCTGCTGTCACAACACCAGGCGCTGCTCGACGCCGCCCGCGCGCATGCCGAAGACGGCCTGGGCGCCACGCTCTCGCGCATCCATGGCGATTTCCACCTCGGCCAGGTGCTGGTGGCGCAGGGGGATGCCTTCCTGATCGACTTTGAAGGCGAGCCCTCGCGCCCCGTGGAAGAGCGCCGGCGCAAGACCAGCCCGCTGCGCGACGTGGCGGGGCTGATGCGCTCGCTCGACTACGTGGTGGGCGCCATGCGCCAAGGCCCCGAACACGTGGCCGGCCCCGTGCAGGAACGGCGCAACCTGCTGCTGGAGCGCTTCCGCGCCGCGTCCACCGAACGCTTCCTGGAAGCGTATGCCGCGGCCATTCGCGGGCCCGATCCGGATGCGCTGGAGCAACCCGTGGTCGACCTCCACCTGCTCGATCTGTTCCTGCTGGAAAAGGCCGCGTACGAGGTCAACTATGAAGCGTCCAACCGCCCGACCTGGCTGCCGATTCCGCTGGCAGGCCTCACGCGTGTGGCACGTCGCCTGCTGCAGGCAGAGGCACCGCCATCCGCAGCGGAAAACTCGACCGGAGGCCCACCGTGACGGCGCTCGACTTTGCCACGCCAACCAAGACTGCCGCCGCACCCGAACCGCCGATGGTGCTGCCGCCCGGCGTCGACCAGATGCACGTTGATGCGCTCACGCACGGCCGCCTGGGCGATCCGTTCGCCGTACTCGGGCCCCATCGCGTGGCCACCGATGACGGCGCGCGCTGGGTGGTGCGCGCCTTCTACCCGGGTGCGCGCCGTGTGCAGGCCATCGACGCACGCGGCCAGATCGTCTGCGAGATGACGCCGGTAGGCCGCACAGGGCTGTTCCACGGCCCGCTGCCCGCCGAGGCGCAAGACGTGTACGGTCATCCGCAGATGTATCGCCTGCGCATCATCTGGCCCGCCGGCGCCGGCCACGAAGCCGTGCAGGAAACCGAAGACCCGTACGCCTTTGGCCTGCTGCTGGGTGATCTGGACCTGCATCTGCTCAACGAAGGCACGCATTGGGCGCTGGCAAGCTGCCTGGGTGCGCAGGCCATCCGCGTCGACGGCATCAGTGGCGTGCGCTTTGCGGTGTGGGCACCGAATGCGCAGCGCGTATCGGTGGTGGGTGACTTCAACCAATGGGATGGCCGCCGCCACCCCATGCGCCTGCGCCACCAGGCCGGCGTGTGGGAACTGTTCCTGCCCAGCGGCCTCGGCGTCGGCCCGGGTGCACGCTACAAGTTCGAGCTGATCGGCGCCGACGGCCGGCTGATGGTCAAGGCCGACCCCGCCGCCCGCCAGGCCGAACCGCCCCCCGCCACCGCCTCTGTGGTGGCCGACCCGGCCCCGTTTCGCTGGGGCGACGACGACTGGATGCAAACGCGCAGCGAACGCCACAAGACCGACGCGCCCATCAGCATCTATGAAGTGCACGCCGGCTCGTGGTTGCGCGATCTGGAAGACGGTGGTCGCAACCTGCATTGGGATGAACTGGCCGACCGGCTGATCCCCTACGTGACGGCGCTCGGCTTTACGCACATTGAACTGCTGCCGGTGGCGGAGCATCCGTTTGGCGGCAGTTGGGGCTATCAGCCGCTGGGGTTGTTCGCACCGTCTGCGCGCTTTGGCCCGCCGGAGGCGTTTGCGCGCTTCGTCGACCGCTGCCACCAGGCGGGCCTGGGCATCATCGTCGACTGGGTGCCCGCGCACTTCCCCACCGACGCGCACGGGCTGGCGCAATTCGACGGCACTGCGCTGTACGAACACCAGGACCCGCGCGAAGGCTTCCACCAGGACTGGAACACGCTCATCTACAACTTTGGCCGCAACGAAGTGCGCGGCTTCCTGATTGCCAGCGCACTGGAATGGCTCGAGCGCTTTCACGTCGACGGCCTGCGTGTGGATGCCGTGGCCTCGATGCTCTATCGGGACTACTCGCGCCGCGCCGGCGAATGGGTGCCCAACCGTTACGGTGGCCGCGAAAACCTCGAAGCCGTGGCCTTCCTGCAGCAGATGAACACGGTGGTGCACGAACGCTGCCCCGGCGCCATGACCATCGCCGAAGAATCGACTGCCTGGCCCGGCGTGACCGCCCCCGTGGAATTCAACGGCCTGGGGTTCGACTACAAGTGGAATATGGGCTGGATGCACGACACGCTGCACTACATGCAGCGCGACCCCGTGTACCGACAGCACCATCACGACGGCATGACGTTCGGGCTGGTGTACGCGTTCTCAGAGCACTTCATCCTGCCGATCTCGCACGACGAGGTGGTACACGGCAAGGGCTCGCTGCTGGGCAAGATGCCCGGCGATGCATGGCAGCGGCTGGCGAACCTGCGCGCCTACCTGGCGTTCATGTGGACGCATCCGGGCAAGAAGCTGCTGTTCATGGGCTGCGAGTTTGGGCAGGTGGGCGAATGGAACCACGATGCATCGCCCGAATGGCACCTGCTGGACGCCCCCCGGCACCGCGGGGTGCAGCGACTCGTGCATGACCTCAATACGCTGTACCGGCGTGAGCCGTCATTGCATGCGCGGGACACCGCGCCGGAAGGATTCAACTGGGTGATTGGCGATGACCGCACCAACAGCGTGTTTGCCTTCCTGCGGCTGGATGGCGAGGGGCGACCAATGCTGGTGGTGGCGAATATGACGCCGGTACCGCGGGAAGGGTATCGCATTGGTGTGCCGCCAGCGGATGGAGCCACGCACTGGCGGGAGGTGCTGAACACGGACGCTGCCGTGTATGGCGGCAGTGACCTCGGGAATGGCGGAGCGGTGGATGTGGATCATGTGGCGGCGCATGGGCAGGGGCAGTCGTTGGTGTTGCGGTTGCCGCCGCTGGGGGTTGTGGTGTTGAAGGTTTGAGGTTTGGTTTTTTCTGTTTTGGTTTTTTTATTTGGGTGTTGGTGGTTTGCCTGCTTTTCGTCCCCTGCCGGGGCCGACTCACTTTCTTTGTCTTGCCAAAGAAAGTAAGCAAAGAAAGGCGCGCCCGAGATGGCGAAACACTCCTTGAATTTCTGTCGCAGGGAGGGGAAGGGAAAAACTCGCTTCGCTCAGACAGTTTCCCTTCCTTTTTCCTCCCTGCAACAGAAATTCAAGGCGCCATCTAGGGCCTCAACCGCCAAACCAATTGGAGAACACAAGCGAGCGCCAAAACAAATCCAGTAAGCGGCGAAGAACTGGACGAGAGACGACGGGCCGGGGATGCCGACGAAGTGGCGCACCGGCGATCGACTGTTTGCCTTTCCTGCCCTTGATGGCGCCTTGAATTTTTGTAAGCGGGCGGAAACAAGACGGGGAACTGTCTGAGCGAAGCGAGTTTTCCCCGTCTCCGCCCGGTTACGAAAATTCAAGGAGGGGGTCGCTATCTCGGGCGCGCCTTTCTTTTGCTTACTTTTCTTTGGCAAGACAAAGAAAAGTAAGTCGTGCCCAGCAGGGTACGAAACAGGGATGAACCACCAAGGCAAAAAACGCAAAACGCATCAACCAATGCTCCGCCTCCCCAGCTCCCTTGCCCCCGGCAAACCCTTCCCCCTAGGCGCCCAATGGGACGGCCTAGGCATCAACTTCGCTGTCTTCTCGGCCAACGCCAGCAAGATCGAACTCTGCATTTTCGACCCCACCGGCCGAAAGGAACTGACCCGCTTCGCCCTGCCCGAATGCACCGATGAGGTCTGGCACGGCTACCTCCCCGGCGTGGAAGCCGGCCTGGTCTACGGTTACCGCGCCTACGGGCCGTGGGAGCCGCAGCATGGCCACCGCTTCAACCCCCACAAGCTGCTGCTCGACCCCTACGCCCGCCGGCTGGTGGGCGCGCTGCGCTGGTCCGACGCGCTGTTCGGTTATCGGCTGAACTCCAACCGGGCCGACCTTTCATTCGACCGCCGCGACAGCGCTCCGGCCATGCCCAAGGCGGTGGTCACCGACGAATCGTTCAACTGGGGCAACGATATCCGCCCGAGCACGCCATGGTCGCGCACGGTCATCTATGAGGGACACGTGCGCGGAATGTCGATGCTGCGCGAAGACTTGCTGCCGCCGGAGCGCGGCACCTTCAGCGCGCTGGGCGACAGCGTCTTCATCGAGCACCTGCAGCGGCTTGGCATCACGGCCATCGAGCTGCTGCCCATTCACGCCTTCCTGCAGGACCAGTTCCTGATAGAGCGCGGCCTGCGCAACTACTGGGGCTACAACACGCTGTGCTTCTTTGCGCCGGAGCCGAGCTACCTGTCGACGCCGTCGCTGCATGAGTTGAAAGTGGCGATCCGGCGCCTGCATGCGGCGGGCATCGAGGTTTTCCTCGACGTGGTCTACAACCACACGTGCGAGGGCAGCGAACTGGGCCCCACGCTGTCGTTCCGGGGCCTGGACAACGCGAGCTATTACCGCCTCGTGCCGGGGCAGGAGCGCTACTACATCAACGATACGGGTTGCGGCAACACGCTCAACCTGTCGCACCCGCGCGTGCTGCAGATGGTGATGGATTCGCTGCGCTACTGGGTCAATGCCTTCCACGTCGACGGCTTCCGCTTCGACCTGGGCGTGACA
Organism: Ralstonia psammae; assembly: GCF_958405935.1. Taxonomy (NCBI): domain Bacteria; kingdom Pseudomonadati; phylum Pseudomonadota; class Betaproteobacteria; order Burkholderiales; family Burkholderiaceae; genus Ralstonia; species Ralstonia psammae. Next base: position 597,795 of record NZ_CATZBU010000003.1, read on the forward strand.
CTGGGCCGCGAGGGCGGCGGCTTCGATCCGGGGTCGGGCTTCTTCGACGCCATCCGGCAGGACCCGGTGCTCTCGACTGTGAAGCTGATCTCCGAACCCTGGGATGTCGGCCCCGACGGCTACCAGGTCGGCAATCACCCGCCCGGCTTTGCGGAATGGAACGACCGCTTTCGCGACGGCGTGCGACGGTTCTGGCGCGGCGATTCCGGCCAGCGCCCGGATCTGGCGGCACGCCTGACCGGCAGCGGCGACCACTTCGACCGCCGCTGGCGACGCCCGTGGGCCTCGATCAACTACGTCGCCTCGCACGACGGCTTCACGCTGCGCGACCTCGTCACCTACGCCGAAAAGCACAACGAGGCCAATGGCGAAGACAACCGCGACGGCCACAACGACAACTGCAGCGCCAACTGGGGCATCGAAGGCCCGACCGAAGACGCGGCCATCCAGGCCCTGCGCGAACGCGTGACGCGCGCGCTGCTGGCCACGGTGTTCTTCTCCAACGGCACGCCGATGCTGCTGGCGGGCGACGAGTTCGGCCGCACGCAAGACGGCAACAACAACGCCTACTGCCAGGACAACCCGCTGTCATGGCTGGATTGGTCATTGCTGGAGAAAGACCCGGGGCAGGCCCTCGCGCGCTATACGGCGCGGCTGATCGCGCTGCGTCAGGCAAGCCCCGCGCTGCGCTGGCCGCATTACGTGCACGGCAACACCGAGATCCTGCCGGGCGTGCAGGACATCGCCTGGTTTGATGAGCGCGGCCAGGTGCTCTCGCCCGACGCGTGGAACGACAGCGAGGCACGGGCGCTCGCGCTGCGCCGCGCCTGCGTCGAGACCATCGATGGGGAAGCGCGCCCCCATGTGGCGCTGCTGCTCATCAACGGCGCCGCAACGGACCTGACGTTCACACTCCCCGAGCCGGCCATGGACTGGCAACTCGCAGTCGACAGCGCGGCACCTGAGCAGGACGCTCGGCCCCATGGCAGCGGCACGCTGAAAGTGGAGGGGCGCAGCGTCGTGCTGCTGCTCGCCACGCAGCTCGCCACCATTGCGCATATTGCCGCGCAGCCCGATGCAGACGCCAGCGGCGAGACCCTCGGGCGCGTGCCCGAAATGCACAACGCACCGCAGAACGGCACGCCCGAACACCCCGCCACCGACGACGAGCGCACCGCCCCGACAGCCGGCCCCGTACCCGACGATGACACAGGAGACGCCACGCGATGACCGCACCCGCCCCCCGGTTTGTGCACGACATGCCGTTTGGCGCCACCGTCCTGGTTGACGGCAACACGCGCTTCCGGTTGTGGGCACCCGACGCAACCGCCGCCTGGATCGACATTGACGACGTGCGGGGCAACGAGGCCATCCGCATGGATGCCGAACCTGACGGCTGGTATGCAGCGGTGGCGCCCGTGGGCGCCGGCACATGCTATCGATACCGCATCACCAACCGGGAAGGCGTGACGCTCTCCGTGCCCGACCCCGCCGCACGCGCGCAGTGGCAGGACATCCCTGGCCCAAGCCTCGTCATCGATCCGCAGCGCTACCGCTGGCAGCACGCCAACTGGCAGGGCCGCCCCTGGCACGAGACGGTGTTGTACGAACTGCACGTTGGCACGCTGGGCGGCTTCAAGGGCGTGCGCGGGCGGCTGCCGGAACTGGCGCGGCTGGGCATCACGGCCATCGAGCTGATGCCGGTGGCGGAGTTTCCCGGCGCGCGCAACTGGGGCTACGACGGCGTACTGCCCTTTGCGCCCGACGCCAGCTACGGCACACCGGACGACCTCAAGGCGTTGATCGACACCGCGCACGGACTGGGCATGATGGTGTTTCTGGATGTCGTCTACAACCACTTCGGGCCCGACGGCAATTACCTGCACCACTACGCGCGCCGCTTCTTCCGCGACGATGTGCATACACCCTGGGGCGCGGCGATCGATTTCCGCATGCCGCAGGTGCGCGAGTTCTTCATCCACAACGCGTTGATGTGGCTGATGGAATATCGCTTTGACGGCCTGCGGCTCGACGCCGTGCACGCCATCACCGAGCGCGACTGGCTGGGCGAACTCGCCGCTCGCGTGCGGCTGTCGGTCGAGCCCGGCCGGCACGTGCATCTCGTGCTGGAGAACGAGCACAACGCCGCATCGCTGCTGCGCGATGCCGGTATCCATGGCGACTTCGAAGCGCAGTGGAACGACGACGGACACAACGTCCTGCACGTGCTGCTCACCGGCGAGTGCGAAGCCTATTACGCTGCCTATGCCGATGCGCCCGCGCAGCGCCTGGCGCGCGTGCTGCAGGACGGGTTCTGCTACCAGGGCGAGCCGTCGCCCATCCATGACAACGCGCCGCGCGGCGAACCCAGCGCGCACCTGCCGCCCACCGCGTTCGTGCTGTTCCTGCAAAACCACGATCAGATCGGCAACCGCGCCTTTGGCGAACGCCTGACGCAGCTCGCGCACCCCGATGCGTTGCACGCCGCCCAAGTGCTGTTGCTGCTGAGCCCGCAGATTCCGATGCTCTTCATGGGTGAGGAATGGGGCAGCACGTGCCCGTTCCTGTACTTCACCAGCCACCACGGCATGCTGGCCGAAGCCGTGCGGGAAGGCCGCCGCCGGGAGTTTGCGAAGTTCGAGGCGTTTGCCGATCCACACCAGCGCGAGCGCATTCCCGACCCGAACGACGAGCGCACCTACCTCGCCTCCTGCCCCGGCGAGGCGGATCTGACCCAACCGGGGCCGCTCAGCACACGCAACCGCATGCACCGCCTGCTGGCGCTGCGTCATGCGGAAATCATCCCGCGCCTGCCCAATGCGCGCGCGCTCGATGCGGTGGCACTGGGTCAGGCCGGCGCCATTGCCCGCTGGCGCATGGGCGATGGCAGCGTGCTCACGCTGATGCTCAACCTGGCCGATCAACCCGTGGCCGTGCCCACGGTACTGGCGGGCAACCCTGCCGATCTGCTGCACGAATCGCGCGAAGGCGCTGCCGCCGCGCTGATCGCACATCGGCTGCCCGAGCGCGCGTGCGTGGCCTTGCTGCGCACGCCATTGTCCACCTGACGTCTGACAACAGCCAATGGGCCGACGCACCATGGACAGCATGACCAACGCATCCGGCACGCAACGCACGCCGCTCCAGCAACTGGCCACCGATGCCGGGCTGCAGGTCGACTGGGAAGACGCCGCCAGCCGCCCCATGCGCGTGGCCGACGAGGTGCTGCGCACCGTGCTCTTCACGCTGGGCCTGCCAGCCGGCACGCCGGCCCAGGTGTCGGAGAGCCAGGCGCGCCTGCGCGCAGAAGCCGAAGAGGTGGCCATACCGCCGCTCGTGACCGGCGTGGTGGGGCGGCCGATCGTGCTGCAGACCTCTGCGCCGCAAGCTGCGTTGCTGGGTGGACAAACCTATCGCGTCGACTTCGAGTCCGCCGGCAGCATGCAGGGCACGATCAGCGTCAGTGCAAGCGAGCACCATGCAACGCTGCGCCTGGCACCGGTGCAGGCCGCGGGCTACCACCGCCTGACCATCGACGCTGGACCGGGCACCGTGATCGAAGCCACGCTCGCCATTGCCCCTGCGCGTTGCTACGGCGTGGCCGATGCCCTGCGTCAGCACGATCGCCCCACCGACACCCGGCTGTGGGGCGGCTCCGCGCAGCTCTATGGCTTGCGATGCGATGCTGAACGCGCCGCCAGCAGTGCCGGCCTGGGCGACTACACCACGGCGGGCACGCTGGCCCGGCACCTCGCGCAGCGCGGTGCGGATGCGTTAGCGCTCAGCCCCGTGCATGCCATGTTCACAGCCGACGCGCGTCGCTATTCGCCGTACTCGCCATCGAGCCGCCTGTTCCTGAACGCGTGGATGATCGACCCCGCGGCGCTCTTTGGAGACGAAGCCGTGCGGCAAGCGGTGGTGGACTGCAACCTCGTCGCGGACTATGCCCGCCTGGAAGCCGCACCGCTCATCGACTGGCCGGCCAGCGGCAACGCCCGCATGACGGTACTGCGCACGCTGCATCGCCGGCTGCTGCAGGCGCCGCTTGGGGACACCACCGCCCAGAGCCTGCTGGACGATCTTCGCGCGTATTGCATTGACGGCGGCGCCAGCCTGCGCAACCACGCGCACTTTGAAGCGCTGAATGCGCACCTTGGGCCCGTACATTGGAAGCAGTGGCCCGAGCAGTATCAAGACCCGACCTACCTGGCCGTGCAGGCATTCGCACGCGAGCATGAAGATGCGGTGAACTTCCACCTCTTCCTGCAATGGGCGGCGGCACGCCAGTGGGCCATCGCGCAGCGCACTGCGGAAAGCGCCGGCATGGCCATTGGCCTCGTCGCCGACCTGGCGGTGGGCACCGACAGCGCGGGCAGCCACGCGTGGGCCCGGCAGCGGGACGTGCTGATGGGCGTGACGGTGGGTGCGCCACCCGATGTGTTCAACGCGCAGGGCCAAGGCTGGGGTCTGACCACCTTCAGCCCCCGCGCCATGCGCACGCAGGGCTTTACGGCCTTTATCGAGATGTTGCGCGCGGTGATGGCCGTGCCCGGCGGCGTGCGCATCGACCACGTGCTCGGGCTCATGCGGCTGTGGGTGATTCCCGATGGCGCACGGCCGCTCGACGGCGTGTACCTGCGCTACCCGATGCAGGATCTGCTGCGGCTGGTCGCGCTGGAATCGTGGCGCAACCGCTGCATCGTCATTGGAGAGGACCTTGGCACCGTGCCGCCGGGTCTACGCGACATGCTCGCCGACGACGGCCTGCTCGGCATGCGCATCCTCTGGTTCGAGCGGGACTACGCGCGCGACAATGCTCCCTTCAAGGCCCCGCGCACATGGGCGCCGGCATCCGTCGCAATGACAAGCACGCACGATCTGCCCACGCTCGCCGGCTGGTGGACCGGCACCGATCTGCGCTGGCAAGCCCAGCTCGGCCTGCTGCCGGCCGGGATGAGCGAGAGCGAAGCACACGCACGCCGCATGGACGATCGCGCCGCGCTCGTCGCGGCCTTTGCCGAGCACAATCGGCTAGTGCTGGCCGATGGCGGTGTGCCGATGATCGGCGTGGCGCCGCTGCAGGCAGCGTTGGAACAGGCACGCGCGGCCACCGCGGCGCAAGCCGAACTCATCCTGCAAGCCAGCGCGCAGGACTTTGCCACGGCGGCCACCGTGTTTACGGGCGCGGCCAACACGCCGCTTGCGCTTGTGCCGCTGGAAGACCTGCTGGGCCTCGCCGAGCAGCCCAACCTGCCGAGCACGATCGACACGCACCCCAACTGGCGGCGTCGCCTGCCCGGGCCGGCCGCCACGCTGCTCGACACGCCCGCGGTGCAGGCGCGCCTGTCAGCGCTGGCCAACGCGCGCATCAGCAAGTCATGAGCGAACCCACCACACCCCTCGGGCCCGTCGCCCTTGCGCGTGTACCGCGCGCCACGCTGCGGCTTCAACTGCACCGCGACTTTACGTTCGACCATGCGCGCGCGTTGCTTGATGACTTCGCTGCGCTCGGCATCTCGCATCTCTACACGTCGCCCATCACCACGGCGCAGCCGGGCTCCACGCATGGCTATGACGTCGTCGACCCCACACGCGTGAACCCCGAGCTGGGTGGCGAAAGCGCACTCGAACGACTGGTGGATGCACTGCATGCACGCGGCATGGGGCTGATCGTCGATATCGTGCCGAACCATATGGGCGTGGGCGGCGCACACAACGCGTGGTGGCTGGACGTGCTCGAATCCGGTCCCGACAGCGCGTATGCAAACTTCTTCGATATCGACTGGCAGCCGCCCCCCTCGCTGCTCCGCAACAAGGTGCTCGCCCCGTTCCTGGGTGAAGACTACGCCGACGCGCTGGCCGGCGGCCGACTGCAACTCACCTACGACGACACGGCTGCGCGGCTGGCGATTGCCTATTACGACCACCGGTTTCCGATTGCCCTGACCGACTATGCCGCGCTGCTTCGCGCCGGCAACACAGACGCAGCCACCCACGCGGTGGCCGATCGCTTTGCCGCACTCGGCATGATCCGCTCACTGCGCACGCGGCGCGAACGTGCAGACGAAGCGCGCGATACGCTGCGCAACCTCGCCACCACGAAAGCAGGTGCCGCACACATCGCCGAAGCCGTGCGCACACTCAACGCGCAGCCCGATCAACTCGATGCCCTGATGGCGCGCCAGCACTGGCGCCTTGCCCACTGGCGCACCGCCAACGATGAGATCAACTGGCGCCGCTTCTTCGACATCGGCTCGCTGGCCGGCCTGCGCATGGAGCGCGCCGAGGTGTTTGAAGCAACGCACGCGCTGCTGTTCCGGCTCTATCGCCTGGGCTGGATTGACGGCGTGCGCATCGACCACGTTGATGGCCTGGCCGACCCGGCCGCCTATTGCCGCCAGCTACGCCGCCGCCTGCAGGCCGAGCACGCCGCACGCCCCGCTGACCGGCTCACGAGCCACCCGTGGATCGTCGTCGAAAAGATCCTCGCCCCTGATGAAGCCATGCGCACCGACTGGGGCGTCGACGGCACCAGCGGCTACGACTTCATGAACCAGGTGGGCGCACTGTTGCACGATGCGCACGGCGAGACCGCGCTCACCCAAGGCTGGCTGGAATGGATTGGCGCGCCGGCGGCTGAAGCGCCGTTCTCGGCCACGGCAGTCTCCGCACGTCGGCAGATTCTGCATGCGCACTTTGCGGCAGAACTCGATGGAGCCACGTCCGCGCTGCACGCGGTGGCCCAGCAGCAACGCAACACCCACGACGTGACGTGGCACGCCATCCGCCGTGCGCTGGCGGAGGTGATCGTCCACTTTCCGGTGTATCGCACCTATGCGAGTGCGCAGCAACGCGATGCGCAGGATGCGGCCATCTTGCACACCGCCATGTCCGGGGCGGCCACCTGCCTGCGGCGCGTCGACCAGCCCGTGCTCGGCTGGCTCGATGCATGGCTGGGCGGGCAGCCGGCCGGGCAGGACAAGCTGCGCCAACTGGCGTTGCGGCGGTGCCAGCAGTTGTCGTCTCCAGTGGCGGCCAAGGCGGTGGAAGACACGGCGTGCTACCGCTACGGGCGGCTGCTGTCGCGCAACGAGGTCGGCGCGGACCCGGGTGCGTTTTCCATGAGCGCCAACGCGTTCCATCACGCCATGCAAACGCGCGCTCACACCTGGCCACACGCGATGCTCACCACCGCCACGCATGACCACAAGCGCGGCGAAGACGTGCGCGCGCGGTTGGCCGTGCTGTCGGAGCGGCCCGCGCAATGGTTGGCCGCCGCACACCAATGGCGCACGGACCACGCTGCGTGGGTGCGCCACCTGCCTACCGGTCCTGCCCCCTCACCCGCCGCACAGTGGATGCTGTATCAAACGCTCGTGGGCATCTGGCCGGCGGATCTCGACTGGCATGACGCGGATGCCGTGCGCGAACTGGCCGAGCGTGTCGCGCAGTGGCAAGAAAAGGCGCAGCGCGAAGCCAAGCTGCGCACCGACTGGTTCGCCCCCGATGCGGACTACGAAGCCGCCAGCCGCGAATTCGTCTTCACGCTGCTGACAGGGGAGGCCGCCTCGACCTTCCTGCCTTCGCTCTCGGCCTTCGTGCAGAGCGTGGCCCCGGCCGCGGCCATCAACGGCCTCGCCCAGACCTTGCTGCGCACCACGCTACCCGGCGTGCCCGACCTCTATCAGGGCACGGATTTCTGGGACACCAGCCTCGTTGATCCCGACAACCGCCGGCCTGTTGACTACGCTGCGCGGCACCGCGCATTACGCGCATTGCACATGCATGCGGGCCATGGCCTCGCGTCGCTGCTCACGCACTGGACCGACGGCCGCATCAAGCAAGCCGTGCTGGCACGTGCACTCGCCCTGCGTGCGTCGCTGCCAGCGGTGTTCGAATCCGGCGACTACCAACCGCTGGCCGTGACCGGCAGCGGCGCACAGCACGTGTTCGCGTTTGCGCGTGTGCATGGCGCCCAGTCGATCGTCGCGATCGTGCCACTGCATGCCTCCGCCCTGCTGGGCCACGCCGCCACACCCACGTTTGCGGATGGCGCCTGGCGGGACACCACGGTCTGTCTGCCGCCTGCGCTCTCCCACACCCCCTTGCATAGCGCATTCGACGGCCAGACGCTGCGCAGCCCGCGTCTTGCGTTGGGCCAGGTGCTGGCGCAACTGCCGATCGCCCTGCTACACACCTGATCGCCGCTTCACGCATTCGCACGGGTTAACACCGACTGCACCGCGTGCCGTCACGCCCTAAAATTCCTCTATTCATATAGATGACTAGAGCAATGCATGGTGGATGCGTCGCTCACGTCACCCGGAGGAGACCGCATGTTCGGCTGGTTCAAAGAGATTTCAAAAGGGGAGAAGCGCACGTTCTGGGCCTGCTTTGGGGGCTGGGCGCTTGACGCGCTTGACGTGCAGATGTTCAGCCTGGTCATCCCGACCATCATCGCGGCCTGGCACATCGGCAAGGCCGAGGCCGGGCTGGTGTCGGGCGTCACGCTGGTGGCATCCGCCTTGGGCGGCTGGATTGCCGGTGCCCTGACCGACCGCTTCGGCCGCGTGCGCACGCTGCAGTTCACGGTGCTGTGGTTCTCGCTGGCCACATTCGCCTCGGCCTTCGCGCAGAACTACGAGCAGTTCCTCGTGCTGAAGGCCATCCAGGGCTTCGGCTTTGGCGGGGAATGGGCGGCGGGCGCCGTGCTGATGGCCGAGAGCATCCGCGCCAGCCACCGCGGCAAGGCCATGGGCACCGTGCAGAGCGCGTGGGCCGTGGGCTGGGGCGCGGCGGTGCTTCTGTATGCGCTCACGTATTCCTTCATCGAGCCGGACCTCGCCTGGCGCGTGATGTTTGCCGCCGGGTTGCTGCCGGCGCTGCTCATCATCTACATCCGCCGTGGCGTGCAGGAACCTGTGCGGGCCGCCAAGCCGGGCGGGAAAACCGACGCGATGCCGATCTCGCGTTTTCCGCTGCTCGACATCTTCCGCCCGCAGGTGCTGCGCATGACGCTGATCGGCGCGCTGCTCGGCGTGGGCGCGCACGGCGGCTACTACGCACTGATGACTTGGCTGCCGACCTATCTCAAGACGGAGCGCCACCTGTCGGTGCTGGGCACGGGCGGCTACCTGGCGGTAATCATCTTCGCCTTCTGGTGCGGCTGCGTGGCGAGCGCCTGGCTGCTAGACGTGCTCGGCCGTCGCGGCAACATCCTGCTGTTCTCGTGCTGCTGTGTGGTGACAGTGCTGGTGTATCTGCTGGTGCCGTTGTCGGATGGTGCGATGCTGGTGCTGGGCTTTCCGCTGGGCTTCTTTGCAGCAGGCATTCCGGCCAGCATGGGCGCGCTTTTCAACGAGCTGTATCCGCAGGGCGTACGTGGCACAGGCGTGGGCTTTTGCTACAACTTCGGCCGCGTGGTGTCTGCCGCCTTCCCGGTGCTGGTGGGCAAGATGAGCGCATCGATGTCGCTGGGCACGGCCATCGGCATCGATGCGGCCATCGCCTATTCGATCGTCGCGGTGGCGGTGCTGATGCTGCCCGAGACGAAAGGCCGCGACCTCGCTGCGGTTACGGTCTGAACCCACATCACAACATCATGACGACGCACCTGATCCGTCGCCGCCAGGAGACCCCATGCCCACTCGCCGCGCCTTCAACACCGGGTTGCTTGCCATGCTAGGTTCCACCGCCCTTGCCGGTTGCGCCGTCACTGGCAACCGCGACGCCACGCGCGAGTCCTCCGGCAGCATCACTGCCATCGACACGCATGCGCATGTATTCGAACGCGGGCTGCCGCTGGCCAACGCGCGCCGCTATGCGCCCACTTATGACGCAACGCTGTCGTCCTATCTCGCGCAGCTCGACGCGCACGGCGTGTCGCACGGTGTGCTGATCCAGCCGAGCTTTCTGGGTGTCGACAACAGCTACCTCTTGGCAGCGCTCAAGCAGGCGCCGCAGCGCCTGCGCGGTGTGGCCGTCATCGACCCGGCCGCGCCCGACACCTTGCTCACGCAGATGAACACCGAGGGCATTGTCGGCATCCGCCTGAACCTGATTGGTGCGGCGGACCCGCAGTTGAAATCGCCCGTGTGGCAAGCCGCGCTGGCGCGCCTGCATGCGCTCGGCTGGCACGTGGAATTGCACGTCGAGGCACGCCGCCTTCCCGCGCTGCTGCAACCGCTGCTAGAGGCGCAGGTGAATGTGGTGGTCGACCACTTCGGCCGCCCCGATCCCGCACTCGGCGTGGATGATCCGGGCTTTGCCGCGTTGCTCAACGCCGGCCGCTCCCGCCGTGTGTGGGTGAAGATTTCCGGCGCATACCGGAACGGCACCAACGGACGCGGCGAAGCCATCGCCCAAGCCGCCATGCCGCGCCTGAAGGATGCGCTCGGCCTGGACCGCCTGGTCTGGGGCAGCGACTGGCCACACACGCAGTTCGAATCGCAGATCAACTACGACAAGATGTGGGCCTTCGCCGGCGTGCTGCTACCCAACGCAGCGGACCGCAAGCAGGTGCTGGTCGACACGCCTGCGCACCTGTTTCGATTCGTCTGAACGCGCCCTACCCGCAGCGCGCCCGCGCGATACCCCATTTCGCGAATCACGAATTTCGCAGCGCAGGCCGCGCTCCTACACTGGCCGCTCCTCATCCCCACACGCCGTAAGGAGCAGCCATGCAGCAGCATCGACTCGTCGACGAGCAATTCGGCCAGGTCGCCCAGGCCTACCTGACCAGCGCAGTGCACGCGCAGGGCGCCGATCTCGACGCGCTGGCCGCGCTGGCGCAGTCGGTGCCGCACGCCAAGGTGCTCGATCTCGGCTGCGGCGGCGGGCATGTGAGCTTTGCCATGGCGCCGCACGTGGCGGCCATGGTGGCGTATGACCTGTCACAAGACATGCTGAGCGTGGTGGCGGCCGAAGCCGCGCGCCGCGGCCTTGCGCAGTTGCACACGCAAGCTGGCCGCGCCGAAAGCCTGCCCTTTGACGATGCCGCATTCGACATCGTTGCCACGCGTTTTTCTGCCCACCACTGGTACGACGTGCGCAAGGGACTGGCGGAAGCGCGCCGTGTGCTCAAACCCGGCGGCAAGCTCGTCATCGTGGATATCGTCGCGCCGCAGGCACCGCTGCTCGACACGCTGCTGCAAGCCGCCGAGGTGCTGCGCGATGCGTCGCACGTGCGCGACTACCGTGTGTCGGAATGGCAGGCCATGCTGGCCGAGGCCGGTTTCCAGCCCGGCACCCCGCGCACCTGGAAGTTGACGATGGCCTTTGACAGCTGGATTGCCCGCATCCGCACCCCGCAGGTTCGGGCAGACGCCATCCGCGACCTGTTCGACCGTGCAGCCGACGAAGCGCGCACGTACTTTGCCGTGGCGCCCGACCATTCATTTGCCATCGACGCGATGCTCATTGAGGCCACCTGAGCCGCTTGAGCCGCTTCGGCCACTGGAGCAACCCGGGCACCTTCCTCCCCCTTCATCCTTTTTGTCACACCCGTTGGAGGGGTGCCGTTATGTGGCGCCGGTTTGGGGGTTTTGCTTAATCCAGAATGAAAAAAATGTGATATCGGAACGCGTGTACGAACGCGGGGTTGCCGGTAGCCTCTCGGGTTACCGTCGATCCCGGTCGGCATTGGCGCGTGGCCTCTGCGCCGACTTCCGATTTCCATGTACGCCCTGTTCCCCGCTTTCGTCTCGTCGCTCTTCCTGTTCTACGGCGTCTACGTCGTGACCACGCGCGGCCGCACGCGCGCGAGCCTGGCGTTTCTCGGCATGACAACGCTCACGTGCCTGTGGCAAGGCATCTGGGCGTTTCTCTTCCAGACCCATGACGTTGGCACCGCCCAGCTACTGGCCAAGCTCGGCTGGATCGCCATCCTCGTCATGCCGACCATGCTCTATCACTTTGCCGTGGAGGTGGCCGAGGCACCGAGTGAGCGACGCTGGCTCATGGCTGCCTATGTGCTGGACGCCGTGCTGATCGCGCTCCTGATTACCACCAATCTGGTCATCGACGGCGTGCATCGGTTCCATTTCGGCTTCTATCCGAAGGCGGGCACGCTGGAAGCCGTGCACATCGTCCAGACTGCCGCACTGGTCACGCGCGGCATGTGGGTGCTCTACCGCGAGCAGCGGCATGCCACCGCAGAAAAACGCAAACGGTTGCTGACGTGCCTCTTCGGCGTGGGATTGATTTCGTTGGCGGCAGCCGACTACGCGGTCAACTACGGCATTGCGTTCTACCCGCCGGGTGTGCTGCCGCTGGCCGTTGCGCTGGGCATCATTGCCGTGGGCGTGGTCAAGTTTGACTTGATGCGCCCCTACGCACTGGCGGCCACCGTTGCACACGAAGTGCGCACACCGCTGACCACCATCCGCTTGCAGGCGGCCGAAATCGCCCGCGCCTGGCCCGACGTGTATCGCGGCTATCAGCTCGCCATCGACAACGGCCTGTGCCAGCCGCCGCAGCATCCGGCCATGCTGGATCGCCTCTCCAAACTGGCGGGGGCTATCACGTCGGAAGTCGCATCCGCACACAGCGTGATCGAGATGGCCCTGGCCTCCGTCACGCTTGAGCGGCTGGACCGGCGCACCTTCGCGGCACATTCGCTGCGCGAATGCGTGGAGACGGCCATGGCGCAGTATCCGTTCCAGGCCGGCGAGCGCGAGCGCGTGCACGTGCAGGCGTTCAACGCTGACTGGCGCTTCGTGGGCTCCGACACACTGCTCGTGTATGTGCTGTTCAACCTGCTGAAGAATGCGCTGCATGCCATCCAGATCGCGCGCAAGGGGCACATCGAAATCTCCGCCCGCCAAGATGGCGACAGCTATGTGCTCGCGGTGCGCGACAGCGCCACCGGCATTCCGCCCAGCGTGCAGCGCCGCATCTTTGACCCGTTCTTCTCCACCAAGCATGTGGGCAAGGGCTCGGGCGTGGGACTGACGTTCTGCCGCCGCGTCATGCAGGCATTCGGCGGGCGCATCCAGTGCGAATCCGTCGTTGGGGAATACACGCTGTTCTCCATGCGGTTTCCCCAACCTCCTGCTATCTGACGTTCACGTCGTCAAGGCGTCAACACGTCAGGACGCCTGCGCAAGCTCCGGCAGCATGTCCAGCGCGTACGCCTTCACACGCGCGCGCACGTGTTCCGGCAGCCGCTGAATCACGCGCTCGGCGTTGGCGCACACCACCTGCTGATACCCCAGCGACACCAGCCGCTCGCCCGAAACAAACCGGAACACCATGTAGAACGAGCATGGCTGCACCCGGAATGTGTTCAGGTGGCATTCCACGCGCTGAAACGGGAATGTCTCTTCAACGAATTCCTGATGCGCCAGCTTGGTCACGAAGATCACGCGTCCGCTCATGAGCAGATCAGCGTCAATGCACTCGTGAAACCAGCGCTCGCGCACCACGCCCTGCCACTCGAAATACCGGGCGAAATACGTGTTGGCGTAGGCGTTGGAATCTTTCAGATAGACATCGAAGGCGTACTGGAACGTCTGCTGCGCGGAAATGGCTTCGGGCAGCTCGGCATTGCGCAGATAGTGGTCGACGACTGTGGCAATGGATTGGCCTGTCGGCATCGCATACTCCAAGAATGGAAGTGGCTGCTGGCGGCAGCCGCGCATGTGCGGTGGTCCCGCGCATGTGTCCATTCTTCCGATGCACTTGCCATTGCGTAACACGCCAATAGCGTAGCCCTACGAACGGGCGGCCTACTCCCCGCCCGCAACACTGCGCAGCCCCGGCGGACTATGGTGAAAGCGAAACGTATTGCGGCCGCTGCGCTTGGCATCGTAAAGCGCCGCATCGGCCCATCCGAACAGCACGTCCAGGTGTTCGTCGACAGGCGTGAGCGTGACGGCGCCGGCTGACAGCGTGACGTACGGCGCGGCGACGGACGCCGCGTGCGGCTCGGCCCGTTCAGCCACCCTGGCCACGGAGCGGGCCACGGCGTGGCTGGCGTCATCGCGGTTCAGGTCAAACAGCATGGCGACGAATTCTTCGCCGCCCACGCGCGCAATGAAGTCATCGGGGTGACGGCACGCCATGCCCAGCATGTCGGCCACCATGCGCAGGCACTCGTCGCCACGCAGGTGACCGTAGGTGTCGTTGTATTGCTTGAAGCAATCGATGTCGAACAGCGCCAGCGTGACGGAGCGGTTGTCACGGCGGGCGTGGTCGAGCAGGCGCGGGGCCTGCGTTTCAAAAAAGCGGCGATTGAACAGGTGCGTGAGCGTGTCGCGGTTGACGTCGTTCTCCAGCACGCTGAGCAAGGCCCGCGTGCGCTGCAGCTCGCCGCGCAGCGCATCCTGGGCGCTGGCCATGCCGGCGCGCTGCAATTGCTCGACCGTCACGTCGCGCAGCAGCAGGAAAACGCCGGCGTGGTGGCCGCGGGCGTCGCTCAGGCCTTCGAGCGTGACTTCCAGCGTGCGACCCGTGTCGGGCAGCCAGACCTGGTGGCGGTTGGGCAGGCGCGTACGCTCAAACTCGCGCAGGATGCCGCCCACGTTCAGCACGGCAGGCGGCATCGCATGCACCTGGGCGCTCGGCAACAGGTAGCGCGCGGCGGCGTTGATGCTGGCGATGGAGCCATCGCGGGCCAGCACGATGCAGCCGTCTCGCATGGCCCCGATGATCTTGCCCCGGGCATAGGCTGCGGTATCACGCAGGCGCGGCCGCAGCACGATCCAGCCGAGCAATGCGGTGCTCACGGCAAACGTGGCGGGTGTGAGATCACCGCCCAGCGCCGTCGTCCAGCGCTGCAGATAAGCGAGATGCGCTACCAGCGGCAACAGTTGCCCGATGACGAGTGCCAGCCGCACCTGCGTGCGCGACGACACGTACAGCCCGCTGGCCGCTTCGCCGGTGGGCAGCACCAACAGCACAAGGCTGATGGCCAGCAGCACGTAGTTGTAGGCGGTGCCCACCCAGAAGACTCGCCCGTGATCGAACACTGCGCGCTGTATGCCATCGATGACGACGAAGCGCGCATCGAGCCACACCAGGTGGTGCAGTTCATTGGTGGCAACCAGCCCGATGAACGCGGCGGCCACCAGCAGCGCCAGCACCCAGCCCGCGCGCACCAGCGGCAATGCATTGAAGTCTGGCCGGATGAGGCCAATCACCATGCGCAGCCACGCGGCGGGCACCATCATGATCCCGAGATAGGCGACCTTGGCCCAACCCACCCGCACGGGCATGTCAAAGGTGACGACCTCCATGAGACGCGCGCCGCTCCACAACGCGGTGCCGAGCGCCAGCAACATGAAGGCAGAGACTTCCGTGTCATCACGGCGCGGCCAAGACAGGCCGATCAGCGCGATCGAAACGAGTGCAGCGCAAGCCAGTGCCGCGATCAGCATGATCGGCACGCCCCGCGCGCATGGCGATGCCGGCGAATGGCGGCGCCAGCCGGTTGATCCACGTGTATTCCCCGTTTGTTTGTTGTTCTTGCAGTGTATCGGGCACTCTTGTCGAGTGAACGGCTGCGTGGTGCGCACCCGATCACCTCTCCCTGCCATCGGCAGGAAATGTAAAAACTGAAGGCCGGGGCGGCTTGCCGGCGCATGGCGCGGCCCTCGCGTGCTGATCGGTGCATATCGATCTGCCAACGAATTCGTTTGCGTAGCGCAGCAATCACCCTACGCTTGGCCCCCTAAAAATCATCAGGGGTTGTCATGCAAGCACGTGTTTCGGGCACATCTTCGTTGCAAAGTCTGGCGCAAGGGTTGGCAAGATCATCGCGCCATGCGGTGGGTGTGGTCATTGGGGCGGCATTGGCGGTGGCGGTGCTGCACGCGCCGGCGGCTCACGCTGACAAGCTGGACGACATCAAGAAGGCGGGCGTGCTGCGCGTGGGCGTGTTCGATGCCAACCCGCCCTTCGGTTACGCCGATGCCAAGACCGGCCAGCCGGTTGGACTCGATGTGGACTACGCGCAGGAAATCGCCAAAAAGCTGGGCGTCAAGCTGGAACTGCGCGCCACCAACCCGGCCAACCGCGTGCCGCTGCTCACCTCGGGCAAGGTCGATATCGTGGCCGCCAACTTCACCATTACCGACGAGCGCAAGAAGCAGATTGAATTCAGCACGCCGTACTTCGCCAGCGGCCTGCAGTTCATCGCCAAGAAGGGCGTTCTCAAACAGCCGGACGATCTGAAGAAAGACGGCATCCGTCTGGGCGTCGACAAGGGCACCACGCAGGAAACCACCCTGCGCGACGGCTACCCCAACGCCCGCGTGATTGCCTATGACGATTCTCCGTTGGCGCTCACCGCGCTGCGCAGCGGCGCCATCCAGGCGTTTGCTCAGGATGGCGCCAAGCTCGGCGCACTGTTGGCCACGCTGCCCAACCGCAGCGAGCTGGAGATCTCGCCGTTCGTGCTGACGCGCGAATACATGGGCATCGGCGTGCCCAAGGGCGAAGCAAAGCTGACGGCCACCATCGACCAGATCCTGCAAGGCCTGGAGAAAGACGGCACCGCCGGCCGCATCTATGACCGCTGGTTCGGCCCGAAGAGCGCGGCCCCGCTGCCGCGCGACTTCATCATCGGCAGCACCAAGTGAGCTTGAGCCTGCCGGCCCTCCTCCAGCCCCTGCCACCGCGTTATCTCGGCTGGATGCTGGAGGGCTTCGGGATGACACTGCTGGTGTCGGCGGCGGCCATCGCGGGCGGGCTGGCCGTGGGCCTGCTGCTGACTGCGCTGCGTGCGAGCACTCAGCCGTGGCTGCATCTGCCGGCGCGCGGTCTGGTGGCCTTCCTGCGCAAAACGCCGTTGCTGGTCCAGCTGTTCTTCTGGTATTTCGGTGCGGCGCAGTTGCT
This sequence comes from Ralstonia psammae, assembly GCF_958405935.1. NCBI lineage: Bacteria > Pseudomonadati > Pseudomonadota > Betaproteobacteria > Burkholderiales > Burkholderiaceae > Ralstonia > Ralstonia psammae. The sequence continues at coordinate 614,631 of NZ_CATZBU010000003.1, forward strand.
GGGCGAGGATGTGGTCGGTGCCATTACGGGCTGGAGCGGCATCGCCGTGGGTGGCTGGCGGTTGCCTGCGCCGTCATTCGAATTCCTGTCGGCGGCATTTGGCATTGCGCTGTATGCGGGCGCGTTCTTCTCAGAAGAGCTGCGCGCCGGCATCCGCGCCGTGCCGTGCGGGCAACGTGAGGCCGCGCTCTCGCTGGGTTTCACGCCGCGTGCCGCCTTCCTGCGTGTGGTGCTGCCGCAGGCGCTGCGCGTGTCGGCGCTGCCGCTGCTGGGGCAATGTGCCAACACCATCAAGAACACTTCGCTGGCCATGGGCATCGGGCTGGCAGAGCTTGCATATAGCGCGCGGCAGGTGGAAACCGACACGCTGCTCGCTTTCCAGGCCTTTGCCGTGGCAACCGTGCTCTATGCCGGGGCGATTCTGTTGCTGCAATGGGCCGCGCCGATAGCGCTACGGCGGCTTGGTCGGGCGCCAGCGCAGATTGCGTCGGCCGGAGCCCCCTCGTGACGATGGAAGCCGTGCTCCTGCACCTGCGCTACCTGCTGGTGGGCCCGTATCCGACCGGCCCCCTGGCCGGAGCGGCGCTCACGTTGTGGATGGCGCTGTGGGCCTGCGTGACCGCCACGGCGGCGGGTGTGGGTGGCGCCTTGCTGCTGGACCGGCTCGACGCCACGCCCGGCCTGCGCCGGCTGGCGCATCTGCTGCGCGGGCTGCTGGCCACGCTGCGCGCCATTCCCGTGCTCATGCTGATGTTCTGGGCCTACTTCCTGATCCCGATGGTGCTGGGCGTTGCGGTGCCGGAAACGGCCACGGTCGTCACCGCGCTTGCCGCCGTAGGCGCTGCCTACATCACGCAGAGCATGGAAGCCGGGTTGCGCGCCGTCGGTGCCGGACAGCGCAACGCGGCACTGGCGCTGGGTATGTCGCCCATGCAGGCGTTGCTGACCGTGGTGCTGCCCCAGGCGTGGCGCATCATGCTCCCGTCGCTGGCCAATCAGTGGGTGTCGACGGTCAAGGACACCTCGCTCGCCTACATCGTGGGCGTCGTGGAACTGTCAACCGCCGCCAGCCAGGTCAACAGCCGCACGGTGGCGTATCCGGCCGAAGTATTTGGCGCGGTGGCCGCCCTGTATTTCCTGCTGTGCAGTGGCATTGAAGCGCTGCCCAAATGGTTGCGCTCTGGCGCCGGCACACCCGTGGCGCAACCGGCCCGTGTGTCGACCTGGCAGCGCTTCTTGCGCTGGCGCGAACGCCCCGCTTCAGATGCCGTGACTTAGGCCACACCGCTATCTTGCGTTCACAAAACGTCGGTATCATCCAAACATGACCGATACCCGCGCCACCGCCCATCTCTATCCCGCGCACGACCTGGCGATCTGCACCGACGCCAACACCGCTGTCGAGCGCATCACCGCCATCTACGAGCGCTCTGCGCAAGCGATTCGCGATCGTTTCCACGCCTTTGCGCGCGGTGAGGATTGCAGCGAAGACCTCTCTGCCTGCTACCCCTACCTCGGCATCACCGTCGACCCGAAAACGCTGGTGAGCGACGCGCGGCCGGCATGGGGCACGGTGGCGTATCCGGGTGTGTACGGCACGACGCTCACGCGGCCGGACCTCTTCCGCGACTACTACCGCGTGCAGATCGAACGCCTGCTGCACTATCACAACAGCCCCGTCGTGGTGGGCGTGAGCAACCGGCCGATCCCGCTGCCGTTCGTGGTGGAGGCATCCACCGTGGACATCACGCCCGAACAGGCACGCGCGCTCGGTGGCGCGTTCATGCTGCCCGACCTCGCGCAGATCGATGACTCCATTGCCAACGGCACCTATCGCCCGATTGGCGACGAGCCGCAGCCGCTGTCGATGTTCACCGCCGAGCGGGTCGACCTGGCCTTGCAGCGCCTGTACCACTACACCGCCACGCATCCGAAGCACTTCCAGCGCTTTGTGCTGTTTACCAACTACCAGCGCTACGTCGATGAGTTTGCCGCCCTGGGCCGCAAGCTCATGGAAGACGGCAACGACGAGGGCTACATCCGCTTTGTCGAGCCGGGCGACACCGAACACGAACTCGGCACGCCCGCGCCGGACGACTCGCACCGCATCAAGGGCCTCCCGCAGATGCCCGCTTACCACCTGGTGCGCGAAGACCGCCTGGGCGTGACACTGGTGAACATCGGCGTGGGCCCGTCCAACGCCAAGACCATCACCGACCATCTGGCCGTGCTGCGTCCGCACTGCTGGATGATGATCGGCCACTGCGGCGGACTGCGCCGCTCGCAGCAGCTGGGCGACTACGTGCTGGCGCACGCCTATGTGCGCGACGACCACGTGCTCGACCAGGACCTGCCGCCGTGGGTGCCCGTGCCGCCCATCGCCGAGATTCAGGTGGCGCTGCAGGAAGCGGTGGCGCGCATCACGGGGCTCTCCGGCGCCGACATGAAATCGCGCATGCGCACCGGCACGGTGGTCTCCACCGACGACCGCAACTGGGAGCTGAAGTACCAGGCGCTGTACACGCGCTTCAACCAGTCGCGCGCAATTGCCATCGACATGGAAAGCGCCACGATTGCCGCCAACGGCTTCCGTCTGCGCGTGCCGTACGGCACCCTGCTGTGCGTGTCGGACAAACCGCTGCACGGCGAACTGAAGCTGCGCGGCATGGCCAACCTGTTCTACCGCCAGCGTGTCAGCCAGCACCTGGATATCGGCATGGAGGCCGTGCGCCTGCTGCGCGAAAGCGGCGTTGAAGCGCTGCACTCGCGCAAGCTGCGCAGCTTTGACGAGCCCGCGTTCCGATAGCGCGGGTCAGCGCAGGCGCTGCTCCGGCAGCGCTTGGCGCAGGAATTCCAGAAACACCCGGACCACCTCGGGCAAGGTGCGGCCCGCCAGGGTCTGCAGCTCCACTGTCCGCCCACGCATGCCGCGCTCGCGAATCTCAGCGGCATGCAACTCACCGCGCCGCACGCGATCGCGCACCGTGATCTCTCCCGCGATGGCCAGGCCGCCGCCGTGCAGCACGAAACTCAACAGCCCGTCGAAGCGATTGCTGACCAGCACCGGCTCGAACACGAGCCCGCGATGACTGCAGCCCATGTCGAACAACTGGCGCACCGTGTTGTCGGGCCCCGAGAGCGCAATCGGAAATGGGTGCATCTGCGCAAGCGTCACGCTGTTGAACTTCGCCAGCGCGTGGTCGGGCCGCATGATGGCAAACACCGAGCCACGCTGCTGGTACGCCACGCGGATGCCGTGCACAGCGGCACGGCTGTAGGTCAAGCCGATGTCGACGTCGCCGCGCAAGACCGCCTCGGTCACGCGCATGGGTTCTTCGGCGCGCAGGTCGAACTGAATGCCCGGATGCTGCTCGCGAAACGCCACGATGGCCCGTGGAACAAACTCAATCGCAAAGCCATCGGAGCACGCAATGCGCACACGCCCGCGCTGCAGCCCTTGCAGGCCCTGAATATCCGAGACCACGCGCTCGGCCTCCAGTGCCCCGCGCAGCGCATGCGCGGCCAGCAGCTCGCCTGCCGGGCTGGGCGTCATGCCGCGCGGTTGACGCTCGAACAGCGGCACGCCCAACAACTCTTCAAGTATCGCCACTTGCCGGCTGATGGCCGATGCGCTGACATGCAGGCGCGCGGCCGCCTCCGTCAACGAACCGCTGCGCACAACCTCTAGAAAATAGCGAAGGGACGTCTCCTGCAGGCGATGGGATGACATAGGCGACGTGGGCGCGAGGCCCTTTTGCTTTGCAGAAAACGCAAAGATATCCCAAGAAAATTCTAATGGTCAAAAAGGTGTGGTGTGCTCAGACTCATGCGGAACTGTCCGATCAGCGGAGTACCCAGATGCCCCTTCAGCTAGCCGCCCGCCAAACTGCCGCGCACCGTGCATCCCATCGCCTTCGGGCGTGGGTGCCTGCCCTCATGCTCGGTGCCGCTGGCTTGAGCGGCGCCGCCGAACTCTCTGCGGCAGACGCCGAACGCCAGGCCCAGGCAAGCTACCGCGAGTACTTCGAGCTGCTCTCCCTGCCCAACGACGCCATCGCACCGGAAGACGTCCGCAAGAATGCCGACTGGCTGGAGCAGGCGTTCCGCAAGCGGGGCTTCACCACAAAGCAGTTGGCGAACAACGGCAAGCCGATGCTCTATGCCGAACTGCCGAACCCGGATGCTGCCCGCAAGACGGTGCTGTTCTACATGCACCTGGACGGCCAGCCGGTGATTCCCGCGCAGTGGGCGCAGAAGAGCCCGTGGACGCCCGTGCTCAAGCACAAGACCGCCCAGGGCAACTGGGAAGAAATCGACTCGGCGCAGCTTTTCAGCGGCCCGCTCGATCCGGAGTGGCGTGTCTTCGGCCGGTCGTCCGCCGACGACAAAGGCCCGATCATGATGATGCTGACCGCCATCGACGCACTCAAGGCCAGCGGCGCTCAGCCGGCCGTCAACGTCAAGATCATTCTCGACAGCGAGGAAGAGAAAGGGTCGCCGTCGATCAGCAAGGTGATGCAGGCAAACCGCGAACTGCTGCGCTGCGACGCCATCGTCATCCACGACGGCCCCATGCATGCGAGCAACCTGCCGACACTGGTCTTTGGCAACCGTGGCGCGGCCGAAGCCAGGCTCACCGTCTACGGCGCAAAGGTGCCGTTGCACAGCGGGCACTACGGCAATTACGCCCGCAACCCGGCCCAGCAGTTGGCCAACCTGCTGGCATCGATGAAGAACGATCAGGGCCGGGTGACGGTGCCGGGCTATTACGACCACGTCAAGATCAGCGAGGCTGACCGCAAGATCATGGCTGCCGTGCCCGACGACCAGGCGGCGCTCAACAAGCGCCTGGGCATCGCGCATGCCGACAAGGTCGGCGCCAACTACCAGGAGGCGATGCAGTACCCGTCATTGAACGTGCGCGGCATGGCTTCTGCGGCCGTGGGCGACAAGGTGGCGAATATCGTGCCCGACAAGGCCGTCGCCGAACTCGACCTCCGAACCACGCCAGACTCCAGCGCGGCCTACCTCGGCAAGCTGATCGAGCAGCACATCGAGCGCCAGGGCTACCACCTCGTAAAGAACGCCCCGACCGACGAAGAGCGCAGCCGCTACGACAAACTGGCCACCTTCACGTATCAGAGCGAGGGCGCGGATGCCGCGGGCTCACCAATCGATTCGGCAGTGGGCACATGGGCCTACAAATCGCTGACCGACAGCTTTGGGGCCAACCCGGCGCCGGTCCGCATCCGCATGATGGGGGGGACCGTGCCCACCGCAGAAATCGTCGGCGTGCTGCAGGTGCCGTTCGCGATCATCCCTCTGGTCAACGCCGATAACAATCAGCATGCTGCCAACGAAAACCTCCGGATGGGTAACTACGTGAGCGGTGTGCGCACAATCTACGGCCTGCTGACGCACCCGCTCTGACAGGCCACGGCCCCTAAGCCGCACGAAACAGCCCATGCAGGCCGAGCGGCGCCACGCCGTTCAGGCTCGCCTTGGCGACAGGCCCCGCAGAGACATGCTGCGCATCGAACGCCGTCAGGCTGGTGCAACCGGCGTCCACATCGAACACCGTGCCCACCAGCCAGCCCTCGCCTTCGCGGGCGCTGGCCGAGGCCGGCACGAACACGTGCTCTTCCACCAGCGTGCGGTGTCCAAAGCGGTACTGCTGCACCTGCCCCGAATCCGTATCGACGCGCATGACAGTGTCAAAGCCGTGCAGCGCGTGCGGGCTGCCATTCGACGACGGCGCCGTGTGGGCCACCATGAACAACGCGTGATGACGCTGCGAGGTGCGGCGCGTGTCGATTTTTGGGAACTCGGCCACATGCTCGGTGCTGAACTGCTCGGCGCGGCCAGTGCGCAGATTCAGATGCACTTGCGTGAGGCGCGCGCCGGGCGATGGGCGTATCTGCCCGCGCATCAATTCGCGCAGCGACGTGGTGACGACCGTGGCATCGTCCGAGCGGATGTAATCGAGATGGACCTCCTGCCCATCCGGCGACGACCATGCATTGCCCAGATGGAAGACGAAGCCCGGTGGCAACTGCAGCCAACGCATGCGCGTGACATCGTCCTTGTCGAGCACGAGCACACGCATGCCCAGCTCCGGCCGCCAGACATGTGAATCCAGAAACGACATGCCAGCGTGCGAGCGTTCCATGTCGTACACGAACGGCGGCAGCAGAAACACCAGGTGGCGCTGCGTCACGGCAAAGTCATGCACCATCGCCACATCCGGAACCTTGACAGATTCCACCCGCTTCAGCGCACCGTCCGCGCCCACGCAATAGACGGTCAGCAGACCGGCCGCGCTGCTCACGCCAAAGTTCCACAGCGTGCCGTCGGGCTCGACTTTCGGGTGGGCAGAAAACGGCATGCCCTTGTAGTCGTCGCGCCAGGTCTGCACCCCCAGCGTACGTAGCGAATCCGGATCGACACGCGTGGCCGAGCCACCTTCCCACAGCGCGAGCATCTCGTTGCCGTGCATCACCAGGCTGGTGTTGGCCACGTTGATGCTGTCGGGCGAAGCGACCGGCTCCATGTCGGGGTTGGCGGTACCGAAAGTCGCCCGCAACGGCCGGCCGGCGGCGGTATCGGCGACAAACTTGTCGGTGCGCACGAACACGCCGCGGTGCGTGACGCCCTGCTCGCTGATGTCGTAACGCTGGATCATGCCGTCGCCATCAAACAGGTGGTGGTAACGCACGCCGCCGATCTCGTGCCGCGCTGCGCCGTTTCGGTAGAACGCGCCGCGCAACGCTGGCGGGAACGCCCCCTCCACCTCCAGCGCGCGGGTCGGCATGTCGGCACTGACCCCCTGGTACCCCGCCAGCCACGGGTTTTGCGCACGTGCTGCAGCAAACCCCGCAGCCCACGCGTCGGAGGTGGCGGCCGTGACGTCGGTCAGGGTCAAGCCAAACGGTGCGGCGCCCAAGGCCGCAAGGAAAGATCGGCGTTGCATGACGGGCCCTCGCTCAACATCAATGCAGGTGAATCGTCACGCGCAGGTCGCCCTGCACGTCGATGGCGGCATCGTCAAATGCGGGCGGGCCAAAGCGGCCGCGTGCATCGCGGCTGAAACCGTAGGGCTCGATGGGAATGCCGGCCGGGTTGGTGCCGAGCTTGGCGTCATTGTTGACGTCATGAAAGACCGACAACGCGTAGCGCCCCGCCGGCAAATCCGGATATACGAAGGTGACGCTCGCGCCCGACACGCCATCGAGCGCAGCAATGTCCGCCCGGATGGCCGAATCGGGCTTGAGCCAGCTGGCGCTGTCGCGGAACATCGCGGCACGCACCGCGCCCTGGCGCCCTTGCGCGCCTTCCACCACCACAGTAAGCGTGGCGGCGGATGCACTTGCGGCAAGTGCTGTCAGCATCAGGGCCAGCGCAGCGCGCGGCAGAGAAAACATGGCAGTCATGAACGTCTCCTGAGTGGCCGGCGATGCGTTGGTAGGCCGGCGGGTCAGGAGGCAATGTAGGCGGGCACTCTGTGGCGGTCAGCGAGGATGCGACGAAGTGCGGATGCCGGGGCGCAAACGGTCGCTTGCGGGCGATGAGTGAATCACAGCTGGAGGGAAATCACACGGAACGCGGTGACTCGAACGCCCGGGGGCTCAGCGGGCGCGCTGTGGAGGTGCTAGTGCGGCAAGCTGGACAGACGGTGCTCGGCCAACAGCACACTGGCGCTCAACGCAAGCTGGGCGGAGATGAAGCCCTCCGGCATCTCAACGTCTTCCCAGTCACACACGATGCAGCCGGCGCGACAGATCTGGAAACGGGCCATCCAACGATGATCGTCGCGTTGCAGCGGATCAACGACGATGACATGCGCGCCATGTGTCACTTCCTGAATGGACATTGTGGGTTCCCCGTTTGTGATCGTTGGAAGCCCACCTTAGCAAAGGGCTGTGACACAAATCTGTCCGCCGCTCACCTACAAATGGGGGAGGGCGCACCTCAACCGACCAGAGGATCGGGGCGCGCAGCCGAGCGCGTGCCAGGCAACGGATGGTTATTGGGGCCGTAATACGTAAATACCGCCGAGAATTTGACGGCGCCCGTCTGGTTGGCACGGGCTGCATGGAACGTGTTGCAGTGGAAGAGCAGCACGTCGCCGGGCAGCAGTGGCACGGGGCGCGCGGTGTCGATCAGCGCGCGGTTCTCCGGCAGCTCCTGGCGCAGGAACAGCTTGGCGTCGAACCGGTCGGCGGGCAGGTCAAGCGTGTGGCTGCCGGGAATCACCCACAGGCAACCGTTGTCGACCGTCTCCTCCACCAGGGCCAGCCACGACGACACCAGCTCGTTGCGTGCGAACGACCAGTAGCGGCTATCGCGGTGCCAATGTGTGGCCGTGCCAAAGGCGGGGTGCTTGGTCATCACGCAGTTGTGGTGCGCGAGCGAAAGATGCACGGGGCTACCAATCAATTGTGCGATCGCGCCGGCCACCCGCGGGTCGCGCGCCCATTCCGTATAAGGCGTGCCGCGAGAATCGGCATCGAGCAGGCGGCGCACCGTTTGCCCCCCCTCGGCTTCGCGCGAGGCGGGTGCTCCGGCATAACCGACGTCGGTTTCCAGCTCTAGCGGGGCCGCTGCATGGGCCAGCCCGTCCTGCGCGGCCGCAAGCAACGCGGCGCTCACCTGCTGGCTGGCGAAGCCGCGCAACACGACGTAGCCGTGCTCATGGAAGAAGGCGCGCTGCTCGTCGGAAAGCGGCTGTGCGTGGGCGGCGGCGGTGGGGGCAAACGCAGGCATGGCGGAAAAGCGTACGGAGACGGCGAAAGAAAACGAGTGTAACGCGCCGCCGGATGCGTTGCAGGCCCGACATACGACGAGCCTGCGCAGGATCAAACGCGGTAGGCGTTGCCCTGCTCGCGCTTTACCAAAACGCCTGCTGGCCAGACAGCCGGAAATACTTTGCGATCACCATCAAACCGAGCAGGCGTTCCTGGTCGCGGTTCATGAACTGCGCCACCCATTGATTGGCGCGGCGGATGATCGCCAATGCATCGCCAGGGTATTTCCGGTAATGCTCCATTTTCTCCTGCAGGTCTGAATAATCATCCTTCAGCAAGACATAATGCACATCCGGAATCAGCCGCCCCTCCATGAACCATGTCTCATACCGGGGCCGCCTCATGAAGCAAAGCGAATTGGATGACATGATCCATTTCAGGTTGGTTGCAACGTCGTTCCCCTCGACGCTCACAATAAATTTGTATTGCAACTGCTCGGCAATCGTCATGGGGGATTTGTAAGTTGCTTTCCCAAGCTCCGATTTTCGAGTATCGCCAATATTAACGTTTGCGAGGTCATGACACCGTTCGACAAACGCTTTGCGATGTTCCTGGTGGCAAGGACCACGAAAAACCGCCATTGGCTTCTTGTCGTGGAAATGGATCGTGTCGCGTGCCAGCGAAAAATGCCGGATGGCGTCCAGCTTCAAGAGAATCCCATTATGGGAACTGCTCTTGATGGGACGACTCTTCACGAACGCCGGATGGCTCGGCTCGGCAGTCACATCTCCGCAGTCGTAGTCAAAGCTGTAGCCCGGTCCAAAATAGTCCATCAGATCGACAAGGTCATAGAAATAGGTGCTGCCTATTTCACACCCCTTGTTCACGATGGTGCTTGTTGAGGATTTCAACAAGAAATTTGAATACTCCACCGCATTGTGGCTCGGGTCGAAGGACTTTGAAACCGAGTTGTAATAACTCAATCGATCGATGACATCCTGCATGCCACTGTGGCCACCTTTGCGTTTCAGAAGAGTCTCGGCTCTTCCATTTTTGGTAGCGCGGGCCAGAAAATGACTTGAGGCATTTGAAAAGTAATACCAGAATTTTCTTGCAGAGACTCTGCTCAAGCGGTATTTGAGATGACGCATGAACCAAAAGATGCCGCGGAAATTTAAACCCAGGGGCGTCGCTTTTCGGGCGAAAAGTCCCAGCCCCCACACGCAGATGCAAGCGCCACATGGCCCACTTTCTGCTCGCCGCCGACGCACGGTGCCGCCGATGGCGCTTCCCTCTTCAGGCAGCACATCGACCCCAATTGCCACTCGCATCCGCAGCGGGCCTCACTTTACCGTAAGTATCTTGCGACTCATTCCGATTCTTGGAGGCAAAGGGCCGGCTCCCATACTGGATTGACTCCCGGTCGCTTGGCCGTTGTCATGGCGTCACACTTTTCTGTCGTCCGAGGCCAACCCGTCACGTCGGGCTCGCCCACGGCGTTGAAGCCCAAGCAGGCGAGCGAGTGCCCGCCTGCCTGCGTATTACTGCACTTCCAACGCAGTCACGGTCAGTGCGCCGTTGATCTTCTCGGCGACAAAGCGCACTTTGCTGCCGACCTGCACTTTGGTGAGCATCGCCGGATCCTGGACTCTGAACACCATCGTCATGGGCTCCATACCGAGGTTGTCGAGCGGGCCGTGCTTGATGGTCAGCTTGCCGGCAGCGGTGTCGATCTTCTTGATCTCGCCTTCGGACATGGGTGCGGTGGCGGAGACCGCCGGCGCGGAAGCGGCGTCTTCGGCCGCGTGAACAAACGGTGCACCGGCCAGCAGCGCGGTCAGCATGAGGGCGTGACGGAACATATTGGGCTCCTTGTCGAAAGACATGGTTGGGGAGAGATCAGGATTTGTTGCCGCGCACCTGCACGGCGCCGCGCATGCCGGCCTCGAAATGTCCGGGCTGCAAACACGCAAACTCGACCGAGCCTGCGCGCGTGAAGTGCCAGACGATCTCGCCGCGCTGGCCCGGGTCAACGGTCACGGCGTTGGCGTCGGCGTGCTCCATCTCGGGGTGCTTACGCATCTGCTCTGCGTGGGCGACGAGGTCGGCCGGCGTACCGAGCGTCATCTCGTGCCGCACCTGGCCACGGTTGATGACCTCGAAGCGGATCGTCTCGCCGCGCTGCACGGTGATCTGCGCGGGCGTGAAGCGCATGGTGTCGGCCATGTCGACGCGCACGGTGCGCGTGATGCGCGCAGCGTCGCCGGGTTCGCCGATGGCAGCATCGTCGTGGTCATGCCCGCCGGCATGACCGCCAGAGGCGTGAGCGATGGCGGCCATCGACATCAGCGCGGCCAGGAGGGTGGAACGGATCAGATTGGATTGCATGGTCGGTCTCATCGTGGATGTGGATTCAGGCATCGCTCAGTCGTCGATGCCGTTGCCGGTGTATTCGTAGGCGACGGTGCCCTTGGGGTGCTTGTACCAACCGGGGTCTGCATAGCTGTTGCGCGGCAGATCGCGACGCACTTTCATCACCGTGAACATGCCGCCCATTTCGATGGCGCCGAATGGGCCTTGCCCCGTCATCATCGGCAGCGTGTTGTCGGGCAGCGGCATTTCCATCTCGCCCATGTCGGCCATGCCGGCCTGCCCCATGCCCATGTAGTCGGGCACCAGCGCGTTCATCTTCTTGGCAAGGTCTTTCTGCTGCACACCGATCATGGTCGGCACGTTGTGCCCCATGGCGTTCATCGTGTGGTGCGACTTGTGGCAGTGGAAGGCCCAGTCACCAGGGTTGTCAGCGACAAACTCGATGGCGCGCATCTGGCCCACGGCAATGTCGGTCGTCACCTCGGGCCAGCGCGCGCTGGGCTGGACCCAGCCGCCGTCGGTGCCGGCCACCTCGAACGTGTGGCCATGCACGTGCATCGGATGGTTCGTCATGGTGAGGTTGCCCATGCGGATGCGCACGCGGTCGCCCAGGCGCACGGGCAATGGGTCGATGCCGGGGAAGACGCGGCTGTTCCACGTCCACATGTTGAAGTCGGTCATCTGGGCCACGCGCGGCGTGTATGAACCGGGGTCGATGTCGTACGCGGCAAGCAGGAAGACAAAGTCGCGGTCCACACGGTGCTGCGCCGGGTCTTTCGGGTGCACGACGATAAAACCCATCATGCCCATCGCCATCTGCACCATCTCGTCGGAATGCGGGTGGTACATGAAGGTGCCGGACTTCTTCATCTCGAACTCGTAGACGAAAGTCTTGCCGGGCGGAATGTGCGGCTGCGACAGCCCTCCCACGCCGTCCATGCCGGCGGGCAGGATCATGCCGTGCCAATGCACCGTGGTGTGCTCGGGCAGCTTGTTCGTGACGAAGATGCGCACGCGATCGCCTTCCACGCATTCGATCGTCGGGCCGGGGCTCTGGCCGTTGTAGCCCCACAGGTGGCCCGTCATGCCGGGCGCGAATTCGCGCTCGACGGGTTCGGCCACCAGGTGGAACTCCTTCCAGCCGCCGCGCATGCGCCACGGCAGCGTCCAGCCGTTGAGTGTGACGACGGGGTTGTAGGGGCGGCCATTGGGCGGTGCGAGCGGCGGCTGGGTGGCGGGCTTCGATTGCAGCAGCGCTTCGGGCAGCGAGGCAGCGCCGGCGCGCGAGACCATGGCCGCGCCCAGCATGGCCGCGCCCGTGCCGCCGAGAAATTGACGTCGGGAAACCATGTTCAATGTCCTTGAGGAGAGTTCGGCGCAGAGGCGGTTTCGTTCGCCTCGGCCGGCGGCAACTTACCGCCCAGCGCCATCTGCAGATCGGTCTGCGCAATCCAGTAACCGCGCAGCGCGTCGATGTAGCCGTTCACGGCATTCACCTGCTCGCGCGCATCGGCCAGCAGCTCAAACACGCTCACGAGCATGCCGTTGTAGCGCAGCAGCATCTCGTCGGAGATGCTCTTGCGCACGGGCACCACCTCGTCGCGGTAATGCCGCGTGAGATCGTATGCGGTCTGGTAGCGCACGTATGACTCACGCACTTCGGAACGCGCGCGCACAGCCGTGTCCGCAAGCTGATCGGCAGCCTGCATGTAGATCGACTGCGCACGCGCAACGCGGGCGCCGCCCCAGTCGAATAGCGGGATCTCGATGCTGATCTCATAACCCGTTTCACGGGGCGCGTTGGATTGGCTGTTGCGCACGTAGCCGAGGTCAAGCACGTTGATGAAGCGCGTTGCCTGCGTGAGCCCCAGCGACGATGCCAAGCCCTCGACCTGCAGCTTGCCCGCCTGGATATCGAGCCGGTTGCGCAGCGCGTAGGCCTCGATCTGTTGCAGCTCAGGGCGATCCTTCGGCAGGTCGGGCAGCCGTTCAGGCAACCTGAAGGCGGTCTCTGCGCCCCACACACCAAGCAGGCGGATCAACGCCTCGCGCTCGGCCTGCGCCTGCTGACGCGTGCGCGCGAGGGTGGCGGTGGCCTCCGCATAGAAGGCTTGTTCACGTGCGCGATCAAGCTTGCTGAAGTTGCCTGCGGAAGCCAGACGCTTGGCGAACTCGGCACCGGCTTCGGCGGCTTGCTGAACCTGCTCCGCATAGCGCGCGGATTGCTCGGCCGCCACGGCATTGACATACGCGCGACGTGTATCGGCGGCCACCTGCAGCATCTGGTTGGCCACCAGCAGCTTGGTCTGCTCAAAGTAACGGCCTTCGATGCGCGTGGCCATCGGCAGCGTCAGCAGGCTCAGGAACGACAGCGAGAACGTGCGCTCGATCGACAGATCGTCGCCGCTGCGTGTGCGTTTGAAGCTGAAGCCGGGATTGGGCAGGCGGCTGGCCTGCACGAGCGCGGCTTCGGATAGACCCAGCTCTGCATACGAAGCCTGCAAGCCACGGTTGTTCAGCAGTGCGATCTGCACGGCGTTGTCCATCGTCAGCGGCTGGGCGAGCAGCTCGCGCGTACGCTGCGCGGCGCTGTCGCGTGCTTCTGGAGAACGCTGCCAGGTGGCGTCCTTGCCGAGCCGGTCGCGCGCCACATCGGCAACGGTCTTGAAGCCGCTGTCTTGCGTGATGGTGGCGCAGCCGCCGAGCAGCAGCGTGGCAGCCAGCGCGCACAGGACGAGGCGGCGTGTGGATGGATTGAGCACGGTGCCTCCTCAGTGGTGGTGCATGCCGGGCATGGATTTGCCGGCAGGCTTGGTGGAGGTGGCGGCTGGAGCGCTCGCGGGCATGGCGGGCCCCGCGTGGCCGCCGTGTGCGGCGGTGTCCGGCGTGGGGCTCACGGCAGCGTTGGTCTCGCGCCAAGGTGCGGGGCCTGTATCGCGATACGCGTGGTAGCTGTCGAATGTGTGCGGCGCGGCCACGGCGGGCACCGCCGCATCCGCATTCAGAGGGTCAGGCGCAGTTGCCGCCGGCGCAGATGCCGCGCCCTGCGCCAATACCCATGGCGGCGCCAGGGCCAGCAGCGCGGCGGCCACGAACCATCGTGTGAAAAGCATGAGAAACCTCGATCAAGCGTGATGACGTACGGCTGCACGTGGTGCACGGAGCCGTCAAACCAGAGGCCAGTCCGTTCTATGGACGGACTGGTGGCGTCAAACGCGAATCGAGGGTGGACGTTGCAGCGCTTCGGGAATGAAGCTGCGGAAGGAAACAGCGAGGCCGCGCGGCGCAGCGGCCGGCAGCTTGATCAGCGGCACACCAAGGCTGGCAGCCAGGGGGACGACCGAACCGAGCGAACAGGCCGCGCAGATCGGGCAGGTCTTGCAGTGCGACTGTGCCGGCGCTTTCGAGTCGGCGCCGGCGGCCAGGGCATCTTCGTGCTCATGGCAGGCATCGGACATGACTGTGCCGTCATCCGGCATTGCCATGGCAACCATCGCATCGTCCATTGCACCGCCGCGCGCCATCATGGCCGTCGCGGCAAACCCTTGCAGGGGCAGTGCCAGGACAACCAGCCAGAGCAGGAGGCGGGTCAGCAATCGGTGCATGGAAAAAGGACGGGCTGAAAAAATCGTTGGCTGCGCAAGCCGCTAGTGTAGCGCGATGCCATCAAATTTCGCGCGATGCAGCACAAGTTGAGTCGAGCACGGCACAATGACGGCCTGCTGCGTACCCATTTCTGCGCACCCTGCTTTCCCCATCATTCCAGCTTCAACGCCCCCATGAATACGCAATCCCACCAGCTCAGCATGACCGTGCTGATGACGCCCGACATGGCCAATTTTTCCGGCAACGTGCACGGCGGTCACATTCTCAAGCTGCTCGATCAGGTCGCCTATGCGTGCGCGAGCCGCTACGCCGGCCGCTACGTCGTGACGCTGTCGGTGGATCAGGTGGTGTTTCGCCAGCCGATTCACGTGGGCGAGCTGGTGACGTTCCTCGCGTCGGTCAACTACACCGGCCGCACGTCGATGGAAATCGGTATCAAGGTCGTCACGGAGAACATCCGCAACCAGGTCGTGCGCCATACCAACAGTTGCTACTTCACGATGGTGGCCGTGGATGACGACGGCAAACCGGCCGACGTGCCGCCGCTCGCGCCCGCCAACGCCGAAGAAAAGGAACGCTTCGAAGCCGCGCAGCAGCGCCGCACCCTGCGTCAGGAAATGGAAGCCCGGCACAAGGCGATCAAGGCAACGTACGGCACGCCCGGCACGAGCAGCTAAGCGCGCAATGCCATCGGCAGCGACGCAACACCCCCGCGTCGCGCCTGCCTGCCTACGCAGTCAGCAAGGAACTGCGAACCGCGTGGTATCGCGGTCGCGCATCGTTATCCACAGGCTTACCCACTGTTTCTGTGGATAACGCGCGGCGCCACTGTTGAGCAAACGCGCGGAGCTTCGAGTCGACCTACGGCTGAGGAAGTGCGTGCAGAAACGCGAGCACGGCGTCGTTGAACAACGCCGGTCGCTGCAACGGCGCGAAATGGCTCACGCCCGGCAGCAACACAAACTGTGCACCAGGAAGGGTCCGCGCCAGATAGCGCGCGTGTTCGGGCCGGATGAACTCGTCGTGCTCGCTCTGCGCGATGGTCACCGGCACGCGGGTCGCTGCCAGCTCCGCGGCCGTCGCGTTCGGCTGCGTCTGCATCATCTCGGTGACGGCTGCGACAAATGCATCGAAGTCGTCCGGTGTGGATGACAGCGCGGTGTAATCCTTTTGGTGGCGAACGAAGCAGCGGTCGATGACGGGCGTGGGTACGAAAGGCTTGGCGCCACTTGGGTCCATGTTGCAGCCGAAGAAGAACACGCCCGTGGCGCGTTCCGGCGTCTGCATGGCGAGGGTGAGCGCAACGCAAGCACCGTCGCTCCAGCCGATGAAGGCGGCGCGGTCGATGTGCAGCGCATCCATGACGGCCCGCACGTCGGAAGCCATGCGCGTGTAGGCGTAAGGCTGTGCGTCGCGCGTGCTGCGGCCGTGCCCACGGCTATCGATGACGATGGGCCGGTAGCCTGCGGTCATGAGTGCCGAAATCTGATACCCCCAATTGCCGCCGTGGCCAAGCCCGCCATGCAGCAGGATCACGGGCTTGCCGGCACCGAAGGTGGCATACCAGATGCGCGCGCCGTCGTGCTCGACATGGCCTTGCTCAACGGCGGCCGGCAGTGGCTCAGCGCCGTGGGCGGCAAACCGCGTCAGATCGTCGTCGAAGGTGTCCACGTCGATCGGGTATCAGCTGGCGTAGCCGAGCGCCGCAAACTGCTGCTTGAACCACCAGTAGCAGAACGCCGAAGCCGCCGCAAAGAAGGCTATGAGCACCCAGCCCAGGGGCGTGAGGCGTTTGCGTTGGGCATCACGGTAGGCCAGCTTGTCGCCTCCCACCAGAAACGCCAGCCCGAACACCACGCAGCCCGGCACCAGCACCATCGCCTTGAGCGAGTAACACACCGTGGCGGCACCGGCCTGCGCCTGGTGCAGCGGGCCGAGGATGAAGATCCAGCCAATCACTGCGCCCAGGATGAGCACCAGCACACCGCCCAGGCGGGCTTTGAGGTCTTGAGACATGGATGTTCCGAGGGATGGGTTGGCTGGCGCCGTGAGGTTTCCGCCACCAGCCTGATCCCGCGAGAATAAGGAAGCCACCTCGCCCACGCAACTTGTGTGAAGCCCGTTAACACGATGCCCTCTTCCATGCTGAAAAATCAGGTCGATCAGGCTGGCTTGACCAGCAACATCATCAGCGCCGTACCCAGCAGCACAGCGCAGAACGCCAGACGCAGACGCCGCGCTGAAAACCGATACGCCAGCGCTACGCCCCACGACACGCTCGCAATACCGCCGGCCGCCAGCGGAATGCCCGTACCCCAATCCACATGGCCGGCATGCCCATACGTGGCCAGTGCAATGAACGAGCCCGGCACCACCAGCGCAAGCGCCATGCCTTGGGCGCGTGTCTGCGGCATGCCGAAGAAGGTCACCAGTGCCGGCACCACCACCAACCCGCCGCCCACTGTGAAGATGCCCGACATCGCCCCGCTGGCGATGCCCATCAATGGCAGCGCCGCGGCCGGCATGGCATGTGGGGCAGCATGCGAGGCGTCAGCGGCATGCGGCTTTTCTTTGAGCTGCGAGGCAAAGTAGACCGCCAGCACGATCAGGAATACCGCAAACGCCGTATGCAGCAGATGGGCATCCAGCCCGGCTGCAAAGCGCGCGGAAACGTAGGTCGCCGCCATCGAGAACACGCAGATCAGCGCGACGGAACGCAGATGCACCGGATGCCGCTGGTGATACCGCCAAAAGCCGATCAGCACATTGGGCGCAATCATCACCAGCGCAGTGCCCTGCGCCAGGTGCTGGTCCATCCCGTACAGATAGCCGAGCACAGGAATGGCGATCAGCCCGCCGCCAATGCCGAGCAAACCGCCCGCCACGCCAAGGCCCATGCCAAGCAGCAAATTGATCAGGCCCGTAAGAATCGCGTGAGATGTCATGCCGACAAGCAGGGAGGGAGGACAAACAAATGCGGCGGGGCGCTGTATACGCTAAACCCCGCCGCCCGCTGGGAATGTGAAAAAATAACGTTTTACCGACACACCAGCTCTATGCGCG